>DATGXI010000001.1:0-40618 GCA_035299065.1 Flavobacteriales bacterium
ATCTTGCTTTTAAAACAACATCGCCCAGCGTTACTGTTGAGGAAGCGGTTCCACAAATAAAAAGGTTACCCGATAAGTCCAGGTGCGAACCAAGCCAGTAATTTAAATCGGTATAACTTAGTGTATAGCTAAGTGCATTGCTGCTGTTGTATTTCACCCCTAAAAACCCGTTTGATTTGCTTCCAACTATATAATAGTTTTCACTGTTGTCAACTATCAGGTCTTTTGGCATTTCATTTTCAGTTCCAAAATTTATCACCGCACTGTGTGCAAGTGCACCCGAAGAAGCGGTAAATATCATGATATTGCCATTGCCATTGGTTACAGCATGGTTGGATGACCCAAGCGCATATACCTTGCTGTATGTAGCATTAAAAGCAAGATCATGGGCCTGTGCAATGGTTTCACCAGCGGGTACGCCACTATAGGATGTCCAGCTTGTACCTCCAACTATATCATATTTGGAAACAAAATATTGCAACCCGGGGTTGTAGGCGGTTCCAAATAAAAAAGCTTCGCCACTTGAGTTCACGATAACTTTATAGGCTATGTCCTGCGAGCTTGCCGACCCATTTAATGTTGTTAAATACGTTAGCGTACCCAACGCATTAAAACGAATAAGCAGTGCATCATCATTGGTAAATGTGCCCATTGTTTGCCCCGCAACGTAAATGTTGCTGCTTTTTATGGATACATGCAGTCCTTTGGCATTTATGTAACCTGCAGGAATTAATTTAGTGTTCCATGCAAAATCACTTGTTGTCACATCAAATTTTCCAACCCATAACGAGTCGCCAACATAACCTGTATAACAAAAATAATTGGGCGATACGTTGTTATCGGCACTAATGGATTGAATGTTTCCAAAACCTGCAGCGTTTGAATAATCCTTCATCCATAAAAGATTTCCTGTTGGATCAAATTTTGCAAAGCTCACCTGGTAAACCCCATCAAAAAATTTATCGCCACCAACATATATATTATTCATGGCATCGGTTTGAATAATTTTTGGTGATAATGCCGTATTGTTTGTATCAACATGCTGAAAATGCTGAACCACGGCTCCGGTGTTGTCAAATTTTGCAACAAACAATCCGTTTTGGTTGGTTCCGGCTGCATAGGTGTTTCCTGCATTGTCGGTAAAACTTACAATACCGTTGTCTGAACCGGATGTGGTTCCCGCAATGGTGTTGTTCCATTGCAAGGTGGCAGTGTTTTGTGCCCGGCCTAAAGCTGACCAAAAGATCACAAGTAAAATACTGGTAAATTTTTTCATATAATTTTTGTTTTATGAAACCGAATGTATGACCAGTTTACAACTACCTGAAAAAATGTAAAAGAACGTTGACCTATGCAGTAAAATCGGAATGAATCAGGGAAAAAGCGTAAAAGCCCAGGTTGAATTTATTAAGTAAGTAGTAGTCAAATAATTGACGTCAATTACACCAATAATTCAGGCTGATTTGCCACAGGTTACACAAAAAACAGAATTAAACATGAATGAGTTTGAATGCTACCGTGTTTTTGAAATACGCACCGGACTATACGTTACGATTTCCTTATTCATGGTTTTTGAAAAATAGTTCAGCCGCTCATTTGCTTTTTTCAGGTCATTGGTAATTTCCAATTCTATTTTTTGGTAATGCGATTTATTTAAAAGATAAATTCCAAACTCACCGTCAGAATAGTCGGCATTTAGTGTAGAAGATAATGTAGAAGCACCGGCCATTATTGGAATGGCACCAAATGCCGAACGTCCTTTATTTGTTTTTAATACAGTTATGTAAGGGTAAAGGTTCAACGACTTCCATGCACCAAATTTCATGAAAAAAACACTGGTGAAATCACGGTAACGGTTATTGTTTACATCCACATCGGCACCGTAATTAAATGTTAAGCCTGCACCACCAATAGCCACCAATACAAGGCCCAGTAAATTCCCATCAATGAGGCCAACCAATCCTATAAGTGCAAATGCAGCAACAAGTATGGTTACTCCCCAATTTGAATAAACAGTAGCAAAAACGTTTGAAATAATTTTTGGTTCGTTGGCCAGTGACTGGTCAAGCTCTTCCATAATCGGTTAAGACAACTTATACTTTTCCAAAAACGAGTCCCAGTCCCAGATAAAATTCGCCATAATCTCATTCATTCTTTTCAAAATCAACGGATTAGGTGTTTTTAGCGATTTGAAATAATCAGCCTGGTACTGCATGAGGTCGTATTTAACAAACACAGCCTTGCTCATGGCATAAAGTATATTTTTTGAAGGGTAATTGTGGCGCATCATCAGGTCACTATACTCCTTATAGATGGTAGCAAATGTATCGTAGTCGGTTTCAAAAATACTGGCGCAATGGTTCAAAACGGCCCTGCGAACCTTCAGTTCCTGGTCACCATCAATCCTATCGCTCATTAATTTGATATTGCCCGTAAGTACAATAATTAAAAAAGCATTGTCGTCCTGGGTCGAAAGTTTGGGTGAAGTGGTAAAATCAGGGTCATCGTTAATAAGGTTGGCAACATCAGCCCATCCCAATTCAACGGTTTGTACAAGGCCGGTGACGAAGATAGAAGCGAGCTTTTGTTCGTTGATCCTTTTCTTTACGAGTGAACTGAAAAATGACATTTGCCTCTTACTAAATAGTTTATCAAATTTACCCACACCATGGCTTGGTATTCAGTAAGGGGTGTTTGTGATTATCAACAAAGTTATTAACCGGAAATTCCGAATTTCGTGTCCTGAATTCCTAATTGGGGAACCACAAAAACAACCGCTTTTAACAATTGAGTAGCGCCACAAACCAACAGCCTTCATCAAAATCTAAACGGGTGAACTGAGAACTCTAAACTAACTAACTGAGAACTGTAAACTGGTGAACTGAGAACCGTAAACTGCTTAGCTGATGCGTGCCCAAACACTCTTATGCTTATCTCTCCGCATCAATTCATCGCGCAAAATTTTGTTTTCGGGATTTGTTAAATCGGGATCGCTTTCCAAAATCGCTATGGCTTTTTCACGCGCTGTTAAAAGTATTTCCCCATCTTTTGTAATGTCGGCAATCTTCATTTGCATGAGCCCGCTTTGTGCTGTTCCGGTAATATCGCCCGGGCCGCGCAGTTTCATGTCTTCTTCGCTTATGACAAATCCATCGTTGGTTTCGCACATTACTTTCATGCGGTGCCTGGCTTCTTCGCCCAATTTATTTCCGGTCATTAAAATGCAATAGGACTGTTCAGCACCACGCCCTACACGTCCGCGTAACTGGTGCAATTGGCTTAATCCAAACCTTTCGGCACTTTCAATAACCATAATACTTGCATTGGGAACATTTACGCCAACTTCAATTACAGTGGTTGCAACCATAATTTGCGTTTGACCTTTTACAAAACGGTCCATTTCCCAGTCCTTGTCCTTTGCTTTCATTTTGCCGTGAACAATACTTACCTGGTACCTGGGCATGGGAAACCTTCGTACAATGCTTTCGTAACCGTCCATCAAATCTTTGTAATCGGCTTTTTCCGATTCTTGTATAAGTGGATAAACTACGTATACCTGCCTGCCGTTAGCAATTTCTTTTTCCATGAAATCAAAAACGCGTATGCGTGCACTGTCAAAACGGTGATCGGTTTTTATAGCGCGCCTGCCAGGGGGTAATTCATCAATTACCGAAACATCCAAATCGCCATACAACGTCATGGCCAGGGTTCGTGGAATAGGGGTGGCTGTCATTACCAGTACATGTGGTGTAATCGAATTCTTCTTCCACAATTTTGAACGTTGCTCCACACCAAACCGGTGTTGTTCGTCAATAATAACCATTCCTAAATTGCTAAATACCACATCGGGTTCAATCAACGCGTGCGTTCCAATCAAAATGTTCAGGTTACCGTTGCGTAAACTTTCATCAATTCGCTTACGATCGCTGGTTTTACTGGAACCGGTTAAAATATCAACGGTAACCGGCAGGTCTTTCAGTAAATCAGTGATGGATTTAAAATGTTGTTGTGCTAAAATTTCAGTAGGTGCCATTAAACAGGCCTGGAATCCGTTGTCAATTGCCAGTAACATCGTAAGCAGGGCAACTATTGTTTTTCCGCTGCCAACATCGCCCTGCATCAAACGGTTCATATGCGCACCGGTGCCTACATCCCTGCGTATTTCGCGAAGCACACGTTTTTGCGCTTCGGTAAGGCTAAAGGGTAAATGCTCATTAAAAAAAGTATTGAAATAATGCCCAACCTTTTCAAACAAAAATCCGCGCAGCTTTTTTGTGTTCAGCACTTTTTGTTTGACCAGCTGCATTTGTATAAAAAACAATTCGTCAAATTTTAAGCGATACTGTGCTTTTTGCAACAATCCCCAGTGATCAGGAAAATGAATTTGCTCGTAAGCATCGGCCCTTCCAATTAACTCCAGCTCGCGCATGAGTTTATCAGGCAAAATTTCAGGAATGTATTTTTTTACTTCATTTATGAGCGTAAATTCCAGTTTCTCAAATCCACGCGTGGTTAATCCTTTTGCGGCTAATTTTTCACCCGATGAATAAATTCCCTGTAGGGGCGAACGTGAAATAATTTCCCTGTTTTGTGCAGCTTCAATTTCAGGATGTGTAAAATTAAAACGCCCGTTAAAATGGGTTGCTTTTCCAAACACAAAATATTCATTCCCACGAACCAGGTTTGGCAAAATAAATTTGTACCCCTTGAACCAAACCAGTTCAAGCCGCCCACTGTCGTCTTCAAACTGCACAACTAGGCGTTTTTTGTTTTTTTCTCCCACTTCGGCAAATGAAAGCACACGCCCTTTTAACTGGTAATAAACGGTGTCGTCTTTTACCTCATAAATTTTATGAATTTTGCTTTTGTCAACATACCGAAAAGGAAAATAATTGAGCAAATCATCGTACACAAAAATGCCTGCTTCTTTTTTCAGTGTATCGGCTCGTATTGGCCCAACACCTTTCAGGTATTCTATGGATTTGTCAAGGCTCAAAGCAATGCTAATGCAATGCAATTTAACAGCTATTTTTATGTGTAAAACGGTTAAACAGAATTTGTTATTAAAAAAGTAGTATTTTGGAACAAACTTGTACCTGTTTCACGTTTAACCCCTATGCGCTATTGTGTCATTTTTTCTTGTTTGATATGTATGTTGGCACATAAGGCCGCAGCGCAAACTTTTTCAGTTACACTGGGCTCATCAACGGCTATTGAGGGAGCCGAAGCCATGGCGAAATTTGGTAATGACCTGTTGGTTGGCGGTACAAAAAACGACAGCGCTTTTATCATGCGCCTGGGCCCAACAGGTACACTTGTGTGGGTACGCACATTCAAGGCTGCCACTCCCGGTAAAACCTTCGTAAATTTTTTAAGCACAACAAGTAACGGATATATAATAGGCACAGCGCACGCCCTTACCGCTACGCCTGTAAGTGGTGCATACTTTAAAATGGATGGTGCAGGCAATTTTATTTTTCTAAAATCAAACACCAGTGGTTTTTATTTCAAAAAAATACAGGAAATATCACCCGCCAATTATGTCGTTTTTGGAGCAAAATATGGTACAACAACTGGCACCGACCTGAAAATTTTGACGGTAAACCAGGTAACTGGCAACATTGTATCTGAAACACAAAAAATAAACCTCACCAGCATGGGTATGACAACCAGCACCGATGACATGGAAGCAGCAACGGTTGTAGGCAGTTACATGTACACAGCAGGTCGCATCTGGTGTGGCAGCGGGGCAACAAGCGCCATGCGACCACACCTGGCAAAATACAACGCATCAGGCACAGTTATATGGTCTAAATACCTGCATAAAAATTACCTTCTTGCATCACGCACATACCCACAGGAAATTTTGTATGAAGCACCATCCACTTTCTATATTCCCTATTTCAGTGATGAAACCTGTTCCGGTTTTTGCAACAACTATATTCCCGGTTTAATGAAGGTGGATACAAATGGCACTGTATTGTTTGATAAAACATATGACATTGATCTTTCCGATGGTGAATTGCTTCGCGCAATTGTATCAGATGGCACAAACCTTTTTATGGTAGGTCATACGAACTTTAATTCCGGCCAACATGACTTTTTTGTTATAAAGGTTGACAAAAGCGGAAACGTATTAAAATCAAAACGATTTGGCTCATTGGCATATGACGAATTGTTTGAAACAAGTATGATTCAGCCCGTTTATTGTGACAGCAGTTTTATTTACATAGCAGGTACAGTTGGTGCCGACATTGCACTCATGAAAATTGATACCGATTTGGACATGACCTGCAATGCATTTGAAATAACCTGCAACCAGCAAAACGTTACACCTTTTCAAGGCAACATAACCACCGACCTGGTGACGGAAACTATCTCTGTAAACGATCTTGCCTCCAAAACAGGTAATTTTCCATCATTCAATGGTTGTGACAGTACAGGATTAACCGATTCGTTGTATTCAACTTCGGCTGTAACGCTTGATGTTACCAGTAGTGGTGCTGATGGGTATTTCTGGAATACAGGTTCAACCGATCCTGTAATTGTTGTTTCACAATCCGGTGTGTATACCGTAATTGTGAATGATGGTTGTTGTTCATTTACAAAAACATTTGTGGTGTGCATTCGGCCGGCAAATGGCATTTTAATGGATTCAACCGTTACCTGTGAAATGCGCCAATATGCTTTTTTGCCGGTGGCAAGTCAAAACAATGATTTTACCTGGTACATTGACGGTGTTTTATTTTCGTCTGCAACAACCATTGCACCTCCGCTTGACTCAGGTTTGCACACCATAACGTTGTTGGTTACAAACCCCGTTTGCCATGATTCGGTATGGAGCAACATGCAAACCTTTTCGGTGAGCAAACCCACCTTCCAGGGTACAGCATTTATCATTCCAACCATATTCACCCCTAATGGTGACGGTGTAAACGATTTTTTAAAAAGCCAGATTTCGCCTTGTGAAAATTATGACATTAAAATTTACAACCGCTGGGGAATGGAAATGTATACGTCAACTGACATAAATACGTGGTGGGATGGAAAATTAAACGGGAATGACGTTGCCGAAGGTGAGTATGCATTTATTATTCATTACAACCGTTCCTGCGAAGCAAACAATGCCGTGCAATTGGTTAAAGGGTGGGTAACGTTGAAACGGTAATTATCAATTAGCAATGTACAATTATCAATTGGCCGCCTGCCGCATTTTATTTTTACGTGAATAGTTGCAGCAAAGTGATCGGCCAGGCCTTGTTGGTATTTTCAGCGGCACCGGGCTTTCGCTAATAGTCCTCGCCTTAAACTTTAAACATTAAACGTTGAACGGTCGTTGGCTGCGGGCTATCACGCTCTATCCCTGGCAGAGGTTTGCCAGTGCGCCTGTAGTAATTCCAGCAAGGCCTGGCAGATCGCCACGCTCCTATAATTTTAAACAAAAAAAATATTCAGTAAGTCCCTCGCGATTTTTTACCAGGCGCGTGGTTTGCTGTATTTGATTGTTGCGCCAAAGCGCAACAATCAAATACAGCAAACCCATAAACGCTTCAAAATTGCGAGGGAGCGGTAAAATCTTATTTCCTTTGAATGCCAGGGCGACCGCGGCAATCTGCCAGGCCTTGCCGGAATTTTTGCGTTCACATTCCACAATTCAGGATTCAATTGATAAGGTATTGAAGTCAACGGAATTTTATGTTCTGATTGAGACTATAAGCGATTCAACATTTCTTGTTGATCTTGTTACCAACTACAAGGAAAATGGTAACCTGAAGTCTAGTCATAACAAAGATACTTGCATAATATTACAGCAGGAATCGAATGGGCTAAATGATTTTTCTGCTCTTGACTATAAAACAGATTTAAATAAACTGGATAAAGTCGCAATGAGTTCATGGGATTTGTTTAGTCCCATCGAATTAGTATGCCATGATGTTATACTAAGAAGAGAAAGTAAATCGAAAGTTTATTTAATTGGTCTTTATTGGTAATAAATACGTCTTCCCTTAATTGATAATCGATCATTTACTAATATACTTCACCAAATCAACCAGGCGTTTTGAATACCCGCTTTCATTGTCATACCAACCCACAATTTTTACCATATCACCAATTACCGAAGTTAGCGCGGCATCAATCACACACGATTCGGTTTGGCCAACGCAATCAATGCCAACTACAGGCTCATCGGTATAACCAAGAATGCCTTTTAATTTTCCTTCGGCTTCAGCTTTAAACCTGGCATTTATTTCTTCAACGGTTACATCGTGACGGTTTACAATAAAGGTAATGTCGGTTAACGATCCATCGGGAACGGGTACACGAATTCCACATCCGCCCACTTTCCCATGCAATTGCGGAAATATTTTGGTAATGGCTTTAGCCGCACCAGTTGTGGTAGGAATTATTGACAACGCTGCTGCTCGCGCGCGCCTTAAATCACTGTGAGGGGCATCGTGTATGCGCTGATCATTTGTATAAGAATGTATAGTGGAAACATAACAGCTTTCAATGCCACAAAGCTCATCAATAATCTTTATCATTGGAGCAGCACAGTTTGTGGTACACGATGCGTTTGAAATTACCTTTTCCGTTCCGTCAAGTATATGTTCATTCACGCCCAATACAACAGCTTTTATTTCATCGCTTTTTGCCGGAGCCGATATGATTACTTTTTTAGCACCTGCCTCTACATGCTTCATAGCACCTTCCGTATCGGTTAAATGCCCTGTTGATTCAATCACCACATCAATTTCCAGTTTTTTCCAGTCCAGTTTGGTGGGGTCCTTTTGTGCAAAGCAATGAACCGTTTTACCATTCAGAATTAATGTGTTTTCACCGGGCAATACGGTTCCCTTAAATCGCCCGTGCACACTATCATATTTAAACAAATGTGCAAGCGTTTTTGTATCGGTTAAATCATTGATGGCTACTAATTCAATGCTGCTATCATCCAGCATGTATTTGGCAGTTACACGGCCAATACGACCGAATCCGTTAATGGCAACGCGGGTTTTTTTACTCATGGATTAAATGTAATAATTCCAAGATTCCACAAATGAAAATTATTGCAAAAAAAACAAACCACACAGGTAATTAGGAAGCAATCACTTTACAAAGAAAAACATGTAGGGATTCGCATTAAAGTCACATGTCAATGAGGAGATGACCAAGAAAAGACCTGCGGTTCTATGTTCTCACATGTTATATTAGGGATATAGGTTTTCTACGTGCCTATGTGGTTATAAAAGAGCTAGAAATCAAATATGCTTTTCAGCATGATAACTACTCCTTACCAACGGCCCGCTTTCCACGTACTTGAACCCTTTTTGCAACGCAATCTCTTTATACCTGGCAAACTTATCAGGATGAATAAATTCCTGTACCGGTAAATGATTTGGTGTAGGTTGTAAATATTGACCAAGTGTTAAAATATCAACCCCCACACTGGCTAAATCATCAATGGTCTCAATTATTTCCTGCTCACTTTCACCAAGCCCCAACATGACACCACTTTTAGTTTTAATGCCGCCTTGTTTCAAACGCAACAAGACTTCAAGTGAGCGATCGTATTTTGCCTGTACACGAACTAGCTTTGTCAATCGCCTGACAGTTTCCAGGTTATGTGACACCACTTCAGGTTTCACGTCAATAATCAATTGTAAATTTTCCCATTTCCCTGCAAAGTCAGGAATAAGTGTTTCAAGCGTTGTGCCAGGTGATTTCCTGCGAATAGCCTCAACAGTCTTTTTCCATATTTCAGCTCCACCGTCTTTTAAATCGTCACGGTCAACCGATGTTATTACACAATGTTTCACTTTCATTAAGTGTACTGATTGTGCAACGCGGGCCGGTTCAAACGGATCGGCTTCCATTGGTTTTCCTGTTGACACGGCACAAAAACCGCATGAACGCGTGCATACATTTCCCAGGATCATGAACGTTGCCGTTCCTGCTCCCCAGCATTCGCCCATATTGGGGCAATTGCCGCTTTGACAAATGGTGTGCAATTTATGGGTATCAACCAATTCACGAACGTGTTTGTAATTTTCGCCAGTTGGCAATTTAACACGTAACCATTTTGGTTTTGGTTGAAATTGTTTTTCGGAAGTTTCGTGCGCCTCTGTGACCTCAGCCATTAGAAATATTTTTTGCCAAAAATAAGTGAAACGTAAAAATTGAGAAAGAAATTATAATTATCAGCTATTGCCATTAACGGAACCTTTTTGGGATAATAATCAATCATGGCCCCAACTTCAATGGCTTGTAATGCTTCTTCGTCAGTTGAATATTCAAAGTGTAACCCGAACTTTGAAAACACTCCGGGATAAATTGAAATTTCGTTCATGCCTTTTCCAAAACGCGCCCGGCCGTATATGTTATCTACCGTGTGTTTATTCGGATCAAAACGTTCTTCTGACAATGTTGCTGTTCCATCGGTAAGCGGGTAAATAATTTCGAGATAAACAGGTTTTACAATGCCAAGCGATGGGCCAATGTTGAAGTTGTAACCTATTTCAACACCCTGCGGACGTTTTTTCTGGAACCATATCTGACGAAAACCAATGGTTGGACGCACGGCAATAAGCGCGTGCAATTTTCCATAGTAAAAACCTTTACCATCGTCAAAGGCAGGATTAAAAACTTTCTTTTCTTTTGGGTGTTTGATGTTAACCACATCCAAACCAAACGACAATTTTTTCAGGTTGGTAATTTGTTTTCCGTAACGAAAGTTTACACCCCAGCCGGCTGTGTGAATGGTAACGCCACCCACAAATTCCTGGCGGTATAAAAGTTGCGCATCGCCCCTGTCAGGAAGCTGTGCAAAGGCAGTTGATGAAACCATCAACAAACAAACCGCTATGATATTTTTTACTACTTTCAAGGTTAAATACTTATACCTTCAACTAAACGTTAAAGTTCGTGATTTGATATGGAAATAGCAAAAATAATTTACAAAGGAAACTTAAGAACTGAGGCAACTCACCTAAAGTCCGGGCAAACGGTCATAAGCGATGCGCCTGTTGATAACAACGGAAAAGGTGAAGCTTTTTCGCCAACTGATCTACTAAGCACATCATTAGGCATGTGCATGCTAACCATAATGGGAATTGCAGCGCAAAAACATGAAATTGGAATAGGCAATGTTGAAGTTGCTATAGGAAAACACATGGGAACCGACCCTAGAAGAGTGGTTAAAATTGATGTTACCTTAACAATTGAGGACTTGGGATTGGGTGAAAAGCAACGAAAGATTCTCGAAAACGCAGCATTAACCTGCCCTGTAGCAAAAAGCCTTTCGCCTGAAATAATTCAGAACGTGGCTTTTAAATACGTAAAAGGTTAAATGTTAGTTGTTTGAAAGGTCAGAATGCTGCTTATTCAGATTCTCAACCTTGTTATATGCTGGACAAGTACCTTTTTTGCCTCCAAATAAACCACAAGATGCGAACATCACCGATACTACTGCGGCAATAGCTACTGTTTTCGACAAATTTTTCATAAATAATACGTGTTTTTGGTGTTTGTGTTTAAGCAAATATATAATTTTAATTTGATCGGGAGGCACCTGTTAACCCGGTTTTCTCCAAATCTTACCAAAATCAGCTCCAAAAAATGAGCCAAACTGAGCAACAAGCCATAAAAATCGAACAAAGCTGGTTGGCCCGGTTGAAAACTGAGTTCGAAAAACCCTATTTCACGAATCTAAAACAGTTCCTGGTGAAGGAAAGGCAGCAGTTTACCATTTATCCACCGGGTACGCAAATTTTTGAAGCTTTTAACCGTACACCCTTTGATAAGGTAAAAGTTGTCATCCTGGGTCAGGATCCATACCACGGTCCCGGCCAGGCTCACGGGTTATGTTTTTCGGTTAACAAAGGCATTGCACAACCTCCCTCGCTTAAAAATATTATCAAGGAAATTGAATCGGATATAGGAGGTAAACAACCTGCGCATGGTGATTTAAACGAGTGGGCCGAACAAGGTGTTTTTCTGCTGAATACCTCCTTAACCGTTCGTGCGGCCCAGGCCAATTCACACCAAAACCAGGGATGGGAAATTTTTACCGATGAAGCCATAAAGCTGCTGGCAAACCAACGTGAACACCTTGTTTTTATGCTTTGGGGAAGCAAAGCGCATGCTAAACAACAATTCATTGATTCGTCAAAACACCTTGTGTTAAAATCGGTGCATCCATCGCCACTATCGGCTTATAACGGATTTTTCGGGTGCAAACATTTTTCAAAATGCAATGAATATTTAAAAATGCACGGCATTGAGCCAATAAATTGGGCGCGCACGTAAACGGTAACTTCTTTATTTAATCTTAAAAAAATAATTATCCAATTTTACCGTTTTAAGCTGTAAATTTACCATTGGTGATTCAGCGTTTTCTGTACATATTATTTTTCGTTTTTTCAACGCAGCTTTTGTTGGCACAGGCCACCGAACTTGAATTGATCAACGGGAAAAAAACCAGTACAAAAAAATTCACAACTGTTAAACTTATGATGGCTTACCTGGATAAGGAAGTGTCAAAATTAAATGCCGATGGATACCTTGAAGCTGGTTACGATACGGTAAAGGTTTCAACTGGTAAATTCAGGGCAACCATGCAAAAAGGTACAGCATACCAATGGGGAAATGTTGTTTTAAAAGGCGACCCGAATGCCATTGGTCCAAAAAACGGGAAGGTGACCAATCAATATGGAATGAAAAACATTGCCGAGAAAAATTTAAGGTATTTTGAAAATAACGGTTTCCCATTTGCATCGGTTAGTTTTGATTCAGTAAGCGTAACTGAAGGAAAAATAAACGGAACCATGACAGTTGAAAAAGGCACATTTTATAAAATTGACAGCCTTCTTGTAAAAGGAAATTCGCGCCTGCCTAAAATTTATTTGCAACGTTATCTCGGCATTAAACCGGGAATGGCTTATAACGAAGAACAGGTAAGGCAACTGGACAAGCGCATTAAGGAAATTCCGTACGTACTGCCCATTAAACCCAGCGAGGTCTTGTTTACACCTACACAAAGCCGTTTGTATTTATACCTGAAAAAACGCAACGCAAGTTCATTTAACGGTATCCTTGGAATTTTGCCGAATACACAAACCGGTAAAACAACCATTACAGGCGATGCACGCGTTATTCTTAAAAATGCATTGGGAAAAGCCGAAACATTTGACCTGAACTGGCGCAAAGTGGCTAACCTTACACAGGATTTAAAAGTGAATTTACAAATACCTTTTATGTTTTCATCGCCAATAGGCACTGACCTGTATTTTAAATTATTTAAGCGCGATACAAGTTTTCTGGAATTGAACCGTACGTTTGGGCTTACCTGGCAAATGAACCGCGGTAATTTTTTTCGCGTGTTTTATAACCGTTATAATTCCGACATTCTGGCAAAAACAGTGTATACAACCGGAACAACCGCTTTGCAAAATGCCGATGTGGGTATTAACCAATACGGAATAGGTATACGACTTGAAAAACTGGACTACCGGTTAAATCCGCGCAAAGGTGTAGCATTGACAAGTGATGCCACAGCCGGTATAAAAACCCTTAAACCCAATGCAGCTAACGATGCTACCCTTTACGCAGCCGAACAGTTAAAAACTGAATATTATACGGGCCATTTGACATGTGAAACATACATTCCCATGTGGAAAATGTTCACCCTTAAACTGGCAACACAAACGCGTTTTATATTGAACCAAAAAATTTATAAAAATGAATTGATGCGGTTGGGAGGTATAAAAAACCTGCGTGGATTTGATGAAGAGTCAATTCAAACAAGTGCTTTTTCAGTTTTCACGGCCGAGTATCGCCTGGTATTTGAAGAAAATTCAGCCCTTTTTGTGTTTTATGACCAGGGTTGGTATGAAAACAATTCCACAGCCCAATATGTTAACGATATGCCTTATGGTTTTGGGGCTGGTATGAATTTTCAGGTCAAAACAGGTGTATTTACCTTTACATGGGCTCTTGGCAAACAGTTAAATAACCCCATTTTAATCAAAAACTCCAAGTTGCATTTCGGTTTTATTAACTATTTTTGAGGTACAATGACCCGGGTTGGATTCATAGGCGTTTTAACTGTTTTTGCACTTATGTTGCAATCCAACAGATCGTATATACCTACACCGTTAGTTGAATATGTTGAGGAGTATACAAGCATAAAGTATAAAAAGCCAATCACCAGTTTGATTTATGTGGGTACTAATCGCCAAAAATTATACCTGATCAAAAATCACCAGCTCGTTCGAACATTTGATGTGTCTACCTCAAAGTATGGCGTAGGGCAGGAGCATAAATCAGAAAAAACACCACTTGGACTGCATAAGATCAGTTCAAAAATTGGCAAAACCTGTCCAATAGGCGGAATTTTGGTTGGATCAAATTTTACCGGTAAAATGGCTGTAATTGAAAACAACCCGGTATCAACCGGAACCGATGATTTAACAAGCCGGGCCATGCGTCTTGATGGCATGGAACAGGGAGTTAACATGGAAGGAAAGAACAGCACACACTTGCGTGAAATTTATATTCACGGCACTCCCGAAGAAGGTTTGATTGGAAAACCCGCTTCGCACGGCTGCATTCGCATGCGCAATAAAGATGTAATTGAATTGTTTGATTTGGTTGACGTAAATTGTTACGTACTTATTCTTGAAAATTAAAAATGGAAAGTGTTTTATACCTGGTTATTGGATTGGCTGCAGGATTTGCGATTGGCTATTTGCTTAAGCTTAGCAAAGGGGCAAATGTTGTGGTGGCGGTTGATGATAATTCAAAAAAACTGGAGAGCGAGAACCAGGGCTTAAGAATTAATTTGGAAAATTCGCAGAAGAGATTCATTGAAATAAGCACCGAACTTGAACAATTAAAAAAACAATACCAGGAATTGCTGGCCAATTCTTCGTCTGACAGGGGACGCATAGAAAGAAGTGTTGAGGTATTTAATCAGCAAAAGTCAGAACTGGAAAAATACAGGGCTGAGAACCAAACGCTGCTGGCGCAAAACAGCAAATACAGCGCTGATTTGAAAAACCTGGAGTCAAAAGTGCAGGAAGCGCGTGAAATGGAGAAAAAATTTACCGTTGAGTTTGAAAACCTTGCCAATAGAATTCTCGAGGAAAAAACCCATAAATTTACCCTTCAGAATAAAGAGCAATTAGGCCAGCTTATAAACCCCTTTTCAGAAAAAATAAAAGAGTTTGAAAAACGGGTTGAAGAAACCTACATAAAAGGTACTAAGGAAAACAGTGCCCTCATGGAGCAGGTAAAACAACTTGCCGAACTGAATGTGCAAATGCGTAACGAGGCGCAAAACCTCACATCGGCTTTAAAAGGCGATAAAAAACAACAAGGTAACTGGGGCGAATTAATTCTTGAAAAAGTACTGGAACGCAGCGGACTCACAAGCGGCAATGAATATGAATTGCAGTTCAGTACAACCGGTACTGATGGTTCGCGCATTCAACCCGATGTGGTTATAAAATTACCCGACAACAAACATGTTATCATTGACTCAAAAGTTTCCCTGAACGCATATACCGAATGGGTAAACGAGGCTGATGATACTTTGCGTGAAGTACATTTGAAAACGCACATCACCAGCATCAAAAACCACATTAAATCGCTGAGCGAAAAAAATTACCATGCCGGCCGCGATTTTAATTCACCCGAATTTGTTTTGTTATTTATTCCCATTGAATCTTCGTTTAGCACCATTATACAACATGACAATGATTTATGGAACTATGCCTGGGATCGCAAAATTGTATTGGTAAGTCCTTCAACCTTGCTGGCAACCTTACGTACCATTGCCTCGGTATGGAAACAGGAAAAGCAAAATGCCAATGCCATTGAAATTGCAAGGCAGGCAGGCAATTTGTACGATAAGTTTGTAGGTTTTCTTGAAGATATGGCTTCCATTGAAAAGAATCTTGACCAAACCAAACGCGCCTATGATGGGGCCATGAATAAATTAAAGGAAGGAAACGGAAACCTCATTCGCAGTACCGAAAAGTTGAAAGAGCTGGGTGTGAAATCTGAAAAAAGCATTCCTCAAAAATTTACTGACGCCATTGAGTAGGTTATTTGCCATAGCAATATTGGTAGCAACGGCAATGGCATCTTGTTACATGCCTGGACGTGTTAACAATCCCAACCCAAATAACAGGAAACCGGCAACCGTTCAACCTGATCAGCCAGCTGAAAAATTAACGGCACGCATCAAATTGTTTCATGCCACAGCCGATACCATGCGCATTTATTTTATTCTTGACACGCGTTCCCAGGATTATTTTTTATTGAGCGATAAAAGCAAATTTAAAGCTGTTTACACACTCAATTATGAAATTACCCGCCTTGAAAAAGGCAAAAAAAACAAAACCGACAGTCTTTCACTGCAATTGGTGGATTTGCAAAGCCAGGCAACAGCAAACACAATAACAGCCTATGTAGAAACAAAACTGCCGGTGCCCGATAACTATTCGGTAAAGTTGAGTATTGTGAATGCGAACAGGAATGCGCGCTATGAGTATTACATGAAGTTTTCAAACATGAACTGTACCGATCCCGAGAACTTTGTGCTCATGACCATGGATGAAACGCCCGTACTGGATAAAAATTTCACCGGGTCAGAAGGGCAAATACTCAAGTCATCAAAATGCGATGCACCAATTGAATTGTACAGGGTTAATGGCGGGGTAGATTACCCCACGCCTCCGTTTGCCAACGAGGATTTTGGTTCGAAAAACAATTATGACCGCCAGCTTGTTTCGATTGAACCTTTTGCAAACGGAGTAAAATTCACCAACCTTGAAAAAGGGATTTATTTTTTAAAGACCAGTGATAAGTCAGGTATTGTTTTTTATCATTTTACCAAATGGTATCCCAATTGCAACGACACAGCAGCGTTTTATGAACCCTTAATTTACCTGTGCAGTCGTTCAGAATTTGAGGAACTGGGTTCGGGTGACAATGCCCGTGAAAAATTTGAAAAATTCTGGCTCGACCGTGCATACGATGAAAAGACGTCTGAAAAGTACATTAAACAAAATGCACGCAAGGCCATCAATGAATATTATAAACGCGTTTTTGCAGCCAATGCCGAATATACATCAACTAATGAGGGTTGGAAAACCGACCGTGGTATGATTTCCATTATTTTTGGTAAACCAAGTTATGTTGAGCGTGGACTAAACCGCGAAATCTGGTATTACAAAACAACGTTTAACGCAACACTTACCTTTACATTTGATAAAATTGATAACCCATACAGTGATAATGATTACAGGTTACAGCGCGATATTAATTACAAATCACAATGGTATAATGCACTTGACAATTGGCGGAGGGCAAAACCGTTTAATTTGATAGGAAATTAGGCTTAAAGAGCAGACACGAATGACACCAATTACACGAATTGAATACAACAAACATGCGCCTGTCACGGATAGCACAAACGTTACAATTAATTACTGGATTCGTTTGTGGCAGACATGTGTTGTAAACAAAAAATATAAGGTGGGTGTATAAATTGCATTGGAGGCTATTAAAGAAATGTAAATGAAAAACGAAGACGTAATATTTGGCATACACGCCATAGTTGAAGCTTTGCGAAGTGGCAAGGAAGTAAACAAGGTAATGATACAACGTGGCCTGCGTGGCGACCTTGTAAATAAACTTATTGCTGAACTAAAACAAAACGGCATTGAACCTGTATACGTTCCCGATGAAAAATTAAACAAGTTTGGTAACCGGAATCACCAGGGTGTAATTGCGCTCATATCACCTGTAGGTTACCAGGACATTGAAGACGTGTTACCCATGATATTTGAGGCGGGTAAAGTTCCCTTGATTTTATTGCTTGACCGCATTACCGATGTACGGAACTTTGGAGCCATTGCCCGCAGTGCCGAGTGTATGGGTGTTGATGCCATTGTGCTTCCTGAAAAGGGTGGGGCATCCATTACATCTGACGCCATGAAAACATCAGCCGGTGCGTTGATGAAAATTCCTGTGTGCAGGCATTTAAATTTAAAAAACGTAATCGAATATTTAGCGGAAAGTGGTTTGCAAATTGTTGGTTGTACTGAGAAGACTGATAAATTTCTTTACGATATTGACATGACGGTGCCAACCTGCATTATTATGGGGAACGAAGAGGAGGGCATTTCACCCGAATATTTAAAACGCTGTACGCACAAGGCAAAAATTCCTATGTCAGGTACAATTGAATCGTTGAACGTGTCGGTAAGTGCAGGTATCATTGTTTACGAAGCGGTTAGGCAAAGGGGAAAGTAAGGCAGGTCTGTAAACAGCAGCAGTTGCGTGAAACCTTTACTCATTAAACAAGAATGGATCATTGTTGAAGGCATGGTTTAATCGTGTAACGTATACTTACTCATTTGCAGGATCCTTTCCGAGTCCATGTTCAACAGGTCGGAGATTTCTATGGAAGGATTATTTTTCATTGCTGATTGAACAATATCAAACCCAAGTGTGTAACCACCCCATTCAGGATAATTTTTTGATCCAAGCATAATTTCGCCCATTAATCCAAAGTCACTCTCATTTAATTTTGGTTTTATGCTGGTCCATAGTTCTTGTTTTTCACTCTCGTTCAGGTTCTGTGTCCAGGCCACTTCAATGTTTGGGTATAGTAAATGTGCAAATGAATCTGCTTTTCCCTCCATAATCATATAATTTACCACAGTCCATTTAAACGCCGGCGAAAAATTATTTTTTATCCAGCACGTATGATTGAATTCGTGCGCAACGCAATACGTCAATACATTTTTCCAGTTTCTGACATGCGTGTTGATCCAAATAATAACTTGTTTTTTTCCAACTGTTTGCCCTGTTACACCGCCCATTTTTTTGAGTGTGCGGTTAATATCTGCGTGTGCAGGTACAATATAAAATTCCACACTGTCGTTTTCAAGAAACCCATGACATTTTGTATAAGATTCAGCAATAATTCGCGTGATTTCTTTTTTATGAAGGATTATACCTTCAATCATTTCTTTTAGGTGAAGTGTACTAACGGGTGTATTAAATGAAGCTTTTGCTAAATCTGATAATTCTGAATTCTTGAAATAGTTGTTAAAAACAGGATTGGTAATTTTTTGGTTGAACAGGCTATCAGCGTTTAATGAAATGTTCTGCATTCCGGCCAGGTAATCATTAAAAGCATTTTCCAGAAAAATAATTTTATGGTAGTTGTACGTTGGTTTGCCAGGTTCCTTTTCCTGAACACGATTATTACATCCGGCAAGCAGAAGTAATAAAAAAAGCCGCCCAATAAAAGACGGCTCTGATTTTATTAGCTTAAATATCAAATTTTAAATTCCTAGTGAACGGTACTCGTAACCCTTTTCTTGAACACAACTCCTTTTAAGTCGTTCCAACGAATGGAAACTTCAAATCCACCATTAAGGTTATTGATGGTACGGAAATTTGAGGTAGTTAAATCATAGGCAACTGCCAGGGCCCATGGGCCATATTCAAACATAACCTGCGGTACAATGGCATCGTCAGAACGATAATGTAAACCAAATGAAAGTGCAGTTTCAGTAAAGAAACCGGTAATTTTTGTTCCGTCTTTCAGTAAGAAACGGGCCATTAAACCTCCGTTATAGGTTTTGTTCGGTCCTTGAAGGAAAGCAACAAAATAGGGAATAAAACCAACGCGTGCTTTTGGTAAATCAAAACGTGCTGATGTTTGTGCAGTCCAGCGAACAAACATTTGATCACCTCCTGAAAGGAAATTGAATTTAGGACGTGTAATGTGATAAGCTCCAATACCAATATCCCATTTGGCAACATTGAATCCCTGGAAGAGTTCTTTTTTCACGTCAAGCGCATACCGCAAACCTGCGCCCATATCAAAAGCACCTGCTGATGCGGCACCAAAATTTTCCTGGTGAGGTAATGAAGGATCGTAATCTTTCCCGTCATATTGGGTTGACCATGTAGCTGCATTTAAATTCACGCTGCGCATTAAATAACCTGCCTGCATAGCAAAGGTCAATGTTCCGTTTGCGCTGGTTGGTACAATTGCACCAAGTGTAAGTGCCGGAAGTGTAGTTCCCATTTTTGTTGCACCGGCACGGTCATTGTAAACCGATATGCCAAGGCCCAAACATGTTCTGCGACCGTCTTTCTGGAACATGGGCATATCGTATGAAAAGCCCATTGTATTGTATTTACTGGTACCTGCCCATTGTGAACGGTAATTTAAAATAATACGTTCATATCCCTTAAATCCTCCAACATTGGCCGGATTCACAAATAACGGATTGTTGTATACCTGTGAAAAGTGAACGTCCTGCGCATTGCAAAACAGTGCACTCACAGCAAAAATTCCAACTAAAATTCTCTTCATAATCTCTCTGTTTTGAAATGAATTAACGCACCAATGTTACATTGCCCTTTTGAATTTTTTCAGATCCGTCAAGGTAAGTAACCTTAACCTGGTAAGCATATACGGCCTGGTCACATTTTTTTCCTTTATAAGTTCCGTCCCAGCCTGGGATATCCTTGTCGCTTGATCCCCAAACTTTTTCGCCCCAACGGTCATATACCGACATTTCCATGGCTTTCATGCCTTTACCCAACACGGTAAAAAAGTCGTTAATGCCATCACCGTTAGGTGAGAAGGCTGTAGGTACAAATAAGGTCAACGGAATTTCAAAATGTGCAATTACCGTTTGGCTTACGTTAAACGTAGTTGATATTTTTGCAGAGTCGGCAGTAGGTGTAGGAATGTCAATGATTTCCCAGTTTTTAAATTCATAATCCGGGTCAATTGATTCGGCTTCCAGTTCACTTACAATATTTCCATAATACGTTCCTGTTTTAGGCAACTGGGCTGGTGAATACGTCATGGTATTTACCTTAATTGTTCCTACATCTGGCGGATCGGTTTCAAATGTAATTGAATACGGTCCGGTTAAACTGTAGCAATCCATAAGTCCTTCTGTAATTGAATCGCAACGGGCAATAATGTAGTTGCGAAGTGTATTTACATTGGTTTGCCAGGTTGCAAAACTTCCGCCTCCCCATTTGGCAATTTGCCTTGGCATTTCAGGAAGAATGTTTCCTATAAGGCTATCAAGCAAATTAACCATGTTGGCGCATGAAAGCGCATTGTTATTAAGGTCAATGTAACGGTTAATGTAATCTGTATGAAATTTCGGATTTTTCAATAAGCTGTCCAGTATGGTCACATGTCCTTGTCCACCCGGGTCAGGCAATGCTTCAGGTGCGCATGGATCGGCACCGGGGCCCTGGTCAGGAATACCGGTATAATTTACGTAATGACCAAATGTTGCATCCATATCCCAAAGGGTATAACGCCATTTCTTTTTATCACCGGTTGAGTCAAGACCACGCCACCAGGCAGTGTTCCAGTTAAGCCAGTCGGCACATGCCGTGTATGAATTCAAAATAAAATAGTCGGTTAAGCTTTTTGTATTGAGTAAGCTGTCAACATAATCATAGTTAGCCGGAATAGTCAATGAATTTGCACCAACAAACGCCTTTAAATTATCCCAGTCGTTTTGTGCAAAGCCTGGAACAGGTGAATATTCCTCCCAGGTTGCGCCCCATGTTTTAAGGAAAAGAATGTAAGGTTGATCCTGGTCATAATAATAATCGCAAAATTCATCATCGTCAACTTTCTCACGTATTTCATAAACACCCCAATATTGTCCATTCACATATAGAATAGTTGGCTCATATGTTCTTTCGTCCAGGTTTAGATCGGCATCGTGTGAAAGGGTGGCCACATACGCATCACGAATATGGGCACCGCCCGACTCAAACGAAAAATTATCATTTGCTGCAGGTTTGAAAATTACGCGTTGGAAAGCGTCCCTGTCTTTACGGGCAAATATTTTATCAGTTAAAGCATAATTAATTCCATACTCATCAATTGAAATATAGTCAAACCCACGCTGGCCATAGGCCCATGAATCATTTCCGTGTTCATTGGAAGTACCTGTAACTTCTGTTTTAAAAACCTGGTCCTTGTCAAACCACTCAAGTGTCATGTCAGCATCAATTTGCGTACCTGTTAAAAGTGTCATGATGGCATCGCCCGATACAGAAGTAACCGGAATGGTATGGTTCTCGTTAATCAGGTACGTATTTGTTTCCACAAAACTTGGTTTACGAGTGGCATCTGTTGGGTGAATGGCAACTGCACGAATCACTTTGGTAGAACTTATACTTATAGGCCCCGTGTAAAGGGTAGAAGCTGCTGTTGGCGTTGTTCCGTTTGTCGTATAATAAATTTCAGCTCCCGGATCACTTGACAGCGCTATTGACATAGACGTTGTGTATGCTCCAGGTAACTGGCTAAAAATGGGTTTGGTTGTATACCCAGCATAAGCTGTAGCAAGGCTGTTGTTATTGCCTGCTGTAGGGTTATCAAATAACGACCATGTTGCAGCTCCATCAGTAGTGCGCCCACGTGAATGGTTAGGCTGGGTTGGATTCATGGTTACAAAGTCAATAATTGTTCCGGCTGGGTTCGATAGAACAATTTTTTCAGGTTTTGTTTGTGTTAGCTTGAAATTGGTGTGCAGTACCCCTGCCACAAACTGGTTTTTATTTGAGCAATAAACCCGCAGGTAACTGTTGGCTGCAATGATTACACCTGAAGGAACCAGGAATTTATCATTGTTGGTATAACTATCGCTCAGGTACCAACCTGAAATATCAATTGGCCCGGTGGTGGTATTGTACAACTCGAACCAATCTTCAAAATTCCCGAAGTTGTCAATGTGCTGTGAGAGGTTGGCTCCTGAATATTCATTGATCAGGATTTGTGAATTTGCATAACTGGATGTTAATGCAAAAAGTGCTACAAGGGTTTTCTTCATGACGTTTGAAAAATATAGGCTTTAAAGATACGAAAATTGAATGCAACCTGACTAGTAAACCACTTAATATTCATTCACAAATTTGCCAATCCTTGGATTTTAAACGAAAATTTATGCAAAACCCCGGTTTTTTGTTAAAATAAAGGGCTATTTGCCCTTTAAATCAAATACATAGCCAGCCTTCAGGATGAAGGGGTGGAGGAAATATACGTAAGCGGGAGCCTTGCCATCGCCAATAAACTCGTAACCAACCATGATATAGTAATAGGAAAAATCACTGTACATCTGCTTGTATCCCACAAAG
Organism: Flavobacteriales bacterium; assembly: GCA_035299065.1. Taxonomy (GTDB): domain Bacteria; phylum Bacteroidota; class Bacteroidia; order Flavobacteriales_D; family UBA2798; genus DASPJQ01. Next base: position 23,212 of record DATGXI010000001.1, read on the forward strand.
GCATTGGCGCAGGGGAATGAAATAAGTTCCTCTTTTTTGGTGAAAATGTTTTGCCCCTTTGTAAAATAATTTTCAAGTTCTCCGTGTAAAAAAAACATTCTTCCAAGGTCTTGCCTTACAAAAGCGCGCAAACCGTACAATGAAAACTGGTAGGATGAGGTGTTGTACGTGAAGCGTGAGAATTGATAGGTAGCCCCAATACCATAGGAAAAGCTTTTATTGCCAGGTCGGTAACCCAACATGGGTGAAATGTTAAAATAAAATGAACCTGAACCTCCGTAAAGCATAAGATCACCGCCACTGTAGCAATGATCCCAAAATCCCAGTTTATCTTCAACTGGTTTTTTCCAGGGCTTGTTGCTGGTTGAGTCTTGTGCACTAACAAACAAGTTTGCTGTTGCGAATACTAAAACGAGGAAAAATTTCATTTATACGAAGATAAGCAATTAGATCATATTACGCAGAACCGCTGGTAATATTTCATGTTTACCTTCAAAAACAGTGAATTTTACGGCCGAATTAACCTTTGTTAACGCATCATATGTTGCAGTGAACTCACCGGCACTGTAAAATTCGTCCTGGTCACCTATAAACACAAAGCTTTTCAATGAACTCCATCGTTCCTGAGTAAATTTAAGCTCAAGGTCAGGAGGGAAAACCCCAGCGTAAAAAATGACTTTGGCTGGTTTTGATACAGAAACTGAAATCCAGCGGGCTAAGGTTGACGCGCCTTGCGAAAATCCCAAAACAGTGAGTTCAATGTTTTCAGAAATGTTAAGTGATTCAAATGTATGTTCAAGATAATTTACATAATCGTTTATTTCATCCTGGCGCTCTTCTTTTGTCATCCAGCTGGCCCCAACATTGCCTGAACTACCCTTTACATAATAGCGGTTTAATGCTTCCGGAGCAATAAAAACAACTTCTTCTGAAAAAAGCGGCTCAAATTTCTTTAAAAATATTCCGGCATGCATGCCATAACCGTGTAAAACAATCCATACTTTTTTTGTTCGGGTTGTAATGGGTGCCGACTGGAAATAACGGGCGGTTTTGAGGGTTTTGAGTTTATTAATGAGCATAATTTGGTTGTTTAGTTACAGTTTATAGTTCAGGAACTCCAATAGAAACGTATTACGAACAGTCACAAAACTGTAAACTGGTTAAAACTCATACCTGATCCCCTTTTTCACCTGGTCTTTAAAAACGTCCTGTATATCCCTGTTTTGCACTTTACTCTCAAGCCATACAATCATGTCAAAATAAATAAAGGCCCGTTTTTCATACTTGAGTTTTGAAATACGCATCATGTTTTTTTGAAGTTCAATAAATTGGTTTTTCAATTCGCTTTGGGTTTCGTTCCCGCGTAGGTTTTTAAGAAACTGGATAATCAGGTTTTCATATTGTCCATAATTTTTTCGCGATAAAAGGAAACGGTAAGTTGAACGAATGTTTGACTGCACTCCGTAATCGTCATTCATTTCAAAATAACATACCAGTCGTAATATGCGTGCAAACGACTGGATGTCTTCACGCACATTGGTGCTTTCCGTCATGGTAATTTTATTCAGCCATGACAAGGCAGACCTGAACTGGCTGGCACCAAAATGCAAGCAGGCAATTTTATAGCAGAAAAGAAAACGCGTGTTTTGGTCCAGTAAAGGTAAAATACGGTTTATCTCGGGTTGGTGCCTTACCACAATGCGTGCACCGCTTTTAAAATCGCCCAAAATAAAATGGCGGTTCATTTCATGAATGTAAATTGCTTTAAAAAGCTGTAGGTTAAGGTTGCGGTTCAAATGAAATTTTTTGTCGCGTTTTATAGCAATTAATTTACGATGTGTAAGGGTAAAATCGTCAATGGCAAACAATTTATTTTGAGCTACCAGCAGGCTATTTAGGGCTTTTATATACGATTCGGTTCGATGGTATTTTAACTCTTCATTTTTTTCAAACAGGTCCAGCCATTTTAAGGCGTATTTTTCAGCTTCCCTGAAATTACGTGTAAAAAAGAAAAATCCGGTAGTAGCTGTATAATAGCTCAACTGTTCTTCAATACCTGTTTGTTTTATGTCAAATTCAGAAATTTTTCGTGTAAAAAAATCTTTTACCTTTTTTAGTTCCTCTTTGTTGCGTGTTGAGCCAATGTGCGCATACTGGCTGTTTAGTTGAAGTGAGAGGTTGGTAAAACCGTTAATTTGTTTCAGCCTTTTTACCACGATGCTCATTTCGCCAAGCAGCTGGTCAACAAACAAACTGTTTTTATCGTTAAGCGTCAAACGCAGGGTTTGCTGGTGCAATTCATTGATCTCAACCAACGGAGTTACCAGGTCAAATTTATGGGCAAGCACGCGTGCTTTGTCCAATTGCCTTAAACAATCAGCGTACATACAACGGTCATACAGCAAATGGGCATTGTCAATGAGTTCGGCTACCTGTTTTTTTGCCGTGCGGTTGTTGCTTGCGAAGCGTAATGAATCAAGTAATTTATTGTAAAGCTGTATTTTTAAGTTAGGTAATTGGCCGGGTGTAAAATGTTTGTTGCTTTTTAATTTTTCCTCGTCATACTCTTCGCGTTTTTCAATTTCGTCAAATAACTGGACAAACTTTTTGTTGCCATCGCCTTTACTGTATAACATTTTGAAACTCCGTTTTTCTGATTTTGAGAAAGATTTAATAAGCCTGAAAAGCGGGTCAATTTTATCGTTGGAAATCGTATTCATCGTGTATAGATTTGAGCCTAATATATTGGATTTTACCAAGATATGTCAAAAACAAACAAGTTTTGAAAATCGTATGAATTTCGGCATTTTTTTTTCAGGATTCATCTCCTTTCCTAACTTTGTAACGTGAGTATAAAAGCTTTAATAAAAGGGGTTGACTTTTTCGTGCCAGAAACAGTTATGACCAACAACGACTTCGCTGCATTTTTGGATACAAGCGATGAATGGATCTCTCAAATGACGGGAATTAAAGAACGTCACATCCTTAAAGATAAGGATAAGGCCAATGTTTACCTGGCTGTAAATGCAGCTAAAAAAGTACTGGCTAAAACCAATACAAAGCCTGAAGAGATAGATCTTTTAATTTTAACCACGGCAACACCTGAACTGCAATTTCCTGCAACTGCTAATATGGTTGCGTATGAATTGGGTTGTGTTAACGCCTGGAGTTTTGACCTTATGGCGGCCTGCTCAGGCTTTTTATATTCATTGCAAACTGCTTCGCAATTTATAAGGACAGGTGCGCATAAAAAAATACTGGTTATCGGTTCTGAAAAAATGTCAAGTATTCTTGATTATACCGATCGTAAAACCTGTATTTTATTTGGCGATGGAGCGGGTGCGGCTATTCTTGAACCTTCAACGGATGGATACGGTATAATTGATGCAGCACTTTATTCAGATGGATATGGTAAACAGTTTTTATACCAACCAGCTGGCGGAAGTTTGAATCCGGCTACAGAGGAAACAGTAAAACAGCGTGGACATTTTGTAAAAATGGAAGGCCAGGCTGTATTTAAATATGCAGTTGTAAAAATGGCCGAGGCGTGTGAAGTAATCATGGAACGCAATAACCTGAAAAACGAGGACATTAAATTCATGGTGGCCCACCAGGCCAATAAACGCATTATTACAGCTACGGCCGAGCGTTTAAAACTTACCGAAGAGCAAACCTATCTCAACATTGATCGTTATGGTAATACCACAACAGCATCAATTCCTATTTGCCTGGCCGAAATTTCGCCAAAGCTTAAAAAAGGAGACAATGTAATTGTAACTTCGTTTGGAGCAGGGTTTACCTGGGGTGCAATGCTGGTGAAATGGGGTGTGTAGGAGGAAAATCAGCCTCATAGCCTCATAGAAATATTGAATTAAAGAAAAATAGTGAATGCTGCCCGTGATTATCTGACGCTTCTCAAAAGTGACAAAGTCATTCTTTATTTCTTCTTATTGGCGATGTTCTAATGCCTCTATGTATCTATGTGGTTAAAACAAAAGAAGGTCTAATCAAAAACCAGGTAAGGTTCGATCTTTCTTAATATCTCATCGGTCACAACAACACATCCCTTCAAATCCTCTGTTTTCCTGAACTTCCCGTGTTTTTCCCTGTAGGCAACAAGAGCAGTGGCCACGTTGTCCTTCTTAAAATATTTATGCGTCCTTAACTCAGCTGCAGTTACGGCATTGATTTTAATAAACGGTTTAAATCCCTCAACGGTTACCTGTTCTTTTATGCGTTCATAATTTTTCAGTGGCGACTTGAACACCTCATTCAATTGTTCAGCCGAATGAAATGCACCAACCCCAGCCCGGAACTTTAAAATGTAAGGAATCATTTTTGGGCTTATTCCATCAATAAAAACCAGCGTGGCTGAGTCGGCTGTATTTAGATTGACCAATGTTTTTTCCCGCGGGCCAAATGTGTTTTTGTGGTTTGATTTTGTGGATGAATCAAGAGGCTGATTGAGGTTTATATTTTTTAAAAATGTTGCCGCCATTTCATCGGTCATGCCATAAATTTTATGGACATCTTTTTCATTCCTTATTTTTCCGCCCTTTTTAAGGTAGTTGAACATTCCCCGGGCTACTTTTTTACTCAAACCCGCCTGATTTAATTCTTCAACACTGGCTTTTGAAATATCGTTAATGAATAGTGGTGCCGGTTGATGGTGTTTTGTTGTTCCGGTGTATTGTTGTTGAAGCGGTACGGAATCTACTTCCTGTTTTTGTTGCGCCAAAATAGCAGCTTCTTTTTTGTCGAGTTCAGCTTTTTCCGCAGCGCTCAATTCAGCCGAAGGCCAAAGTGAAATAAAAAGAATGGTTCCGAGTATGAACGTAAGTAAAACAACATTGGCAATACGTTCCCATTTGGGTAATTGCAGGTATTGATCAACAAGCCAGCGGAATCCTGACATAAAATGGTATGCTTATGCGTTCGTGTTTTTTTCTTTCAGGAAAATATAATAAACAGGAATACCAAGAAGAATAAGCAGGATACTGAAACAGGTGTCCTGTGGTGTAAATATGGTTAGGCTAACACAAATTAAGGTAGCAAATATCAAATACAGGATAGGGACAATTGGGTAGCCAAATGCCTTGTACGGGCGTGGGTGATTGGGTAAACGTTTACGCAACACAAATAAACCTGCAATGGTCACAATGTAAAACACCATTGAGCCAAACGTGGCAAATTTAATCAGCAATTTATACGAACCTGAAAACGCAAGAATGCATCCCCAGCCGCTTTGAAGCCACATGGCGCGTGCCGGTACTCCATGTTTGTTCAGGCGTGCGGCCTGGCTGAAAAATAATTTTTCTTTAGCCATCGAATAAAATAGCCGTGAACCAGCCATTATAACACCGTTGTTGCAGCCAAAGGTTGAGATCATGATCAGTGCAGCCATAATGTATTTGGCAGGATTTCCAAAAATCATGTAAGCAGCCGAAGTTCCCACTAAATCACCCTGTGCATGTTGTATGCCTGCATCAATAACACCTTGTTGTGTGTATCCAATGGCGGGATCAACCGGATGACCGTGTAATGGAAGCAAGGCTACATAAGCTACGTTGGCAAGCACATAAAATATAGTCACAATAAATGTTCCCAGGAATAAACTGCGTGGCAAATTCTTTTCGGGATTGCGAATTTCGCCAGCAATAAATGTTACGTTATTCCAGGCATCACTACTAAAAAGTGAATTGATAATGGTAGTTGATAAAACAACCAGTAAGGCAAAACCGGTTAATTCAGTAGTGACCCAATTTCCGGCTTCGTTTTTTGCTGTTTTGGTAGCATGCCAGGCATCGTTAAAGTTGGCGCCAAAGTATCCTGTTTTTATTCCTACAACAATACCTATGATGATTAAAAGAAAAAGCGCAATCAGTTTTGATCCTGTAAATAAATTCAGGACTATTTTTCCGTATTGCAAGCCGCGCGAGTTTAAGTAGGTAAGCAATAATACCGTTCCAACTCCCAGGGCATTTTCATACGTAACATTGACTGCTTTCATGGAAAGTATGGTGATGTCAAATTCCGGAATGGTGAACAATGTTGTGGAAAGTGAAGGAAAAAACACTGCTGTAAATTTTCCGAACGCAACAGCTACTGCAGCAATAACGCCCGTTTGTATTACGGTAAAAACGGTCCACCCATAAAGGAATGAAGGTAATCGGCCAAACGCTTCTTTAATGTAAACAAACTGACCACCTGCCGTTGGGTACATGGCAGCAAGTTCGCCATAACTCAAGGCCCCAAACAAGGTAATGAATCCGGTAAGAATCCATGTAAACAATAACCATCCTGCACTTCCAAGATCGCGGCTCATTTCACTGCTTACAATGAAAATACCTGAGCCAATCATGCTTCCCGCAACAAGAAATGTGGCGTCTAAAAGTCCGAGTGATTTTTTGGTTTCCTGCGACATGGTAAAAAAAAGGGCGGTGGTTAGCCGCCCGGGTATGAATTAGTGTTTACTGTCTAAAATGTCAGGGTTGTTTTCTGCTTCAAGTTTATTCAGATTGCTGTGATTACGGCTATAAACGAAATAAACAATTACACCCAGTGCCGACCAACATAAAAAGGCTATCCATGTATCAACACGAACAAAAAACATAAGCCCGACATTAAATGCGGCACCTAAAACAGATACTACCGGTAACATTGGAGTTCGGAAAGGACGATCAAGGTGTGGTTGTTTTACACGAAGAATTAAAACAGCAATGGCAATCATGGCAAAGGCCAGTAAAGTACCCATACTACACATTTCGGAAACTTTATCAATTGGCGTTACAGAGGCAACAATTGAGATAACCAAGCCAACCAAAAGAGTACTCCTGTAAGGCGTTTTGAATTTTGGGTGTACTTTTCCAAAAAGGCCAAATGGTAATAAACCATCTTTTGCCATTCCAAGGAAAATACGTGTTTGCCCTAACATCATAACAAGCATAACCGAAGTAAGACCAGCAACAGCGGCTATTGTTATTAAAGAGGTTGCCCATGGCATTCCAATACCTTCAAATGCAGATGCAACTGGTGCTTTAATATCAAGTTTGTCATACGGCACCATTCCAGTAAGTACCAATGAAACGGCTATATACAACAGTGTACAAACAACAAGCGACATTATAATTGCAAAAGGCACATCTTTTTTGGGATTAATGGCCTCACCGGCCTGTGTAGAAACAGCATCAAATCCAATATACGCGAAAAAAACAATACTTGCGGCAGTCAATACACCACCAAAGCCCCAACCATAGTGTGAAACACCTTTGGCGTCTATCACTTGTTCAGGTACAAACGGTGTCCAGTTGCCCGTGTCGATAAAGAAAAACCCTACGAAAATCACAAACAATACAACCGCCAGTTTTAGAATTACAATAATATTATTTGTTTTTGCCGCTTCTTTAATACCACGAACAAGTATTGATGTAACAACCCAGGTAATTAAAAATGCTGGAAGGTTAAATGCAAATGAAGGTTCAGCCATACCAGCTGCTTTTGCTTTTTCAGCGGCAGTAACCGGGTCATTCATGAGCCATATAGGTGGGTGTATGTTGCATTGGTGAAGGAGTTTTTCAAAATACCCACTCCAGGCAACAGCAACAGTGGTTGCCCCCATCATATATTCCAAAATTAAATTCCATCCTATTATCCATGCAAAAATTTCACCCATGGTACCATATGAATAGGCATATGCACTTCCTTCAACTGGCAATACTGAAGAAAATTCGGCATAACACAATGATGCAAATAAACAACCAACACCTGCAATTACGAATGCAATGGCCAATGCCGGCCCTGCGTGATCATGAGCCGCAATTCCGGTAAGTGTAAAAATACCACCACCAATAATAGCACCAATCCCAAGAGAGGTTAATCCCCACTTACCAAGCACACGCTTGAGCTCATTTTTTTTCATATCAGCTTCAAATGCGCTGATTGGTTTTTTACGCCAAATACTTCCTGCCATAATGAATTTTTATCGGTTAACGGTGGTAAATATAACCATTTTACTGGTTTAACAAGCCTTGTAATAATTTTTAAAATCCTCGTTCACAGTCCTTTGTTGAAAAGGAAAACAGTGATTTGCAAGTATTTTAGGTAATTTTACCTCAAAAGCGGACACTATGGAGTTGTTACTGGCAAGCATATTTTTTATTGGGTATTTACTCATTACCCTTGAGTCGCGCATCAACATAAACAAAGCCGCAACTGCTCTTGTTACGGGTGTTGCCTGCTGGACTGTATATATGTTACTTGAAAAAGAATCTACCATCATAAACGCTGAACTTTCACACCACCTTAGTTCGATTGCCGAAATACTTTTGTTTTTACTTGGGGCAATGACCATTGTTGAATTGATTGATGCGCACGAGGGGTTTCAATTGATTACCGATAGAATTACCACCACCAACAAAACAAAATTACTTTACATAATTTGTATCACGGCATTTTTTCTTTCAGCCGTACTTGATAACCTTACTACTACCATTGTTATGGTCTCGCTTTGCCGAAAAATTATTGCCGATAACAAAGACCGCATGCTCATAGCGGGAATGATCATTATAGCGGCCAACGCGGGTGGTGCCTGGAGTCCTATTGGCGATGTAACAACTACCATGCTTTGGGTTAAGGGACAGGTTAGTGCATCGCAGGTTATTTTGCAGTTATTTATTCCCTCAATGGTATGCCTATTACTTCCTATGTTCATTTTAGGCACACGTTTCAAAGGAAGTTTCGTTCGGCCTGAAACCGAAAATAATACGAATGGAACAAGCACCACTAAGAAAGAAAGACAAATAGTTTTGTTCAGCGGATTTTTCCTGCTTTTACTGGTGCCTGTATTCAAAAGCACAACACATTTACCCCCTTATATGGGCATGCTGGGCGCCTTGGGCATTTTATGGATTGTTACCGAATTGCTGCACAAGCAAAAAAACGATGAGGATAAAAATTTTCTTACAGTTACGTACGCTATCAGAAAAATTGACACGCCAAGTATTTTATTTTTCTTTGGTATTTTGGCAACCATTGCCTGTTTGGAAAGTACAGGAATGTTGCAACACCTGAGCTTTTGGCTTGACGAAAAAGTAAAAAACACCGAACTTATAGCTATATCAACAGGCTTGCTGTCGGCATTAATTGATAATGTTCCACTGGTGGCAGCAACACAGGGTATGTATGATCTTTCAGTTATGCCTATGGATTCCTACATGTGGGAATTTATTGCTTACAGTGCCGGAACGGGTGGAAGTATTTTAATTATTGGATCAGCAGCAGGTGTTGCCGCAATGGGGCTTGAAAAAATTGATTTTGTGTGGTATTTGAAAAATATTGGATGGCTGGCCTTCATTGGCTTTTTAGCCGGAGCAGGTGTGTATATACTTGAGCACAGGTTGTTTTTCGCAAACTAAATGCATGCAATTTTAAAGTTCTTCTTCATATGAAATAACCGTATATTTGCCCCGTGGCGAAAAAAATAAACATTAAGTACGAATGGTTCATTGAGTACATCCACTCAAAATTAAATCCCCTGCAGTTTTTATTGTTGTCAAGCTTTTTGGTGGGATTAACCGCAGCTACCGCAGCCATTATTTTGAAACGGATTGTTTTTCATTTACACGACCTGATTACCTACAATTACAAATTACAGTACAGTTATTTTATTTATTTACTTTTCCCTTTAATAGGTATTTTTCTTACAGTTGTCCTGGTCAAAAAAGTATTTCGCACCAAACTCGAAAAGGGAAATTCACTCATCATTCATGCCATTCACAAAAGATCGGCCATTATTGATAAAGTGCACATGTACCTGCATGTTATTACCGGAGCGGTTACGGTTGGCTTTGGTGGATCAACAGGACTGGAGTCACCCATTGTGCTTACCGGATCAGCAATTGGTTCCAATTATGCGCGAACCTACCAGATTTCGTATAAAGACCGCTTACTTTTAATTGCCAGTGGTGCAGCTGCAGGTATTGGTGCTGCGTTTAATGCGCCCATTTCAGGCGTGTTGTTTGCGTTTGAGGTAATCCTGGTTAATGCTTCGGTATCTGCATTCATTCCCATTATCATTGCATCGGCAACAGGTGCTATTTTGTCAAAAATATTTTTGAATGAGGGAATTCTCCTCAACTTTAAGCTAAAAGAAGCATTTAACTACTATAATATACCTTTCTATTTATTGCTTGCCTTATTGTGTGGATTTGTTTCGGTGGTGTACGCTAAAATATTTACCGGCACCGAATCGTATTTTAAAAAATTAAAAATGAATGCCTATGGCAAAGCTTTGCTTGGTGGAATTCTGATTGCCGGGTTATGTTTGTTTTTGCCGCCTTTGTTTGGTGAAGGGTATTCCAGCATAAAGGATCTGGCCGATTTACGTCCAGATAAACTTATGGAAAAAAGCATTCTCAAAGATTTTATTACAGGTCCCTGGATGATGTTGCTTTTTCTTGTGCTTGTTTTTATTTTTAAAGCAGTTGCCGTAGGAATAACATTGGGAACAGGTGGCAATGGCGGAAATTTTGCCCCTTCATTGTTGGTTGGTGCATTTTTGGGATTTTCCTTTTCATACGCTTTGATGCAGTTTGGTTTTAAAGACATTCCAAGCAATAATTTTTGCCTGGTGGCCATGGCAGGTATATTAAGCGGAGTGTTTCACGCGCCTCTTGCAGCCATATTCCTTATTGCAGAAATAACGGGCGGATATGAACTGTTTTTACCACTTATGATCGTTTCAGCGCTTAGTTATATGATATCGCGTTATTTTGACAATTATTCAATGGATACCAAAAAATTATTCCTGCAAGGTGTTTTCAGAAAAGAAAGTATTGACGACATCGCATTAAAATCAATGCACACAGGCGAATTGTTGGAAAATGACCATGTAACCATTCATGAGCAAATGTCATTGACCGATGTGGTGAACATGATTATGCGTTCTGATAAAAACACATTTGCAGTTATAACAAGAGAGAATAAATTTACCGGCCTGATTAAAACCGATGACATAAAAAAATATTTACTGGACCCGGAATCACAATTGGAACTGACAGCTGCCGATGTAACCAGTGCAGCAGCAGCCATGATCCTTGACAAAGACTCCATGAAAACGGTCATGAATAAGTTTGAAGAAACTGAAGCTTGGATACTGCCGGTTGTGGACGAAAAAATGGAATACAAGGGATTCATTAACCGCAATAAAATGTTTGAGCAGTACAGGTTACAGGTTCAGCAAATAAGAAATGAAGCGAAGAGAGTTTAGTAGTTCACAGCTTCAGCTGTGGGGTTTTCTATAGCATTCGGTTTCAGATTAATGTTTACAATGAGTATCAGCGTTAAAAAGAAGCAGAAAATCACTGCACGCCCGGCATGGCTACATTTATCTGCAAACAATGGCTTCGTTCCTGGTCAATTTCAGGATTATTTACCTGGCATTCACCATAACCCTCCTTTACCACCCGAATGGATTTAATATCGTACCCATAGTATCCACCAGCATATCCTGCCGAATCGGTTACAAGTTTTACCGTGTCCAGCTCGTAGGCAAGATATACTTCAAGACCATATATGTACTTTCCTGTAATTTTATCGGTGCCGTTAATGGTTATGGGGCAAATGGTTGTGTCAACCACTACTGACTGGTCAATGGTTATCTGGCATTCACTAGAAATATTGGTGGACAAAGGTTCTTCTTTTATTTTTTCCCCGCCACACGCAGCTAAAAGAAGTATGAGTAGAGATAAGGAATAAGCTAATTTCATTTGAAAAAGGAAAAAACAGTTTTTTTGAAACCAACATACAATTTATTCTCCTCTTCTTTGATGGGAAAAACCTCAAGATACAAGCCGGCACCTTTTCCATTTTCCAGGTCAAAAGCAAAACGGTGCCAGGGACAAATAACTTTTTTATCGTCAGCGCAAATGCTTTTGCTCATTTCCATAAACTGGTGAGGGCAACGGTTTTCAAATGCGTAAATGCTATCATCGGGATAGCGGGTAAGGCACATGTCGTATTTTCCAACACTCAGGCGCTGGATTTTTTGCAGTGGAATTTTCTTCCTAAATTCCACCGCGTTTGATGATATTCTTACCCAACGGGTAACTTCCTTAAATGGCATTACTTGTTTGAAATATATTGTTCAAGTTCATTTTTATTGCTACTAAAGCCAAATGTTTTTGAAACAATAAAATAAGATCCCTTATCGGCACAATAATCATAGGCATACTTGGCAAATTCCAGGCGATTGCTGTCAAATGAATACAATTCGCAAATGCGTTTTATTTGTGCACTGGTAAAGTTGGCCTTGGCAGCATACATTTTAGAACGTTCCAGCAATTTGCTGTCGAGTCCTGATTCTTTCAATTCGGCAAACATCTCATTAAATGCACTTTCATTACAGCCGTAAGTGGGTTGGTTGTTTTGTGAGGAATACCCACTGTTGTTATTGCACCAGGTTTCGTTCTCGCACCAGGTAGTGTTGAGTATGACCAACTCGCCATTTAAAGTAAGTTCAGCAATAACCCTTTTTCCATCGTGAAGCCGAACCGTGCCGTCAAAAAGGTATGAATATGAATTGCCATATTTAACCTTGAGCTTTACATTTCCTGATTCAAGATCAAAAAATCGAAATTTGCCTGTGCTGTTTTTTTGTACCTGGTCACTTACCGTAACCTCCAATGTGCCACCTTCGGCTACTTTTAAAAACAGTTCGGCTGCATGCGCCTGAAATGAAAATAAAAAACCAATAAGCAGAACAGTAACGTATTTCATAAGTTAGTGTTTACTGTCAATGAATTTGTCCAGGTCACTGCCATAACTCTGGAATGAAAAAACCGATGAGAGTTCATAGTAATTGTTTTTATCAATGCAAAAGTCATAAGCAAATTTCGCGTAATCAAGTTTATAATTGTCAAAGTCCATTAGCTTGCATATTTCGCCAATTTGCTTTGTGGTTAGGAAATTTTTTTTCATAATGCTTTTTGCTTTTTCTACTTTTTGGTAATCAGAAATTTCAGCATCAATAATTTTTTTCATCTCAGCGAATTTTTCGTTTGAAGGGGCTGAAGGCCCGGCAGCAACTGGCGGAGGTGGAGGAGGGGGTGGTGTGTTTTGATTGTAAGTACTGTTACTTCCATTTGTATTTTCGGTATACCAGTTTGCGTAAGTAACCTTAATATTGGCAATGGTTGTTATTCCGCCTGCGGCATTCATTTCAGCAACCAGGCGTTCATTTGGTTGCAAGGTAATGCTTCCATCAAATACAAGTGTTCCGGTATTGCCATCGCTGATCTTAACCGCAATTGTGCCGGCTTGAAGATCAAAAAATCTGTATACGTTACTTAAATTGGTTTGGTACTGGTCACCCACCAATGCCGTGTGTTGTCCACTTCGGTTAATCTTTAAAAAGAATTCAGAGGCCTTGGCGGCATTAAAACCGAATAAACCAAGTGTTGCAAGTGTAATTTTTGTAAAAATTGGATTCATAAAAATTGTTTTGTTGAAGTTTCTTTAAGAACCGTGCCAAAAAAATCGTGTTAACATAAAAATAACAATTATTGAAGCAGTACTTTGGCGTTTGCAAGGGCTTCGGGGGTCAGTTTTTCACCACTTAACATCTTGGCAATTTCTTCAATACGGTTGTTTTCGTCCAGCTTAATAAGGCGCGAAACGGTTTTATTGCCTTTTGTGCTTTTCATAACCTTGTAATGGTAATTTCCTTTTACAGCTACCTGTGGTAAATGGGTAATGGAAAACACCTGTATGTGTGCACTTATCTTTTTCATGATCTCACCCATTTTGCCGGCAACTTCACCTGAAACACCTGAATCAATTTCGTCAAATATCATGGTTTGCAAATTCTTTTTACCGGCAATAATACTTTTTATGGCCAGCATCAGGCGTGCAAATTCGCCACCTGAGGCAACTTTTTGTACTGGTTTTGGATCACTCCCTTTATTCGCTGTAAATAAAAAGTCAATGCTGCAATTTCCAAAAGCATTTAAGTCTTTTGTTTCTTCCAGTTTTACCACAAATTTTGCATGTGGCATATTTAAATCGGCAAGTATGGCGGCTATTTTCTTTTCAATGGGGGCAACCTGCTTTTGGCGGCTTTCAAACAGTTCTTTTCCTTTGGTACGCAGGTCTTTTTCAGCCTTTTCAATTTCTTTGTTGAGCTGTTCAATTTTATCACTTAATCCGTCAGCATAAATTAGTTTTCCTGACAACTGTTCGCGTATTACAATTAATTCAGTAACGGTTTTTACGCGATGTTTGACCATTAAATTATTAAGCAGGTCAGAACGTGATTCCAGTTCTTCAAGTTTAGCAGGATTGTTACTTATACCAGCCGATAAATCTTCCAATTCGGCAGTTATGTCTTTTAATTCAATTAAACTGGACTCAACGCGGGTACGCAACGATGCAAAATTTTCATCGGGCAATTTTATTTTGGACAAAACCGCGCTTAATTCTTTCACAAGCGCGTTAGTTCCCTGCGGGTTATCCAGTATTTCAAAAGCGTGAGATAATTGTAGTTTAATGGCATCAGCATTGGCTAATTTCTCAATCTCGCTCTCCAGGCCGTCCTCTTCGCCCTCTTTTAGCTCAGCTTTACTTAACTCTTCAAATAAATAGGTATTATAATCTTTTTCCTTTTGCTCATTGGCTTGCTGCTCTTCCAGTAAAGCCAAAGCATTTTTTTTTGCCTTATACGAATCAAAAGAACTGGTAAATGTTGCAGCGTGTTCAATTGTTCCGGCAAAAGAGTCCAGTACTTCAAACTGGTTTAAGCTATTGGCAATTTCAAGTGTTTGGTGTTGTGAATGTACATCAACCAGGTGTTGTGTTATTTCTTTAATGAGTTGTACAGTTGCCGGTGTATCGTTTATAAACGAACGCGATTTTCCATTGGGAGCAATTTCCCTTCGAATAAAGCATGAGGCATCGGTATCAAACCCTTTTTCTTCCAGAAATTTGTCAAGCTCTTTTGATTTGATTTCAAATTCAGCTTCCACAATGCATTTTTGGTTTTTATCCTGCAGCGCATCCGATTCAGCCCGTGCGCCAAGAATCAGGCTTAGGGCATCCATGATAATTGATTTTCCGGCACCGGTTTCACCCGTTATAACGTTAAATCCTTTTTCAAAATGAACGTCAAGTTCTTCAATGAGGGCGTAATTTTTTATGTATAATTTTTTGAGCATTTTCCTTTTTTTTGCCACGAAGATACTAAGGCACAAAGTTTAAAGTGATTCAAGGCGCAAAGATTCCTCGGCTCTCAAATATAGCTTATTTCCTGAACGATTTTATAATGTGAATAAATGGAAAATAAACAGGCATAAAATCATACCATTTAAGTGTGTCGGGCTCAACTTCCTCGTGCATAGGATTGTACTTGTGGTTCCAATTGTACCTTTGTTGATAATAGTGGTCCCAGTATTTTTTGGCGCGTAAATTGGCATCAACCTCGGCCCTGTTTTTACAGTGTTGTTTAAGGCTATAACGGTAAGCGCTAACCAGGCTCGAAAGGCCGTACTTAAACAAATAAACGGGACCACTTTTTAGGCTTTGCAAATAATGTCCGTACTCGTGCTGAAAAAGCCGCTGACTGGGGTTGCCGTTTATCTCTCTATCGCCAACTATAAACAAACCCAATGTAAAGGCACCAAATCTGCTTTTGCAACGTACAATTGTTGCCCCGTTGGAGTACGTTACCCGCTTCACCCGAAAAAAAACAAGGTAAAACAAGGCGCTCAAAAAGCCGGTGGTTGTTTGCAGAATTTCCCAGGTGAAACGCGAAAAAACTTGTAAAACCTGTAAGTGAAAAGGATAATGTTTGTTGGGTATAAAAAGCCCGCCAACTAATTTTAAAAGATTCAGCACAAACTGCATTAAACAAAAACTAAGCCAGTTTTGCTTTTAATTCGGCAATGTTTTTTTGTTTTTGTTCCTTGCGCAAGGCTATGGCCGATTTGGTATAATAACGGTGTTTTTCCAAAAAGGCTACCTGGGTTTGCAGCCACTGCTTACGTGGCATATTGGTGCCAAGGTGCTGCCATTCTTTATACAATTTGGCCGCAATTTTTGTATAATCCGATTTGCCTAAATAATCATAATCGGCATCGTTCATTATTTTTTCAAGTTTGGTTGTGGGAATGGCACGCACTTTTGTAGAGCGAATGATGGAACAAATAATGTTGATTTGAGAAGTGGTGTATCCAAACTTAGGAAGGGTTTTACGCGCAGTTTTAACGGCAATTTCCTCGTTGTTCCAATAGGAATCAAGGTAACCACAATCATGATAAATGGCAGCGGTATTAATTAAAATCTGGTCTTCGGGCAATAATTTTTCTTCGGCACCAAGGTATTCAACTGATTGCAGCACATTCAACGTATGGTGCCAGCCGTGGTATTCCAAATAGTCAGGCAGTTCATTGCGCAAACGGGCAAACATATGTTCTTTGGCGCCTTCATAATCCAGTTTAATAATTCCTGCCAGCTGTTTTAGTTCGGGAGTTGGGGTATGGCCATTACCGTTTACCGAAAATTCCGGCTTAATGCGTTTCACAAAGTACATTTTGACCGAGCCAATGTACTTGGCTGCTATTTTACCACGGTATTCGCATTCAAAATATGGTTTAATGTGTTCGTAGGTGGCTTCTGAAATATTGATTTCTCCACCCTCACCATTGCTTTCCATGCGTGATGCCACGTTCACGGTTTCGCCCCATATATCATAACAATATTTTAATTTACCTACAATGCCCGAAACCAAATGCCCTGAATTAATTCCGCATCGCAGGCTCCAAACCGGTTTGCCTTTAAATTTATGCTGGCGGGCGGTTTTTTCCATGTACTCGCGAATGGCAATGGCCGCCAACGTTACCCGAACTGGATTAAACCCAATACGCTTGGGCACTCCACCTGCGCACATGTATGCATCGCCAATGGTTTTTATTTTTTCAAGTTTATGGTCTTTAATAATTTTGTCAAATGCACCATAATACGCGTCCAGCAAATTTACCAGCTCTACAGGATGAATTTGTTCGGTTTTTTCGGTAAACCGCACAAAATCGGTAAACATGACCGTTACCAGGCCGTGACGCCTTGGCGGAAATTTACCGCGTTTTTCCAACTCATCGGCCACATCGGGCGGCATAATGTTTTCAATCAGTTCACGAATGCGCACTTTCTTTTTGTACAAACGTTTGTAAACTTCAAAACGGGTGTTGATGTGGGTGAACGATGCGTTAAACTGCAAGTGATCAACCACGCCTGCGGTATAAATGTTTGAACATTGCGCCACCACGGTTTCGCTTTTTGTAAAAATCAGCACATTTATGCCGCGGTTAAGTTTGCCAAGCGTATTTAATTTTTTAAAAAAAGCATTGCGCACGTCAGGTTT
>DATGXI010000002.1:0-80729 GCA_035299065.1 Flavobacteriales bacterium
CGTTTGACAATACGGTTTCACCGGCCTACCTGGCTTATGCCGGGCGCATAGGCAACGCTGTGTCTTACGGAAAATTCAACCTGTCAACAGGGAGTGTTTCATGGGCAAATACAACCGCCATATCAGGATACAACTATGCGCAGGGAATGGATGTGAAATTTCAGGGCGGAAATATTTTTGTTTGTGGCTTAGCAAACCACCCGGTTACATTGGATGATGCATTTGTGTTAAAAGTTAACGGCTCAGGAAGCGTAATGTACCTGCAAACATTCAACGGCTCGGCAAATGATAACGACCGTGCAAAAAAGGTGGTTATTAACCCAAGTGGAGAAGCGTATATATACGGCACTTCAACCGATCCAACACAGGAATTTTTTGTTGCACGTTACACTACCTCGGGTTCATTGGTTTGGAAGTCACAGTACATTCCACCTTCAGGTGAGGTGGTAGAAGAAGCCGTTGACATGGTTTTCAATAACACCTATACACAGCTTTACACAATTGGCCAAACCAGCAACGCGGGACTTGGTAATGGCGGGCTCGCACTTTTTGATCCGGTTATGGGGACACTTAATCATTCGGCAATTCTTAGTTATCCAACAATGCCATCCGCTGAATCGTTTAAAAAAATAACAGTTGATAATGCAAATAATTATTACTTGTCGGCCATAGCCAATTCATCGTCTTTTCTTGTAGCAAAACGCAATTCCGCTAATTTACCGGTTTATCACTTTTACTATAACCAGCCGGTAACCGCTTATGCAGGCACCTTCGTAGATGTAACAGGAAATATTTTTCTCACAGGATCAATAAATCAGTCAACAACTACATACAACGATGTGGTGATTGTGAAATACAGCGCTGCAGGATCAATGCTGTGGGACGGGGTTTTTGACAGCGAGGTTAACTCGTCTGATTACACTACGGCTTTGTTTACTGACAATATTGGAAATCCTTTACTAATTGGAAATGTTACAAACAGCTTAACCGATCTTGATGCTGTGGTAAAAAAATATGATCCGGCTGGCAATGTATTATGGACTAATGTTATTGATTATGGAACAACCTATAACTCGTTGAATGGATATGCGCAAACTTCAATAAACGAAATTTTCATTTCGACCAATAACCCGTCAGGGTATTCAGATGTTACAAAAATAGATGGTAGTGGAAATACCATGTGGAATACTACCGTGAATTATGTAGCAGGAACAGGTTTTTCTGTTGATCCAACCAGTAATTTTTTTTACATGGGTGAGGCATCGGTTACGGGCCAATCAAATTTTAAACTTGGTAAGTACAACTCAACAACTACACCTGTATGGACTTCGCTTCCAATCGTAAACCCGGCAGTTACCGCCATTTTAAGTAAAACAGTAAATGATGCGTCAGATAATCTTTATGCGCTGGGAATGCATATTGATAACTCCAAGTACTGGTTGTATATTGAAAAATACAACAGCGCGGGTATTTGGCAATGGGGAAAAAAAATTATGGGCCATGACTCAACACAATTTGTTTTGGCAACCGACTTGCAGTTGGATGCCAGTGGAAATCCCCTTTTGCTTGGTTATGTAAAAATGACTGGTGGAGCTGATGCTGAAGTCATATCAAAACTTGATGCATCAACGGGAAATGTTTTTTTCAAAACATTTTACAATGCAGGCAATACGCACAACCAGTTTGGGTATGCAATGGCGCAGGATGCAATGGGCCAAATTTACATAGCAGGAAGCCATGCGTTGGTAACAACACCAGCATACAAGGTAGCAAGTGTTCAGAAGTTCTCGGCAGCTGGTATATTCCAATGGGAGTATACGCATCCTTCAATAATAGGATCTGATTATTTTAGCAAGGTGGCATTGGATGTAACAGGGCATATTGTGCTAACAGGAGCAAGGGCTTTTTATCCGAATCCATTTACATTTGGTTCACATATTTTAACTGTTAAACTAAATTCAACAGGGAGTTTTGCGTGGGCAAAAACCTTTGAATCTGATTTGCCGGGATCATTCAATGTTGGAGATATGAAGTTGTTTAATAACAGGATTTATATTTCTGCAAGCGGACAAATGAGTGCAGGAAACAACCATGATCTTGCGCTGGTAAAATACTGTGACAATGCGGCTCCCGTGGTGTTGGATCCTGTATCTTCATCGCCAATAAGTGAACCTGTTCTATTGTGTAGCGGCTCCACAATTAACCTGACATCAGATGCATTTTCACCTTTATACCAATGGTTTCCAAATGGAGAAACAACCCCAATAATTTCCGCTTCAACATCAGGTCTTTATTCTGTAAAAACAACTGAATTGGACGGATGTGCAAAAGTATCAGATACGGTACAAGTTCTTGTAAAATCAATTCCCGTTACTCCTTCTGTATGTGCTGTAACCGTAGATTCTGCATCTACCCATAATATTATTGTTTGGGACAAATCTGCATATACCGATGTAACTCATTTTATTATTTATCGGGAAGATGTAACAAACATTTATATGCCAATAGGTTCTGTTCCGTATGATAGTTTGTCAGAATACCACGATTTTGGGGCCAACCCAAACATTACAACCAAGCGATACAAGATTTCGGCAGTTGACTCATGCGGCACTGAAAGTGACTTGAGTCCTTATCACAATACGCTATATGTTTCAAATAATGGTTTTGGTGAATTCAGTTGGAACTTGTATGAAATTGAATCTGGAGCAAATCCCGTTACCAGTTATGAACTTTACCGTGCCGATACAATTGGAGCGGCCTGGGTAATGGTAGGCTCAACTGCAGGAACACAGCAAATATTAATAGATCCCGATTATGACTTGTTCACCAATGCCAGCTGGTATGTGTCTACCGTATGGGGAATCTCATGCACACCTACACGGGCAGGTATAAGCACATCGCGTTCAAATATTCGGACACACAATGCATTGATAATAGGTAGTGCCGCTGATGAAATTGCAGAAGAAGGAGGATTGTTAGTGTATCCTAACCCTTCTGCCAATAAAATCACCATAACAACTAAAATGTTTGTGGAAGGAAAAACGACCTTATTTTTTAAAGACGCGTCAGGCAGATTAGTGTTTGAAAGAAAAGTTGAAAGCCCTGAACAGGTTGTTGATATTAGCGCGCTTGCTACGGGTGTGTATTTTGTTGAATGTAAAATTGACAAAAATACCTGCTTGTCAAAATTCGTGAAATTGTAACCAAAATATGTTAGCCTTAATGAAAAATAAATGGACACTTATTGTTGTTGTTTTGTTTTTTGTTCAGAAGGCAAAGGCACAAAACGTGGGTATAAATGCGTCTGGGGCATCACCTGATGTGTCGGCAATGTTGGATGTTGTTGCTTCAGATAAAGGTTTGCTTATTCCGCGTGTAGCGTTAACAGCCGCCAATGTGTCTGCGCCTATAGCTTCGCCCGTAGTTTCGTTGCTTGTTTACAATACAATAACATCAGGAATAGCTCCAAATATAGTCACACCTGGTTATTATTATTGGAGTGGAGCAAGTTGGTTGCGCCTTCAAACAACAGCAGCCTGGACATTGTCAGGAAACGGAGGTACAACAGCAGGAATAAATTTTTTAGGAACAACAGATAATGTTGACATTGTTTTCAAACGCAATAATATTCAGGCGGGATATCTTGGAACTTCCAATACTTCTTTTGGGACAAGTACATTGAATCCAATAAGCACAGGTTATGATAATACAGCCATTGGTGCAGGCGCCTTGTGGTCCAATACCACAGGCTTTTTCAATACAGCGGTAGGTTCCGGAGCTTTGACATTGAATACAACGGGTATAAGCAACGTTGCAATTGGGTATAGTTCATTGTATCAAAGTACGGCCTCTAACAATACAGCCGTTGGTTACTATGCCATGCATGAAACTACAACAGGAGTACAAAACACGGCACTGGGAACACAGGCCCTTTTTAGAAATACTACAGGTTTGTGTAATTCGGCAATGGGGTATTTTGCACTCGGAAATAATACAACAGGAAGCAGCAATGTATCAATGGGTATGACAAGTATGTACAATAACACTGCAGGCAATAACAACAATGCGCTCGGTATTAATTCTCTTTATAACAATACTTCCGGATCTAATAATACAGCGCTTGGGTATAATGCACTTTATTCAAATGTGGCAGGAAATAATGCTACAGCAGTTGGCTATGGTGCAATGTATTATTCAAATAGTACGGCCACAGGCTATACAAATCAAAATGTTGCTTTTGGTTACGAAGCATTGCGTGGCTCTTTTGGGGCTGCATCAAATACAGGGAACTTAAACACAGCAGTCGGGTATCAATCTATGCTCTTCAATTCTACAGGAACGTATAACACGGTTGTTGGCTTTCAGGCATTGTATAGCAATACCGGAGGTTCTGCCAATGTAGCGTTAGGGTATAGGACGTTATACAACAACGTTGGTGGATTCAACAACACTGCGATTGGTTCCGATGTTTTGTATTCCAATTCGAGTGGATTTCTGAATATAGGCGCAGGTTATATGGCCTTGTGGTCAAACTCAAGTGGTGCCTATAACGTAGCAACGGGTGCTTATGCTTTACGGGGAAATACGAGCGGGGGAAATAACACCGCCAGCGGGGCATATAGTTTATATTCAAATACAAGTGGCTCTTCCAATTCAGCCTTTGGATCAAATTCGCTTTATTCCAATTCAACAGGCGTAAATAATACTGCTGTAGGATTACAGGCCATGTATAGCAACACCATTGGAACAAGAAATACAGCAACAGGTGTTTCTGCTCTTTATACAAATTCAAGCGGAGTAGATAACAGCGCAAACGGTTACGAAGCCTTGTTTTCAAACACCACGGGTCAAAGCAATGTTGCTGCGGGAGCGTACGCATTGCGTTTAAATACAACAGGTGCATACAACACAGCAGTTGGCCCCAATGCTTTATTAAATAATAGTACAGGTAATTACAATACGGCAGTTGGATATAATGCAGGTGCAACTGGTAATTATACTAACGCCAGTGCTATAGGGGCCAATGCAACGGTTTCGGCAAGTAACAATATGATATTTGGTGATAATGCTGTGGTGGGTTGGGGATTTGGTGTGTCACCGCTGGCAGGCGTAAATGCTTTGCAGGTTGGAACCAATGGAACCAATGGCAATGGCGCACGCCTTACAATTGGAGGAACGTGGACCAATGCATCTGACAGGAACAAAAAGGAAAATATTCAACACCTTGATGGGTATGAAATTTTGCAGCGGGTTAAACAACTTGATATTACGCGTTGGAATTATATTGGGGAACCTGCATCCGTTACGCACATTGGGCCTATGGCACAGGATTTTTACAGCTTGTTTGGTACTGGTGGCGATAATGTTTCAATTTCAACCATAGACCCTGCAGGGGTAGCACTCCTGGCCATTAAACAACAGCAACTCATTATTGAAGAGCAACAACGAGCCATTGAAATACTCACTAAAAAAATTGAAATGCTTGAAAAAGCACCATGAAGCTTGCCGGATTCATGCATCGCCATACCGGTTGCAAACATAGCTTGCCGTTTACTGTTTATGGCTTTTTTATTTTTTGTAGTCAATGTAAATTAGGCTAAAATTATACAAAATGAAGCCGGCTAATAACTATTCAAAGCATTTCCTTCCGCTTATTTTTTTCATGGGAACAAGTGCGTTTTCGTTTTCAAATCACAAACCAAATCCAATGGAGCTAAAAGCAGAAGTAGTTTTTTCAAACCAGCCATTCATTGGTGAAAATCCGGGTGCAAAACCTGTGAACGATTTTAAAGCCTGGGACGAAATTTATGGTCGCGTTACTTTTTCAAAACCAATTGAACAATTGCTGGTAGGTGAATTTGAAAATGGCATTGCCGATTACGATCCTTACCTGGGAACTTCGCTTATGCGTTTTTCTTTAAAACAGGATGATAATGGCGTAGGGGTTGCAATTGAGCGCAGGCTTACGGCTGAAGAACTAAAATTAAATTATATAGATTTTGATATAGCACCTGCCGAAACGCGTTCACGAAGTGTTTATCCCTCGAATAATTTCGGGTCAGCTGTTGCCAGGCAAAACACATATTTTGAAGCCAGAAAAAAAGGAACCTTTACCATGACGGTTGAGTTCCTTGATGGAAAAGGCGATGCGCTTGAAGGTCAAAATATAAAAAATAAACTCACAATTGATTATAGTGACATACCGGAAGGATACCAGGGGACCGAGAAAATGAGTCAGTGGGAACGTTCCATTTCTTCGGCAGCGCAGGGTTGGGTGGTGTCCGATAACCTGAAGAAAATGGCTACCGAACCTAACATTACTTTTTCTAAAAAACCTTTTTCTGATGATTCCCGTATCATAACTTCATCCGTAAAGGCTGGTGATCCTATTTATGGACGCATTGTGCTCAAGAAACCATTGAAAGAATATGTTTCAGACTGGAAACCTGAAAAACTTCAAATAAACATAAAATGCTTAAATGACAACATAACAGGTATTGCTGTCGAAAAAATGATTCGTGCAGGTGAACTTGAAAATGCATATATCGATTTTGATATTTTCCCTTCACCTGAAAGCGCAAAGGATGTCTATTCGAACAACCTTGGTTTTTATCGCACTGTTTTTTCGTCAGAAATAATATCTGGTGCAAAATTAAGGTTTGAATTTTCCCTGGCAAGCGAATACAATGCAAGTTACAATGGATTTAAAAAAATGGAAGGTTATGGTGAACTTGAAATCGATTATGCGGGCTTGACATCACAACAAATTGATGAGCTGAGCGAAAAGGGAAGGAAACTGGGAGAGAAGGCTGAAGAAAATGCCGATAGATTGGCCGGTGTTGAAGGTGTAGCGAAGGTAAAAACATTACCAATGCCAATTGTATTTACAAGGGCAGGTAAAAGTGGTTATACTGGCTATAGCAATGCAACCATTGTGCAAATGATCAAAACAAAGTTTAAGGCAACCGAGGTGCTTATGCTAACGTTTGATGAATCCGATGGCAGTGGTGATTTTTCAGCATTAACCGATTTGAATAACTATCCAACAGAAAAAATAGGTAACCACGTGTTTTATTTTGTATTCAAGGACCCATTGGACGGTTTGTATAAATTTTCGGGAGGGCGTTTGCGAATGCTGTATGAAGGAAACGGTAAATATGGTGAAGTGTACATTTTTCCTTATTCACCTTTGTTGGAAGCAGACCCTGTTTTTCCGTACGACCCGATGCGGAAGAAATTGGGATTTGATTCAATTTTCTTTTTTGACCCGCTAAAAATTAAACGCTAAAAATGGAACGTGTAGGAATACCCCTGTTTTAACGGCAATGTGACCTGTAAAATAAAAAACAAAAAAATGGCAAAAATTTTAAAAAGCAGTTTAAACCTGGGTTTGGTTACGCTATTGTGTGTACAGGTTGTTGGGGCACAAATAAATCCAAAAACCGCACTGAAAAAATTAAAACCTGATGTCCCCGGTAAAGAGGACATAAAACCAAACGCTCCTTCTGTTGATGAAGCAAAAATACAAGATGTGAAAGTTGTGCCTGCATCAAAATATCAGGTTTCAACGGTTGCGGGTCCCGGAACCATTAGTTCTGATGGAAAGGGTTATCGAAATGAACCAGGAAAAAAGGCGTTGTTCAACGAAATTTCAGGCATGGTCATTGATGAAAGCGGAAACCTTTTTTTGGCCGAAATGGGAAACTTTTGCATTCGCAAGGTTGCAGCAGATTTGACCGTATCTACCTATGCCGGAAAAAATGAGCAGCTAAGCCGTGATGGCACGTTTAGGCTTGCGCGGTTTTATAATCCTGCCAGTTTGTGGCGAAATAAAAACGGTGATATGCTGGTTGCCGATAAAGCAAGCAACGCCATACGAAAACTTACAAAAGAAGGAACTGTTGTAACGCTGGCTGGTGGTAACGATATGGGAAATACAGATGGCGTAATTGCAAAGGCACAATTTAATCAGCCTGTAACAGCGGTTGAAGACAGTAAAGGAAATATTTTTGTGGCTGATCGTTCAAACAGCCGCATTCGCAAAATTAGCCAGGGACGAGTAACAACTTTTGCAGGCAGTGAATTTGGAACAAAGGATGGAACCGGGACCCAGGCGCAGTTTCAATATCCCCTGGGATTGGTAATTGATAAAAACGACAATTTATATGTTTATGAATATAATACCATAAGAAAAATTACTCCCGATGGTGTTGTTTCAACATTGGCAGGGTTACGCGATGAACAAAAAGTGGTAGATGCAAAAGGAAACAAAGCCAGGTTTTACGGTATTGAAGGGCTTGCCATTGACGATAAAGGAAATTTATATGTTACTGATAAAGGTACCGATCAAAGCGCTTCCATTCGCATGATAACCCCTGATGGCGAAGTGAAAACACTTGTGGGTGCACATTTGTGCAGGGCCGGTAAACCCTCCAATGACGATCCAATGAAGGATGGAAACGCGGCTGATGTTTACCTTGAAGACCTTAGAGGTTTGTGCGTTGGTGCTAACGGAGATATTTATTTTGTTGATCACTTGTACAACTGCATCAGAAAAATATCAATTATAAAATAAAATTTAATCTGTATTATTTATGAAAACAAGTAGACTGCTGGTTTTAATTATAGTTTTTTTTGGGCCTGGCTGCGGCCGTAGCAATATGGATCGGTTGGCGCATGATTGGATGGTGGAAGTTGCGCATTCAAGTCATTCCGGCCAGGAAACAGAAACCGATGGCCAGGTTGCAACAATTAATTCAGCCGATGAGTTTATTAAACAAGAATTTGTTGGAAGACTTTATAAAATCAAGGAAGATGGAAGTTTTATACGGGTACACAAGGGTGAGTTGCAAAACGGAACCTGGGAAAATAACGGAAATGAAGTGAACTTCACAATTGATGGGGTGGTCACAGAAAAATGGTTTTTTAAACATGGAATTGAAGTTTTTGGTGATATGTCTATCAGACCCGATGCAACCATTGCCGGGTACGAATACCCTGTAACGTTTAAATTAAAACCAGTTGAAGGCCAACATGTAGAAACCGATTTTTAATTTTTTTAAAAAATGATGTTTTTGAACAAAAATTCCGGCAACTATTTCACCTGTATTTTTTGGACCTTTGCTGTCTTAACAATGGTTGTTTCCTGCTCAACCAACGAAGCTCCAAACACAGTAAATAAAAAATCTGTACCAGCTGAACGTGGTGATGAAAAACCTGAACCGGTTAAAATTGGTAACCAGGAATGGTCAGCCAAAAACCTTTCGGTGGCTCATTTTAAAAATGGAGAAGAAATTCCACAGGCCAAATCAG
Source organism: Flavobacteriales bacterium (assembly GCA_035299065.1). GTDB lineage: Bacteria > Bacteroidota > Bacteroidia > Flavobacteriales_D > UBA2798 > DASPJQ01. Next base: position 9,313 of record DATGXI010000002.1, read on the forward strand.
CCGAAGATTGGGTTAAAGCATGCAATGATAAAAAACCGGCATGGTGTTATTATGATTTTAAATTCACCGATGAATACGCACCATTTGGACGATTGTATAACTGGTATGCAGTAAATGATTCGCGTGGACTAGCACCTGAAGGGTGGCATATTCCTTCAGAAGCCGAATGGTATGATTTGATTAGTTTTGCCGGCCAGGAAGAGTATGCAGGAAGATACCTTAAGTCAAAAGATTTGTGGTTGGGAGATGGAAATGGAGTTGATGAATATGGTTTCAGGGCATTACCCGCGGGTTTGTGTGAAAGCAATGGTAATTGCGATTTATGGATGGGAATGGCAAATTTCTGGACATCGGCTGCTAAAAACGACAGTACAGCAGTGGCTGTTTCAATGATGGGTGTTTCTTATGATGTTGAGCTCGGTCGTGATGCCGCCTTTAGTGCGTGTATGGTAACAGGCGAACCAAACGGAGCAGGTTTTTCAGTACGATGTATTAAAGATTAAGCCTGATTTTTGAAGTAAGAAGTTAGATTTATTGTTGGAACCTCAATGAATCTAACTTCTGAAATCTCACTTATTACTTGCCTAATCCGCCTCCGCCACTTTTTACCCTGCCTTGTTCGTCTTCAGTAGCGGTGCTTCGTTTGCGCGGTTTCAAATCGGCTTTGCCAAAATTCCATGAAACAGCCATGCGCACCACACGTGTTTCCCATTTGTTTTTGAAAACCGCATTTATGCCATCGCTAAGCACAATGTTGTTTTTAAGTGTATTGAAAATATCGCTCACGTTTATGTCAATTTGCAAGCCGGTTTTAGGGAACGATTTTTTTAATCCCCCGTCAATTGAATACATAGGGCTCATGTTAAAAATTCCGTAAATGGCTTTCGAATTGTAATAACCCGAAAACTCAAGCTTAAAATCATGCTTGAACGAGTAGGCAAGTGACATCCACACATTGTACGTGAATTGACCGTTGTCAATGTTGGCCGTTTTATATGTTGTTTTAAACTCATTGTAAAAACCTGTAAAATTAAACATGATCATGAGTTTTTTAATGGGCATTCCTGTGCTTACATTCACATAATAATTGCTATATCGGTCAAAATTGGCATTTGTCATAAATGATAGTTTAGTAGCCGTGTCCTGCTCAATTATTTCAGCCATATAATCTACGGTTAAATCAGTGCCAACAGTGGTAAACAAAAACTGCATGAACGTATGCGTTAAACTAATGCCATGGGTAAATTGCGGTTTTAAAAACGGATTTCCCTTCATAAAACTGTATTGGTCGGCAAAGTACAGGAACGGATTTAAATCCTGGTAACTTGGGCGGTCAATACGCCTGCTATAGGCTAAGTTCAGGTTGTTGCTGCTGTCAATGTCCCAACCTAAATTGGCGCTTGGAAATAAATTCACGTATTGGCGTGTTACGGTTGAGTCAAGTGTTTTTGAAAAACCTTCGTTCCACGTATGCTCAGTACGCAACCCCAATGTAATACTGGTTTTTTTATTTTGTTTACTAAGGTTTACATAAGCGGCATTAATGTTTTCATTGTACCTGAAATCGTTGCTGCGGCTTGAGTCGTAACTTATGGCCCCGCTGGCATCAACCAATTCAAATTTTATGGCATTGTCAGTACTTACGTAACTCGATTTTGCACCGCATTCAAAATTGGTGGTTTTACCAATGGGCATGCTGTAATCAATTTTACCTGCATAAATATTTACATCTGAAAAATTGGAGCTGCGCACGTCCTGCGGTGTTAATATTTCATTGCTGTTGGCATCGTAATAACGGGTAAAATATTTTCCGGCATTATCGGCCTTAAAAGGTGAAAAATCAAAATCAACGTTCAGTTTTTTCAGGCCCAGTGAATCAAAGGTGTGCGCAAAATTCAGGTTCGCTGTAAAGTTTGACGAGGGGGTTTCATGCGTATTGGTTGCAACCAGTGTTGAAAATCCCATGGGATTGTAACCAACCACCTGTGTTGTATTGGTCATTACCTCGCTACCCGGTGCTGTAAACCCCTTTACCAAAAAACCAAGCGTTGATTTTTGGGTAAGAAAAAAATCAGTTCCAAATTTATAGCTGTGGCTAATGTTGTGTGATTTGTTTTCAAAATATTGGTCAAAAACCGTAAGCCCGTTTTCATTGGGTATATCACGTATAAAATAATTCCTGTCGCCACGCACACCGTTGTTATAACCATAACCGCCAAAAACGTTCAATGATTTATTCCGGTAATTGGCCTGTGCGCCCACATTGCTTTTGTGGTACCAGCCATAACCACCTGCAACACGTACCGACCCGTTGTAGCCTTTTGTTTTTAATTTTTTGGTACGTATATTAATTACACCGGCAGTTCCGGCAGCATCATATTTTGCTCCGGGGTTATTAATAATCTCAATCGTTGCAATGGTACTGGCTGGTAAACTTTTCAGGTAATTCATCAGTTGGTCCTGGGTCATGTAAGTAGGCTTGTCATCAATAAAAATCATGATGTTGGTTTTTCCCTTCAACGTCAAATTTTGGTTCTGGTCAATGGAAACACCGGGTGCACGTTTCAACACTTCATAAGCCGTGCTGCCTGATGAAACCGGGCTGTTGTCAGGTGTCAGAATTATTTTTCCGGCCTGCATATCAATAAATTTTTTGCGCGTAACAATTTCCACTTCACCCAACATACCTGGTGCAGGCGTGGTCAGTTTTATTTCGCCTGCATTAAATGTTTTGTTTGCAGTTGTAATGTCAAATGGTGCCGAGTAGTATTTGGTGTATCCCACAACATCAGCCGTAAGCATAAAACGGCCTGTATCGGCAAATTGTATATCAAAATTTCCAAGGCTATCGGTAAGTGCCCCTTTAATCAACGTAGTGTCAGCGGCATTCACCACTAAAACAGTTGTAAACGGCACACCGGCCAGTTTTTCGTCTACAATTTTTCCTGTTACACGGTATTCATTTGTTTTTTTACCAGCCATTGCGGGTATAAAACACACGGCAAAAATCAAGGTTAATAGCTTCATAGGTCCTGCTTTAGTTGTAGGCTGACGGTTAAAAGTACCGGTTTGTTACAGGAATAACTCAAATTCTACATAAAAGTAACAGGCAAGTGATAAATGGTAAGTAAAAATTATTCGTGATAGTTATTGGTGATTCAGGGCTAATCAACAAAGCCTGTAAAAGGCGTAAATATAATTTTGGCGTCCTCCCCTCAGTTTTGAAATCATAGTTTTGAAATCAAAAACCAGCAAACTTCGGGGCCGGGCTGTCGCTCATACTCCTCCCCTCAAAAGAGCGTAAACCTTCGGTAGTACCTCAGCAACTTACATTCTTTTGAGGGTGCGGGGTAATCCGCTCCATCCCTGGCCGGGTTATCCGGTTAAAATAAAGTTAACCCGTTTGCTTGGGGTGTTTGAACGCTTCCTCCCATTTAAAACCCGCAGCCTGCGTAGCTCCTCTTTTGCGTCTTGCGTCTGAAAGCTGGTCTTGGCCAGATTTTTGTATCTTACACACCAAATCAAACGCAATGAACCGCATTTTTACACTCAGTTTATTACTGGCAGGTTTAACATTAAACGCGCAAAAAGTAACCCCAGGCATAAGCGCAGCACAATTCAAAACCAAACTTCCGGGCATTCTTCCTGAAAAAACAACTTACAATGAAAGTATTTCCCGCGATGAAAAAATGGGACACTTTAATGGTACATGGTATTTTGATTTTAAAAATGACACCATGCAGTCGGCAACGTATAGCGATAATTTAGGCAAAAAACCGCCTGTTGGTAGTTTTTCCACCTACATGAAATACTATAGTTACTTCCAAAAGGACATGGGCAGGCCAATAAGAACAGTAACACCCAAAGATTCTATATTAAGTCCCGATCGTAAACGCCTTGAAAATATTGACACTGTTGCCTGTGGTATGTGGCGCAACAGGCACACGTTAATTGTTATGGGAATTTACTTTACCGGCAATTATAAAGTTAAGCTTGATCCGGGTGACATGGCTTCGCAAAAGAACATCAACGGCCCGGTGAGTATGGACTATTATGTTTTTACCATTCGTTGTTTGCCTTTAAATGATCCAAAAGCGCCTGATGCCTGGCAATTTTATCCCGGTATGCATGTAAACCAGTTTATGAAAACCATTCCGGAGTTATTTCCAAACGGCTTAGGCGTAAACGGTCAGTTCAATGTGAGTGAACGCAAAATTGGTTTGGAAGGAAATCGTTCCTATACCTTTAAAGCCGACAAGCTTGACTGGACCAACTGGAACCACTATGCAGGTAAGTGTGATGAAGTAACGCATAATAACTTAGTGCGTTCAACCAATGCCATTATTGCTGAGTATACTAAAGTTTATGGTAAGCCAACCGCAATGAACAATGATGTTAAGTTCAATAAAAATGAAATGTTAAGCCCCGTTGAAGGTAATTTAAAAGCTACGTGGGATAAAGGTACCTTTACAATTGATATTTCATACCGCCAATTGAGCGGAAAGGGAACGTGTGACCTCTTAATTAATGTGGAAGAGAAGTTGAAGTAGTTTTAAATAGTATCATTTAACCACAATGAATTTTCCAGTAAAAACGTTGTTATCAATATCGGCACACGAAATAATATAAGTTCCGCTTTGTAAATTATGCCCCAGTGTAAAAACCGTACTTTTTAAGTTGTAATGAGCAACGCGGTTTCCCGCAATATCGGTAACGGTTATTTCGGTTAATGGTTTTTCAGCACGTATAGTAATGTTGTCCTTGCCCGGATTTGGAAAAACCTGCAATTGGTTTAATGTGTGATTTTCATTTTCATGCATTCCAACTGTTGTTGTGTTGATTAATTTCCACGCGTTGTTGGTGCTTATTCCACACATGTACCAAAGGGCATTGTCATATACAGTGGTTGATTGTGCGTGGCGTGTCCCGGCAGGCCAGTTACCTGTTGTGCTTTTTAGTTCATGCCATTCCGCACCGTTTTCTGAATACCAAACATCATTCATTTCAAGGCCGGTAGCAACACCTCCCATTAACCACATTTTGTGATCAAACCAGGCGGTGGTGTGCCAATACCTTCCTGTCCATGGTGCGCACGCATTTACCAATGTCCAGTTAACTCCGTCCGTTGTTTTCCAAACATCGTTATACGACCGCCTGTCACGTTCATTTGATCCGCCAAGCACCCATAAGGTTGAACTATCATCAACCACGTAATTTATTTGCATTCCGCGTCCTTTCCACGGTGCATCGGGCAATTGCGTCCAGTTTATTCCATCGCTGCTTTCCCATACTTCAGCCAAAGGTTCGCCCGAACAAATTTCACCGCCAAACATCAGCAGTTTATTGTTAAGCCAGGCGTAATTGGCATTGTTGCGCTTGGCATATCCGGCAATTGTGTCTTGAGTCATTAACCAGTTAACACCATCATTTGTTTTCCATACATCAGTTAAACAGCCCGATTGTGGATCGCCACCTATAACCCACATAAGTGAATTAGTACTTATCCACGCACCACAATGGCGGGGTGGCCACGGTGCGTTATTGACAAAATTCCAGTTTAACCCGTCAGTAGAATTCCACACTTCATTGTGTGTGTTGAGTGGTGGATGAAAAGGAGGATCCCAACCACCCAGCAACCACATTTTATTATCAAAGTTCAGCAAACCGGCACCATCTTTCGCATTGAACGGTAAACTGTCTGCCACTTCAACCCAATCGTATTCACTTACCGAAAAAATTCCCGTTGACAATCGTTTTGTCGTGTCGGCCCTGTCGGTTACCCTTACTTCAACTAACGTACCGGGCGCAAAGGTCATGTTCACGTACAAATAACTTTCATACGCCATACCAGAATGAACTGCAGTAGTCCATGAACCGTTATTTAATCGATATTCCACCAAAACGGAGTCACTTATTTGAGTTGTGTCGTATTCCCAGTACACAAGTAAATTAGACCCCTGAACATACGCTTGATTATGTTTTGGTTGGGTGAAAAAAAACGGATTGTTTTCAAACCAAAGCAAATCGATGTGTTGTTGGTTAAGGGCCCGGTTATACAAACGCACATCATCAATCAATCCGTTAAATTTGTAGGGCGATGCGCTAAAAACCATGTTCACGGCATCTCCCAATGAGCCGTTGTAAGATGAATTCAGACTCATGGTGTGTTCAATATGATTTATATAAATGCGAAACGTATCATCATGGCGCAACAACACAAAATGAGACCAGGCACCATTGGTAAATTGCCCGGCAACACCTTCTCCAACCGCGTTTGATGTTTGACCGGTTCCATTCCAATAAGCAAAACTTTGGTAATAATTTTGCATATAATTGTCAAGATAAAACTGGTTGTGGCTGCTCAGCTGTAATTCAAAATTGGCCGTAGTATCTGTTGGTGATTGTTTACTTGAAAACAGGTTTTGAATACCAGGTTCATTGGTTTTGAACCAAAAACCAATGGTGAAATCTCCGGTAATGGGGGCAAATTCCGTGACAGGAAAGGTTAAAGAATCGCTTATGCCGTTTAGTTCAAGGGCTGCATTTAAATTTCCAAATCGGTCAATGCTGTACGTTCCGCTACCTGATAAAATATGATTTCCCATTCCGGAAACATCGTTTAGGTTTCCGTTAAATGTGTAGTGTGCTTTTAAACTGTCGCTTAGCAATTGGCCGTTCAGTATATGAGCGGAAATAAGGAATAAACAACAAAGAAATAATTTCATTGCCCGTATATTTTTTTATGATTGTTTACCCGCATTATTCCTTATTCAGATCTTTAGCTAAAACAATACCTTGTTAAAACCAAACACTAACCGGGTCGCCTCGTTCTATCCGCTCTCGTCCCTCTTCACATTCAAAACTAATCCGCCCGAAGTCCCCAATTCGAAATTCGAAATTCGAAATTCGAAATTCGGAATTACTCAATTCGTTTAATTATCCTCAACTTATGCGAATACTTCTTCGTCTCTTCGTTGTAAATTCCCTGGTGGTCCAGTTTGTCAATGCGCACTTTTCCCGATGCGTGAATGATATTTCCGTTAGCCAGTACAATTCCTACGTGCACAATTCGCCCTTCATCGTTGTCAAAAAAAGCCAAATCGCCTTCCTGGGCTTCTTCCACAAAATCCAGTAACGTTCCTATTTCAGCCTGTTGATACGCATCACGTGGTATAACTTTACCGGCCATTAAAAAACTCATTTGCGTGAGGCCTGAACAGTCAATTCCCAAAGGAGACCTGCCGCCCCACAAATACGGTGCATTCAAATATTCACGCGCGTATTGTGAAGGGTGCAACGTTGCGGTAGGTATTTGCGATTGTAAATCCACTTTTAGTTTTGTAAGTACATGTTCGTGCACAAAACTTCCTTTAACCAAATACGCTTTTCCACCTGTAATGCTTGCGGGTGTAATATCACTGCTTAACCGGTCAAATAAATTTTTTTCCATTTGCAGGAAAGCAATTTTATTGATCACAACATATTGCTTATTGTCAATAAAGGCTTCGTACCCGTCAAGCGCAATTTTTATTTTTGTCCACTTGCGCCCACGTTCAAGAATGTAAAAATGTTCGCCCAACAACAACTGGGTAACCATTTGGCTGCTGTCAGCCGGCTCTTCACGGCAGGGTACTATGCTAACACTGGCAATGCCGTACAAAGGTGGTTCTATGATTTTTTTTCCGGCCAACTATTCAAATTTAATTGGGTTTTGTAAAAAATCGGTAAAGAATATGGCTACCAAACCAAGAATGAGAATGACAATGCCCATGAAAAAATAAGCTGTACGTTTTTTGTTGTTTGCGTCAAGGCTGTTGGCAAACTTTCGTGATAAACTTCCCAATGGATTAAACGCAGCGCTTCGCAGGCTGGTTTTTTCCTCGTGTTCTTTTGGCCCAAAAAGGAATCGGGCATTGTACACCGATCCCAGCACAAGTATAATTCCTGAAACAAATAGAAGCGTTAAAAAAATGTAGTTTAAAGCCATATAAAAAAAGGAGTCCTGACTGGTTTCCCAATCAGGACTTAAAATTACAAATTATTTACGTTGGTTAGTGTTTTGCAAGGTACTCAGCTACACCGGCATGCGTGTCTTTTAACGCGCTATCGCCTTTTTTCCAGTCAGCCGGGCAAACTTCACCGTTCTCTTCAAAGTACTGCAATGCATCAACCATACGAAGGGCCTCTTCAACACTGCGTCCCAATGGGAACATGTTTACCACCTGGTGCATAACCACGCCTTTTTTGTCAATCAGGAATAAACCGCGGTAAGCAATCATTGGTCCTGTTGCAATCAATTCGCCATTGTCGCCATAATCATACTCGCCAGCCAAAACACCAAATGCATCGGCAACGGTTTTTGAGGTATCGGCAACAATTGGGTACGTTACACCTTTAATTCCGCCATGGTCTTTGCTCATTTGCAACCAACCCCAATGGCTTTCTTCGGTATCGGTTGAGCAGGCAACAACAGCAACGTTGCGCTTTTCAAACTCACCTAATTTTGCCTGGAATGCGTGCAATTCGGTTGGACATACAAACGTGAAATCTTTTGGATAAAAGAAAAACAAAACATGTTTTTTGCCAATGAACTGATCCAATGAAAAGTCATCGACAACTGAGCCGCCATCAACAACAGCTTTTGCTTTGAATGAAGGGGCTTTTTTTCCTACTAATACTGACATAGTGTAAATAATTTTAAGTTATAGATTTAGTTTTTGGTCTCTAGTCATAAATTTTTAGTCACTAGAGGTGAGGGTGTGTGTATGGGGTGCGTGGTTCAAAATTCGGTAACTTTTTATAAGTGCGTTGTAAAGACCTTATATTTTTTCTTAACGGCTTAAAAGTAAAGGAATTTTGCAAAATGAACAGCCAACTATTTGAAAACTTTGGCGTTTAACGGGTTATGAAGCCATAAGCGGCTTATTTTTAGGGTATGAGACTAATTGCCTTTTTATTAACCACGTTTACAGCCAGCTATGTAAATGCCCAGGTTTTAAATGTATATGTAAACGATGCCGATTACAAGGCCGAGCCCATTAAGTATACCCAGGCCGACACAGCGGAAGGAAAATTGAGGGCCGAATATGTAAATTATCCCGGTGTTGAGGCGTTTACTGCCAATTATTACAACGGGTACCGCACTGGTTTTGTCAAATATTATTACCCTGATGGAAAATTAATGATGACCCAGGTGTTTCAAAAAAGCAAAAAGAATGGTGAATATACCTTGTATAACCAGCAAGGTGAAATTGTGCAAAAAGGCGTGTATGTAAATAACGTGAAAGACGGTTACTGGAACTGGCGCAAATACCAGTTTATGGGCAAATACAAAAATGGGTTAAAACACGGTCGCTGGGTGTATATTGTAAACGGTGCCAAACAAACCTACCATTACAAAAAAGGCGTATTGGTCAAATCAAAAACGGCATTGCCGGCCTTACCCGATTTTATTTTGAACGATGGGGTAGTGGTTAAGCCTTAACAATAAATACGTAAGACTTAACGGCATTAACCTGGTCAGGCAATTTTTTTCCTGAAAGTGATGAACGCGGATTCGTTTTAATGTTAATCTCTTTGTTTTTCTCTTTCAGTTTTTCAATGTGATCAAGAATGTATTTCATTTTCACACAATACGTTTCACCTTCAGCTTCGTTGTTTTTTGATGATAACAAACCCACCAGTTCACCTTTTTCATTGATGATGGGCGAGCCGCTTGAACCCGGAGCTGAAATGATGCTGAGCTGGTAAAACATGGTATCGCTTTCATTCCCGCTAAGCGATGAAATGGCACCTTCGGTATAAACAATATCGTCTTTTGGGTAACCCAGCGTATAAATTTTTTGTGCCAGTGCTACATTTTTATCTGAAATGGAATACGGTGTTTTTTTAGCAGCTTTGAATGCCGGGTCGGTAATTTTAAGCAAGGCAAAATCCAGTTTTTCGCTTGAAGAAATAATGGATGCATTGTAAGAAATTACTTTGCCGTCAATTTGTTGCTCAAGGGTAACACCGCGTTTACGTTTCAATGCGCCTTTAATAAGATGGTAATTGGTAACAACATATCCATCGGCTGTTAACATAAAACCGGTTCCAATAACGTTATTGGTTTTTTTGTCTACATCGGTACTTAAGGCATCGGCAGTAGCGGCATCCACTTTGTTATCAACCGCATTGATCATTTGGCGGTTTTTGGTGGCCTCGCGGCTTAATTGGGTAACTTTAGCCTCAAGTTTATTGTCAATGGTATTTCTGAAAGCAAAATGGTAAAGTGAAACGCCTCCAACAGTTATGAGTAATGAAATGCTTGCGGCAGCCATAATTGGCCTTAACAGGCTATTTTTCTTTGGCTTTTGAACCGGAAACGACTTATCATCTTCCCATTGTGCCATTTTATTTTTTAACTGTAAACGCTCGTAATAATTTATAATGCCCTGGCGCACGTCCTGGTGAAATTTTACTTCTCCGGCAATTTTATCATCGGCCACAATCAGCATTTCCAGCTTCTTTGCTTCGTCAGCATTCAACTGCCCGTCAAGGTATTTTTCAATCTGTAAGGTTAATTCTTCTCGTGTCATTCTAAACAATTATCAATATACAATTATCAATTTTTTATTTCGTTCAATGTGGCAACCAGTACGTGTTATTCGTTCTACAGAAAACAAAAAAACGTGGAACGAAAGTGTCTTTCTGCCACGCCCTTATTCCCGTCCATTCACCAGCACCAGTTTCTTAAACCGGTTAAAGCATTTGTATTTCTGGTTCTTTGCATTATCGCTATTGGTATACCCAAACTTTAAGGCAATTTCGTCCATACTCATTTTATTGTAAAAGAAGTCTTTTAAAATACTGCAGCAAGGGTCGCCCAATTGTTCAAGTGAACGTTCAATGCTGGTCATAAATCCTTCTTTGGCCACATGCGCTTCAACATCTTCTTCCACTTCTTCGGCATCCATGGTTTCTTTTAATTTGATGACACCATCGTAATGCAGTTTGCGCAAACGTTTGTACCATAAATTACGCGCCACCGAGTATAAATACGTGGGTATAGCACACGTCAGTTGAAAATCATCCTGTTTTAATTTTTCATAAAACACAATGAAGGTTTCTTGGTATATGTCCCGCGCATCCTCCTCGTCACCGTGATTTGAAAGAACCAATTTAAGCACCAACGGAAAATTCTCTTTATAGATTTTCCGGTACAAAAACTCGTTTCCGAGCTTTAGCTGAGCTATTTCATCATCAGCGCTAATAGTGTGGTTTTGCATGTTAACCAATAGTTTATTCCAAAAGTAGGAAAAAGTAACCCGTTTCCTGTATTTATTTAGCTAAAAATCTATAAATGAGGGCGTAGTGAGCTTTAAAGGCCCTTTGATGGTTTTGGTATATGTTGACATATTGGCCCCGATGTTAATTCTATTGTAACCCTTTCCGCATTTTCCATTTTAATTTAGGCGACTTAAATGTTATCATGGAAAATTTAAAACTTTTATGTACCCAGGTAAGGCGTGACATAGTTCGCATGGTGTCGGCTGTGCAAAGTGGTCACCCGGGCGGCTCACTTGGATGTGTTGAATATTTTGTTGCGCTTTATTTTAAAGTAATGAAGCATGACCCAAAGAATTTTACCATGGATGGTAAAGGCGATGATGTGTTTTTTCTTTCAAACGGTCATATTTCACCGGTGTGGTACAGTGTGCTTGCCCGCAATGGATATTTCCCCGTAAGTGAATTGGCAACATTTCGCAAACTGGATAGCCGTTTACAGGGGCACCCGGCAACTGCCGAACATTTGGAAGGTATTCGCATGGCAAGCGGCTCATTGGGGCAAGGCTTATCCGCTGCCATTGGCGCAGCCATTACAAAAAAGTTAAACAAAGAAAATACATACGTTTTCAGTTTACATGGCGATGGTGAGTTGCAGGAAGGTCAAATTTGGGAAGCGGCCATGTATGCAGCACACAATAAAATTGATAACCTTATTTCAACCATTGATTATAACGGAAGGCAAATTGATGGCGATGTGGACAATGTATTGTCGCTTGGCGATATAAAAGGTAAATGGCATGCTTTTGGCTGGCAGGTGCTTGAGATGGATGGAAACAACCTGGAGGAAGTGATAAATACCCTTAATCACGCAAAAACATTGACCGGTAAAGGAAAACCAATCATGATCATTATGAAAACCGAAATGGGAATGGGTGTTGACTATATGATGGGCACACATAAATGGCATGGTTCACCGCCAAACAAAGAACAAACCGAAAAAGCATTGGCGCAGTTGATACTTGACGGATTGGAAGAACAGGGAGATTATTAAGAATGATTGTTGAAGGCAGAAGTAAGATTAAACACGAACAGATAGATAAAGCCTGCCTGGTTAATCAAACTTCTGAAATCATATATCTAAAATAGAAATGAAATTTAAAGCAATCATATTGTCTTTTTTTCTTGCAGCGTTTTCTGTGAGTTCCTCATTTGCACAACCGCAAAAGCGTCTTACACGCATGCTTATTATTTTTGATTTTTCCAATTCAATGAACGCAACCTGGGAAACAAGCTCACGCATTACCATTGCAAAACGATTGATCGGAAACGCCATTGATTCACTCAAGAACATAAAAGACCTGGAAATTGCCTTGCGTTTATACGGGCATCAAACACCGTTGCGCCCCGATTTTCAGGATTGCCAGGATTCAAAACTTGAGGTTCCATTTGGGCCCGGAAACCACCAGGAAATTCGCAATAAAATAACCAGCAATTACCCAAAAGGCACCACGCCAATTGCCTATTCACTTGAACAGGCCGGAGCCGATTTTCCCGATTGCAAAGAGTGCAACAATGTAATTATTCTTGTTACCGATGGAATTGAAGCCTGCGATGGTGACCCATGTGCAATTGCCAAAGCTTTGCGCTCAAAAGGAATTAAGGTAAGGCCGTTTGTAATTGGTGTGGGCATGGACCTTTCATACCTGAACCAACTGGAATGTATTGGAGCCGTATTTGATGCCAACAACGAAAAAGCATTTGCCAATACATTGAAGGTGGTTATTGACCAGGCCGTGAACAATACAACTGTCCAGTTAAACCTGAATGATATTTATAAAAAACCAACTGAAACAAATGTAAGCTACACCATTTACGATCAAAAAACGGGTAAAGAGCGTTACAACTATGTGCATACCATGAACAGCGCCAACAGGCCCGATACCATTGCGCTTGATGCCGTGTCAACCTACAAAGTAGTTGTGAATACCATACCAAAAGTAATGAAGGAAAATATTTTGCTGCAACCAGGCATACATAATGTTATTGAAGTGGACGCCCCTCAGGGATCACTTGACATTAAAGTAAAAAATCCAGGAAGGTATTCAACCAACTTCAATACCATTGTGCGCAAAAAAGGCGATCTAAATACACTGCACATTCAGCCCGTTGGTACGCCTGAAAAATACCTTGTGGGAACCTATGATATAGAGATATTGACCTTGCCACGCATTTACATTTCAAATCTTGAAATAAAACAAAGTGCCGTATTGCCGGTTGAAATTCCAAGTCCAGGTACCGTACGCCTGTCATTTGCAAACCCTGCTTACGGATCAATTATGGTGATTGAAGACGGTAAACAAAAATTTGTTTGCAACATAAACAGCGAATTAAAACAACAGGAAATTATACTGCAGCCTGGAAAATATAAATTGATAACACGCGCAAAAAAGGTGAAAAAAACCAATTATACAGCTGACAGGAATTTCACCATCACATCAAATCAGACCCAAACTATAAACTTGTAATATATACATGGAACAAATTGTTGTACAAAACGAAAAAGACACCCGCAGCGGATTTGGCGAAGGCCTGCTGGAACTTGGCAGGACCAATAAAGAAGTAGTGGCATTGTGTGCCGACTTAACCGGCTCGCTGAAAATGGATGCGTTTGAAAAGGAATTTCCTGACCGGTTTTTCCAGGTTGGAATTGCCGAGGCAAACATGATTGGCATTGCTGCCGGTATGACCATTGGTGGAAAAATTCCGTTCACTGGAACATTTGCCAATTTTTCAACCGGCCGTGTATATGACCAAATACGTCAAAGTGTGGCCTATTCGGAAAAAAATGTAAAAATTTGTGCATCGCATGCTGGTTTAACGTTGGGCGAAGATGGTGCAACGCACCAGATTTTGGAAGACATTGGTATGATGAAAATGTTGCCGGGAATGACTGTGATTAACCCTTGTGACTTTAACCAAACCAAAGCCGCCACCATTGCCATAGCCAGCCATGTTGGGCCTGTGTATTTGCGTTTTGGAAGGCCAAAGGTGCCCAACTTTACCCCGGCCAATCAAAAATTTGTAATTGGTAAAGCATTAATGCTGCACGAAGGTGTTGATGTAACCATTTTTGCAACCGGCCATATGGTGTGGAAAGCCATTGAGGCAGCACAGATTTTGCTTCAAAAGGGCATTAACCCTGAAATAATAAATATTCATACCATTAAACCTTTGGACGAAGCCGCAGTCTTACAATCGGTGAAGAAAACCAAATGTGTGGTTACAGCTGAAGAACACCAAATAGCTGGTGGAATGGGTGAGAGTATAGCGGGTGTATTAACACGCCACTTACCGGCACCAATTGAATTTGTAGGCGTAAACGATACATTTGGTGAAAGTGGAACCCCTGAGGAGTTGATGAAAAAATACGGATTGGATGCAATTGATATTGTGAACGCAGCTCAGCGCGCAATCAGTCGTAAATAATCAATCAACCGGGGTTAATCACTCGCCAAACAACTCAATGAGTGAATACAATGATGTGGAATTACTGGCAGCTTTTCGCGAAGGTCGCGAGGAGTACGCCTTTACCCTTATTGTAAAAAAATACCAGCAAAAATTGTATTACCACATTCGCAGGATGGTAAAAAACCATGACGATGCCGATGATGTATTGCAAAATACATTGGTAAAAGTATGGGCCGGACTAAAAAATTTCAGGGAAGAAGCCAATTTATACACCTGGCTGTACCGTATAGCCACCAATGAAACCCTTACTTTTTTAGGAAAAAATAAAAATGTACAACTGGTACCGGTTGACAAAAATCCGAATGCAAGAGCCACACACCGTGATGGCGATGCCAATGTGGTTAGTACGGATGATATTTATAAAAAGCTTGAAATGGCCATAGCCACCCTCCCCGAAAAACAACGCATTGTATTTAATATGAAGTATTTTGACGAAATGCCGTATGAAAACATGTCGCAAGTGCTTGACACATCGGTTGGTGCGCTAAAAGCCAGCTTTCATCACGCAGTAAAAAAAATTGAAGAATTTTTAACCGGCAATTAAACTTTAAGCACGTTTAAGTGTCAAAACAGTATGACCCCAGGAGACGAAAATAACGATTGGAAAAAAGAGGCGCCTTTGTTGGGAGGCCTTTCCAGGAAGGAGCTGCACAAGGCTCCCGATGGTTATTTTGATAACCTGGCCCAAAGGGTTTTGCAGCAAATGAATGAAGCGCCTGTTTTGTTTAGCCTTGAAAAAAAGGAACTGGTTGAAGTGCCTGAAGGATATTTTGAAAGCGTTGAAACAAAAATTAAAAACATTACAGGAAAAAAAGAAGCCCCGGTTGTTTCAATACGTACCCGTGTATTGCGTTGGACAGCAGCCGCAGCTTGTATTTGTATAATTGCGGTTGCCGCTTTTATGTTTATGGACCACGAAAAAGTAAACGGTGCCATTGCGGCTTTGCCTGAAATAAATACAGAAAATGATGCTGCCAATTACCTGGTTGACGAGTTGCATGAAGACGATTTGATTGCCTACATGTCAGAAGAAGAAATGGAGAATGAAAGCAACGAAGTGGTTGATTATTTAATGGAAGATGGCATTGAACTGGAATAGAATTGTGTAGTGAGGTATAAATACATGGAAAGTAATAAATGGTTACAAACTGAGCGTTAGCGCTGAAAAGAACAAACGATATGAGAAGAATATTAATATTAATGGCCATGCTGGTGCCAGTACTTGCACAAGCGCAACACCCGCGCTTACAGGAGAAAAAAGATGAAATTGAAGCGCAAAAAATAGCCTTCATTACCAAGGAAATTAACCTGACAAGTGAGGAGGCCCAAAAATTTTGGCCGGTGTATAACCAGCACCAAAAGGAAAAGCAGGAAATACGCAAAGCACGCAGGGAGGTTATACGCGACCATAAAAAAATAGAAGAAATGAGCGATGCAGAAGTGCAAAAAGCCATGGAAACCGTGTTGACTAATAAACAAAAGGAACTGGACCTTGAAAAAACATACCACACCAAGTACCTTACGGTATTACCTGTAAAAAAAGTGGCAGGGTTGTATAAGGCCGAAGAGAAGTTTAAACGTGTTTTGCTAGAACGGTTAAAAGATAAAAAAGACCAGCGTGGCGGCCATCACGGCAACGACCTGGATGATTAAAACAAATCCCCAACGGTCTCATTGGTGTATAAACTAAAAATATACCGGGGTTATAACTATACCTTATTTTAAGAAGTCTGCCAGGGATAGAAACGGAAAGCCCGGAGCCTGGAATTTGAGTGTTTTCCTTATATACGAAGGAATTCAATCAAATTTCAGGCGAGGACTTGGAGTGTATAGCCCGTTAAGGCAGCCAAATTATTCACATTAATTCAATATAAAAGACACGTTTTTCATGCGTTTTATATTCTCTTATTTTATAACTTAGGAGGATGAAAAAACTGCTGCCTGTATTTTTATTAATGACCTTTGTTGCGCAAGCGCAGGAGCCATTTAAATACAGGATGCAGGTTGATCTTGCAGCGGGCGGAACATTATTTAATATTCCCAACTCACTTAGTGTAACTGGCAAGCCACAGGCATTTGGAATTTGTGTTGGTGCAGATGTGTTGTTTAGCGTTAAAGGACCTTTTTCGATTGGTATTTCAGGATTACATCATACGTACGATACACAGCCTGAAAATTCAACGGGCAATAAATTTATTGAAGCAAAAAGCACCTCGTTGCAGTTTATTGCACAATACCATTTGATAGACAAGAAAAAAATAAACCTGGCCATTGGTACAGGCGTTGGCGTACACGGTTTCAATTATGACAGGATGGATGTTATTGACTCGGTTGAATACAAAGGCCATGTCACATTAAAAGGTTCGGCTTTTTTGTTCAACCTTGAATTGCGTTATTATTTCATTAAAAACCTTGGTTTGTTTTTTAGACCGCAATTTTTGGTTTATGGGGGTAAGTTAGATGAATACACCATTAACGGCACAAGTCCTGACCGTATTGAAGGAAAGCGAAAAGAAGAAATACTTTACAGTTTCAGGGGCGCGTCAGCACAAATTGGATTAAGTTTAAGATTTTAACCCATGTCATCAAACCGCGAATTATTTTTAAAACATGTAGCGCAAACCAGCGATTTTCCAATGGCACTGGAAATAACGCACGGTGATGAACATTTTTTGTTTGATGTGAATGGGAAAAAATACCTGGATTTAATTTCAGGAATATCGGTAAGTAACTTTGGTCATGCAAACCATTCCATTGTATACGCTGTAAAAAGGCAGGCTGAAAACAACATGCACGCAATGGTGTATGGTGAATATGTACTGAGCCCACAGGTTGAGCTGGCTAAACGCCTGGCCAAACATTTACCGGCAAATTTGTCATCGGTGTTTTTTGTGAACTCAGGTAGCGAAGCCGTAGAAGGTGCCATTAAACTGGTGAGAAGGTATACGGGAAGAACCAAAATAATTTCATTTAATAATTCGTATCACGGTGCAACAACTGGTGCCATGGCCCTTGGTGGTGGCGAAGAAATGCGTAATTCATTCAGGCCAATTATGCCCGATATTGTGCGCATTGATTACAATAAACCCGAATTGCTTGATTGCATTGATGAACATACCGCAGCTGTATTTATGGAACCGGTGCAGGCCGAGGCAGGTTGCATAGTTCCCGATAAAGCCTACCTGGAAAAAGTGCGCGACCTGTGTACGCAACACGGGGCATTGCTGGTGTTTGATGAAATACAAACCGGTTACGGGCGCTGTGGAAAATTATACGCGTTGCACCATTTTAACGTGATTCCTGATGTATTGCTTACTGCAAAAGCCTTTGGTGCGGGCATGCCATTGGGTGCGTTCATCTCATCGCCCCAAATCATGAGCTGTTTAAAAACAAACCCGGTTTTGGGCCATATTACAACCTTTGGCGGACATCCCGTTTCATGTGCGGCTTCCATAGCAGGGTTAACCTTGCTTACGGAAACAGAATTGGTTTACAGGGTAAAATCAAAGGGAAAGTTATTTACTGATTTGTTAAGTGCAAATAAAAAAATAAAAGAGGTGCGTGGGTTAGGTTTATTACTTGCTATACAATTGAATGATTTTGATCATGTGCAAAAAGTAATACATGCCGCCCTTGAAAAAGGTATTATTGTGGATTGGTTTTTATACAACAACAGCTGTGTGCGCATTGCACCGCCATTGACCATAACCGAGAATGAGATTAAAGAGGCCTGTGAGAAGTTGAATTCAATTATTTAATTTCGAATTTCGAAATTCGGGATTATTCCCCCGTTACCACAATCTTATGCTGTATTGGGAAACAGCCAGCATCACTTTTCAATACGTAAATACCCTGTTTCAAATGGCTTAAATCAAGGGTCAAAAGTCCTTCGGCATTGTTGGGAATACTTGTTTCATACGCTTTTTTGCCCTGCATGTCGTATAATGTAAACTGGCTTGAAGTGTATTCGGCAGGAATGTGGAATTTTACATTGATAACAGTACCAGGGTTTGGATAAACTGAAATGCCATCAACAAATTCAACAAAATCGTTGGCAGCACAACTCCACTTTAAATTGCACAATTGTTTCTTTACATTTTCCTGCCGCAATTCAATGTACGATTTTAGCCCGGGAACAACTCCCAGCAACTCATAATTGACTGTACCGTATTGCAAATTGGTTTCAAAATCAAAATTTGTAAACTCGCGGTTGGTGTCAGGTTCCATTTCAACATAGGGGCGAATTATTGCAGCAATACTGTCAATTTTTGGCGACAAATAGTTCATGGAAAATTTGGTTTTTACCAATGAACAAATTTCGCTGAAGTAAGCCGCGCGGGTCGATTCGTTTTTGAGGCAATAATATGAAAGGGGACGCTCGGTTATGGCGTTGTCAGGCATATAATCAATGGCCAGGTCGTAATTATTTTTAAAGAAGATGGCAAAGCCTACGCCAAAACCAAGGCTTAAATCCCAGGTTATCCAGTCAATTTTATTGGTAAGCGGATTTTCATACAGGTAAAAATTATGAGGTAAATAAAAGTAGGTGTCAATGTTACCAAATACCATGTTGGCGGCCCAGGCTCTTAAATAGGCCTGAATATTGAATTTTTGATCAATGGCTGCAGCAAAATTTTCAATGGAAGTAAAGTTTACCGTATGTATAAAATCAACCAGTTTGTTCCAGTCATTTTCGGTTTCGTTGGTGCGAATTTCGCAATTATCATAATACGCGTCCTGTCCTTCACCTTCGTAGGTAAACGACATGTAGGGTTCACATTTGTACAGGTTGCCATTGTCATTCGTGAAAAACGTTTCAAGAAAATCTTTGTTTATGGTTTCCATGGCTTTGTACAAGCCAACATAATTGCCATTGAAATAAACTGCCGAATAAGTGACACGCGGGGCCGGTAAATTAAGTTCTCCAAAAATATCCAGCATGAGTTTTTCACGCATGTGCGTAGGGTCAAGGTGGCTGTTGTTTAGATTCAGTTTTTTTAGCCCATCATAATCCTGCCCACTCACAAATTCATTGAAATCAAGTTGTATTGGTTTTTTTAAACCCGGGTGATCATAACTTGAATTGCCCCGAAAACGAATGCCAACATCGGGAATGGTATCGCTGTCAATAATAACATCGGCTTTTATATAATGTTCAATGCCGGTTTCATTGTCCTGTAATTTGTAATAGTCAAGCGAATCAAAATAATTTTGCAATTCAAAATTAAGGTTGATGGTGTGAACCGCAGGATAGCTGAAAAAATCGTTGCCGTTTTGACCAAAAATAAAATGCGCGCAACCAATGAGCGAAATGGAAAGGGCTATTTTACGAAGGGCATTCACGGGTTGTGATTTCCGTAAATTTAAGCCAAAATCAAATTGAAGGCTTAATTTGTACTGAAAACCTTGTTTTCCTGAATCTTGCTGAGCTCTTCGGCCCTTTTTTCAGCATTTTTAAGCCCGTTTACCAAGGCCTGATCCATTTTATAAGCTTCAAAGGTCTCAAATGCGGCAAACGTGGTTCCTCCTTTTGAAGCGACTGTTGAAATGAGCTGATCAATGTTTTTGTTTTTGTCATTGAGCAGCTGCAATGCTCCAGCCATGGTTTGTTTCACTAAAATAGTAGCCATGCTTTCAGTAAATCCCATTTGTTTGCCTGCCTCAATCATGTTTTTTACAATGTAAAAGAAATAGGCAGGACCGCTGCCGCTTAAAGCGGTAACACCATTGAGCATGTTTTCGTCTTCAAAATAAATAGCGCGACCTGTGACCGACAAAAGGTTTTCAATTTTTTTCAATTCGTCAAAACCAAGTTCTTTTGAAGCAGTAAAACCGCTAATGCCCATTTCAATTTCTATGGGCGAGTTTGGCATTACGCGCACAATTTTTTCATGGTTCAATGTTTGCTTGAGCGTGCTAAGGGTAATACCCGCCATTACTGACATAAACACCGTGTGTTTTCCTTTTAATTTGCAGGCAATGTCAATAATTGAATTGTAGTCCTGTGGCTTTACCGATAATAATACAACATCAGGTTCAAGGGCAGGCACCGATTCGGGTGTGAAATAGTTGGCCCGTCCAGTGGAAGAATTTCCTGTCCTGTTTAAAATATAAAGCTCATTGTCGTCAACAAATTTATATTTCCGAAATACATCGGCATATATTTTGCCCAGGTTTCCGTATCCGAGTATAACTACTTTCATTGCGTGAGTTGTTTTTGGTTTTTAAGTATCGCTTTAATTTCGGCCTCAATTTGGGTTAGTGAAGCAAACAGTTGTTCAAACGATTCAATTACGAAATAGTCGGTTTGAATCTGTGTGTTTACGAAAGGCTTATGCATTATAGTTCGCACTTCAAAGGGAAAATGTGATGCTTTTTCGCTCAAGGCGTGATTTGTCTCGCCAAACGAGGAAATAATACCGGCACCATAGGCTTTGGCCTTGCCATTTTCATTGATCAGTCCAAACTCAATGGTAAACCAGTAAATGCGCCCAAGTGCTGCAATTACTTCAGCATTGTCAATATTTTCAATGGCCAGTTTGGCAACTCCCTTGAAAAAGCTTACATACGCTTCGTTTAACAATAAGGGAACGTGACCAAATACATCGTGAAACATATCAGGTTCTTCCAGGTAATCGAGTTGCTGAATCTTGCGCAGCCAGGTTGTAGCTGGAAATTTCTTAGATGATAATAAAGTAAAAAATCGGTCTTCAGGCACAATGGCAGGCACTACTTCAAGCGTCCAGCCTGTGGTTTGTTTTAAAATCTGATTCACCTCGTTAAAATCGGGAATTCGATTTGGTGTAAAGCCAATTTTCACCAACGCATCAAGGTAATAATGGGAAACCCGGCCTTCAAGGTTTGTCACCTGTCGTTCAAACAGGGTTTTCCATACAGTAAAATCTTCGTTACTGTAAGCTGCATAGTTTTGCTTCTTTTCCATAGGCATAAAACAAAAATCCCGGCCTTTGCTGACCGGGATGGTTATATTTTAAAATTAAAATCCTGTTTAATTGTATCAATACATCACCGGTTTGCCATGTTTCCAGGGCAGATAATAATAAACCGGTGTGTTAAAATTGTTATTCATTACAGTTGCAAAGAAAAAGGGTTTTTTAATACGCCCGACATTTTTTTTTGAAAAGCCACCAATTTAGTTATTGCCTGACTGTTTGGTGTACAATGACTGGTATAATCCACCATTCTTAATGAGGTGTGCATGTGTTCCGCGTTCCACAATTTTGCCTTCATCCAACACAATAATTTCATGGGCATGCATCACTGTTGAAACGCGGTGTGAAATAAGCAGTGTTGTTTTTCCTTTCATCGCCTCTACCAAATTGTCAAGTATTTCCTTTTCGGTTTCTGCATCTACAGCGCTTAAGCAATCGTCAAACAATAAAATTTCCGGCTCACGAATCAATGAACGTGCTATGGTGATTCGTTGTTTTTGTCCACCTGACAAGGTGATGCCGCGTTCACCCACAACCGTATCATATTGTTTTTCGAATCCCATGATGTTCTCATGAACAACGGCTTTTTTTGCATAATGTTCAACAACAGCCTGGTCGGCCTGGCCTGTTTTTGCGCCAAAAGCAATGTTTCCTTTTATGGTGTCAGAAAAAAGAAATGCGTCCTGTGGCACACATGAAATTTTAGTGCGTAAATCGTGCAGGGCAATTGTGCTCAGTTCATTTTTGCCTATGTGAATGGTTCCGCTGTATTCGGTATGTTCAGCATTCAGTAAATTGCCAATGGTTGTTTTTCCCGACCCTGTTTTGCCAATAATGCCAAGTGTTTTTCCTTTGTCAAGGGTGAATGAAATGTTTTGTAAAGCTTTGCGTGAACTTCCGGGATAACTGAAACCTACGTTTTCAAATTCAATGGCCGTAAAATCGGTTTCAATGGTATTTCCATGATGCAGTTTTTCGGTATAGGGTTTTTCGTTCATGAATTCATTGATGCGTTCCTGCGAAGCTGCTGCGCGTTGTATCAATGAGCTAATCCACCCAACGCTTGCAAAAGGCCAGGTAAGCATGTTCACGTAAATTACAAATTCGCCAATGTTTCCAACTGATATTTTTCCATCAATGCACAATATGCCGCCAATACAAATGGTAAGTACGGTGCTTAATCCTACCAAAACAGTCATGACGGGTATAAAAGAAGCATCGGTGCGTAAAAGGCTTTTAGCGGCCTGCTTATAATCTTCGGTTTTTGTGCCGAATTTTTTTGAAGCAAACAGGCGTTTGCCAAATGTTTTTATAAGGCGTATGGCGGTAAAGTCTTCCTGCACACGTGTTGAAAGGTCTGATTGCTTTTTTTGTAAGAAAGCACTTTTTTTATTGATGCGGTTACTAATGGTAAACACCAGCCAGCCCATAACGGGTAAAGGCATGAGTACATAAAGCGTTAGTTCAACGCTCACCTGGAACATTTGGGTTATGGTTATGGCCAGCAGTACAACCAGGTTAATGGTGTACATAATGCCGGGACCAAGATACATGCGCACTTTTCCAACGTCCTCGCTAATGCGGTTCATGATGTCGCCTGTATTTCCTTTCTGGTAAAAGCTTACAGGTAATTCCTGGTAATGCGCATATATGCTGTTTTTTAAATCGTATTCAATCCTGCGTGACATGACAATAATGGTTTGACGCTGGCAGAAAAGAAAAAATCCTTTTATAACATTAAATGCTAAAAAAAACAAAATACACCGAATAATTACGGTATAAAAAGCACTTAAAAGAGTAGGGTCTGATGCAATTTTTTTCATGTCAAGCACATGTAAATGAAATGCATTCAGAGCCTCAGCACCTTGTGAAAAATAAATTTTTAAATAACTGCTTGTCATCAGGGCAAAATCCATTTTGAAATGCAGTGCATTCAGAGCCTCAATGCCTTGGGAAGTATATGTATGCACGCATATAGCGGTGGCTTTGCCAAAATCAAGTCCCCCGTTGGCAATGGCATCTATTCCCTCGCGTACATAAACCTGGGCCCAAACACCGTAAAGATCTGAAACAATGATGAATACAAGCCCAAGCCCCAAATGCCATTTGTATTTCCACAGGTATTTATTTAAGGCTTTTAAATGCTTCACTTTACTTTATAAAAAACGTTTGCACGGCTCGAAATTATTATAAATTTGCCGTCACAAACATAAGCAAAATAAGAGGAAGAATTAACGTTGATTGATTATGGTAGAAACTAAAAATACAGTGACACAGGAGGCGGGCCCTTTAAGTCAAATGGCCGGTTATGGTCACGAACAGGTTTTATTTTGTAACGATAAGGCCACAGGATTACGGGCAATTATTGCCATTCACAACACGGTTTTAGGCCCTGCATTGGGTGGAACGCGCATGTGGAATTATGCCAGTGAAGCAGAAGCATTGACCGATGTGTTGCGTCTGTCACGCGGTATGACATACAAAGCATCAATTTCAAATTTAAATTTGGGTGGTGGTAAAGCTGTAATTATTGGCGATAGCCGCAAAGATAAATCGGAAGCATTGTTCCGCAGGTTCGGAAAATTTGTTGAAAGCCTGGGTGGAAAATACATAACGGCAGAAGATGTTGGAATTAGCCCGGCCGATATGGAATTTGTAAGCAAAGAAACAAAAAACGTAGTGGGCTTGCCAGGTCGTAGTGGAGATCCGTCTCCAGTAACGGCATACGGAGTTTATTCAGGAATTAAAGCCTGTTTGAAACAACGTTTCGGAAACGATAGCCTTGCAGGAAAAAAAGTTTCGGTTCAGGGTGTTGGTCATGTTGGCTATAGTTTGGTGGAGTACCTTACGAAAGACGGTGCTAAAGTGTATGTTACCGACATTCATGAAGACACGTTAAAACAAGTAGCCGATAAATTCAAGGCAACTGTTGTGAAGCCTGAAGATATTTACGATTTGGATGTTGATGTGTACTCGCCATGTGCTTTGGGTGCAACAGTAAATGACAACACCTTGCCGCGCTTAAAATGCTCAATCATTGCCGGTGCCGCAAACAACCAGTTGAAAGATGAAACAATTCACGGTAAGGCAGTAATGGATAAAGGAATTCTTTATGCGCCTGACTTTGCTATTAACGCTGGCGGATTGATGAATTGCTACCATGAGATTTTGGGTTATAATGCCGATGCAGCCATGAAACAGGCTTCAGGAATTTATGATACCATTACCGCAATCATTAAAACAGCAAACGAAAAAGGAATACCAACATACTTAGCTGCCAACCATGTTGCCGAAGAACGCATCAGGGCAAAAGGCGGAAATATTTAGTTCATAGATTTAGAAATTTAGTTCTTTCCCTTTATGTTAACACGCAGGCATTTGCGCATAAAAGTTTTACAGAATCTCTACGCATGGTACCAGGCCGAGGAAGAGAGCCTTATGAAAGGCGAGCGAAGCCTGTTCCATTCAGTAGAAAAACTGTATGAACTGTACTTACTTTTTCTTGCGTTGCCGCTTGAATTAAAACATCAGGCTGAATTACGTATGGAGGAGAATAAGAACAAATATCTACCCAGCAAGGAAGATCTTGACCCGAATTTGAAATTTGTACAGAACCCCGTAATTGAAAACCTCCAGAATTCGGTGCGATTGCGCAACGCGCTGGAAAAATCAAAAGTTTCGTGGGCCAATCAAACAGAACTCGTTAAAAAGATTTTCCAGGACATTACCCAGTCTGAACATTACGAGGAGTTCATGAAAAATCCTGCCAATGACATTGAATTCCATAAAAAATTCATTGTTACGTATTTTACACATTTTGTAGCCAACAGTGAATTGGTGCAGAGTTTTGTAGAAGAAGAGAATGTTTTCTGGCAGGACGATTTGGATTTGGCAGCCGCTTCATTCATCAAAACCGTACAGTCAATTAAAGAAGGAAAAGAACCTGAATTATTGCCTTTGTGGAAAAACAAAGTCGAAGACGAGGAATTCACCAAAGATTTATTTACGAAGTGTATTTCCAAACGATCGCAAACTGATGCGTGGGTAAAATCAAAAACCGATAACTGGGAGTTGGAACGCATAGCTTCGCTTGACCTGATCATTATGAACATGGCCATTACCGAGGCAATTATTTTTCCATCCATTCCGGTAAAAGTTTCCCTGAACGAGTACATTGATCTTGCCAAAGAATACAGTACACCAAAAAGCGGTACGTTTGTGAACGGCATCTTGGATAAAGTATATGCCGAATTGAAATCGAATGGAACAATTGTGAAAACCGGCAGGGGATTGGTAGGTTAAAAAAGAAAAACAATTCAAACAGGAAATATAATTTAACAGCAATGAATAAATTTTTACTTGGAACAATTCTTTTCGCAACGCTCGTTGTGGGTTGCGGTGAAAAAAAAGGTGATATGGTTGATGGTAAATTGTCAACCGAGGTTATTGAC
Source organism: Flavobacteriales bacterium (assembly GCA_035299065.1). GTDB lineage: Bacteria > Bacteroidota > Bacteroidia > Flavobacteriales_D > UBA2798 > DASPJQ01. The sequence continues at coordinate 35,513 of DATGXI010000002.1, forward strand.
CCTAAAAATCCGCCTGTAATTGAATTCAAAGACACCACTTACAACTTTGGCACCATTAGCCAGGGCGAAATGGTATCGTTTACATTTTATTTTAAAAACACAGGCGGGTCAAGCCTGGTGTTGACGGATGTGCGCCCATCGTGTGGATGTACCGTTCCAAAAGACTGGCCGAAAGATCCAATTGCACCAGGAGAAGAAGGAAAAATTGATGTAACATTTGACAGTGCCGGAAAACAAGGTAAAGTTACCAAGTCAATACGGGTTGTTGCCAATACAAAACCAACTACACATATTTTACGATTGGAAGGTGAAATTAAAGCGCCAGGATCGGAAGAAGAAGGGTAACAGTTTACAGTTAGTATTGCTAACTGTATACGGGAAACTTTAAACTAAGTAATTATAAACTGAAAACTAAAAACAAAAATGAACAATCTCTTATCTATTTTACTTGCAAAACCACAAAGCGGACCAAATCCAATGAGCTCAATCATCATGTTTGGGTTGATCCTGGTGGTATTTTATTTTTTCATGATAGCTCCACAACGCAGGAAAATGAAGGAAGCCAAAAAATTCTCAGAGAGCCTTGAAAAAGGCCAACGTATTATTACCATTGGTGGAATTCACGGCAAAATTGAAGAGGTTCGCGATACAACACTTATTATTTCTGTTGAAGGTGGTACTAAATTAAAGATCGAAAAAAGCGCCATCTCTTCTGACCGTACGCTTACACTTAATTCACCCGAAAACCAGGCAAAACTCAATTAATACATGAAGGCCTGTATAGTTAGCATTGGCGATGAATTGCTTATTGGGCAAACCATTAACACCAATGCCGGTTGGATGGGTGAGCAGTTGAGCTTGATTGGTATTGATGTTGTTCAAACCTTAGCCGTTTCTGATAAAGAACAGGAAATTATTCGCGCGCTAGACGAATCGGCAGCACATGCCGATGTTGTTCTTATAACCGGAGGGTTGGGCCCCACTAAAGACGACATTACCAAGCATACACTGTGTAAATATTTCAATACACATCTTGAACTCAATAAGCAAGTGCTTGAACGCATTGAAGAATTTTTTATCAAGCGAGGCCGTGTAATGCTTGACGTAAATGTACGCCAGGCCGAAATTCCGGTGGGTTGTCTAATGATCGTTAATCAAAAAGGTACGGCCCAGGGAATGTGGTTTGACAAAAAGGGAAAAATATTCATCAGTATGCCGGGCGTTCCCTATGAAATGAAGGGAATGATGACAGATACAATTTTACCGCAGTTAGCGTTGAAAAGCAATGCGAAAATTGTGCATCGTACCTTGCTTACCACAGGTATGGGCGAATCATTTATTGCCGAGAAAATAAAAGATGTTGAGAACGATTTGCGAAAAAAAGGCCTGGGCCTTGCGTATTTGCCTTCGCCTGGGCTTGTGAAATTACGTGTAACCGCAAAAGGGACTGATAAACTGGACTTGCAAAAGCAGGTTGATGTTTATTGTGAACGCATTATTGCGGCTCTTGGCAATTTTTATTTTGCAGAAGGGCAAAATACCTTAGAACAGGTTGTTTCAGACCTTTTAAAGGAAAAAGGACAAACGCTGGGTACGGTTGAAAGTTGTACAGGAGGAAATATTGGCCGCCTGGTAACAAGTGTACCGGGTGCATCAGAATTGTTCAATGGAAGCATTACAGCCTATGCATATAGCGTAAAAGAAAGCGTATTGGGGCTTGACCATGATATGCTGACACAGGAAGGAGCGGTTAGCGAATGGTGCGCCATAAAACTGGCTGAAAACGGCCGGAAATTGCTGAATGCCGATTATTGCATATCAACAACGGGAATTGCCGGTCCTGGAGGCGGATCGGAAACCAAACCAGTAGGACTTGTGTGGATTGGTTTTGCTTCAAAGGATAAATGCTACGCAAAAAAGTTTCAATTCGGAGAGATTCGAAATCCAAACATTCAAATGTCATCGGCTGCTGCCTTAAATATGCTTAGGTTGGAATTACTTGGTAAGGTTTGACCACAACTTTATAAAGCGTAATAATAGCCCCAAAACATCCTGTTCAATGGATTACTGCCATTTTAAACAACTAATGGCATAAGCAAATTCAGAACAAACATTTTTACCCGCAAGTACAGCAGGTTTCCATTTGCCCAATTTTAAGAAAGCTGCCGCCAATGCCTTATGTACTTCGGCTTTTGCTTCAAGCCGGGGAAATTCTACGCTTATAATTTCGCCCTGGTCAGAAATGGTAAATAGAATAAAAAGTTTGGGTACAAGCAGGTCGCTTTTTTCAAGTATTGGTACAATCTCTTTACTTACAAAGTTGATGAATTCGCTATTTTTTATAGGTATTTCTGCGGGTGCTTCTACCTGGGCCATTTCATAAACTTTTTCGCAGGGAGATTGGGAAATGCCATTAAGGGATAAAAAAAGAAAAACCGGCAGTATCATATATTTCAGTTGAAATCCCATGCCTGCCGGTTTATGTATGTTTAATTCTAAAAGCCTTTTACTGTTGCCGCTGCGTACTGCCGCTGCCACTTTTGTTTACCACTTCTTCCCTTGTTTCAAAAAGTGTTCAATAATTTTGTCCATTTGATCAGCCTCAAGCTGTTTGGCCACAATTTTTTTGTCTTTATCAAGTAAGAATATACGTGGTGTAGAAATAATGTCGTAAAAATTACGATAGTTCAAGCTGTTGTAATCGGTCAATCCTTTTTGTACCAGTTCATGTGCGGCTTTTTGCCCGTCACCTTCGTAAATTTCTTTCGGAACGGCAACGTTTACAAAATCTTCCATATGATTGGTCTTGATGAACTTTTTCCATGCGGCACTGTGGTCCTGGCTTACTGAATAGACACTTACTTTATTACTGCCTTTGTATTTTTTCATCAACTCGGCAAATTTCGGCAATTCTGTTTTGCAATGACCACATTCCGGATCCCAGAAAACAAGAATGGTATAATCTGATTTAACATCGTATAATTTTTTCCAGGCCATGCTTGAGTCAGGCAGCGTAATGGGTGTTGCCAGTTTACCACAGGTACACGGTGAAATTTCAGCAGCACGTTCCTGTACTTTCTTTAATTTATCGTCTTTCAGCCATGTTGCTTTTCCGTTGTTGTAGTATTTCTCCACCAGGTAAACAAATACTTTGTCAAAACACATGATTTTTGATGTTTCCGAATCGTAGGTCAGTTTATGGCATACATATTTAAACTGTTCTTTGCTTTGTTCAAATTTCGGGAACAAACGGTTGATTTCTGCAATAACGGTATCTGGTATCTGCAAAATCATATCCTTAAAATACTTGTCAACTTTGTTGTGAAAAAAGGGCGAACGCACCATTCTGTCATCACTAAAATCAAGGTTGTCAAAATAATGGGTATGTGCATATTTATACGTCCATGCTGAATCAACAGGGCTTCCATCAGGTTTTTTAGGTTGCTCAGGGATTTCAATGTCTAATGATAACTTAATAAACTTTGCGGTAAGCGAAGTAGGGTTATCGGTAATGAATTTTTGCTGGAAAGCTTTTACTTCTTTGTCCAAAGCGGCAAGATCTTCTTTTGCTTTTTTCAATTTAGGGTCGTCTTTCTTCAGGTCTTTTGCACTGTTGCGAATAGGATCGGCCAACATGCGTTTTGCGTTGATGAAGTAAATGTATTCGTAAAACAATTTATTTTCTTTTGATTCCTTTACCACTACTTTGTTTACAAGGTCAGCTTTTTCTGTTTCAATGTAAACGTTTTCGTTGTTCAGTACAATTTCAAAATATTTTCCTGAAACAACAACGGCATACAATCCCGGCTCAAACTTTTTCTTTGTGCTGAATTGAAATTCGCCTTTGGCATTGCACTTTGTCGTATCGGCATAGTACAATTTGTTGCCATAATAGTTGGCCAGAAAAACGGTGGTGTCTTTACAGCCGTTGACTTTAAACTTTAACGTATACCCGCCCTTTTGTGCAGATACAACAAAGCCCATGATGGCCAGGAATGAAGTAAGTATAAGATTTCTCATAGCATAAATATAAAAGTAAGTGTTGGGTACAATACGCTTTTTAACAAAAAATTAACCCTGTTTAATTGTTTATTATCTCTCCAACTTCCTCCAACCTCAGCGTTCTTTGTTTTTAAGTCCGCTTTTACCGAAAACAGGATAAAAAATCTCTGTTTCATCTGTATTTAAGGCTAAAAAGGCGTTGCAGAGATGTTTACTGCAAGTGACGGGCCAAACCACGTAAAAGACGGTAGATGCTCAAAACGTTGGCTGTAAAAAGGAAGGCCACAGCGCCAAAAGATGTTAAAATTGTGGTAGTTGCAAGGCCTGGATCAACGGTAAAATAATGGTTTTCAAAATACGCACTTAACTGGCCCTTAAACCAAACCAGGCCGGCCAATCCTATAGTTAAAGCCAAAACATTCAAAACCATAAAAAGCACAAGAAATATACGGGCCGGTGCGGTAAAATGGTAGCCAATTGCCATCACGTTTTTAAGTTCAGTGCTAACACGCAATATGCTTAAATGTGCATATTGTATAAAGGTTAAGGCAGCCATAAAAAGGATGATGAGACCAAGTACTAAAAAAACAACCAGGCATATATCCAGAATACTTTTGATGCGGCTGCTTCTTAATTTGTCTTTATTGGTTACATAATTTTTTTCTTTCAAAAACTTAGCCAGCATAGGGTGTGTAATGTCGTCAACTTCAATAACCAGTTGCGATGGATTGCTTTCAGGCCTGTTTTGAAAAATGGGGTTAGCCCAATTAATAAATTCCTGCGGAACGAGTATGGTGTTAATGCGGTCAGAAAAACCTAAAATAATTCCTTTAAACTGGCCCACTTTTCCATTGCCACTTATGCGCAAACCATAATGAAACCAGGTTAGCGTTTTTTCGGTTATAGGCGGTAAATTTTGACTTGGAGCCATGCCGAAATTGTATGATTCAAGTAAAATTGAAGGAAGAATAATGGGAATAATGGAATCACCTTCTTTCCATTTCCATTTATCGGATTCAATGTCTATGAATTTATCGTCAATCGACTCAAAGTACATAGCTGTACTCATGTCTTTAATGGCTTCAACTCCTTTTAGAGTGGCAAATACCTCGAACAAACCCTGTTTGAGTTCGCCAATTTCTTTGATGTAGGGTTGCTGGCGTATTTCTTCTATTTCCTGTCGGCTAAATTCATTGCTTTTTAATTTCAGCATGCTCATTTCATTCACTTCCTTGTGCAATACAAGAAAATCAGATGTTGCCATTTGGTGTTTGTCAACCAATACGCTTTTAAGGTCAATATAAAACTGTATGCCTGCCAGTAGCACAAAAAAACCAAGGCTTGCCCCAATGGTTGACAATGCCAACTGGAAATAACCGTGTTTTTTAAATATGACTTTGCGCAGCATTATAAGTTGTAACGGTGATTAAAATTTATTCCATAATCATATCCCAGCGAATACATAATTAGCGCTGCATTTTGTTTGCCGCATTCATCCAGCATCAATTGTTTTGCTTTTTCAATGTTGGCATCATCAATGTGCGAAAAGGGTTCATCGGCCAGTAAAAAATCAAGTGGTTGCAACAATGAACGTACAATGCACACGCGCTGTTGTTGTCCGTATGACAGTGTGCCGCATGTTTGTTCCCACTTTTCGGCAACTCCCAAATGCGCAAGCATTGATTTTATTTCATCAATACGTTTATGTTTGGTAAGGTTGTTTTTAAGAATGAGGTTTTCACCAACGGTCAGGTGCGGCACCAGGCGTAAATCCTGGAAAATTACCCCAAGGCTTTTTTGACGCATTACCGACCACCATTTCAAATTTTGTTTTGAAATATCTTTTCCATCATAGGTAATGGTACCGGTAAAATCATGCCGCATGCCATACATAAAAGCCAGTAACGATGTTTTTCCGGAACCTGAAGGGGCAATTACAATGGTGTGTTGTTTGGTGAACTCAAGTTTGTTTTTCCAAAGCGAATCGGGCCCGAATGGCACAGTGGCCATAGCATTGGGTACAACAGCTGAAAAACCAAAACCAGTTGTTACGGCCATATTTTTATTGGCGTATTATTTTTACACGGCCAGTGGTTCCATCGGTACAGTAAACGTAAAGTATATACACACCTGCATTAATTCCCTGCATGGAAACCTGGAATTTTGATGAATGGGGTTGTACGGTTATTGTTTCTTTTCCGGCCATGTCATACAACACTGCTTTTGCAATGTTTTTTTGTGCGTATACATTCACAAAATCAGTTGCAGGATTTGGAAATGCCTGGAGTTTTGTTTCTTCAACTGCCACTTCTGAAACCGAAATAGTTGTGTCAGCGTACACTTGAATATTGTCAATTAACAACAGGAATTTATTGGTGCTTTTTGCCCTGAAAGCAATATAAATTGTTTGGTTTACGAAATCATCCAGCGACACGGTGCGTGTAGTCCAGTCAGCATATTCGGCATCAACGGCAAAAACCGTATCAACATAAAAACTGTCCACCACAGGATAATACGAGATCATGACATCATAGCCGTCAGGATAAGAAGCGTCTTGCGACTGTACTTCCCAACGTAGGAAATTGCCATGGTGTTCAAGGGCAATGGCAGGAGAAATCATCCAGTCGTTTGCTGTGCCGGCCGGACTATAATAACTTGTGGCCACTGCAACACTGTCACCGGTACCTGTGCTGTCAATGTCTTCATAGGCAACCCAGGCATTGTCAACAAACGAAACAATGGCCTGCGGGGTTAATCCGTCATTGTTTACGCGCATCCATGTTGCGGGAAAACCAGCATTAAAATTTTCTGTAAGCAGGCTAACAACCTGGGCATTTACGCAGTTCAGCGAGGTGAAAATGGTAACAATCAATAAAATTTTCTTCATATTCTTCGGTTAATTCCCTAAGCTATGCCCGGGTTTTATTTTTAAATTAATCTGTGTCGATCTGTGGCTTTTTAAAGTATTTGTTTTAATAATCATCCTCCAAAACACATAACCACATTGTGATCAAGTTTTTTGTGTACGGCATAGGCCACACCCAATGCTTTGAAAGTTTTATCCAGTATATTTTTGCGATGCCCCATACCGGGAACATCCTCGTCAATCAATAAATTCATGACAACATCAATGGCTGTGCTGTTGCCGTAATCACAATTTTCTCCGTGAGTGGTGTAGCTTGATGCATATTTTTTAAAGCGGGCATTGTAATTCTGGTGGCCTTCCAGGCCTTTTTTTCCATTGCTTTCAGCATGCGCCCTTGCACAGAAATATAAATCTTCGCTGTAAGCCAGTACATCCAGTTTAGGACATTTATTTAAATCCTTTACCAGCGATGCGGTGTTTGCGGTTTTAAGGTTATTGTCATCAAGGTATTGTTTCACATAGGTTTGAGCAAACAATTTTGGATTTAAGCGACAAAGGTTGGTCAGGTAAATGATTTCTTTTTCGAGCCCGGGAATATTGTCATCTTCTGAGTATGATTCGGCTTTTTTAATTGTTTTTTCATCCCATTTACTGAATGGATATTTTTCTTTTTCCTGCGCAAAACCAAGCCCGTTAAACACCAGCATGAAAATAAGCGTGTTTGTTATTCCTTGCCAGCCTAAACCTGACGGTATTTGTTTACGTTGCATATATAGGCTAAACGTTAACACGCAGTTTAGGTTACCTGATTAACTTAAATATGCGATTCCATCGTACGCCACCTTCGGGGTCAGAACTGAACCATACCAACACGCCTTTACCCACTACGTGGTCTTCGGGTACAAACCCCCAGTAGCGTGAGTCAAGAGAGTTTTGCCTGTTGTCACCCATTAACCAGTAATAGTTTTGTTTAAATGTATAGGTTGTAGCTTTTTTGCCATTGATTACTATTTCGTTTCCTTTTACAACAAGATCATTGTGTTCATACACATCAATAATTCTACGGTAAATGGAAATATTGCTTGAATCAATTTTTACGGTTGCTCCCTCTTTGGGTATCCACAGCGGGCCAAAATTGTCATTTGACCAGTCGTAATTTATGTCGTTGGGAAACACTGGCCAATATTGGTATTGTGTTTGTTCAAGGTTATTAAACAGCCCTTTTGGACTTTCCATGCGTTCAATAATTTGAAAATAATCCTTCATTTTGTCCTTGCTTTCATTGCTCATGGTAATGTACGCTTCTGGTTTCTCCCATTCAAAACGAAAATCAGAAGTAGCAAAATCAGATTTCTCTTTCATTGCTTTGATAAATCTCTGGGAATCGTCAGGAGACATTATTGGTTTGTGAAGTTTAACACGATAATTGTACTCCATTCCCGGTGTATCACCTGAACGTTTTCCGTTCACGTACAAGTCACCATGCCTGACTTCAATTTTATCTCCCGGAATTCCTACGCAACGTTTAATGTAGTGGTCTTCTTTGTCAACAGGCCTTACCGTCAGGTTGTCATTGTCAATTAAATTTTGCCTGTATAAAGATTTATAATACTCTTTGTTTTGTTCAAACTTCTGGTAAAGTTTTCGTGGATTGTCAAAAAGTGATTTAGCTTCTTCTGACATCAGGAACATCCTGTAAGCATTATCGGTTACAATTTGGTAGTATGTTTCATTTTGCCGGTCAAGCTGTACAGTGTCTCCACACGGAAAGTTAAATACCACCACATCGTTACGCTGAACGCTTCCCAAACCAGGCAGGCGGTAATACGGTAATTCAAAAATATTTAAGTAACTTTTTGTTTCTACAAACGGCAATGTATGGTGTACGAATGGGAATGCAACCGGTGTTTGCGGGATTTTTGGTCCATAACTTATTTTGCTTACAAAAAGGAAATCGCCTACCAATAAATTTTTCTCCATAGATGGGGTAGGGATCTTGAATGCTTCAAGGAAAAATGCACGAATAATGCTGGCTGCAACAATGGCAAACAATAAAGCATCGCCCCATTCTTTCACAATGGTTTTATGGCCCGGTTTGTCTTTTGCACCAATCATTTTGTATAGGGCAATGGCCACGTTGAAAATACCAACAGAAACAAGTCCAAGCACAATCATATCGCTTACTTTTCGTATCTCCCGGTCTTTTTCTTTTTTCCAATCAGTTGCGCCTACATACTGAATTTCTTTTTTAAGGGCTATTTTTGGAAGAGAAGCGTGTGGAATAAAAATCGAAAGTAAGGTATCGCCTGTTTCAAACAAACCAAATGTACGCGCCAATTCAAGGTTCATGGCCATGAGCATTAGCAGGTTTACACCTGGTGCAAGCAGGAATAAAATCCACCACCAGGGCTTCTTCATGATTTTTAACATCACCAGTAAGTTGTAAACGGGTACATATCCCTTCCAGGCTTCCTCACCGGCCTTTACAAAAATTTTTGGTAAAAAAATGCTGTATTCAATGAAAAGCAGCAGTAGTATGATCCATTCTATACCCACAAGCGTAAATTTATAGTTTAAAAATCTTTTTTATTTTGAATGATAAAACTTTAAGTAATGAAACATCTGGTATTTTTATCAGAATAGCAGTAGAAACATGGCAACATGCAAATCTGCTAAATAAGCTATTTTTTTAATTAATGTTTTCATTTTACATTCTATAGTTTAAATTTCAGTAATTGAAATTTTTTTAATAATCGATTCCCAACACATCCCTCATTGTAAATATTCCTTTTTTTCCTTTGAGCCACTCGGCTGCAACAATTGCACCGGTTGCAAATCCCTGCCTGTTGTGGGCGGTATGGGTAATGGTTATATCATCAATAGCACTGGTGTAATTCACTACGTGTGTGCCTGGTACATTGTCGGTACGCGCGTGCGTAATTTCCAATTCATTTGCGGCAGGTTGCTTGCCATGTACCCAGTGTTGTTTGTGTGAATAGTTCTTGACAATGGTTTCGGCAGTTGTAATGGCGGTGCCGCTTGGCGCATCCAGCTTTTGCGTATGATGCACTTCATGTACAGTCACATTATACTGCTCGTATTTTTGCATGGTACGGGCAATTTGCGCATTGAAACTCCAAAAAAGATTTACACCAATGCTGAAATTGGTAGCATGCAATAGGGTTCCCTTTTTTTCTTCAAGAAACTCTTCCACTTTTTCAAAATCGTGGTACCACCCGGTTGACCCAATTACAACTGGAATTCCAGCATTCATGCATTTTTGAATATTGCCAACACTTGAATGCGGATTGGTAAATTCAATGGCAACATCGTGTTTTTTTAAATCATCAATGCTGAAATTGGTTTTTGAATCGGCTTTTAACCCAATGGTATGGCCGCGCTCCAAAGCTATGCTTTCAATAGCTTTTCCCATTTTTCCGTATCCTATAAGCGCTATATGCATTGTATAAAAGTGGGCATTTTTTTCAGAACCGCAAGCATATATTGATTCCGGGTTTAACAAAATTTAGGCTGGGGCTTATTTCAAGGCTTAAATCATCGCTCATATCGTACCTGAAAAAGTGCGCGTCAACCACGGCATCCAGTATATTCAATGCATAAAACCCGGCTGTTACAAGAATGGAAATATCACGCCAGTTATGGTAAGTATCCTGTATTTCAAAAAGGTTTTGGGTCGAATACAGGTCGTACGTAGTGGTGGTGGAGGTGCCGTTAACACGGTCAATGTATGCGGTCTTAAATTCACGGTATTTTCGCTGGTTGTAAACAATAAATCCGGTTGAAGTACCTATAGCCGCATACACAATGGGAATTTTCCACCACTTCTTATTAAAAGCCTGTCCAAGGCCTGGTAAAGCAGCCGAAAAAAGGCCGGCTTTTTTGGGTGAATGTGCGTATTTTTTTTGCGTTTTTGGCGCTAGGCTGGTATCGGCTACATCTTCCTTACGCAGGGTAGTATCCACCTGGGCATAACTTTGGCTTGCCTGTATAACAAGGAGAATTAAAATGAGAAGGGAAAAACGATATGTACCGGTTTTTTGCAACGTATGCTTGAGCAGCAAATTTAACGGTTTTAAACCGATAAAATTTTCACGATGCGCTCCAGGTCATCCTCGTTTTTAAAATTTATAACAATTTTACCGCCACCGTTTTCGTCCTTGGTCATGGCAACTTTGGTGCGGAACTTGATCTCAAGTTCAGATCTGAATCGCTGATCTTCAGTGTTTAAAACTGATTTCGCAGGTATAGCTGGCTTGGTTGATCCGCCTGCCATAACCTGTTTAACCAGGGTTTCGGTAGCGCGAACTGACAGGTCGCCATCCACAATTGATTTATATACCTGGATTAATTTACGGTCGTCAGTTATAGGTAAAACGGCACGGGCATGGCCCATGGTAATTTTCTTTTCACGAATGCCTAATTGAATTTCGGCTGGTAATTTTAAAAGACGCAGGTAGTTTGTAACGGTAGAACGGTCTTTTCCTACACGCTCTCCAAGTGCTTCCTGGGTCAAATTACACTCGTCAATCAAACGTTTGTAACCAATAGCTACCTCAATGGCATCCAGGTTTTCGCGTTGAATGTTCTCAATAATGGCCATTTCCAGCATTCCCTGGTCATTGGCTATGCGAATGTATACCGGCACTTCTTTGAGCCCCGCAATTTGCGAAGCCCTGAAGCGTCTCTCACCTGAGATCAATTGAAACTTATTGTTACCGATCTTACGAACGGTCAATGGCTGAATAATGCCGTGTTCTATTATAGATTCGGTTAATTCTTTTAATGCAGTTTCATCAAAATGTGTACGCGGTTGAAACGGGTTGGCTTCAATTTTTGTAATGTCAATGCTTGCAACTGATCCAACTGCTTCAGAAAATTTATTCTCTTCGTATTTCGAGGTAATATCTGTTTCGCTGCTCTGTAAAAGTGCACTTAGTCCGCGGCCTAATACGGCCTTCTTTTTGTCTTTCGTCATCATCCTTGAACTTCTATGATTTTATCTTTTTCGCTTATGCGTGTTAACTCGTTTTTCTGCAATACTTCGCGTGCAAAGTTCAGGTAATTGATGGCACCTTTGCTTGTTACATCGTGCATAATAACCGATTCACCATGGCTTGGCGCTTCGCCCAGGGTAGTGTTACGGTGTATAATGGTGTCAAATACCATGTTCTGAAAATGTGTTTTTACTTCGTCAACAACCTGGTTCGCAAGGCGTAAACGGGTGTCGTACATGGTCAGCACAATTCCTTCTATGGCTAATTCTGTATTCAAACGTGTTTGAACAATTTTAATCGTATTCAATAATTTTCCCAATCCCTCAAGTGCAAAATACTCACACTGCACAGGTATCATTACCGAGTCAGCTGCTGTAAGCGAGTTCAGGGTAATTAGTCCCAATGAAGGTGAACAATCAATGATAATGAAATCATATTTGTTTTTGAGCTTTTGAAGTGCCTTACGCATTAAAAATTCGCGGTTTGGCATGTTTATCAATTCAATCTCGGCACCAACCAGGTCAATATGAGAGGGTAATAAATCAAGCCCCGGGTTACTGGTATTAAGGATAATATCCTCGGGGTTGGTTTCGTTTACAAGGCACTCGTATATGCTTGTTTTGATGTTTTTGGGATCAAATCCTACACCCGATGTGGCGTTTGCCTGTGGATCGGCATCAACCAATAAGGTTTTAAATTCCAATACGCCTAAACTCGATGCCAGGTTAATGGCAGTTGTTGTTTTTCCTACGCCTCCCTTTTGATTGGCAATTGCAATGATTTTTCCCATGTGTATTTGGCTGTTTTCGTTTGCTTTAAAAGTAAAGGTAACGATTAGCTAAATTATGCTTTATAAATTGCATATTTGCACAAGCGCGTGTTAATTCGGTTATTTTTGTAAATAGTTTTTAACAAGTAGTAAACACGTTTATAACATTCATGATTACCATTATAGCATCCACAAACCGAAATAACAGTGCTACTCATAAGGTTGCGTTGCATGTACAACGCCAATTACAGGTAAAACAACAACCGTGTAAAATTCTGAACCTTGAAGACCTGCCACATGATTTTATTTTTTCCAATTTCGATGGAAAAAAAAATGCTGCATTTCAGGCGTTGGTTGAATCGCACATAATTCCTTCAGGCAAATTTATTTTTGTAATTCCCGAATACAATGGAACTTTCCCCGGCATATTGAAAGCGTTCATTGATTGCATTCCTCCAAAAAATTTTCACGGTAAACAAGCCGCGTTAATAGGCCTGGGCGATGGGCACGCGGGCGGATTAAGGGCATTGGACATGTTCACAATGGTACTAAATCATGTGCGGGTAAATGTACACTGGAACAAGCCCAAGCTCAGTGATATTAACAATAATTTTGAGGGCGAAATCCTGAATGAACTGTACAGCCGAAGGGTTGAAACAATGCTTACCGACTTTGTATAAAACAATTAACTTAGAACCAAATATTTCAACGTGGTATCATCAATAAAAGGCGTTCATGAACTGGTTGAACTGTGTAAACTGCACGGTGTTCAACACGTGGTTGTTTCTCCTGGTTCACGAAACGCTCCGCTTTCCATTACACTTGAAAACACTAACGGAATTACCACTTATGTAGTAGTAGATGAGCGCAGTGCGGCTTTTTTTGCACTTGGAATTTCATTGGCAACAAATCAACCTGTTGCAATTGTTTGTACCTCCGGGTCAGCTGCCCTGAATTATGCTCCGGCTGTCAGCGAAGCTTATTATCAGAAAATCCCGCTTATTGTCATTACAGCCGATCGCCCGCAGGAATGGATAAACCAAAGCGATGGACAAACCATCATGCAGCATGATCTTTATGGGAAACACATACTGCATTCGGTTACCTTACCTGTTATTGAAAATGAAGACACTGCCTGGATGTATAACAGGATGGTGAATGAAAGTTTTTTAAAGGCTATGGGAAATGTAAAAGGTCCTGTACACATAAATGTGCCTTTTAAAGAACCGCTTTATAAAACAATTGAAAAACCAAAAACCGAAACGCGTGTGGTACGCGTTACTGGTGACTCATCCATACCCGTTGATAAACTTGATCTTGCGCACCGCATAAGCTACGAACAAAAAGTGTTGTTTTTAGTTGGACAATCAGGAACATTTCCGGGCATTGACAGCCAAGCGGAAACACTGGCTGCCTTTAACCAATGCGTGGTGTTATCAGAAACAACATCAAATATTCATGCAAAAGGCGTGATTTCAACCATTGACAGGGTTATTGACGGATTTACCGAAGCTGAAAAATTGGATTTTACTCCCGATATACTGGTTACTTTTGGCGATGCCATTGTTTCAAAAAAAGTAAAGGCATGGATTCGCACACATAAGCCAAAGGAACATTATCACATAGGTTATGAGCATAACGTGGTTGACACATACGCTTGTTTAACCCATTGGATCAAAGGCCAGGCACATAAAGTATTGCAGGCTATTTTACCCGAAATACATAACAACAGTTCGGTTTACAGGGAGAAATGGACAAATCGTGTTGTGAAAATGGCCCAAAAGCATGACGCATTTTTAGCAAAAACACCCTGGAGCGATTTAAAAGCATTCGAAAAATTGCTCAAGGAATTGCCTGCCTGCAACCTTCATTTGGGCAATAGCTCACCCATACGATATGTGCAGCTGTTCAGTATGGCTGAAAATGTTCAGTATTTTGGAAACCGAGGAACCAGTGGAATTGATGGAAGCACCAGTACAGCAGCAGGTTTTTCAGTGGTAAATGATAAATTGAACGTGCTTATTACGGGTGATATTAGTTTTTATTACGATTCAAATGCTTTCTGGAACAAATACCTGAAAGGAAATTTTAAAATTATACTGATCAATAACAAAGGCGGAAATATTTTCAGGATCATTGACGGGCCAACCGAGGATAAAATCACTGAAAAATATTTTGAGACCAAACAGGACATGAATGCCGAACATTTGTGCAGGCAGTTTGATGTGGATTATGTTTGTGCCCGAAATGAAAATGAATTAAACTCAGTACTATCTGTATTCCTGAAACCAGGAAGCAAGCCGGCACTATTAGAGATTTTTACTGATAATATTCAATCGCCACAAATTTTAAAGGACTATTTTAATTTTCTTAAATCTTAAATCTTAAATCTTAAATCTTAAATCTTAAATCATATATATGTCAGCTCCACATTGGGAAACAATTAAAAATTACGAGGACATTACGTTTAAAAAAGCTGCGGGGGTTGCACGTATTGCATTTAATCGCCCCGAGGTTCGTAATGCGTTTCGCCCAAAAACTGTTGAGGAATTATTGGAAGCATTGATCATTGCTCACGAAGCCCAGGATATTGGCGTGGTCTTGATTTCGGCAGAGGGACCTTCTCCAAAAGACGGTGTTTGGGCATTCTGTTCAGGAGGCGACCAACGCGTACGTTCTACCACCGGTTATAAAGGTTTGAATGGAATAAACAAGTTCAATATTTTAGATGTGCAACGCCAAATTCGCTTTATGAATAAAGTGGTGATTGCGGTTGTGCCGGGTTGGGCTGCCGGTGGCGGACACAGCCTGCACGTGATTTGTGATTTGACATTGGCAAGCAAAGAACACGCCATTTTCAAGCAAACAGACGTTGATGTTGCAAGTGTTGATGGTGGTTTTGGTTCGGCATATTTAGCGCGACAAGTTGGGCAAAAACGCGCACGCGAAATTTTCTTTTTGGGTAAAGAATACAGTGCACAGCAAGCCTTTGAAATGGGAATGGTGAACGCAGTTGTTCCGCACAATGAATTGGAACAAACCGCTTTTGAATGGGCGCAGGAAATCTTGAAAAAAAGTCCCACAGCCATTAAGTTGGCAAAGTTTGGCTTTAATTTGATTGATGATGGTTTGGTAGGCCAGCAGGTGTATGCCGGAGAAGCAACCCGTTTATTGTATGGCACAGAAGAAGCGGTTGAAGGACGCAATTCATTTTTGGAAAAGCGTAAACCTGATTTTAGTAAATTTCCGAAGTTTCCGTAAAAAATTGCCACAGATATCACAGATAAACACAGATTGAAACAAAGCATATGGAAGAGTTAACTTTTGAGGTTTTTGAACCTGAAATAAAATATGAATCCGAAAAGTATCCTTTGCAAGAAGAAACAGGAGTAATTCTTGGGGTGTGTTTTGAAGTGAGTAAGCACTTAAGAGGAGGTCTTTCTGAGGCAGTTTACCAGGAAGCTTTAGAATATGAGTTTTCCAAAAGAAAAATTCCTTTTGAAAGACAGAAAAAATACCTGGTTCATTATAAGGATGTAGTTTTAAAAAAGAGTTTTGTGGCTGACTTTCTTGTTTATGACAAAATTATACTTGAGATAAAAGCGCAAAACGGAATTCCGGAGGAATGTTATCAGCAGGTAATTAATTACCTGGCGATTTCAAAAAATAAAGTTGGTTTAATTGTAAACTTCTACAGTTCAGCATTAAAGTACAAACGGGTTATTTTATAATTAAAATAATTATCTGTGCATATCTGTGATATCTGTGGCTAAATCATTGAAATATGAGTAAATCTGTAATTGGAGTTTGTGGTGCCGGGGCAATGGGCAGCGGCATAGCACAGGTGGCGGCAACAGCCGGGCATAAGGTAGTTGTATACGACAGCTTTGAGGGCGCTGTTGAACGTGCACAAAAAAATATTTTCAGCAGTCTTGACAAGCTGGTTGAAAAACAAAAAATATCGGCTGAAAGATCAGCGGAGGTGAAGGCAAATTTAACTTTCACAAAAATACTGGCCGATTTAAAATCTGCCGGGTTGGTAATTGAAGCCATTGTTGAAGACCTTGGTATAAAAAAGAAACTATTTACTGAATTGGAATCGCTGGTAAGCGGTGAATGTATTCTGGCAAGCAATACTTCTTCACTTTCCATTGCAAGCATATCATCGGCTTGTAAAAAACAGGATCGTGTAATCGGAATTCACTTTTTCAATCCAGCAACACTTATGCCGCTGGTTGAGATAATTCCCGGTATAACTACCTCGGCACATACGTTAACGGCTTCAAGGGATTTAATTAATACGTGGGGAAAAACAACTGTTGTGTGTAAAGATACACCTGGCTTTATTGTAAACCGTGTTGCCCGCAGTTATTATGGTGAATCAATACGCATTTACGAAGAAGGTTGGGAAGGTTTGCCCGATGGACCTGCAGGAATGGCAACCATTGACTGGGCCATGAAGACATTTGGCGGGTTTAAAATGGGACCGTTCGAATTAATGGACTTTATTGGAAGCGATGTAAATTACAAAGTAACCGAAAGCGTATGGGAGCAGTTTTTTTATGATCCGCGTTTTAAGCCATCGTTAACACAAAAGCGTTTATACGAAGCTGGTTGGTACGGTCGTAAATCGGGCAAGGGATATTATGATTACAGTGAAGGGGCGCAAATGCCAAAGCCTTTTGAGGACGAACTAATGGGAAAAGCCATTTTTAACCGCGTAATTTGCATGTTGGTGAATGAAGCCTATGATTCGGTATACTTAAAAGTTGCTGCGCCTGATGATATTGAAACCGCTATGATGAAAGGTGTGAATTATCCAAAGGGATTGTTGGCATGGGGAAAAGAAATTGGGTTAAAACACGTTGTTGCCACCCTTGATCAATTGTACGCGCTGTATGGCGAAGATCGTTACAGGGTTAGTGTGGGATTAAGGAAGCACAGAACGGAATGATCAATTATTAATTATCAATGGGCGGCAAGTTGCATGCGGGAACTTTTAATAATTAATAATTGCTCATTGTACCTTAATGACAATACCTGATCCCTGTATTTTATCTTTCGTGGTAAATTCCTGGGGTTTTTTCATTTCCTTATCATGGGCATATATTTTTACATAATATTGCCCCTCTTTTTCAAATTTCATGGGAATTGAATATTGTTTAGATTTCCCTTTTTTAAGTTTACTCAATTCCCATCCTGTTAATATCAATTCTTTTTTAGACGTATAGTCCTCGTAACTTCCCATAGAGCTTGCTTTATCAGCCGTCATTGGTTTGTTGAATGGCTCGTAATAAACAATCATGTGGTATAAATAGTTGGTGCTGTCAGCCGTTATGTCAAGTGTAAAACTTTCGTTGGGCTTTACTTTTGTCGGAACTTTGTCAAAGGTAAAATAGCGGTCAATAAATTCTTCGTAATAACGGCATTGTTTATCGGTTAAATAAATACCAATACCAACATAGTTATGCGCTGGCTCAATAATTGTTTTTTTGTGTCCGTCATGTGAAGGAGGTTCGGCCATAAAACGCTCATGCAGGTCTTTCATATAACGCGCCTTGTTGTCGTTGTTCACTTCAAATGAGCCTTTAGTTGCCCAACGTGCTGCAGCGTTTTCTGTCACATGATCATATCCGCCAGCAAATGCCCAGCGGTGATAGGGTTTTTGGCCTTCAAGGTTATAATGGCCATGATAATTGTTTAGAGCTGCTTCACGGCTTGTTTTATTTGCCACGCGCGAGGCAAGTATGTCAAGCTTTACTTCCTGTAAGTGAAATTCCCTGCGGCTTTTATTGATCACATCAAGCTGGTTCAGCTTTATTTTGAGCATGGCATCATCGTCCTTGTACTCCATAAGGCGCATTTCAGCATTGTTCAATTTCTTATAGGATTCCAAACGCTTAACTGCGTTTTCTTCGGCCATCGCATATACGCTAACAAGGGCCAGGCTAAGGGAAAATAGTGTTTTCATTCGCTAAATCAATTGCGCAATACTAATTTAAGAAAAGTATTGCATTTATTGATCTATATCTTACACTATATCCACATGAAAATTGTTAACGGTTGATAAAATGTAAGGAAACACCGAGATTGTGTAATGCTTTTTGCAAAATGGGAATTGCACCTATGTTGGCTAAAACGATGTGTTCTTAATTTGAGAAAAAAATATCGGCAGTACCGAGAACGAGTTGTTGCATGATTTAGCACCAAAATGCGGTGTAACTGGTGTATGCGTTAAGTGGATGAAAAACGTTTCGCTAATAGTAAAACCTAAACAGGTTGAGCCGTTTCGCACAACTGCCTCTTGCCGCTGCTTACTGCGGCTGTATACTCCCTCTTTCTTCTCCCGGCTCAATATGTATCAACACATTGGCCACATGAGGCAGCTTTGCCTTAATGGCATCTTTCAAATTGTGCGAAATGGTGTGACCACGCTCAACGGTAAGGTTTTTGTTTACCACTGCATGCAGATCAACATAATAATTCATACCGGTTTTGCGAATGAAGCATTTTTCGGTAGTTATTATACCCTCAACAGTTTGTGCAATGTCGCGTATCTCATTTACCATTTCATCAAACACGTGTTCGTCCATGATTTCACCCAGAGCTGGTCGAAATATTTTGTAGCTGTTATAGAGAATAATTAAAATTGTAAATAAAGCAGCCCAGTCATCGGCACTTTCATATCCCTTTCCAAGATAAAGCGCAATGGCTATGCCAATAAAAGCAGCCAAAGAAGTTAATGCATCTACCCGGTGATGAAACGCATCGGCCTTAAGCGATGAGGAATTAAGTTTTTTTGCTTTCTCAACTTCAACGCGGTAAAATATTTCTTTTATGGCAATAATTGAACCCAATACAATTAATGTGAAAGGTGAAGGCAATTCATGTGGTGTATATATGTTGCGTATGCTTTCAATGGCAATAAAAGTTGCTGATACAACCAAAAAACCAACAACCAAAAAAGTAATGAGTGCTTCGGCCCTCCCATGTCCATAAGGATGATTCTCATCAGCCGGCCTGCTTGAATATTTTAAACCTACGTAAACAAGTGCCGAGGAAAAAACATCGGCTGTTGACTCAATAGCATCGGCAAGCATAGCAAATGAATTGCCTAAATAACCCGTTACACCTTTTGCAATCACCATAACGATGTTAATGATAAGGCTCCAAATGCTTGTTTTGATGGCTTGTTTAAGATTAGGCTGCATTCTTGCAAAGGTAAAAGATAAATTGAAATGCTAATGTACGGTTTTTCAGGAACCGAAACAGTCAAAAAGAATAGTGTGTATTCTTGTAAGGCTGATAAATTAATGGTTGAAATGTACATTCTGACGGAAGAATTGTACACTAACCTTTTGGATCATTGGACGTAAATTTGTTTGGAATTAGATATGAGTAGTGAGAGATTTGTATAAAGAGGTGTAACAGCATGCCTGGCTGCCTGAATACTTAACAACACAAGGATACGTACGTTTTATAAAATGCGAAAACAATTTTAAACCACACACACACACACACACACACACTTCTCAGTAATCACGTCTCACTACTCAATACTAAAAAGAGAATTTAATTTTTCACTTAACAATAAAAATATGAAAACACTCATCTCACTTTTGCTTTTGACGACCTTTGTTCCGTTTAAAAGTTCAGCCCAATGGACTACGTTGAGCTCACCAACCACTTTGGCACTTGACCGTGGTGCTTTTCCAAATGACGCAACCGGTTTTGTTGCCGGCTCAATGGGCCACACGGTTTACAGAACCATGGATGGTGGAACCACCTGGGACAGCATTGTTTTTGCAAGCAACATTGTTGACATTGACTTTGTTTCGCCCGACACAGGTTTTGTATTGGTAGGAACAGGCACCAGCTATGAATTAAAAACCACGCATAACAAAGGAAATACCTGGACAACCAAAACCATAACCACGCCTGGTCCGTATTTGCAAACACTTTATTTTACGAGTGCAATGAATGGTTACGTGGTAGACTACAACGCAACGGTTGGAAAAACAACCGATGGAGGAACAACATTCACGCCCTCGGCACTTGGTACATATGCTTACATAAACGATAAAGAGCACATTGATCAGGATACGTTGATTCTTACAGGTTGGGATGGAACTTTTGCTTATAAAGGTGCTATGTACCGCTCTTACGATGCCGGAGCAACCTGGCAAGCCATTATTCATGACTCAACGTATTCCACCTACACGGGTACACATTTTTTAAATGGAATGGTTGGGTTTGCGGTTTATTCTGACTGGACAGGGGCATATACCGTGTTGGCCAAAACAATTGACGGTGGAAATACATGGACAACTATTCACAGCGATGCTACATCAAGCTTCGTGGAAGTGTTCATGGTAAATCAAACCCGTGGATACATTTCGGTACAGGGAACTTCAACCCACGGTATTTCAATTACGGTTGATGGTGTAAACTGGACACATGATTACACCACACCACACCCGGTAAGAAGGTTTTACAGCAACGGAAATGCCATTTGGGGAATTGGAGACGAAGGCATGATTGTAAAAAATGCAACTGGAAACAATGTAAACGAAGTATTGGAAATTGAAAGCACAAACATGTATCCGAATCCAACTACAGGTGAGGTGTATATGAATTTCGGAAAACCTGCAGTAGTCACTGTATTTGACATTGCCGGTAATGAAATTATGCACACGAAAACATTTCCGGGCGAAAAACTTGATTTAGCACATTTACCAAATGGTTTGTACTTGGCAAAAATCAATGTGGATGGCAGGATGGGTAGCGCAAAGATTGTGTTGAACAAGTAGTTTTTTCATAACAGCTCGCAACGAGCAATACGTTTATATGTAAAACGGGTGCCATTGGTACCCGTTTTTATTTTCAAGAACATAGACAGGGTTCCTGCAAAAAAAAATGTCCCGGACTTTGAGTGCGACCGGGACATTTCTAAACAAAACTAAACAATTGCCACTAACCTTAAAAATGAACCAAAACGTGGCGAATTTTGGTGCACGAATTCAACATATAAACAAACAAACGAAAACAATTAATGTGATAAAACTATTTCGTGATCTTCAATTAACTTGCGTAAATTAATTAATGCATAGCGCATACGGCCCAAAGCAGTATTAATGCTTACACCGGTTTTATCAGCAATTTCTTTAAAGCTTAGCTCATCATAATGGCGCATTAATACAACCTCACGTTGTTCTTCTGGTAAAAAGTCAATTAACTTTTTTACCGAATCCAGAATTTGTTCGTCAATCAACTCATCCTGTACATTTTTGTCGGAAATTTTCAGGGTCGAAAAAATATCGAAATCCTCATTTTTCGATTCCGCTTTTGGCATTTTTGCTTTTTTGCGGAAATGATCAATAACCAGGTTGTGTGCAATGCGCATAACCCATGGAAGGAATTTGCCCTCCTCATTATACTTACCCGATTTCAGGGTATGAATGACTTTAACAAATGTTTCCTGGAAAATATCGTCACACAAATCCCTGTTTTTACAAAGATTGTAGATGTAGCCAAACACTTTGTGTTGGTGGCGGTCCAATAAAATTTCGAGGTTTTGCTCTTGACCAAGGATATAGCCTTGTACCAGATCATTGTCTGAAGCCTGTGTGTTTTGCATAAATTCCCCCTTTTTAGTAGGTTATACTTACTTGTGATGGTTAGGGTAGATGTTTATGCTATAGGCAGTTCAGTTTTTTAATTTATTGTAAAGTTAACGTTTTTTTTAAAATCTCCTAAACCAATCAACAAACGGTAGTTTTTGGAGGGTAAAAGGCCTGTTAGCTCATTTAAATCGCCTGTTTTCAAGCAAATAAACCGGTTTTAGGCCTGCTACAGATATAGAACAACCAACCCCCTTTGAATGTTACAGGGAGGCGAAAATAAATTGATTGAACTGTGATCAAATTAGTTAGCAGGTGGTTAAAAGGTTTTTGCTTTACATATATATTAGTGGTATGAACGGATTGTTTATAGTGGGCGTTGTTATACTTGGCATTATGGGCCTTGGCCTGGTGTATTATGGGTACCGCGCTATTGCAACCATGGGCGCTGAGCGTAAAAAAGAAAAGGAATACAAAGAATACCTTGCCAAAAGCATGGAAGAGGATTATTTTGTTGACCCTGAAACCGGCCAAAAGTTTACGCTTGAAGAAGCCGAGGCCGGTGTTGAGTTTGGATTGCAAAACACGGTAAGGCCCGATGAAGAATTAGAAAAACAATTTTTTGATGAGAACGACCGTGAAGTGGCGTTTGTGAAAAATAACTTACTCAGGAATAATTACAAGGCAATTGAACTCCCGCAATTAAATGCACCTGTGCATTTGTATGGTAGAAAAGCAACAGTTAAACTACACGGTGTTTTTACAAAAGGTGAGGGGCGTTACATGCAGGTTACCCGCTCTGAATTCACATTCCAGCGCTCACGTATTAAAGAAGACAAAATTGTAATTGTCTACCAAACCAATCAATTTATGGGGCATGCCGTTATTTGGGAAACCGATATGCTGGCTAAACTGGAAAATATAATTGATGGTTCGCAAAAAATTAGTCCAACAGGAAAATACACGGTCAATGTTATTGGTGATTCAAAAAAACAAGTGTTTGATAAAGCCCATGACGTACTTGATACCATGAAAGGTTTGAACGAGGAGATCATAGATAAGGTAACCGAGGTGCTTGAGCAACATGGCAAATGTGAGTGCGAAGTGGTGGGTGAGACTATTTACATAAAGTCAACCGTGGCCGCCTCAAGGCCCGAACTGGAGCGTATGCTGGAGATAGAGGCCCATTTATTTACCCTTGTGCAGCCATATTTGAAAAGTTAAGTACAGTTTGACAATTAAGAAGTTTGATTTGGCGGCATTTCCAAACATGTATATTTTCAGGATTGAGCCCGTTGTCAAATACACTTTAAACTTTGCAAACCGTAAATAAACGCTAACGATCTTAAATAAACCAAAAAAACGGGTTTTTGCCAATAAAAACGTACCTTTGCAACCTCAAAATGAGCCACAAATTGGTTGTTTGGCAAGGCGTTATAAAATGCGTTTTTGAGAAATGAAAACAAATTGCACACGAACAAATGACAGAACAAAAAACAATTAATTCAAAAACACATATAGTTGTGGAAGGTGCACGCATGCACAATCTCAAAAATGTACATGTTGCCATTCCAAAAAATAAGCTGGTTGTTATAACCGGTGTTTCAGGTTCAGGAAAATCATCGCTTGCTTTTGATACCTTGTATGCCGAAGGGCAACGCAGGTACGTTGAAAGTCTTTCGTCTTACGCGCGCCAGTTTTTAGGTAAATTGGACAAACCCGATGTTGATCACATAAAAGGAATATCGCCAGCTATTGCCATTGAACAAAAAGTAATTTCAAAAAATCCGCGTTCAACTGTAGGTACAGTTACCGAAATTTACGACTACTATAAACTGTTTTTTGCACGCGTAGGTAAAACCTATTCACCCGTTAGCGGCAAGGAAGTAAAACGCCATACACCCAAAGATGTAGTTGAGTTTATTTCTTCAATAAAAGCAGGCACCAAAGTGTATATTGTTTTTGATCACCATATACGCAAAAAATCATCGTTAACGGCCGACTTAAATTCATTTATAAACCAGGGCTACACACGCCTGTGGGTAAATGATGAACTGATGGAGATTGAAGATTTCTTGAAAAAGAAGTCAAAGCTTGACTCGGTAAAGGTATTGGTTGACCGTTTTATTACCGGTGAGGCCGATGAAGAGTCCATAAGCCGGGCATACGATTCAGTTGAAACAGCTTTTGCTGAAGGAAACGGAAGTTGTGATGTGATTGTTGATGGAAAAAAAATAGTAACCCATACGTTCAATAATTTGTTTGAGGTGGATGGAATTACATTTGAAGATGTAACCCCTAATTTGTTTGCATTTAATAATCCCATTGGCGCCTGCAAAGTGTGCGAAGGTTATGGCAGCATAATTGGTGTTGATCCTGATTTGGTAATGCCCAACAAAACACTGAGTGTGTATGACGATGGCGTGGCCTGCTGGCGTGGCGAAACAATGGGCGAGTGGAAAAAAGAACTCGTAAAACACGCGCATAAATTTGATTTCCCGGTGCATAAACCAATCAAGGATTTAACCAAGGCGCAAAAAGAATTGTTGTGGACCGGCAATAAGCATTTTAACGGGTTAAATGATTTTTTCAAACACCTGGAAGCAAATCTTTATAAAATTCAATACCGTGTTATGCTTAGCCGTTACAGGGGTAAAACAAAATGCCCCGATTGCGAAGGAACACGTTTACGCAAAGACGCCAACAATGTTAAAGTTGCAGGCAAAACCATATCCGATTTGGTTTTATGCCCGGTTAGCGAAGCGTATGACTTTTTTACAACCGTTAAATTAGACGATACGCAAAAAGTTGTAGCCAAAAGGTTATTGCCTGAAATTACCAACCGCCTGAAATTTTTGCTGGATGTTGGTGTTGGGTATTTGACATTGAACCGTGCCGCCAATACGTTGAGTGGTGGAGAATCACAGCGCATTAACCTGGCAACTTCATTGGGAAGCAGCCTTGTTGGATCACTCTATATTTTAGATGAACCAAGCATTGGCTTACACCCACGCGATACCCAGCGTTTAATTTCAGTATTAAAAGGATTGCGTGATTTGGGAAATACCGTAATTGTTGTGGAGCATGACGAGGAAATGATGCATGCTGCCGATGAAATTATTGATATGGGACCTATGGCCGGTACACATGGTGGTGAAGTGGTTTTCCAGGGTGACCATAAAGCCCTGATTACTGCAAAAACAAGTTTAACAGCCGACTATTTAACGGGCCGCAATACCATTGATGCACCAGCTACAAAACGTAAATGGACAAATTACATTGAGCTGAAAGGCTGCCGCGAAAATAATTTAAAGAATATTGATGTAAAAGTACCGCTTGATGTGTTTACCTGCATAACAGGTGTAAGTGGATCGGGTAAATCAACCCTGGTACGGAAATTATTATATCCGGCTGTTACCAAATTCCTTGGTGGATATGGTGATAAAACGGGCGATATGGATGAGCTTACCGGCAAATTCAGGCACATTACCGAATTGCAGTTTATTGATCAGAATCCCATTGGTAAATCATCGCGTTCAAATCCGGTAACCTACGTAAAAGCATTTGACGAAATACGTCAGTTGTTTACGGGAACACAACTTGCAAAAGCGCGTGGTTATAAGCCTTCACATTTCTCGTTTAATGTTGATGGTGGCAGGTGCGAAAATTGTGCAGGCGAAGGAAACGTGACCATTGAAATGCAGTTTATGGCCGATGTGGTTTTGTTGTGCGATGAATGCAAAGGCAAACGTTACAAAGATGAAATACTTGAAGTAACGTACAATGAAAAAAGTGTGTATGATATTTTAAGTATGACCATTGATGATGCCATTGAATTTTTTAAAGCCTTTACAAAAGCCGAAAATGACACCGAGGCAAAAATCATCAAGAAACTGCAGCCATTAAGCGATGTGGGATTGGGTTATGTGCAATTGGGGCAATCATCAAACACCTTAAGCGGGGGCGAGGCACAGCGTATAAAACTGGCATCTTTTTTAATTGAAGGTGAACAAAAGCAAAACACACTTTTTATTTTTGACGAACCGTCAACAGGGTTGCATTTTGACGATGTAAAAAAACTATTGTATTCATTAAACGCATTGATTGAAAAAGGAAATTCAATACTGGTGATTGAGCACAACATGGAAATTGTTAAATGTGCCGACTGGGTTATAGATCTTGGGCCTGAAGGTGGCGAAAAAGGAGGAAATGTAGTTTATGAAGGTCCGGTTGAGGGAATGAAGAAAAGTAAAAATTCGTTTACGGGTAAGTTTTTGAAGTAAGCGTAAATGCTTACAGCAATTATTTATTTTTCAAAATCGGGTTTTAAATTTCTTTCTCGTCAATAATTATCCCATTTGTCAATAGAAATTCTTCTTTCTCTTTTTTTGACATTGTCCTGAACAAGACTCTGGTTGTAAACCCACCGCGCATTACATCTCCTTCTAAATACATCCAGTCGCTTATAGTTGTTGGGTCTATTTTAATCACATCTCCGTATTTTATACCGCTTATGTATTCCGGGTCGTTATTTACAATGCCTGAATAGTTACCTTTTGAGTAAATAACCTCACTCAACCAAATATGTTCAGTTTCCCCGTTTTCCACAAACTTAACCTTTAACGAGAAATTGTTATATGTGTTCTTGGGATTTAAAATTGCAGCTTTAAAGAATGACAATGACTTTCGGGCTTTTTCTATAGCCTTGTTCATTTCATCATCGTTACGGTCAATCGTATAAATGGCCGGCTCACCGTCACGTTTAACTACTTGTGGTTCCTGGTCTATTTTTCCTTGCTCGCCAGCATTACAGGCCGTCAGAAACAAAAGAATAAAAAAAATGTATGTTTTGCGGATCATGAGCTGAGCGTTAAGTCTTCTTTAATTTATGTCTATCGCTTTAAGAGTATACGGTTTATTCACTCCCTTGGTTGTTTCCGGATCAATCTCGAAAACAATTTCGGGAACCATCTTTTAACACGTACCGCGCGTAATTCTTTCCCGCCAATAAAAATTTCTTCTTTCCCTGCCAGCAATCCTTTTAAAATTTCATTGGCGCAATAGTCGGCACTTACACCCGCGCTGGTTTGCGAATCCATTTTAGCATGGCTTTTTCCATCACCCGTTAAAGCATTTACCGATATGTTTGTAGCTACTTTGCCGGGACAAACAATTAGAACCTTTATGCCTTTGTCTTCTTCCTCCATGCGCATTGACTCATAAAACCCATGCAAAGCATGTTTGGAAGCTGAATAGGCTGACCGCAAATAAAAACCAAATTTGCCAGCAATGCTGGAGATTACTATAATAGCTCCGCCTTTTTGTTTATGCATATAGGGTAAAACGGCTTTTGTAAGCGCTATATTTCCAAAATAATTTACCTCCATTATTTTTCGGTCAATTTCAAGCGATGTTTCACTGGCATTTGAACGCTGGCTAATGCCTCCGTTGTTAACCAGTACGTCAATGCGTCCAAAACGATTGATTACATCCTGCACAACTGCTACGAACGTTTCGCTTTTTTCAAGGTCCAGTTCAACAGGATGAAAGTTTTCAGGTTTTGTGCATTCAGTGCGTAAGGTTTGCATGCTGTTTATGCTTCGCCCGGCACCCACTACTATAGCGCCCGCTTTGTTGAAGGCAAAAACAAGAGCCCTGCCAATGCCTGAACTAACGCCTGTGATCAAAACCACTTTTTTATCAAATGTACTCATCGCTTATTGCCGTAATGTATACGTATTTCGGTTGCCCCAATTCCATAGTCCAGGTACGAACCGTCTAAAAATTCCACGTTTTCATATTTCATCAACTCGTGGCGTAATTCACTTTTTAAAACACCTTCGCCTTTACCATGTATAACAATTACTTTTGTGACTTTTTGCTGCATGAACTTTTCAAACTTACGCCTGAAAAAGCGCATTTGGTATTGCAGTATGTCATAATTGCTCATTTTTTGCCAGTTGTCCAGCAAATTTTCAATGTGCAGGTCAATTTCCGGTGCATGTTTTTTCGATAGTTTAACCGTGGCCTTTTTTGCTTTGTCAGCCGCAATTTTTTCTTTTGCAGCAGCCGAACTTACGCTAAGTTTCATGTCCTTTAAACCATGCTCCGGAACAATCTCACCAGGGCCATAGTAGTTTTCAAATCCATGATCGGTAAGCACTAATACGCGGTTTTGTTCCACTTTCAGAACCTTACCACGACCCTTATCGTTAACAAAACGAACACGTTGCCCTTCAAAAAACACCTGTTTTTTCTTGTAAAAATAACGATAATACAGCCAGCTTTGGTAACTTTGGCGTAAAATTTGGTATACACCCAATAAATCCGTTTGGAATGAAAAATTTAACCTCCCTCACACCCGGTAAACTGGTGCTTGTTAGTACCTGTTTGTTTCACCTCGCTTCCTGTAAATTGTATACCGATGTGCAGGTACAAAAACCAGTTGACATTAGTGCTGAAGATGTGCGTGGCGTGCAAAACGTGCTTATCGTAAACCGTACGGCTGTTCCAAAAGGATCAAAAACTGAAAACGTATTTGAAGGAATTTTTACAGGAGAAACTCCAGGTGGCGATAAAAATGCCGCGCGTGAATGTATTCGGGGTTTACAGGAAAGTTTATCAAAGGCATTGAACTATAAAAGTACTTCGGTTGTTCCGGTGGTATACTATGGCAGCGCGGGAGGTAATATTCCAGCACCTTTGTCATGGAAAACAGTTGATTCACTTTGTGCTGCAAACAATGCTGACATGTTGGTGGTACTTGAATATTTTGACTCCAATGCAGGCATAAGCAGGAGCATTACAAATCCTGGTGTTCCGCCTGTAAATTCAGCCAATACCAATAACGTAAGCATTAAAACAGTTTGGCGCACTTATAAAGCATCAACCCGCACCATAATTGATGACTTTACCGGCAATTCAAATGCGGGTTACAACAACTGGCGTTCACCTTACTTTATACAAAACCGTTCTGAGCGTTACAACAATACCATGAGTGGTGGTTACTGGGCAGGTATTGATTATGGTTTTCGCATATCAGAACAATGGGTGCTTGAAGGAAGACGCTATTTTAAAGGAGGTAACGGGACATTGCGTTATGCCTCTAAATTGGCCCGATTTGGCCAGTGGGACGAAGCCAATGCCATTTGGGAAGAACAGGCAAAAAGCATGAGTCCCAAAGTGCGCGCCCGTGCACTGCACAACATGGCAGTGTATGCTGAACGTAAAGGCGATTTAAATACAGCCTTAACACATGCACGTACTTCTTTTGGTATTAAAGGTTATCATGATACCGGTATTTTATTGAATTCGGTTGAAAGACAGTTGCGCGATAAGGGTAAACTACTTACAGCGGGTACAAAATAGGTGTTGTAGCACCTGTCAAGCCTTTTCAAGAACCATGGAAACTGCAGGGCGCGTGATGTAAATGGCTGCTTTTTCTGGTTAAAACCTTGTGCTAGATACGCGCTAAAAGTTAA
The DNA here is from genome assembly GCA_035299065.1 of Flavobacteriales bacterium. GTDB lineage: Bacteria > Bacteroidota > Bacteroidia > Flavobacteriales_D > UBA2798 > DASPJQ01. The sequence continues at coordinate 65,266 of DATGXI010000002.1, forward strand.
AATCAAATTAAAAAACGTTAATTCGTAAAATTAAAAACCATTAAAATAGCATTTCTTAAAAACAATTGTGTTCGAAAACAATGCCGTTTTTTTTGAAATTGTCATGAGTCTAACCGTTTCCCCTTTTTTATAAACCGTTGCCTTTTTCAAAACCTGCATGTGTCTTGTATCTTGTGCTCCTGCGTCTTAAAATGTCCGTTTTTGTCCAGTCCTTTTATTGGATTTCTTCATGAATTTTGCATTGTTACCACTTGGTGTTATTAAGGTAAAATGTCTAACTTTGTATAAATCTTTTTACGCATGAACAAAAATTACTTACTTCTTACGGGCTTGAGCATGGCATTTTGCGCAGGAGCATTTGCCCAGCAGCCGTTGAACACACCGGCATTGCACAATGCTGATGTGCATATTAATCACAGGCCTCATTTACCTCAAAGCAGAGCGGTTGTTTCTGACTGGTACAACTCGGGTAATACCATGTATAACCTTGGTGGTTCCGTATCCTATTTTCGCAACTTTTTATTTCCTGACTCAACGGTACAGGTTGAATTCAGTTCAGGAATGGGATATGTTTGGAAACATTCACTTGGGCACATACTTGATCCAACATCAACCATGTTTGATGCAGGTGGTCAGCAATCGGTAGGTACAATTAATCCGTATACGGTCGATTCAATTGGTATACCATATCGTTACTGGCGTCCGCAAAACACCAATCCCGATACCCTTGTTATTCAAATTTATTCAAACCCTGATATAACGTTTGTTCCCAACCCGGGTTGGGCAAGTGGTGCTTCCTATGCAACGGTGAATTATGATTATACCACACGCCTGGGAGCAAGTCCTTCGCAAACCATAGTTCATTTGCTGACTTCGGCTGATGAAATAAATGCAACACAAGGATTCCTTCAAATTCCATTGGGTATAGCTGTTCCTGCCGGTGAAAAAATTGGCGTTACCGTAACCTATTTTCCAGGCAATACTTATAACGTTGGCGATACCATTGATACCTATACTTCGTTTGCGGTGGCCAATCAAATCAACGCGTTTGTGTTTTATGATTACAGCGATGCTGACATGGTTCCTGAACCTAACTATTACAACAATGAGTTGAATGCAACTACCGATGTGCGTTACAATACCAGCACAACAGGGTGGAATGGTGATTATATTCCAGGCACAGCATGGTTAAGTGGTTTTTACCATGGCGATATTTATTTTAAACTTACCTGGGATCCTGCAGTGGTAACAGCAGTAACTGAACAGGAAAGCTTTGCGGGCTTAAACGTTTATCCAAACCCTGCAACCAATATGATTAACCTGCGCAATGCAAAACCGTTGGTAAAAGCAAGCGTAGTTGATGTAGCAGGTAAAGTGGTACTGGATGTTAATAACAGCAACATTACATCACTTGATCTTTCAGGATTGGTAAGCGGTCATTATGTATTGCGTTTAACCACCCTTGATGGTGCGGTAATGAATACCCAGTTTGTGAAAGAATAAGGTTAAAAAAAATAGGCTGAAAAGGGAACGGGTATCTGTTCCCTTTTTTTGTTTATGAGGTAACGCCATGTTGTTGCAAAAGTGGTTTACTGCGAAGGCAAAAGAGATTATTACAGGTGAATTGTTAAGGCCGCTTTCGGTTTCAATTATAAATCATCAGTTTTAAAACTTAAATTGTTTATCTTTACCCCATGCAAAAATACCGTATCTTCATCTTCATCATTCTTATGGGAATTTTTCAGTCATTCTTTTTCTCAGGTAAAAAAACTACCTATACCGTAGGGTTTTACAATGTTGAAAATCTTTTTGACACCATACGCAACACCAACATTAACGATGCCGATTTTACCCCCGATGGCAAAAATCACTGGGACAGTAAGAAATACAACATCAAGCTCAATAACCTCTCACGCGTTATTCTTGGGTTGGGTTATGGAAACGCTCCTGCAATAGTGGGTATGGCTGAGGTTGAGAACCGGCAGGTACTTGAAGATCTCATCAAAACGAAGAACCTGGCAGGCAAAAAATACGCAGTCATACACCGCAACAGCAAGGATGAGCGCGGTATTGATGTGGCCGCCATTTACCGTACTGATGTGTTGAAAGACCTCAAATACGAATACCTTGAGGTGGTATTGCCCGATAAGGATGATTTTACGCGCGAAATCCTTTACGTGAAAGCAAGTATGCTTGGTAAATACGCAGTAAACATATTTTACAATCATTGGCCAAGCCGCAGAGAAGGAGAGGCCGAGTCAGAGCCAAAGCGCATTGCCGCAGCAAAAGTATTGAAGGCAAAAATTGAGGAAATAAAAAAGAAGGATGCCAATGCAGTTGTTTTTGTAATGGGTGATTTTAACGATGAGCCAAACAACAAAAGCATTGCCGAGGTATTGGGTGCTGGTAAACCAGGTGATAAAACCAAATCACTGGTAAATATGTCGTATGCAAAGTTTGAAAATAAGGAAGGCACCCATTCATTTAAAGGTGAATGGAACATGCTTGACCAGGTAATGGTAAGCCGCAGTTTTTACGAGAAAACAAAAGGGTTAACCCTGGTTCAGAAAGAAACCGGTATTTTTAAAGAACCTTATGTGTTGTTCAAGCACAAAGACGGAGGAATAAGTCCGAATAAATCATACAGTGGGCCACAATTTCATGCCAAAGGTTATTCTGATCACCTGGCCGTGTATTTTTCTTTGGAAGTGAAGTAATACAGTTTTTTTGCAAGTAAGTAGCAAATAAATGTAATTGGAATGGCTGCCATTACATCAATGGTATAATGTACTTTTTGCCAAATAACCAGCAGACCAAGCACAGCTGTTAATGCCAGTAAACTATATTTCCAGGGTTTGGGTGTAACCAGCGCAAGCAAAAACAAGGTTGCTGTATGTCCCGAGTAAAATAAGTCTACAGCGCAATATCCGCCCGGATAAAATAAATTATTCAATAAATAATCGTGCAATGCAATGGCGCCTTCAGGTTCACACAGCGGCAAAAAATAAATGCCCGCCATGCGAGTAAGCACCAGTAAACAATAACCCATCATAAAGAAATTAAGCCTTTCAGTACGTTTAAGGTTAAATAGGATGAAAATGACTACAGGTATGTAAGTAAGCGGAAAAATAAAGGCCGAAAAATCGCGGGCCTTAAAATAGGGGTGCAATAAGTCGTGGTGAGTTATACAAGGTTGCAAAGCTGTCCATTGCAGAAGACGGTTAAATGCAGCAAGCAATAAAACAAGTAAAATCAGAAATATAAAAAAAAGAAAAGTATGCCTTTTGTTTCCTGGAGGCACAGTATTAATTGGCCGATGCGGTTAAATGTTCGGTTTTTACCCTTTCAATTTCCACAAACTCAAATGGGATTTTTACCATAAATGCGTAATCCTGGCCAACTTCAAACATGTCCTCGTCATTGTCGTCATACAACCAATTAACCTTTACATCGGCATTTTTGGCAATAAGCTCATTTAATTTATAAAGTATAAACAAAATGCGTTTTGATGATGAGATGTTGAAATACTCAAGGTTGATTGACAAACGTGTTTTAGCAGCGGGACTTTCCACATATTTCTCCAGCCATTTCAAGGCAGGATCAAAAAAATCTTCCGCGTTTTCAGGAATTGATTTACCTGTGATTTCAAGTTCCCCGTTTTTTCTGAATATAACACCTGGTGTTTTATCAGTGGCTACTACAAATATTTCCTCCATGCTTAGACCTAAATTAAGAAAAAATAAACGGCTTTGGTGAAAATTTAGGTAAATCCCTATTTTAGGGTGACAAATTCAAATTTTTTTACCCTTATTTTATTTTGTTAAAATGGGAATAAAACGCAACCTATAAGCTCATCAAGTCCTTGAACCTTACAGCCTGGCGTCTTGAAATTTCAACCTTCTCGCCATTTTTAAGGGTTACCATAAGGCCGCCATTGAACCATGTTTCAATGTTTTGCAAATAACTTAAGTTGATAATGAATTTGCGGTTGGCCCTGAAAAACATTTTTTCGTCAAGCCTGTCTTCCAGTGTGTTAAGTGACTTTAAGATCAGGGGTTTGAAATCATTAAAATAGACGCGAACGTAATTTCCTTCTGACTCAAATACACGTATGTCGCTCAATTGCACAAACCAGCATTTTTCACCGTCCTTTAGAAATATACGGTCGTTTTCAGTTAAGCGTGCGGTTTGAGCAATGGTAATTTTTTCCTGCTTTTCGGCTTCAAGACGAAGTATTTTTTTTATGCATTCCTCAATGCGTTCAGGGCTTACCGGTTTTAATAAATAATCAACAGCATTTACTTCAAATGCTTTTAACGCGTATTCATCGTATGCCGTTACAAAAACAATGCGTGGTGAAACATCAAGGTCATTGATCAGGTCAAAACCCGTTTTACCGGGCATTTGTATATCCAAAAACACAAGATCAGGATCATTTCGTTCAATGCTGCTTTTTGCCTCCATGGCATTGTTGCATTCATCCACAATTACGATTTCCGGAAATTTTTCCAGGAGTGAGCGCAATTCCTTTCGCGCTAAGCGTTCATCGTCTACTATTATTGTTTTCATTTCCTAAGTATTGAGATGTGAGATATGAGTATTGGAAAGTAGGGCGTTATAAGTATTGACAAGTTGTTTACGTTGTGCGCATGTATAGTTTCGCGGCTGTTTAAATCCAGTTTCGTATATAGTTCTCATATCTCAATACTCCTGTCTCACATCTTCACCGGGATCCTAAGTTCACTAAAAACCTTTCCGTCTTTTTCAAATAATTCCACATTGGCATTTTTGCCGTACAGCAAACGTAATCTTTTTAACGTATTCAGCAAACCAATACCGCGGTTATCCTGACCTGTTTTTTCAAGCGTACCCGGATTTGTTACCTGTATAATATAATTTTCGTTTTCTTTTTTTGCGCTTACAGTAACTTTTCCACCCTCAGTTAATTTGGAAATACCATGCTTAATGGCATTTTCAACCACCGTTTGCAACATAAGTGGTGGAAATTTTACTTCATGCATGTTTGGGTCAATATCAAACGTAAACTCAAGCCGTTCCTCAAAACGCATTTTTTCGAGGTACAAATAATCGTTTACAATTTCAATTTCCTCTTTCAGGCTTATGTAATTGCGCTTGCTTAACTGCAGGGTACTTCGCAAAAGCGTTGCCAATTTGGTTACAGCAGTTTTGGCATTGGTAGGATTTTCGTCAATAAGGGCTCGTATGCTGTTCATGCTGTTGAACATGAAATGCGGGTTAAGCTGTGTGCGCAAATTTGTCAACTCAATTTCGTTGCGCAAAGCGGTTAATTTTAATTCGTTTATGAATTTACTGCGAGCACGTTCAACAAACTGGTAAAACACATAAAGCATCATCCATAAAAGGAAAATAATAAACCAATTCACCAGGTATACAATAGCCAGTGAGAAGCTCATTAAATTGGCCTCAGCATCATCAGCCTTCATGGCCATTGAAATGGATATTTGTGCACCTGACTGGACCAATGCTCCACACGTAATAATTAGCAACAATAACAATACCTGTTGCTGAATGGGTTTTGAAATAATGTTGTTTTTAACCAATATGAGCCTGAACAGGTGTGAAACCACCAGACCTGAAAGCACAACTATAAAAATGTAAAGTGATTTGTGGGTGGTAATTTCGCCTGTTGAATAGTTCATGAAAATACTCAGGCCAAAATACAGTCCCCAGCCGCCCAATTGGGCAGCCCAGTACAACCAGTTATAGTTTTTGTTTTTCAACGGTTTAAATATAGGTGTAAGCACAATGCCATAAAATAGCTATTTTACAAGTGGTATTCACAGCGTATAAATGAACTTTTTAGCACATGTACAGTTAAGCCATGGTATTGACCAGGTAATAACAGGCAACCTTGTGGCCGATGGGTACAAGGGTAAAAAATACCAGGTTTTACCAATGGGAATACAGCACGGCATTATTTTGCACAGGCGTATTGATGAACTTACCGATACGTTTGAACCTGTGCGTGCCATGAAAAGGAAACTTGTTCCTTACTTTGGGCGGTATGCAGGGGTGGCGCTTGACGTTTACTTTGATCATATATTGAGCCTTAACTGGGAAAAATTTTATGAATTGGACCTTGAAACTACCGTGGAAAACTCACACCAGGCACTCAGGGCCAATTTTGAGCATGTTTCACCCGAGAGCAGGTTGTTTTTGGACCGGTTAATTGCCTACAAATGGTTGATTTCTTATCGACAAAAAAATGACCTTGAAAAGATCTTTCATCAAATGTCACATCGTTTCGGTTTGAATCAGCTGAAAAACAGCATGTTGCCTCTTGAAAAACATTTTCAGGAATTAAATGAAACCTTTATCGTTTTATATCCGTTATTGGTCTCGCAATCAAAGGACTATATTCGCACGGTTGGTTTGTGAACAAAACCCGCTAAACGTGTAAAAAATTAAGATTAATTTAAGAATTGTCAATATGAATTGCGTAATTTTGCATTACTACTAGATAGTATAACGATTATGAAAAGAAAGCTGACTTTTGCTGCCATTATTTTAGGTAGTTCATTCACACTTAAAGCCGAGAATCATGTTTTATTGATTGAAGGCCAGTACCAAAACAAAAACATTTATGTTTCTAACTCGGTGGCTTCAAGCGGCATTGGATTTTGTGCCTATGAAGTAAGGGTTAACGGTGAAATCACTTCCGACCAAATCAGTTCATCTGCTTTCGAAATTGATTTGACTACACGTAAGTTATCACAAGGACAAAACGTAACAATACAGATATTTCACAAGGATGGTTGCATACCAAAGGTGCTAAACGCCAATGTACTTAAGCCAATGCCAACCTTTGAAACAAAATCAATTACCCTTGATGAGGCCGGTGCACTAAAGTGGATGACCACCAATGAAAGTGGTGTGTTAACGTTTGATGTTGAGCAATACAAATGGAATAAATGGGTTAAAGTTGGTGAAGTTCAAGGTCAGGGCGATGCTACTGAAAACAAATATGAGTTTAAGGTAGTTCTTGTTTCAGGCGAAAACAAATTCAGGGTTATTCAAAAAGGAAACCTTGGAAAAGTTCAAAAATCACCTACCGCTGAATTGAGCTCAACTGTTCAAAAACCCGATTTTAAATGGAACAAATCCTCTAAATCAGTTGAATTCACCAATGAAACCGGGTATGAAGTGTATGATGTATACGGCCAGATCCGCAAAAAAGGATATGGTAAAAGCATTGACATGGCCAACCTTGCAAGGGGTGAGTACTACCTGAGTTATGACAATACCACCGAAACCATTAAAATTTAAGGACTTAGGTCTGTTAACCGATAAATTGTAAAAAAAATCTTCCCATCGCGGAAGATTTTTTTTTGATTTTTTTGTAAAGTACTCGGTATGCATAACATTTTTTGATATCTTTCCGTATACTTTTTGCAAACCATTTTAAACCTTTACCAGTATGAAAGCACAACAAACGCGTGATCTTATTTCATGGTTGAAAGTAAGATTGATTGATGCTGAATGTAAAATCAAAGAATCGCATTTGGTACACAATTACGGAAGAGCTACGCAATACGAAGGCATGCGTGAAGCGTATTTGGAATGCCTGCGCAAACTAAACATTCAATTGCTGTAAGCGTATCGAAAAAACATTACTCTCTTTTTAAATTTCCGGTTCAAGCACCAATACAAATTAAGCTCTAACAGGCTTAATTTTTTATTTGTACCCTTTTACAACTGATCAATTACATCACCCGTATTCCGTTCATGTGTTTTATCCTCGTGTGAAACGTCCTGCAAAATGGCTTCAACCAGGTAGGTTTGTAGAATGAGGGATACATTAATAATTACAGTTGCCAGGAATATGCCAAGCAGTATCATGATCACTTCTGACCTTATCAACGAAATAACGGGCGTAAAAACCGCTGTGCTGGCAAGTATGGTAAACTGACCCACCACAATAAACAGAATGTAGCTTATTAGTACCACTTCAAAATAATACCGCATGTGGTTTTGTTCAGGTTTGATTTGACGCAACCAGCGAAGAAAAATAATACTCAGGTACAAGCCCGTCATGGGAACAAACAATTGTATGATTTCATTTAACCATCGCCCCAGACCATTATGTGATTCAATGCCGTAAGCATAACGGTCATTCACAAATGAAGAAAAACCAGCCCCAATAAAAATGTTTACAGCCAGTAAAATGCCAATACCCGCAAAATAATATTGGATGCTTTTGCCACCCAACATGGAGTCCTTTAGATTTTCATTGCGCATTTGGTAAAGAAAATATACATGAAAAGCAAGCAGCCCTGTTAACTGGCTGGCCATTTCCTCTTTTCGTATACTGGTCATAAGCGCGTAATATAACCGTTCGGTCAAATCAAGCCTGAAAGAATGACCGTAAAAAAGCGCCTCGCCCACAAACTGGTAAACCAGCATATAAACAAAGCTTATAACAAAGAAGAGAGCTGCAATAAAAAAGAAACGGTTAAAGTCGGTTTTAAACTTTTGAAAAGTTAAATCGCGAATAAAATTAATTAAGGTTGATTTTATCATACCCTAAAAATAAGAAAACCTGTTAATGAAATATACCGCGCGATTAATTAATTACCAGTTTCTGCGATTTGCTTACGCCCTGCGATGTAACTTGTACAAGGTAAATGCCTTTGGTGAAAACACCATTAAGGGTAAATTCGTTTTTACCATCATTACCCAAGGAAAGGGCATACGTACAAACAAGTTTTCCTGAAATGTCAAACACCGTTAAAACGGCTGTTTCGTTTATGCTGCCGTTTAAATTAAACTGTACAATACCATCACTTGCAGGGTTGGGTGCAATTACCAGGTCAATACCGGTTGCGCCATAATAATAAATGGTACGAATACCCGATGTGGTTGAATAACCATCGTAATCGGTTTGGTTTAGCCTGTAATAATTTAAACCTGGTACAGGATACAAATCGGCAACCGAATAAGTGTTTAAACGGTTTGAGTTGCCTGCGCCATTTACCGTAGCTATTGATTCAAAATTGTAGCCATCAACACTTTTCTCAACAGTAAAATACTGGTTATTGGTTTCACTTGCAGTTGACCAACCAATAAGCACATTGTTTACACCTTTGTGCACATCAAATGAAAGCAATTCAATGGAAAGGGGAGAAGCACCTACAAAATAAGGGTACAGGCTGGAGTGGTGACACCCTGTTGGAATGGTATAAGTATAACATAAAACATACGATGTCCCTATTGTAGTTGTGGCCGACATGCTGGCTAATCCACCTGTTGCAACAGCGGTACCACATGAACTTGTTTGAAGTGTCCAACTCAAAGCCGATACGTTTCCTGCACCACAATTTGAAGTAATGATCATGCTAAAACTAACAGTGGTGCTTGCTGCAATAAATGAATAACAATAGGTATAAGTATCGCCACCATCGCTAAGGGGTGTTAATACATATTCGGGACAGGTTGAAGTTACGGTTGCAACAGTTGGAGTTGCAGCATAACCACAACCCGAAGCACAGGGACTTGCACACGTACAGTTGGCAGGGTTATTTCCAACTGCCATGCAAAAAAGTGGTGCTTTACATCCTGTTCCGTCATTGTAGCCAACTTGTACCAGGTACGTATTTCCAACGGTAAGAGCTGTTAAATACATGACAATTGAACCGTCAGAAGCCGCTGCCTCACTTGCTTTGATGGATCCGGCACCTGGAATACAAGTGCCTGTATTGTAAACAACCATTGCCAAACGTGTGGGACACCAACTTGCACCTGAAACGGGTGCTGTAAATTCCCATTCAACATACATGCTTGTGCTGGTGGCGGTAAATTTGTACCAAACAGTTTGATTGAATGCAGTTGCTGCACCTGTTGATGCTGCCGCTGTAACTTCACCGGTTTGAACGGTGGCGGCATCGGTTGTTTGACTGCACAAAGGAGCCGCACCTGAAGTAAGTGTGGTTGCATTGGCGCAATTATCATTGGCAGGTTGTGCAAATGCATTTAAACCAAGCGCACATATAAAAAATGATATGTAAATGAGTTTATTTACCACTGTTATTCATTGGTTTTACAACCAGTTTATTTACGTAATAAATAAGAATCTCAATCTGGTTGTTCACTACCCATAAATAATCGGCATCAAACCTGCGGTACATATTTATTTTTTCCAGAATACTGTTGGGAACAGGTAAGCCTGTGGTGTTTTTTGTAACAACATAGGTTGAGGTGTCGGGAATTTCAGGATTATAACGCAGGTAATCTTTAGTCATAACCTCGGTTGTTTGTGCCGAACCCTTTTGGGCGACACAAAAAAACAGGATTGATGCGAAAAGAATGCGGATCATAAATGCGGGGTTTTCCAACGTATAAGAATATAAAGGTATGACGATTTAGTTGTAAAAGCACAAAAGACCCGGGTTTTGTTAAGAAATTAGGCCAATATCAAAAACTCATCGTCAAGTAAATACACGCTTAGAGGTAAAATCAACAAAGGGCGAAAAAACACACAATTTCACCAAATAAAAAACCCCGCTAATGCAGGGTTCTTTTATTTGTATATGAAATCTGTTATTTAAAAATTAGTTTCCAAGATCTTCAAACTCCACACTCGAAAATTCTTTTGTGTGTTCACTTGAATGATCGCTGTGGTTTTCGCTTTGCGGAGCAATGAACCCGCTAGCTTTTAACTCGTCAATTTTTGCAATGGTTTCATTCAAACCATCTACAAATTTTTCAAAGTCTTCCTTGTAAAGGAAAATTTTGTGTTTCTCGTAGCTGAATTTACCGTCTTGTCCAAAACGCTTTTTGCTTTCTGTTAGAGTAAGGTAAAAATCATTACCACGCGTTGACCTTACGTCAAAGAAGTAAGTGCGTTTGCCAGCTTTAACCGCTTTTGAAAAAATTTCATCGCGCTTTTTGCTCTCTTGTACATCGTCCATCATCACTCAGTTTTAATGTTTATCTAATAATATGCTACACAAAAATATAAAAATCTCCCACAAAACAATGTTGATAAGCAAAAAATGGGGGTTTAGCGATAAAAAACTGGCCTGGGGTTAGTCAAACGAGGTACTGGTTTCCTGCGAAGCTTTGATCATTTCGGAATACTGGGCCGGAGTTAAATCGTTGAAATAGAAGTTAACAGGGTTTATTTTCTCCCCGTTTTTGATGACCTCGTAATGCAGGTGAGGTGCGGTTGACTTACCGGTTGACCCGGCAAAACCAATTACATCGCCACGTTTTACCTTTTGGCCCTTTTTTACATTAAATCCACTTAAATGGGCATACATGGTTTTATAACCAAACCCATGACTTAGCAGTACAATATTGCCATAACCCCAAAATCCACTTTCCACGTTTTCTACAACAGCATCGCCCGTAGCCCTTATTTTGGTCCCGGTTTTACATGGAAAGTCCATGCCTGAATGAAACTGCCTGGTGCGGTAAATGGGATCAATGCGCCAGCCAAAGTGCCCGGTATGTGCGGTTACTTCATGGTTGGCAACCGGAATAATAGCGGGTATGCTCACCAGCATTTTATCCTTGCGCCTGGCCATATCAACCAGCTCATCGTAACTCTTGCTTTGGGCATAAATGCGTTTTTCAATCTCATCCAGTTTTTTCGCTACCGATATAATTAGCTCACTGTTATCATATCCTTCAAGTGCAGCGTACGGGTTGGAGCCGCCCGTTGCCAGTTTACGTTTGTGTTCAGGGTATTTTGATCCTTCAAGCGAAGCACGTAACCTGTCATCACGCTCCTGTAACAAACTCAGCATTTTTTCAACCGAAACCATGCGTTCTTTGGTCTCTTTGAGCTGAGCTTCAAGGAAATTTATTTTACGTGCATCGGCCTTTTGGCCAGGCGATTTGAAAAAAGTAAAAGCAAGAATGGAAACCACTACCGAAAAAACAATGGCAAGTCCCACAAATGGCAGCGATTTTACAAGGCGTTGCCATATGGTTAACTCAACTTTCTCGTATGAAAGAGACTCCGGGTTGTATTTATACTTGATTTTTGACATCTAATTGTCTCTGCTTTTTTAGCCACAAATTACACTGATTACACAGATTTGATCGGTGAAATTCATGAAATCCGTAGCTTTTGTTTTTGAGATACCTCGAAGCTAAGCCGGGAGGTTATTCATTTTTTAAACAATGCTGGCCGAAATTAACCAAAACCCTGTAATTTGGCAACGTTTTAACATTTATTGATTTTAACAAAATGATGACCTCGGCTGACATACGCAAAACTTTTCTTGAATTTTTCAGGCAGAAACAACATGAGATTGTGGCAAGTGCGCCACTCGTAATAAAAAATGACCCCACATTAATGTTCACAAATGCGGGCATGAATCAATTTAAAGATTTATTTCTTGGAAACTCACCCATAAAATTTCCGCGTATTGCCGACACACAAAAATGTTTGCGTGTGAGTGGTAAGCACAATGACCTGGAAGAAGTGGGCGTTGATACCTATCACCATACCATGTTTGAAATGCTGGGCAACTGGAGCTTTGGCGATTATTTTAAAAAAGAAGCCATACAGTGGAGCTGGGAGTTGTTGACCGAAGTATATAAATTACCAAAAGACCGTTTATACGTTACCGTTTTTGAAGGAAGCAAAGACGATAACCTTGCATTTGACCAGGAAGCGTTTGATGAATGGAAAAAATACATTGCCGAAGACAGGATTTTAAAAGGAAATAAAAAAGATAATTTCTGGGAAATGGGCGATACTGGTCCTTGCGGGCCGTGTAGCGAAATTCACATTGACCTGCGCGATGAAAGTGATCGTAAAAAACTTGATGGAAAAACATTGGTGAACGAAAGTCACCCACAGGTAATTGAAATATGGAATAACGTTTTCATGGAATTTAACCGCAAGGCAAACGGAAGTCTTGAGAAATTACCTGCACAACATGTTGACACAGGCATGGGCTTTGAACGCCTTTGCATGGCTATACAAGGTAAAAAATCAAATTATGATACCGATGTATTTAGTCCTTTGCTGGAAAAATTAGAGCAAATTAGCGGGTTGAGGTATAAAGCCGACAATGTTGGACATAAACAACAGGAAGACATAAATATTGCCATGCGTGTATGTTCTGACCATATTCGGGCTATTTCATTCAGTATTTGCGATGGGCAATTGCCGTCAAACACAGGAGCAGGATATGTTATAAGAAGGATATTGAGAAGAGCAATTCGTTATGGTTACCAAACGCTTAACCTGCGCGAGCCATTTATGTACCGTTTGGTTCCTGTATTGTGCAAAATCATGGGCGATGCTTTTCCTGAACTCAATGCCCAGAAATTATTAATTGAAAAAGTCATTAAGGAAGAAGAAGTTTCATTTTACCGTACACTTGAAAACGGTTTGAAGCGCATTGACTCAGTTTGTGTGGAACTTAACCAAACCAAAAAAACAAAAGTGATTGATGGCAAAGTAGTGTTTGAATTGTATGATACATTTGGGTTTCCTGACGATTTGACCTCACTGATAGCGCGTGGGTACGGGTTGGAAATTGATGAAAAAGGATTTAACGAAGAGTTGAACAAGCAAAAAGACCGTTCACGTGCAGCAACGCAAATTGAGACCGAAGACTGGGTGGTAATACACCCAAGCGATAAAGAAGAATTTGTAGGGTATGATATTTTGTCAACACATGTACACATCAATAAATACCGCAGGGTAAAACAAAAAGGAAAAGACCAGTACCAATTGGTATTGAACATTACACCTTTTTATGCTGAAAGTGGCGGCCAGGTAGGCGATGTGGGTACACTGGAATCAGGTGGTGAAATTATTGAAGTGGTTGATACCAAAAAAGAAAACAACCTGATTGTTCATTATGTAAATAAATTGCCATCAGACCCAAAAGCAAAATTTGTGGCGGCCGTTGACAAGCAAACACGTCAACTGACTTCAAGCAATCACTCGGCCACACATTTATTGCATGAGGCCTTGCGTGATGCGCTGGGAACACACGTTGAACAAAAAGGTTCATTGGTAAATCCTGATCATTTGCGTTTTGACTTTTCACATTTTTCAAAAATGAGTGATGAGGAATTGGAAAAAGTGGAGCGCCAGGTAAATTTAAAAGTGCGTGAAAACATTTTGCTTGACGAAAAAAGGAATACGCCTATTGAAGACGCAAAAGCTATGGGCGCCATGGCTTTGTTTGGCGAAAAATATGGTGAGGTGGTTCGCGTAATCAAATTTGGATCATCTGTTGAATTGTGCGGAGGTACCCATGTGAAGTCAACAGGCGAAATAGGCTTTTTCAAAATCATTTCTGAAGGAGCGGTTGCCGCAGGTATCAGGCGTATTGAAGCAATCAGCTCAATGCGTGCTGAAGAGTATTTTGAGCAAAAAGAGCATTTGTTAAAGGAGATCAATCATGTATTGAAAAATCCAAAGGATACGTTAAAAGCAATAAATGACCTGATTGAAACAAATCATGCCTTACAAAAAAAGCTTGATGCGTTTAACAAAGATAAAGCCGGGCAAATCAAGAAAGAATTGTTGGGAGAGATTAAAAATGTGAATGGAATTAATTTCCTGGCCCGTAAAGTTGATTTGGACAACGCCAGCATTAAAGACATTGCGTTTCAGTTAAAAGCTGAAGTGGGCAATGTGTTTATGGTTTTGGTTAATGAAAGTGAAGGAAAAGCAGGTATAAATGTGTTGGTGCATGAGGATTTGGTTAAATCAAAAAACATGAATGCCGGAAACATTGTGAAGGAATTGGCCAAAGAGATTAATGGAGGAGGCGGCGGACAACCATTTTTTGCCACAGCTGGTGGCACGAAGGTTGAGGGGTTGGATGAGGTGTTGAAAAAAGCAAGCGAATACATTAAATAATTTATTGCTTTCTTAACCACAAAGGTAGCAGAGAAGAGCCAGAGTTCGCCAAGTGTTTAAACTTGTTTCTCTGTTTTTTCAGGTTAAACTCAGGTTCTCTGTGGTTAAACAGAAGAAATAGACATGCGTAAAACAACCATTCTTCGCCAGCTATTGCTTAACATTACCATTCCGGTAATACTGGTACTTTTGTTGTTTTCGTATACCAATTACCGCTATAACAAAGCTGAACTTGAAGACCAGGTGAAGCAGCGCTTCAGCCAAATTATTGCTGAGGTTAAAGACATGGCAGCCCTTCATGATTATGCCATGAAGGTGAACGAAAAACATTTCGAAGCGCGCATGAAAGAACTAAGCGGCATGCTCATTAAAAAATTTGAGACCCTTGATCCCGTTCGTACCGACTTATATAAACTCTCTCTTGAAATGGGGCTGGATACCAATACAGAATCCATTTATTTTATTGATACAAACGGAGTAATTGTAAACACAACCTTTCATAAAGACCTTCATCTTGATTTTTATGCTCGCGGTAAAGGATACCGTGAATATTTTGAGAAAATATGGGCAAAAAACGGGTTTGTAG
>DATGXI010000003.1:0-6697 GCA_035299065.1 Flavobacteriales bacterium
TCATCGCAATAAATTAAAAATCCGGCCTCCTGGTGTTGCAGCAGGTCCATGCATTTATCGGGATTTTCAACATGTGAAAACGAAATGCCCGGATCAACCGTTGCCGATTCAAACTTACGCTGAACCTTTTCGAGGCCCGAAACGCATATGACTTTAAAGGATTTCATTCGCAAGGCCCTAAAATAGGGATTTTGGCGATTAAAAAAACAATATATTTGGCGTGGTAATCAGCTGGCAGTTGTTGGTTGTCAGTTGTCCCGGGATTTAAATCGTAAATTTTAAATCGTAAATCTTAAATTTCAAATGGCAAGTAAAGTAGGCATACCAAGAGGAACACGTGATTTTGACAGCGCAACGCTGGCCAAAAGAGATTATATTTTTAATACCATTAAGGGGCATTTTAAATTGTACGGGTATACACCTATTGAAACCCCATCGTTTGAAAATACCGAGACCCTGATGGGTAAGTATGGTGACGAAGGCGATAAGTTGATTTATAAAATTATTAATAGCGGTGATTTTTTAGCGGGAATTGATGAAAATGCACTTAACGAAAAAAACAATCACAAAATTCTTAAGCACATATCCGAAAAAGCCCTGCGCTACGACCTGACAGTGCCTTTTGCCCGCTACGTGGTGCAACACCGCAATGAAATTAGTTTACCTTTTAAACGCTATCAAATACAACCCGTTTGGCGGGCCGACAAGCCCCAACGAGGCCGTTACCGCGAGTTTTACCAGTGCGATGCCGATGTGATTGGAAGCAATTCACTCAACAACGAAGTTGAACTGGTGCAATTGATGGACGGTGTGTTCAGCGATTTGAAAATACCGGTTATTATTAAACTAAACAACCGTAAAATTTTAAGCGGTATTGCCGAGGTATGTGGTGCCCCTGAAAAAATTACCGACATAACCGTTGCCATTGACAAACTTGACAAAATTGGTAAAGGCAAGGTAAAAGAAGAACTGGGAGCTAACGGCCTTAGCGCTGATGCAATTGCCAAAATTGAACCCTTGTTTGGATTCACCGGCAATAACCAAAATAAGCTTGACTTATTGCGCAATTACCTGGCCACATCTGAAATTGGTAAACAAGGCATTGAAGAAATAGTGTTTGTACTGGATAACAGTGCAGGCATTAAACACGCAACACTTGAGCTTGATGTAACGCTTGCCCGTGGCCTAAACTATTACACAGGTGCCATATTCGAAGTAAAAAGCGCAGCCGGTGAATTAAAAGTGAGCATTTGTGGCGGTGGCCGTTATGATAACCTTACCGGTATTTTTGGCTGGGAAGGTGTGAGTGGAGTAGGTATTAGTTTTGGTGCCGACCGTATTTACGATGTGCTGGAAGAATTAAATCTTTTTCCGGCTGACAGTGTGGCCCGCACCAAAGTAATGATCGTAAATTTTGGAGGCAATGAAGAAAAATTTGCACGTCAGTTGGCCATTGACTTGCGCGCCCAAAAAATAAGCTGTGAGTTGTATCCTGACAAAGCCAAAATGGACAAGCAAATGAAATACGCCAACAACAGGCAGGTTGAGTTTGTAATTATTGCCGGCAGCAATGAAATTGCCGATGGAAAAGTGACCTTGAAGAATATGAACACCGGTGAACAGCAATTGATTTCAACGGACGAAATAATTTCAAAATTATAGCCTTGAATAGCGGCAAAAAAAAAGGATCCAACTGAATTGAACCCTTTCCTGTTTCTCATTTCTTATGGTTGATTTACGTTCTTCACAAGCTTATTTTATTGTGGCCGTGAACTTCGTTTCTGATTTGCAGCAGAATTTGTTTTTCTTAATAGAAATAATTACCCGCGTCCTTACCGTTAATTACCAGCACCGGAATCTGGTGTTCGTTGGTAATAATGCTTTGGCTGTACGGGTCAAATTGTGGCATCATCCTGTCACTATGGTAGGTTAATGCAATCAGTTCGGCATTTATTTTTTTGGTGTATTCAATAATTTGCGTGTGAAAAGCTTTTGTTTTTTCCAAAAACTCAATGTGTACAGGTACATTTATTTTAGCCAGTTCTTTTTTAACCAGCTGGCTGTAAATAATCAGTTTTTGGCTCAAGTCAAGCATTTTTTCTTTGGGCGCAACAACGTGTACCTCTGACTTAAAATCAGTAGCCAGTACACCGGCAATTTTTGACACCTGCAGTGTTTCAGAGTTCAGGTTAATGGGAAATACAATTTTTCGAATGGTATCAACCGGTGCCGTTTTTTCCTGCACAATAACAAACGGTGCATGTGCCGAGGTAATTACTTTAATAACAAAACTTCCGAAAACTTTTTGCATGCCTTTGGCCCCATGGGTGCCCATAATAATAAGCGAAGCATGAATTTTGTCGGCAACTTTAGCAATATCGGTAAAAATATTTCCGGCTTCAACGTGAATGTGAAAATCAATTTTAGGGGCAGTGGTTGTTTTAAAGCCGTTAATGATATCCTCCAGTTTTTTGGTTGCAGCTGCTTTTTCAGACGTACTTTTTACGATGTGTAAAAAATGCACTGAAGCGTTTGACTGAAGCGCAAAACGTACTGCTTTTTTAGCGGCCGCATCACCAACAGATGTAAAGTCATGCGGTACAAGGTAGGCTCTGGAATCCACGGTTTTTAGGTTTTAATGCCAAGATAAGGAAAAAAATCCTTGTTGGGTTTACAAGGGCTGTGGTTTTTTAACGTTTGGGCATGAATAAATTGGCTAAACCTTGATAGCCTTATGTTTTTGTAGGAATTTAAGGGCCTTTTTGCCCCGGCTGGCAAAGGCAGGCCTTGGGTTTTGGGCCATTTCGTCTTCAATTAGCGGTATAAGTTCGTTCGCAAATTCGGGGTAGGTAGTAGCCAGGTTTTGCAAAGCCGTCATGGCAAAAACGCGTACGGCTATAGCCTCGTTCTTATTTAAAAAAAGTTTAAAACAGGCATCGGCCGCAATACCGTGGTGTTTTTTTGGAATAACTAACTCTTGTAAAATTCGTGCAGTATTGCGTTTAACAGCATCATGTATGCCTGGTTTTTCAAGGTTCTTTATCATCCTGGGTAACCAGGGTAAAATTAATTCAGGTTTGTGTTCACTGCAAATGGTCACGCTCCAGGCTGCCCGTTGCGCAAGTAAATAATCATTACCCAAAAACAAATTCATCAATAGCTTAAATTCATTTTTTCCCCTGCAGGCAAACCGGGCAATGCGCTCTGCCTGCCTGCGTGAGTGTTCGCGTTCAAGTTCTGATTGAATGTTCAAGCTTTATTAATTTTGGTATCCTCTTTCAAAGTTAAGCAAAATTTTAGGATTGTTTTGGCTGCCCCGCGCGGTAGCGCGGCCGGGCTATCGCCTATAGCCCTAACTGCGTTCGGGGCTATTTGGCTCTATCCCTGGCAGAATTTCACGAAAAAGTGATGCGTTTTATAAAACAGTTGTTTATATATAATTCACTTTATAAAAATCGTATATTTATCAAAATTCACCGCATGAAATATTTTTTAAGCCTTTGTACAATTATTTTTTTATGCCCATTTGCCAGGGCGCAGGAAAAAAACGCTGAACTGTCAATACAGTTTATTTCTGACCAAACCGTTGCCGAAGTTAATTTTAACGAGGAAGCCTTTCTCAATTATGCCAAACTCGTGGTTGATAAAATAAATGAGTTGTTTGAAAAGGAAACCCAGCAGGCTGATGTGTTTATTATGCAAACATTTCATCCCAACGCAAGTCCATCATTTGAAATTTCGGCAAGGCCCGCCCTTTCAAAAGAGCGTGAGCAAAAAATCCGAAAGGAATTAACCAGCATTAAAGGCATAAAATCAACCTTAGTTGATTATACCCTGGCGTACCTGGTTGCCGTTAAGGAAGGATTTGGCGAATCGGATAAACCTTTTGTACCCGAAATTGTTTTGCCTGATGAACGGGCGCACGCTGAACTGGTAAAGGCCGACCTTAAAACCACCTATGAGCTCATTCGAACATGGGCCGCCAAGGAAGCCATTCCGGTTTTAGCAGCATTTGCCTCAAAGGTTGACGAGCAATTTGCCGGTGTGCGTGCCGTTGGAAAAATTTTATCCAAAAATGATTTTAGTAAAAATGTTGATGTAGTAACGCTTACTGAAAAAAACAGCGACTACTGGCGTGCAGTGCTTGAAATGTCGCCAGGTAACCAGCTAATACCCGTTTCAAAAATGCTTATGCATATAGCCAAAGGCGAATTTTCGTATGCCCAGTCCTACCTTGAAATGGTGTCACTTATTTCTGATGAAAAAACGGTGCCTGACCGTTACATGAAAGAAATGAAATTACGCCTGCAGGTATTTGAAAAAAAATTCCAGGATGAATTGGGCAAGGGTTTGTTGTTACACGACACCGGAAAATATGCCGATGCCATTGCTGTGTATGAAAAATTATTGAAGGTATACCCCTATTCGCCACAGGCAAAATACGAATTGTATTTTTCAAAAAATGCATTGGAAATTGAAACTAACAAAATTGACATGAACCACCGTGCCGACTGGGATGCTGCAAAGCCGTTGATTTATGCATGCAATCCCATGTACTCAACTGATGTGCGTGCTTCCAATGCCCGTGAAGGTTATTTGCTTTACAGGCGCAATGAAATCAACACCCTGTTTAAGAAAGATGGTGAACTGGCAGAAGACATGGTGAAGTATGCCGATATAGCCCTGGATCTTGAAGTTTATCCATACGCTGCCCAAATGTACTGGCTTATTTTAAGTGGCATAAAAAAGGAAACGTATGGTGACAGGAATATGATGGCGCATTTTTTATATTGCCTTGACAAAATGGGCCACAAAGCCCTGCTGGATAATTTTAAAGACGAAATTCGCGCTGAATTCAAAAACATTGCGGCCGAGCGTGAAAAAATCATGAAGGAACATACAAGCTACCAGGTTATGGAGAAAAAATAATTTATCAATTATTAATTATCAATAAGGCGCCTTTTGTTTCCGTAAACATGCCCATCTATTTAACCTATTGAACATTGACAATTGAACATTGATAATTGCACATTGCCAATTGATCACTCACTTATGCAATTTCCCGGTAGCCTTCCGGTCCTGTTCTTCCATATGCTGGCGCATGGTTGTCTCTACGCCATCAAGGGCGCTAAAAACATCAGACGTCATGCAAATGACTTCCACTGTGGCATCAACCTCTTCTTTTTTGATGTTGTATTTTTTTACAATTCCACGCAGGTCAAGTGTAAGAATATCTTCCATAAACAAACTGGCCGTATCATTGTCCTTTAAAATATTGCGCAGTGATTTTTCGTGTTTTACCAACACTTTTTTGCAGGTTGCAAACTGATCTCGTTGAGCGCGTGTGGTTACGGTTGACGCACATGAGAAAAGTGTAAGGCTTACAGTAATATATATAAACAATCGTTTCATTTTCCTAAAGTTTAACTGAAATTACAAATAGGAAAAAAGAAACGCGTTACAGGATTTAATGAAACAATTATGAATTATCAATCATCAAATTAGGTAAACCTGTTTAAGCAAGCTGATCACTTTTTAGTAAGCTCATCAAGCCTGGCCTTTTCACTCTTTGAAAGGCTGTCAATTCCTTTTTTATGAATTTTTTCAAGCAGGCGGTTCAGTTCATCTTCACGTGCTTTTTTTTCGGCATTGTAGCGGTCATCAAGGGTTGTGTACTTGTTATTGCTGCTGCCGCCAAAACCAATGGAAGTACCGCGGTTCCTGAATACAAGAAAATATACCACTACAAAAAGCGCGCATAGTATCAATATAAGTCCAATGGGATTCATGTCACAAATTTATAAGACTTATTTTACGAAACGTGGTAAGGAAGGTTTTTTTTTCAATAGAAACAATTAAAATATGGAATGCGCTTTGGATTTTTTAACAAAAACAGGCCGGACGCTTTTTCTGGTCTCTGTAAGCTGGTAACTATTTTCTTGTCATTACCTGTGGGTCGAATTTCAGGTTGTGGAAAATGCTTTTCATTTCCTTGTGAATGGTTTCCAAATCATCGCCCAGGTAAAAAACGTAACCCTGGCCATAATCGTTTTTATGCAGCAAAACCATTAAGCAGTATTTATATCCCTGGGCCCAGGTACCAACGGGCACGGCTCCTGAAGCGCCCCAGTCAGCATTAAATTCAGTTTTTACCGCTTCACTGCCAAATACATTTGGATCGGGCATACGGCCTGAGATGTTTAAGAGCGTAACCTGCATAAGAGACGGTGCGCAGGTATTGGGATCAACCATTGATGCGGTAGAATTGTTTTTTGACGCTTCATAGGTTTTTAATTCTTCGTCCATTGGACGCACGGCATAACGCACTTCAAATTTTTTTCGCGGATGTTTGTATGACTTTTCCCAATCCATTTGGGCATTGTCAACTGGTTTTACCTCTTTGTATCCTTTAGGTTCTTCAAATGTCATTCCCGTCCTTGTTAAAAGGGAGTCAAACCGGTTTTGCGTGTTTGCATTGGTGCAACACAGCATTAAAATAAGCACAAGTAAACCCGAATACCGAAACATAGCCTTAACGTTGGTATTAATTTACGTAAACGCCATGGGTATTTCAAGCCTGCCCGGGTTTTGATATTAACAGGTTTTGAGCAGGGTTATGTACAAACAAACGTTCATATCCTTTCAAACTCTTGAAATATAATTGTTTCTATAACCCAACCGTCATATAAACCGGGCA
>DATGXI010000004.1:0-31867 GCA_035299065.1 Flavobacteriales bacterium
CTCAGCACTGTTTTTAAAGTCCTGCAACGTTTCTTTATGGCCAGTAACAACTTCCAGCATCTTTACCAGTTCCAACGACTTTTTATGAAAATCAAAGTGATCAAGATAATTATCCTGTTCCAATGATTGTTTTAACAATACCAGTTCCTTCTCAAGGGCCGTGGCAAGTTTTAATGCTTCACCTGCAGCTTTTAATCCAGCCAAAAATTTAGCCGGTGTAAACTCCTTTTCATTTCCCGGAAATAAAAGGGCATGGTCAAATACCTGGAAAGCGTTAATGTCACTGACGTTTATAGCTTGAAGGTTGGATTTACTTTTATCCAGCATTCCAGGCAAATCACTAACTTTTACAGGGTTGGTTTTAAATGCGTGAGCCGAAATATGATTGTATACCACAGCTTCTTTATCAACGCCTGCATAAACATCGGCACACCTTTCAATTTTACCCAGTAACCCTTTAAACTCCTCCTGCGCAAGGGAAAGTTGCATGCCATCAAGTAAGTTTGAAGAAGGCTTTGACTTTCGCTGAAACAACATGTATTCAAAAACAAGTTCCTGCAAGTTTTTACCTTCAAAAAATTCTTTTAAGAGATTCTTATGCTTTGTATTAAAATCGTTTACAAATTCGGTGAATTTTTGGAGGTTCGAATCGTATTCAGTCTCATTAAAATTTTTACGGATCACCTGGCCTTGCTCTGCTACTTCTCTTACCGTGTCAATAATTTTTTTTCGATCCTTTTCTATATCATCCACCATGGCAACAAGCTTATCAAGGCCAAGCGCACGAAGGTTGGCATGCAATACATCCAATGCCGTTTTTTTTTCACACACAACAAGAATTTTCTTTTTATTCTCAAGCATGTTGGTGATAATAGCCGTTAAACTCTGGCTTTTTCCCGTTCCGGGAGGTCCCTGGATTATTTTAAACTCTTTCTGTAAAAGGCTATGGATAATTTCATGCTGGCTTGGATCGGTTCTTACACCTGCTGTGGAAGAAACACGTTCATCACCGGTTTTTGTTCCTGCAAAATCAAATTCATGGAATTTATCTGTAAGCATTTCAATATCTTTGATGATGCTTTGCTTTTGTGTACGGTAAAGCCCAAAAATACCGGACCATAAAATTGCAGGGTTTTCACCTGTCCTTGCTTCTATGGTTTTTGCATCAGGACATGCTTCAATTTTCGGAAAAACGTCAAGGGTTTTTGTCCCAAACCTATGCAGAAACCAGGCAACAAGTTCGGTCAACTTTATTCGCTCAAGCAATCCATCCTCTTCAAAAGACCATGGCGCGTCTTCAGGTTTTATTCCTTCATCGTTTGCAATATGGGAAAGTAAAACCTCGTTAATGTAAATGGGCGCATCTTCGTTACGTTCAATAATCCATTGGTCCTGGAAATTATTGGAACGCGAAATGTTCAGGTTCCATATTAACAAAGGCGCTTTTATTAATTTGGAAGAGTCTTTTTTACTGCGCTTTACAAATATGGGATATCCAAAACCGAAGCTTTTTACACCGTGTTCCAAAAAATCATCATCGTTCTGGTTTACCAAAGCGTTTAAACGTTTGGACAATGTAACAAGCATTTTCTTTCGTTCGGGCGATGTTTTTTGCTGGCTAAATTTTTCAAAATTGATTTTGTACTGGAACGATGGCTTTGCTAAAAGGTAATTAAAAATAAAATCATTCGAATTTTTATACGTCTTATTTTGAAAAAGGTCTTCCTGCGCACTACCTTCCAACACTTCAAGGTCACCAATGTCTAACCGCGTGGCAAACCTTCCTGGCAATGCGTTAAGGTGTATCGTGCGAAGATTGCCAACCTTGAGTTTGTTTCCAAGGTATGTAATAAACTGCTTATTCATTCGGGGGCTATGACAGAAATTTTATGTTCAAATATAGGCATTTAGAGCGAAGTGAATTTGAAATTCCACCGTTGTGTTTGAGCAAATTACGTCTCAAAAATCATTAAGATAACCCTTTTGACGGAAAAAATCAGTTTGGCCTGGAAATTTTTACCAAACGGCATAGCCCTTCATCATTCATAACTTTAACGAAGTAAATGCCGGGTATAAGATTGGGAATTGCAAAAAATCTGTGTGATCTCCCATTAGTGGTTACAAAGTATTCTTCAAAAAGAATTTGACCCGCTAAATTTATAAGCTGAACTTGTGTCCCGCTATTTTTATCGCATGACAGCCATAATTCAAGACCGTTTTCAGTAAAAAAAGGCAGACAATTAAAAATACTTAACTCATCAAAATTGACTACCGCAGGTTCAAGTGAACGGCAATTTCCATTTTGATCATACATGGAAAGGCGGTAATAATTTTCGCCTTGTAAAGGATGTTCATCAAAAAAATTATACAGGGTTGTTTCTCCCATGTTACCTGTTGCCGGTATATTTCCAATGAGGTTATAGTTTTCACCGTCAACCGAATGTTCCAGCGTGAAATAATTACAATTGTTTTCAGCAAAAACCTCCCATTCCAGCTTTACCGATTCTCTTTCTCTTTTTGCATCAAATTTTCGAATATCAATGGGCAATGTTGAATTGTAACAAATTGTTATTTGTACATGGTCTATATATGAACTTCCTCCTGTACACGAATAATCAATAGAAGTAAATTCAATGCCAAAATTAGGCGAATTAATGTCGGCCACAGTCCAGGTTGTTCCCCACATATTTCCACATCCACCATAAGTTACATACGTATCGGTATACGGCCATGCAACGCCATACATGGAATAATTATTTCCAACTTCAACTCCACCCTTTAACAATGACATACCATTGTCTTCAACCTGCATTCCAAAGTCTGATTTTTTTTCAATATCTACTTTTATACCCGTTATAACCGATGTAGCGGGTATTGCAAAACCAAAATTGCTAAAACGCATGCAATTGGTGTGCTGGTCACAACAAGCGCAATGAAATGCTGTTGAGTAAACATTATTGGAAGTTGCTGCGCTGGCAGGCGAAGCGTAATTGACACCTGAGGAAGAAAATATGCAACCACCTGATGTAATTAATCCTGCATTGTTTGGCCCGGCTGTTTGGGCAAACAATAATTGAACAGGTAAAAATAAAATAATTAAAATGATTGAATTTTTCCAATCAATGTTTATGTTGCTCATCTGTAAGGCCAAATTACGCCTTAATGCAATAAAAACAAAGATTTTTAGTCATATGCACAAAATTGTATTGAATTGAAACAAGACTGTGAGCGGTGTCCGAAAGAGAACGCTTATTCTAAACAAAAGACTTTGATTTTTGTTATAAAAAAAGCAGGCTAATTGCCTGCTTCTGTCAACCCTTCAGGGGGGCTCAATGCTTCCCTTGGGAGCCATTGTTAAATCGGTTATATGTGTTCCTGTGTTATTCATAAAATTATTTTTAGTTGTTACTTTTTTTGTTTCAGAAATGATGTCCATTTTTAAGTCGGCCGCTAGGCACTTATGGTTCCAACAAATTTTCCTGCCAGGATTATTTGCGCTAACCATACGCCTGCGGCCTTTTTTTACTCTATTTTACTCTTTTAAACGTTTCATCCCTGTAAACCCTTTTCGGATTTCCTCGTTCCAAATCCTGGTGGTTCAACCATTGATCGTTTACCTGCCTGACCAGTTTCTCACTTTGCCACGCATTTACTTTTTCTTCAAGTCGTTTTACCGCCAGTTTCCTGTTCTCGTGTTGACTGCGTGAATCCATAGCGGTTACCGAAATTCCCGAAGGTTTATGGGTTGCACGCACTGCGCTTTGCGTTTTATTAACGTGTTGCCCGCCTGCACCGGTTGCTTTCATGGTTTTGTATTCTATATCGCGTTCATTCATAGTTAACGCGTTTAGACTATCAAATACATGTACAGCAATAAACCAGTTTTTGCGCGGATGTATTTTTCTGTAAGGGCTTTTGCAGGTCCATTGCAAAACTCCGTTCCACGAATTACAAAACTCATTTGCTGCGCCTCCATTTATTTTTACCAAAGCACTTACAAGCGTACCGTTTTGCATTCCCTGCACGCGGCTCATAACATCGCATGCCAGGTTTGCTTTAACGGCCTCTTTAAGCAACTCTTTTAACGTAAGGCTTACTGCCAACATACATTCCACCGGCCCTTTTCCTGCCGTTATTTGTATTAATTTTTCCATTTTCAATTTTCTACTCCTTTCAGAATTTTTTGTTAATTATCCTTTATGCATCCTCACTACCTTTGGTAAAAACATACCTTCAACATTTACCAGTTCAGTTTGTGCAGCCATTACCAGCTCAATGTTTTTGTATGCATGTGGCGATTCTTCCACACTCCCACCGTATAAGGTAACGCCACTTTCGCTCAACAATTTATTCATGCCACTTTTGGTTTGGCTTTCACGTGCCTGTTTGCGCGAAAATTTTCTTCCCGCACCGTGGGACGCTGAATTGAGTGAGCCTGCATTTCCTTTTCCACTCACAATAAAACCTGGTGTGGTCATGCTGCCAGGAATTATTCCCATTTCACCTTCGGCAGCCGGTGTGGCCCCTTTGCGGTGAACAATGAATTCTTTTCCCTCATGCATTTCCTTCCACGCAAAATTGTGATGATTTTCTACTTTCGTAAGTGGATTTAATCCCAATGCGCGTTCAAGGTTTGCATGAATACGGTCATGACATGCTTTGGCAAATTCGCCAGCAAGGTTCATGCTTAACCAATATTCCTGCCCGGCTTCATCATCCAAATCAAGCCATGCCATTGAACGCATTTCATTTGGAAGTTTGCATTTTTCCATCGCAATCTTTGTGTAGATTCCGGCAATGGCTGCGCCCATACCACGCGAACCCGAATGCGACAATAAACCAAGGTATTTTCCCGCTGGTAAATTCATTCGGTTTCCTTCGTGCAATTCTACATAACCCAGCTCAACAAAATGGTTACCGGTACCCGAGGTGCCCAGCTGAAAAACCGCTTTACCGTGCAAACGCTTTAAGTGCGTAGTTGCATTAAAATCGGGGTGGTCCAACACATCGTGGTACTGTGGCGTATCAAGGTTTCCATCGTTACCAAAATGTGTGTATTTCATAAAGGCCTTTTTTATATCAAAGGTTTTTCTTTTGAAATACGCATCCGGCAATTCGTAAATACTCAAGGCCATACGGCAACCAATGTCAAGCCCCACGCCAAATGGAATAACTGCATTTTGAGTTGCAAGCACTCCACCTATAGGTAGACCATAACCGTGGTGCGCATCAGGCATCAGTGCTCCTTTAATTGAAATGGGTAAACGCATGGCTTCCTCCATTTGCACAAGGGCATTGTGCGCTATGTGTTTTTGTCCATAAAGGTTCAAATCACCGTTATTCCTAAGCATGTGTACTTCGTAATCGGTTTTCATTTTTATTTTTCCAATCACAGCACGGGCCAAAGGCATCAGCACCGAATCTTCAAGGTAGTTTTCAGGATTTAAAAGAACGCTTTGTATTATTTGTATTTTTTCGTCTTTGGCATCGTGTTTAAAATGCTTTGACAAAATGTTTATGGTCAGACTTTTTGATTCGTTGTTGGGGAAATCAATTTTTCGTAAGTCTTTTCCTTTTAGTTTATTCTTTCCCATTATCATTTATTTTTTCTTCGCGGCCACAGATTTCACAGATTACACAGATTTATTCCGGTTTTAATTCTGTTAGTGGTCGCATACAATTAAACTTTTTGAATTTTTGACCACATAGACACATCAGAAACATAGAAGTGACTTCGTCATCTGGAAGAACACAAGAGAAATTTTCGCCTGGTGTTTTCCGAGAATCTTTTGCGAACTTTGCGGTTAAGTTTATTTAATTTTTGACAATACCTTCCCCGTTCCGCCAACGTGTTTGTTCCGGTTAATACTTTTTGATCATGGTTTTGTTATGCTGAAAAATTCAGATAATAAAACACGAATGATGTTGAAACAATAAATTGGAAAGGGTAAGAGGTTGCCAGGTACGGAATTTTAGTTCCGGTACACTTAGTTTAGACTACGAAGAAAGAGTTAAAATTCCCCGCAGAATAATGCGGGTAAAGAAGGTCTGCCTTAACAGTCCCGCATCGATTTGATATGTAATTGACTCACTAACATAGTTTGTTCCTCCGTTTTTTACTTGTTAAACATTATAACGAGGTGCAATCCTGGTACAAAGATGCAAAAAATAACAAAAGGTTGCTTTGAAATTAAAAAAATATTTAATCGGATCTGTTGTTTTCAAAATAAAATGAAAAGCCAAATCCCGTGACAAAGGATAATAATTAATCATGTAAACAGCAAGGCCCCATAAATAAAACTACCTGGTTGCTATAATAATAGTATGCACATCCAACCGGTCGGGCTGTTTATAGTCTTTATTGAATATATGTTGTATGTTCATTCCTGAATCGGCCAGTGCTTTTTGCATATAACCCATTTCATGGTAATACATACTCATGGTGTACTTTCCATCGCTACTGGTTCTGGCCCCCGATTGCGAAGGGTCACCATGAATAAAACTAAAATACAAGGCCCCACCTGTTGTTAAATTACCAGCACAATCATGCACCAGTTTTATACATTCATCAATTGACAGGTAAGGCATGCAAAAACCAATGATAATGGCGTCAAATTTTCTATTAAGCGCATTTATTTCACGGCAATCCAATACCTGGCATTGAGCCGCGGGGTTATTTTGTTTTGCAAGATCAACCATGGCCGGGGCAAAATCTGTGGCAAGCACATTGAAATCCGGACGATTCTTTAATATATACCTGGTAATGTTCCCCGGTCCGCAACCCAGTTCAAGAATTACAGCGTTCTTTTTTACCAACTCACAAAACGCATCATAGGTATCGTTGTACATGTCAAGATCCATGAACTTCTGGCTATACGCATTTGCCAGTTGGTTCCAGGTATTTTTGGTGTGGTTATCTTCCATTTTATTTCTTTCCTGAATTTACAGGCCAAATCAACCGCATGGCGTTGTACAATGCCTGGTGCAAAACCGTTGCATGATTTTCTTTCGGTAAATAATCATAATAAACTGTGTAACCTGGTGCTTCTTTTTTTATTTTTTCACTCAGCAAACGGGCGTCTCTTTCCATAATATCAACACTATCGCCCGGTTGAGTTTCATTTCCGACACCAATATAAATATCAATTTTATGATTGGCGGGTTCAATGTCTTTTTTTAGCAACGATTCGGCATTCCACCACAAGCTTGGGCTCACAATAATATATTTGTGAAAAAGTGAAGGTTTTGTAATCAATATTTCGCTTGCCAAAAGCCCTCCCAGCGATTGACCGATTATGGTCCTGGAATTTTTTGTTTTGTAATTTTTTTCAACGTATGGCTGTAACTCGTTTTCAATAAAACGAATAAACGTTGCCGATTCCCCGGAAGTTGGCGTCCGTTTTTTATCAGCCTCGATTGATGTGGGAAATGTAAAATCCCTTTTACGATCAACATTGGCAATACCTACAACAATGCATTTTGGCACCTGGTTGATCCATTCAAAATTATTGAACTGAAACAAGCCCACAACATGAATAAAATCCTCATCGGCCGAACCATCCAGGAGGTAAACAACCGGGTATTTTACAGTGTCTTTTGGATTATACCCGGCAGGTAAATATATGTTCAATGTGCGTTTTTGCTTGAGTTCGGATGATTGAAGCTCACGCACTTCACCTAAAACAAATGGCCTGGCTTTTTGAGCACATATGACAAATGGAAAAATTAAAAGAAAAATACTTAACCAAACTTTACTTACCGCTTTTACCATAAAATTGATTTTAAATATGTTAAACTTAGAATCCACTTGAACCATTTGCTTCACGTTCTGCATTAAATTGAATAAATTCAGGTGTACCATAATAAAATCCAAGTTCTTTGCATAAACCAATTATACCTGAACGTCCTTGCCTTGAAAATCCATATACAGCTATGGAAGAATCTGTTCCCGGGTTTATAAATTGATCCTGTGCAGGAATGTGCGGATCTGACTCAAGAAAATTACAGCCAAGACAAACGTCAATACTTCCAACCTTCTTGTTGTTTTTATAAAAAACAAAACCCAAATGCGGCTCAAAACATGCGGCCACACCCCCTCCATACGTTTCTTTGCTTGAAAACAGTTCAATCATTTTTTTTGATTGTTCAGCGGTAAGATATTGCTGCTTCAGGATTACCGGAACAAATTCATTTTTGTAAAACACGCTGTAACTGTGTTCCCCTTCACCCTCATAATCGTAAGCAATTACTTTGTCGTAATCCAACCTGCCAAACGGCAATCCCGCGTTTTTATGCCGCGTAACTTTTTTAGCCAATTTGACATAATTCTTCAGCACATCATCACTCAAAAAACGTGCATCCCGGGGTTCCATTTTTACTTTTTCTTTTACAACTTCATTCTTCTTTTCAGTTTCATTGCAGGAAAAACAACAGGTCAATACCAATATGTAAAAAAACAATTTCATTATATTATTTTTCGTTTTGTTCGTACTACAATTTCTGAACCTTCGGCCAGCATAACCGAATCAGGTTTACATTGGTCCAGGAAATTAAATTCAGGACCATATACACTAGCGAAGTCCACTTCAATGTGGTATGCATTTACGTTATAGGTTTCCCAGCGCGGATGTTCTACACCGTACTCGGTACTCGTATTTTTACGAATAGGCGCATATCCCCAGTAATGTTCAGTAATAAATTCCTCTTCAGAACCAGGTTTCAATTCACGTTTAACACCCTCAGCGCTCACCGCAAAAGAATTCCACTTCCTGTTGTGCTTCCACGCGTATTTTACAGCTATTTTTTCGTTTGATATGTCCCACTCGTGTTTCATGGGTTTGGTCACGTATTTTTCTTTATAAAGGGTATTGGCAATAAAAGTTATGGCGGGCCGGGGTACAATTTCACGAATAAATGTGACACCTCTTCTCCACCCCGATTCATCTTTATAGCGCACATAAAACCGTAAGTTCACCTCTTCAAAATTTCTGTGAAAAGGAATGGGGATTCCGCGCAGGCGGGTGTTCACAAATTTAAAACCAACCAAACTAACATAATATTTGCCGTTCCAAACATCCAATTCGGTTTTATAGGGCAAATACGGCAACAACAGGCTTGGATCAACTGCATAATTTGCAATTGCCAGTTTACGCCATTCTGCTTTTAGAAAGCTTGTTGCCATGAAGTTAATTATAATCTATATTTTAACCCCCATTACACATACATCATCCAGCTGCTCGAAATCGCCTTTCCAGGCAGTGAATGTTTCCTCAATGCGCTCCATTTGTTTATCAATGCTTTCAACACAAACCATTTTTAATAATTTTTCAAAATTAGAGGTTTTAAATTTTTTACCCTTTTCGCCTCCAAACTGGTCATAATACCCGTCAGATGTCATGTATATTAAATCATCCGGCTCCACTGTAATTTCTTGTAGTAAAAAATCCTTTTTCCCGCCAACATAAATTCCAATAGGCTGCTTATCGGGAGCATATTCTGTTAATTCACCTTTGCGTAAGATATACAGGGAATTGTTGGCGCCTGCAAACTGAATTTTCTTTTCAGCAGGAATATACCTGCAAAGCGTAATATCCATTCCATCTCTGTTCTCGCCCATGGCTCCCGTTTGTTTCAAGGCAATAATTACCCGGTCACGCAATTCATTTAAAATAAGATCGGGCTGTAATTTCATTTCTTCATTCACAATCTGGTTAAGCAACCCAGCGCCAAGCATACTCATGAATCCCCCGGGAACACCATGGCCCGTGCAATCCACCACAGCCCACAACATGGAATCTTTTTGTTTGGCATGCCAATAAAAATCGCCACTTACAATATCTTTGGGTTTAAACAACACAAAATGGTTCGGCAAATTTTTCTTCAGTGTTTTTTCATCGGGAAGAATGGAACGCTGAATACGTTCAGCATAGTGAATAGAATCGGTAAGTTCTTTGTTTTTTTCTTGTATAATATCTTTCTGGTGCGAAATTTCTTTTGCTTTCTCCACCACTTCAGCTGTACGCTCTTCTACCATGCGCTCCAACACTTGTTGCTGCTTAAGGTGCGCCCTTTCCCTGAAACGCACATACACACGAATGGCAAACACCAACATACCTGCAACAATAAGGTAAAACCACCAGGTTTTCCAGAATGGCCGCTTTATCACAAATGGTACACGCAAAATTTCACTCTCAATACCATAGGCATTTTTCATGACTACTTCAAGTGTATACGATCCATTTGCCAAATCAGGATAGCGAATGTGATTTGAAATGCCATTGTCCTGCCATTCGGTGTCAAAACCTTGCAGGCGATAATAAAAACGGTGTGGCGAAGGAGCAAATACCTGGCTGGAGTATAAATATATATTCAGAAAATTCTCGTTCCAGTCAAAAGCAGCTTTTCCGTCCATGAATTCCGTTAACTGATTTTGCGAAAGCGTATCGTTATGCACTACAATGGTTGATATGTTTAAAATGGGCTTTGTTACTGGCATGATGAGCCTTGAAGGGTCAAACCACAAAATTCCATTCATGGTTGCGGAATAAATTTTTCCCTCATTGTCTATTTGCGCTACTGCCGGCAGTGCCGAACCTTCGGGCATGCCCATTTCTTTGTCAAAAACATACACTTTGTTTGTTTCCGGATTCCAGCGCGCCACTTTTTTTTCCAGTATTAACCAACGTATTCCATTTTTATCGGTAGTCATTGCTTTTACACCCAGGTCACCAAGCCCTAGTTTTTTATTCCAGTTTTCACTTTTGCCTGTTGTTTCATCAAACTTATAAATACCATTGTCAGTAAGTATCCAAACATTGTTGTCTGAATCGAGGTGAACATTTGTGATTAAACTATCGGGGAAATATTTTTCGCTGTTTTTGTGACCATAGGTTACTGTTTTTTTTGCAACCGGATCAAAAATAAAAAACCTGTTGTTGACACCATTGGGCGTTTGCCCTTGATTTGCTGAAAGCAACCATTTACCCGAAGGCAACACAATGGAATAAGCACCTGTTATTTTCAGCGTGCTGTTATAATCTTCTCCTTTGGGAATGCCAAGATCGGCAAACAAGCTTAGTTCAGCGGTATTTGGATTGAACTCAAATATGCGGCTGGGCCATTGGCGAAATGTATAAATTTTGTTTATCTTCGAATTATGCTTAAACAGGATGCTACGTTGCCAGAAAATACGTTCAGCAGTATCATTTATGGTTACGGGACTAAGCGTTTTTGTTTGAACATTGTAAACTTTTGGTTTATTTGAATGTATTACAAAAATGTGGTTGTCATCAATAAATTTAAAGTTCTCTATGCGCCTCATTTCTCTTTCGTCCTTGTTTTTTTGCTTGTCTTTAGCTTTCTTTGCTTTTTTGGCAGGTGTATTTTCCTTTATTTCAATTCGCTCAACTACTTTGCGTTCTTCAGGATCATAAATAACCATTCCATTTCCATGTGAAACAAACACCTGGTTTTTATTTCGAACAAGCAATTGGTTAACCGGAACAGTTTGTTCTGACTGCAAAGTATACTCCAATTGCATTTCATCCCAGGGTAAAATACCAAGTTGTTGTTGAATAGGGCAACAAATACTTATGCCTCCATCGCCCGTAGCAACCCAAATATTTCCATCCGGATCTTTTCTACAGGAACTAATGCGGTTATCAGCAATACTTCCAGCACTTGTGGTTGAGTGCCTCAGGTAAGTTGTTTTTTTTGTTTTCATGTCAACCACCAGTACACCTTTGTTGGGTGTTGCGGTCCACATGTAACCCGAATTTTCGTCAACCACGAAACTACGTGTATTGTCCAGGTTAAGCACTTTTGCGTCAAACTGCATTCCTGAAATTCTTTTGCAGGTTTTGTTTTTCTTATCAAAAAATACAATCCCGCAATACGTACCAAACCAAACATTCTCGTCTTTATCAACATGAATAAAATGTACCAGGCTAAGCGAAATCAGTATTTTTTCAAATTCTTTTGGATCAATTCCCTTTGCATATTCATCAACTGGAAAAGGGGTGAATGTCCCTTTTTCGGCATCAAAATAATGCGGCCTTGCCTTGGCCTTTCCTTCACCAAAAAAGCCCATTAAAAACGTGCCGTTTTTCAGTTCAGTCATGGCTTTCACATTTTGATAAGGCACAAGTTGATTATCCTGAGGTCTATTCTCATTGGGTGTGTAGATTTTAACAGGGCCTTTTTCCGGATCAAGCCTGAACATGCCGCCTTCCCACATGAGTCCCCATAATCTTTTTTTACTATCCTCCACAATGCGTACAACCAGGGCATGCGGTAAGCTGTTTGCCAAACTTGAATCGTGTAAAAAGTGCTTAACTTTTTTTGTCTGGGTATCAAAACGCGTAAGGCCAATGGTGTCAACATAAGATATCCATAACCTGTTACGCGAATCCATGAACATACTTTGAATGTTATTTGAAAGAAGCGTATTTTTATCACCGGGCTTTGCTTTCCATAACCTGGTAGAATAACCGTTATAACATAAGAGACCCTTCTCAGAAGAGACCCATACCTGTCCCTTATTATCCCATGTTTGGCCCAGAATTGTTTTGACACCAAATTTTTCTGCCGGCAGGTATTGAAAAATGGGATTGTAATGCAACTGCGAAAACAAATTACCCCATATACCTCCAAAAATGAGAAATAAAAACGTGCGTTTCATGCTGGTTTGAAGATAGATATTTATACATATTCATGAATACATTACATTAAAAAAATCATTGCTTATATAATGAGCTGAACCGATAGCCGTTAGGTTAATACCACGAAAGCGCTCCAATAAAAAAGGTATCTCTATTGCCCATTTTTTCGTAAAATTAGTATGGATGCGAAACAACACCTCTTTTACGGCTTAGGCCAGGTAGCTTATGCCGTTGCCCAGGCCGATGGAAAAATACAGCGGCAGGAACGGGAAAAATTACACGATATGCTTACAGGAGAATTCCATAAACTGGATGCTGACTATAGTTATGCCGACATTGTTTTCCAATTGCTGGAAAAAGAGCAAATGGATTTTGAACGTAGTTATAAGTGGGGCCTTGACTCAATAAAATTGGGATCACACAAGCTTAATTCAAAATTAAAATGGGACTTTACCGATATTTTGTTCAAAGTGGCTGCAGCTTACCCACCAAGCACACGCTCTGAAGAAGCAATAATTTTCAGGTTTATTAAGGATATCAAGGGGCTGAAGTAATTAAACCAGTTGGGTTAATAAACAAGAGTGAGTTTTGAATGCATGAAGTGTGATTGTTGTACTTTTGGCGCCTGGAACCTATGACTACTCGTATTCTTTTAATTTTTGCCGGCTTTTATTCCACTGCTTTGCATGCTCAAACGATAGTGCACAGTACTGGATATTACACTACACGGCTTGATCCCAATTTAATGGGGTATGAGGGTTTGTATTGCGGAACTATGCCATTTACACCTTTCCCTTTGAGTTATGATGAAAAAATGCGTATTCCTTATCTGGAAGCGGCAAAAAAAACAAACAGTACGGTTGACGATGATTTTTCAGCTGTGTATGCCGATTCGCGTAACATAGTACACAGCACACGTCATTCCCATGGCACAATTTCGTCAATTCGTTTTAGTCTTTATGAAGGTTACAGAAAAAAACCAACCGAAGAACTGGTAATAAGTATAAGTAAATCTGGCGGCATTTTCAAAAAGCGAAGTACTAAGCCTGGTGTTGAAGACATTGCTTTATTTAGTTTTTTTACCAATGAGGAAAACGATATAAACCAGGTTGAATTGTACGCTACAAAAGGTTTTCCAAAAGAAAATTGTTCGGCTATTGTGTTTAACGATAAAATTTACCTGAACAACGATACCATTCAATTAAATATTATTGAAGGACAAAACCAGGTAATTACTACCGACAGAAAAAAACGTCCGGTTGATTTCTGGATTTATGACGATCAAAACCGACTGGTGCAATACAGGCATTATCAATACACCGATATTGGTTTCATGCGCATTGATTCAACCAGTTTTAAATGGAAGGATGATAAGGTTATTAAAATAAGTTCACATAAAGACCATACTATTTGCACATATGATTCTACAGGTTTAATAAGCAGAATTGAAAATTACACAAGCAATAAACTTATAAGTCGTTATGAATACACGTATACCTATGATTTAAGGAACAACTGGAACAGTTTTGTATTAAGCGAGGTGAATATTGCCCGCAATTCAAAAACCAGGAAATATTTTGTGAAGAGAGAAATCACCTACCGGGAATAAAAAACTTCATCAACTAAAAAAGCCTGCTGTTACACAGGCTCTTTTCTATTCGTACGAAACATGTGCTCACTCAACCAGCACCATGTTTTATTCAAACTCACCAATCTTAGATATCGGCCATTCCCTTCTTTATCTCCTTCTGCAAATCGGCCATTGTGCCTTTACTTGCTTTTACATCAACGCTTTTATTGTTGCCCGGAGTTATCATGCGTGAATATTTCATTACAATATTTTTATCGTCAGTTGCTGTAAAAACAACCAGCATAGCCGTTTCATCAGCTGCAATGCTGCTGAATTTTATGCTCTTTTGATCTTCACAAACATAACCAGGTAAAACTGACCTGCGCTTTGGATATACCAACATGGCAGTGGTTTTTTCGCTCACATCTCCACGCAGCAATACATCAACCATAACCTGTGTTTCGCGGTTAAAGGCATCGCAATTGATCCAGCCAAAATCATTCAATTCCAAATCATACACAGCCTGCTCCCTGCGCTCTACCATTTCTTCGTATTTACGTACGGCTTCCGGGTTAAAGTTGGCATTGTTGTTCCACGATTCGTTTACAACAATATTCCTGTTTTGGTTTACATTTACGTTCACGTTGCCATTAATGTTTAACGTATTTTTAGTAACATCAACCGCATTTACAGGTTGCGTAGCATTGCCGTCAACACCTACATTACCTGCTGTTACCTTATCATCTTTTTGCAATTGCCAGTCAAGCAAACCGTTTTTCATGACACCGGTAAACACCTGCATGTCTTTTACCGTATTATTGTTTGCAACCTGGATGTGATAATCATGACCAGGCTTCATAACAACCGGTTCACCTTTACTTGAAACATCAATATGCCACATTCCTCCTGTTTGCAATTGCTTGCCACCACTGGTTGTTGTCATCATTTTCATGGCAATGGCATCCATTTCCAAATATTCGGCAACGCGAACTTCAACAGGATCCAACACCGGGCGACCATCCTTATACATCAAACTGGAAGCCGGAATAGTCACTTTTGTGCCCGAAGTCAATGAAACATCAATAGGACTTGCCGGGTTAAATGTAAATACCTGCACTTCATTTTCAACTGAAGGATTAAACTGTACTGTAGTTGCCGATGTAGCTATATGGTCTAACGGGCAAAATATCATTCCGGTTAATGAGCGGCCATGCGCATAAAATTTATACGATGCCAGTGACAAGTCAATAGTGCGTACTTTGCGCGGGGCAAGTGTTGGCGTAATTTCAGCGTAATATTCAACAGGCGAATAATTGCGGTCACGGCAGTATTGCAGCAATGCCTCGGCACGTCTAAAAGTAATTTCTGAACGTTTTGTCTCTTCAAGGCTTTCCTCGCTTTTGTCAAGAAGGGTAAAATACAACGCTTCACCAGGAACAATACTGTTAAACATGCTGTCAGCAAAACGCATCTGCGAATTTGTTAATGTTGAACTCCCGGGATTTACCGGGAATGCCATTGTTTGCGAAATTCTTTTCGGTATTATTCCTCCGGCACCAGCAAAAGCCGAAGAGGCTACTACTACCAGCGAAGTTGAAAAAAGTAAGTTAAACGATCTCATAATTTTTGTTTTGGTTAAATATACTGGTTCTAAACGTTAAAATCTATTAAGTATTTGTTTTGTGCTGTTTTCTTATCAAACGGAATCTGTATTTTTTTATCCGTGATTTCTTATATGTCTGATAATTTTCCTTGTATTTCTTTCTGTAAACTGGCCATACTGCCTTTCTCCATGTTCACTATAATATTCTTTTCCTTACCAGGCTGAATCATTCGTGTAAACTTTTTAATCTCATCTCCTTTTCCTGTTTGCGCAAACACCACAAGCATGGCGCTTTCATCTGCAGCTATATTGTCAAATTTTGCACTGTTTCCATCAGTACAAAAATAACCGGGCAATACCGACTTACGTTTTGGATATACAAGCATAGCTGTTGTTTTCATGTCAACCTCACCGGTAACAACAACATTGGCCAGTTTTTCAACTTCGTAAAACGCATCGCAGTTGATCCAACCCATATCGTTTAGTTCAAGGTCATAAATATTTTGCATACGTGTTTCATACGCTTCATATTGTTCCTTTTCTTCCGTTGTCAACTCCAGATCTTCTACAGCCATTTTTTTATTGTAGGCTCTTTTTGATTTTCCGCGATAGCCGCGTGTATTGTTATTTGTTAAATTGGTTGTGGCGGCAGTTACGGCATTGATGTTATCAATATCCGCATCATTAATTTCTACCGGTGCCTGGCTGGTACCCCGGGTTCCACCAGTGCTAACCATACCGCTACCCGCTATTACTTTATCATCCGTTTGTAATTTCCAATCCAGCATCCCATTTTTCATATCTCCGGTAAACACCTGCATATTTTTTACAGGTGAATCGTTTGGTACTTTTATATGATATTTTTTGCCTGACTTGATATAAAGCGGTTCACCACCACTGGTTGCCGAAATATTCCACATACCACCACTTTCAAGATTTTTTCCGTGGCAGGTAGTTGTCATCATGTGCATGATCATGGCATCAACACGCGTGTATTCCGAAACAGCAATATTAACCGGCTTTACCGGAGCCTTTCCATTGGCCAGCACAAGGTCACCTGCTGCTATTTCAAGTTTTGTACCTGATTTTAACGTAAGATCTACAGGATCTTTGGCATCAATTGTGAATTGTTGTACTTCAGCCGGCTTAACCGATTTAAAATCGATTGCAGCAGTTGTGCTGGCCACTTTTTCTTTTGGGGCAAACACAATGGCCGTACGTGAGTTTAACATGTAATTGCGATTTGAACTCAATGAAAGATCGCTTGTGCGAATTTTATTGGGCATGTTACCCGGAATGATCTCGGCAAAATATTCATTGGCCGGAATTTTTTTATTGCGGCAAAGGTTTATAATTGCCTCGGCCCTTTTGTATGTTAGTGCCGATTTCTCAGCTTCATTTAAATTTTCTTCATCAGCATTCAACAACGTCAGGTACACATTGTCGCCAGCTTCAAGGTGGGTGTAAATGCTATCCACTGCTTTTTTCTGCGTTTCAGTTAATGCAACCGCACCTGTGTTAAAACTAAAATGCGAAGGCTTGTAGGTTGGAAGCCCGGCCACCGCCAGGGTTGTACTGCAAATGCCTGCGAAAAGTAAAACTGTGTTCTTCATAGTTGCTGTTTT
This sequence comes from Flavobacteriales bacterium, assembly GCA_035299065.1. GTDB lineage: Bacteria > Bacteroidota > Bacteroidia > Flavobacteriales_D > UBA2798 > DASPJQ01. Next base: position 17,458 of record DATGXI010000004.1, read on the forward strand.
TGGTTATTCAGTACTAGTGATACACACGGGATTTATAAACGTTCATGCGGGTTCAGCATGTGATTATGTTAAAATCCATATTTACTGCGTAAAGCGGTAAAAACAGCCTTATTTTGAAGGAAATACAGCCACAAAGAATTTTGGTTTTAACAGTTTTTTGGGGAATTTTAACAAGGTCAAAAACGATATGGGAACCCTGGTTTAGTGCACTTTTTTGATTTAACGGTTTTTAGATTTATACCCACCTTCATGTTCCATTAAACTTTTTACGATCTTATGCTTAACAAGCCTTAACATTATAAAACAAATAAACCACTACCAAAAGGGTATTTTAAATCGTCACACCAATAACTATGAAAACCTTTTTTACTTCATTTCTTATTTTTGTTGCCTTTCATTTATGCGTAGCTCAAAAAGAAGCAAATTACTGGCACTTTGGATCAAAAGCATGTGTAAGTTTCAAAACAGGCTTGCCTTATGGAACTGCCGGAAGCGCCATGATTGCCATAGGAGGCTCATCGTCCATTAGCGATAAAAATGGGAATCTGCTTTTTTATACTGACGGATCAACCATTTGGAATAAACTGAATACAATTGTTCCCGGTGGCAATATATTTGATACAACTGTACTAAATGGGCAGCCCGCTTTGTTTATTCCGCAACCAGGCAACGATAGTATATATTACTTATTCAGCAATACCATTAATACACCAACACTTGTACCAGGAATTTGGTTTACAATTATAAATAAAAACCTGGATGGAGGCAATGGCGCAGTTATAAGCGGGCCTACTTACCTGGGCACAGATACCTGTTCGGGAATAACAGCAACCCTTCATGCAAATGGCACTGACGTTTGGGTAACAACTTCAAATTTAAAAATTCAAAACTATTATTCATATTTACTTACTGCAGGTGGACTGAGCACAACACCGGTAATAAACCATGTAGGTCCCACCATTGCCGGTCTTACATATGCACAATTAAAAGCTTCGCCATTGGGGAATAAACTTGTTGCCATTCCGGGAAATTTCGCCATTGTTTTTGATTTTAACAGGAATACTGCTAACATGGGCAATCATCTTGTGCTTGTGGGCATGCCCTCAAATGCCCCATCGGGGTTTGAGTTCTCGCCTGATGAATCAAAAATTTACTTTACATCCTATAACCCATGTGGTCTTTACCAATACGACCTGAGCTCGGGAGATGAGAATACAATTAATCAAACGTTTAATTATTTTGAAACCGAACTTTATACTACCAAGGGCAAAAAAGATGGTCTTGAAGGAATGCTACTTGGCCCTGACGGACGCATTTATATAGGTCGTTATAACCATGGGTACCTTTCCATTATCAATAATCCAAACGCAAAAGGAGCTATTTGCAATTATCAGCCTGACGGGGTCGAGCTCAAATTTGGGCCGTGCCGTTACCATTTACCTAACATCTTTCATAAATTTATTCAACCTGCTTTTACATGGGTTTATTCCTGCTCATGGCAACCAACCTATTTTACCGTTCAAAATACAAACGGATTAATTGCCGCCAGCTGGGATTTTGGCGATCCGGCATCCGGAAGTTTAAATACTTCAACACAAACAAATGCTTCGCACATTTTTACCGAACCAGGAACATATCCCGTAACACTAATTGCCAACTATGGAACACATGTTGACACAACAAAAGAATTTGTTTCACTTTATTATACCGACTCATTGTGCAACGAAGAAGGACAGGAATTTGTCCCACTGGCCTTTTCTCCCAATGACGATGGCAATAACGATATTTTATTTGTAAGAGGCGATAATATTGCGAGCATGCACTTTGTTGTATATGACCGCTGGGGAAATGTCATGTTTGAAACCGCTGATCAATCCATTGGATGGAACGGCTTTTTCAAAAACAATTTAGTGAACCCGGGAACGTATGCATGGAAACTTGAGTTTGTATTAAAAGGAGAAGCAGAAAGAAAAATAAAAAGCGGAAAAATAATTCTTGTGAAATAACAGTTTATGAAAAACAGCCTACTATATCTTTTGGCAGGAATACTGATTGCGGGTACACTGCCGGCACAAGACTTACATTTTTCAATGTATCAAAATACTCCGCTGTATTACAACCCTTCGTCAGCGGGCGCATTTCCCGGTGAGCACCGCGCAACCATTAATCATAAAAACCAATGGAAAGCCATTGATGTAAATTACCAGCACAATTATCTTTCGTATGAAAAAAACTTATTCATGAAACAAAACGGCAACCACCTTGGAGTGGGTGTTATGGTGCTGAATGACCGATCAGGAACAGGTTTATTGAACCAAAATTATGCCGCGCTTTCAACAGCATACCATATAAATGTTGCCGAAAATAATTTTCTTTCAGCCGGCATCCAGGTGGGATTTGGCCAGCGAAGCCTCAACTATTCAAACCTGAGCTGGGATAACCAGTTTAGTGATAATTTTTTCAATACGGCTTTACCCTCTGGCGAAAATGTAAACACAACCAAAAGTTTTGCCGATGTTGGAGCAGGTGTTCAGTGGAATGCTTTACTTGCCGAAAAATACAATGTCAATGTTGGAATAGCCGGGTTTCACCTAAATTCTCCTGGTGTTTCATTTATGAACGATGCGCGTGAAAAATTATTACCAAAATATGTTTTCCATTCACAGGCACTTATTCCATTACCCTTAAGCAATACAAGTATAAAACCCTCAATCATGTATTCCATGCAAGGTGGCCATAAAGAATTTATTGCAGGAACATTTATCCGCTATGAATTAAGAGAGGCATCAAAATACACAGGGTTTATAAAAGGTACTGCCGTATACATTGGCACGCATTACAGGTATAAAGATGCGCTCGTGTTTTCAGCCGGGGTTGAAATGGGACCTTTTCAGTTTGGTGTAAGTTATGATGTAAACACTTCAGGATTTAAAAATGCTACAAAAGGCCGTGGAGGATTTGAGTTTAACCTCAAATTTACAAACCCAAATCCATTTTTAAAACCAAAAACAAATCTAAGCGCTTTCTTCTGATGCAGCCGGCCTGTTTTTAATTAAAACAGCCCCAACAATTACGGTGACTCCGGCAACAATAATGGGATACCACAATCCTGCAAACATATTTTCAGTTTTAAGCACAAGACTTTCCGCAATAAGCGGTGTTAGTCCGCCAAACACACCATTGCCTATGTGATACGGCAAAGACATGGATGTATACCGTATTTTTGCCGGGAACAATTCAACCAAAAAAGCTGCAATGGGTCCATAGGCCATGGTCACAAAAACAAGTTGAATAAACACAAGCAATCCCAACACAAACAGGTTTGACATACCCAATGTAATTTTAGTTGCTGGCTTTTCGGCATTCAGTGTTTCGGTTGCTGTTGTGCCATTAGCAAATGCAAATGTACGACTGGTGACTACGCCTGCTTCATTTTTTTCATAGCTCATTTTTGGTGTTTCCCAGTTTTGCATCTCTTTGTAGTCAGCCTGCGCAGCCATTCCTACATAAATGGGATAATAGGTAAGCGCAGCAAGTCCAATTCCTGTAAGCATGATCCATTTTCGTCCCCATTTATCACTAAGCCTGGCAAACACAATAAACAATGGCGTTCCAATAAGCAAAACAACCAGCAACATTTTTTGTACCTGGGCCGGCTCAACGTGCATGGCGTTGGTACAAAAATTCATGGCATAAAACTGTCCCGTATACCAAACAACTCCCTGCCCTGCTGTTGCACCAAATAACGCAATCAATACCCATTTTAAATTTGACCACTGGCCAAAACTTTCTCTGAGCGGATTTTTAGAAATCTTTTGTTCTTTTTTTAATTGCACAAACTCAGGCGACTCATCCATACGTTTGCGAATCACGTATGAAAACAAAACCAAAATGGACGAAAGTAGAAATGGAATACGCCATCCCCATTCAGCAAATGTTTCTTCGCCCATTAACGTGCGGCACAATAAAATTACGCCAATGGAAATAAAAAGCCCAAGTGTGGCAGTTGTTTGAATAAAACTGGTATAAAATCCGCGTTTCCCTTCGGGTGAATGTTCGGCTACATAAGTTGCTGCTCCACCATATTCACCACCCAATGCAAGGCCCTGCAAAGCACGCAACACAAAAACAATTACAGGTGCTGCCACGCCAATGGTTCCATAACCCGGAATTAATCCAATGGCACAGGTTGATCCACCCATGATTAATAAGGTAAGCAAAAATGTATGCTTTCTGCCAACAAGATCGCCCAAACGTCCAAACACAATGGCACCAAATGGCCGAATCACAAACCCCACACCAAAAGCTGCAAGCGTAGCCAATAATGCAGCCGTTGGATTATCCTTCGGGAAAAATTGTGTTGAAATGATGGTGGCAAGGCTACCGAAAATGTAAAAATCATACCATTCAATAACCGTACCGGCCGAGGAGGCGAAAATGACGCGTTTAAGATTGTTTTTTGATTCCATGGTTAGTATGAAGGTAAAAAATAAACGAATTAACCGAACCTTATCCACGTCTTTTTACGTTACATTCATACAAGCCTTATGAAAAAAATACAAATTCCCCTCCTTTTCACCGCTTTACTTGTATTAACTGCCTTGCAATTGCATAACCAGGGGCGATTGTGGACTGCTGAATCAGGTCATATTTATTTTTGGGTGGGCAATGCATACGGGCCTGACAATTCACAACATATTTTTGATCCGTACAGCTTCTCACACATGCTGCACGGAGTGTTGTTTTTCTTTTTGCTTCGAAAAATTTTTAAAAAGGCGCATTTTGGCTGGATATTATTTGGCTCGGCATTTTTAGAAGCTGGTTGGGAATTGCTGGAAAATTCTCCGTTAATTATTAATCGTTACCGTGAAGGAACAGCTGCCCTGGGTTATGCTGGCGATACGGTTTTAAATTCCATGGCCGATATTTTAAGTTGTTGCATTGGTACATTCATTGCATTTAAAATTGGCGGAAAATTATCCATTGCTTTATTTTTTGCGACCGAAATTATAATGGTATTGTGGATACGCGATTGCCTAACGCTGAATGTACTTATGTTGATTTACCCGGTTGATGCAATTAAGGTTTGGCAAATGCACTAGCATTTCAAATCAGAAACACGAAAACTGAAATCAGAATAGTAAAAATACGCAGTTCAATAATTTCCGGACTTGCTTTCCAGTTTCTTCTTTAACGACTTGACACATAGCTATACAGCCAGTGTGGAAAACAAAATTTTAACAGAACAAACCTTCACCGAATTTAAACGTATAGACTTTACCCTGGTTGAATGGGCGTATCGGAAGTATTAAACCTACTAAAACGTTATTTCATGAAAACAGCACTGATCTTTTTAAGTCTGCTGCTCGGTGGAACCGGGAGCACTCATTATTTGCACCCTGCTACAGGGAAGTATACGGTTAAGTCTTCAACCGCAAGCGCTGTGCTTCCCAGCGGCATGGCCCAGGTAAAATTCGAGTTCAGGTTTAACGCTGGATGCGAAACCAATAACGTTACATTAAGCGTTGATGGGTCAACTGTTTCAAAAACCGCAAATGCTAAAAATCCACGCATGAACACCATGGTGAAAAAAGGCAAACATGTGTTTAAATTGAGTACAGCCTGTGACACGGTAATAATTCAAGGCCTGGACATGAAGGAAAAAACAAGTACGTCAATAGACGTTGAGTTTTAATGTGCGAAGTATTCTTCCTTTTTCCTGAATATTTTTTATTCAGATTTCCGGTTGTTTACTTTTTCTTTAATGACTTAAAATATTCACAAACCCCATTCATCACGCAATTTTTGTGATCGGGGTTGGTTGGACGACAGGTTTCCCTTCCTAAAAACGATATGGCCATGCCCGCTTCACCCCAATCCTTTTGAGGCATAACATCCATAATTTGCTTTTCAATTTTCTTGGGATCGGTTCCGGTTGCGATGCCAATACGCGGTGCTACACGAATCACATGCAAATCGCAAATAACACCTTCGGCTTTTACACCAGCACCACGCATAATTACGTTTGCCGACTTGCGGCCAATGCCTGGCAAAGCTGTAAGCTCGTCCATGGTTGTTGGAATGGCTTTATCGGTTTTAATTGTATTTGCCATTTCAAGCAACCATTTTGTTTTGTTGCCAAAGTTGCGCACCTTGCTAATAAACGGGTACAATGCTTCGGCATCAGCTTTAGCCAGGGATTTCATATCCGGAAATGCCTTGAACAATTCAGGCGCAATTTTATTGATGTTTTTGTCGCTGTCCTGCGCGCTCAATACCACCATTACCACCAATTGGTAAAGATTTTTGTATTCAAGCGGGTGCGGTTTTCCTTTATACTTTTTAAGGAGGGGCTTCATTGCATCGGCCCAGTCAGTTTTACTCATATCTTTAGGTTAAAATTATTATTAATAAGGAACCATCATTTCTACTATTTTTTTTAATTCAATTCTTGACTCTTTACTTAAAGCCGATCCCATTTCTTCTAAATACTTATTAAAGAAATCTTCCTCATTAAATTTTGTGTCAAAATCATTTGTTTTGTCAACTATCATTCTCAACAATAGCCGAATAAATGATTTATCCTTTAGTAATTCGTCTTTAGAAAAGGATTGATAAACGCCTTCTTTAAAAGCAAAATTTCTGCACATAAGATAACGATAATAAAATATTCTTATTTGTCGCGGGGTCGGATCATCTAATTTTAAAAGAGATTCGTTCAACAAACCTTCTTCTACCATATTTATTTCATAGTTGGCACTTGATGTAATTAAGGGCTTTTCTGTGACTAACTTCGAGTCTTTATCAGTATTTTGTTTCTGATTTAATTGGTATTCATTTTGAATCTTGATTCCCACTTCTTCTGGAGAGGTTCTATCATGTTCGCTTGAACCGTCATACCTAACCGTTTCATCATACTTTAATTCTAATTCCGGATTTATTTTTCCATCCGTATACTTTTTCAGTATATCAATTTTTTCAATTTCATCTAATACATTCAATTTTATTCCTGTTACAAATAATTTATCAATATATTCTCGGGCCAAATCTATCTTACTTTCTGAATCGAATTTTTTATACTTGAAATCAATTGCTTTTTTAAGGATTCTCTCATCGGCCGCAGCTATAACAACAACTCTCTTTAAAATTTCTGGGTCTTCAAGCATAACACGAATCGCATCGAGAACCCCAACAATATTTTCAGGGTCACATCTGTCAAGATCATCTACCACTAGCAAAATTTTTTTATTACTTGCACGTATAGAATTCCACCAAGCTTTTTTATCTGGAAGCCATGTGCTTAAAAGGAGCCTAATTTCACTTTGGATTTCAGCCTGTAATCCCAAAACCTGATTATAATTCTTTTTAATTGAATATTTTCGAATTAGGCTTATTGCTTTCGTACTAAAATTTCTCTTCAATAAGTAAAGTCCTAACAACGTATAGAATCCTATTGAAAATAACAACCATATTTTAAATTTGGAGCCTAAACACAACCATAAAATTGAACCAAAAAGGGGAATTAGAAATGCAACGGCTTCCCAAATCCCATACCTATTGATATTTAATACGATTCTTCTGAATAATTTAAGACTTCTGCCCCCGCTAATATAAAATTTGTCAGCAAAAACCTCATATAGATGTGCCCATGAGGTTTCGGCTGTCTTATATTTCCAAGCATTGAATTTGATTAATAAAAAATTACTTTTGCTTTTATCAATAATTTTTTCCGTGTGGTAATTTATTCCTAAAATCTCAACTACCTTTTTAATTAAAAACGTTTTACCTCGCCCCCATCGTCCAAACACTCCTATCATTTGACCCTCTTGGTGAGTAGTAGAAAAATGCTTTACCAATAGAGCTACTTCATCCGCTACCTGGGTAACATTTAACGCTTCCTTTCCATTATCTATTGAGTAGTTATATTGCCTGTTTAAAATATTTGATGGCTCAATGTTTTTTGACGATTCATCTAAATTTGAACTAAACTCACTATTAAGTTCAGCCATTTCATCAAGAAAGAATCTCTCCTCCTGCGTAAGAGGTCTCCGTATCATATCAGACCCATTAAGATTCTGCAATTCCTTATGTTCCTGTAAAAGTCTTTCTGAAAGAAAAATAAAATACCTGAAATCATTTGATACAAATGTATTAACCAACTGTTGTACAACTCCTAATTGTTTCTCAGGTTCTTCAATTTCCTCTATTCCACTGATTAGCCATAGAGTTGATTTACTGAAATTCCTCTCCGCTTTAATTTCATCAACAATATTAAAATCCCATCTGGTCGATGAATCAAAAATTATTTCTTTAGGATTTCCTCCGTTTGCCTTACATGATTTATAAATAATTGTATTTAATTGACTGGTTTCATTTTGATCAAAGTCAATAATAAATCCTTTTTTTATTTTCTTATCTATTTCTGAAATTCTGACCTCATTAGAGAATACTAAGGTACTGTATTCAAAATAGGATTTGGCTACTAGTAATAATTCATCCGAAAACTTATTTGCGTTTTCTTCGATTTCCGTTTTCCCTTCAAACACTGGATTCTTGATAGGTCCCTTTTTATTTTTCTCTTCGGTCTCCAAGTTTTTTTTTAGGGATTTTATCCAATCTGTCATTCTATCCATGCAATCATTCCATGAATGCGCTGGGCCCTCGGCTAAAATTTCAGAACCGAGTCCAGGTGTGAATTGATAACGACCATCATCTATTTTAATGAAATAATAACTATTAGGAATATACTGAATTTCAAACCATGTATTTGTGATCGGATTTAGTATGAATAACGCAGGATCCATACCCACTCTTTTAATCCTTTCAAAAACTTGGTCTTTCCTCAATGGTAGCATTATAGGGTTCTTGGGTTCAGGAATTTCGCTAGTTGTCCTTTTTAATATTTCTTTAGTTACATTAAAAGACTTTCCTGCAAGAAACAACCGTTCAACAATTTTACCTTTATAGAGATTATTTGCCTGATTCATAAAATAAGCCGCAATCTCAGCAGGCTCAAATCCCATTTCAGAATGAAGTTTATATACCTGGAAAGTTTTTCCACTAACTAAATGTGTTCGACCTGACAGAGTTACCTCTCCTCCTCCTGCTAAATGTTTATTCGCCAATACATACAAATCATCCTCCTCAACTGCCCAGGTAGGGGCAATATAATTTGGACTATCAGAATCTCCTTGATATATATTATAAAGTGTCATCACTTCTCTCTAAAATATCCAAGTCCATACTTTTTAACTGGCCTTGCCAACGCTGCAATATTAAAATTATCGCTCGCATCGGTTATATCAGCAATTTTTTCGTTCTTATATAGAATATTTATATGGTCATGCATGGGATTATACGCATTGTTTACCATCTCGGCTTTGATCACAAAATACTTTACTTCATCTTTATCCAATTTATATTTTTTCATCAATTCCTTTTCCAGCTTCGCCACTTTATCGGCCGCAAACGGTTTATTGGATATTTCAATCTTATATAAATTGCGGTTTAAAAACGCATAACATAATTTTGACAGCACTTTATCTTTATGATCGCACCACACTTTTATGGCACTCACAATGTCATTGTCATCAAGCAAGGCAAATTGTTTCAATGGCTCATTATTCTTTTTAAAGTCTTTCAGGTTTAATTTTTTGTACAGAAAATACTTTAAAGCCGGTGTTCCGAATAAATCTTTGTCTTTTTTTGCCAGCTCTTTGGCCCTTCGCAAAATATTGATCAATAAATTTTCGGCAGCAACAACGGTTTTATGCAGGTATACCTGCCAGTACATTAACCTGCGCGCCACAATAAATTTTTCAATGCTGTAAATTCCTTTTTCCTCAATTACCAATTCATCGTTTCTCACATCCAGCATTTTTAATATCCGGTCACTGCTCACAACACCTTCTGAAACACCGGTAAAAAAACTATCGCGCTTTAAATAATCAAGCCTGTCCATGTCCAACTGGCTGCTCACAAGTTGATGCAGGAATTTCTTCTTATACTTATTGTTGAAAATGTTAATGGCCATGGTAAGTTTTCCACCAAAATCTTTGTTGAGTGCCTCCATGAACATGCTGCTGATCTCCTCATGGTGCACCCCATCAACCAAGGTATGTTCCAGGGCATGTGAGAACGGGCCGTGGCCAATATCATGCAATAAAATGGCAATTGTTACACCTGTAGCTTCTTCCTCGGTAATTTTATGGCCTTTGCTTCGCAAAATATCAATGGCAAGGGTCATTAAATGCATAGCACCCATGGCATGGTGAAAACGGGTGTGAAGTGCTCCGGGATATACCAAATGGCTCATGCCCAATTGCCTTATCCTGCGCAAACGCTGGAAATAAGGGTGATCAATCAAATTGACAATAATTTCCTGCGGAATTGAAATAAACCCATATACAGGATCGTTAAATATCTTTAATTTACTTTTTTGTTCGGTTGGCACAGCTGATATAATTAGTATACTTACAAAGCTAATATTTTTATGGAAAAAATTAAGATTCTTTGGGCCGATGATGAAATTGAGTTATTAAAGCCCCACGTTTTGTTCCTTGAGGGCAAAGGTTACGACCTGACTACAGTAAACAACGGTGCCGATGCCGTTCAATTGACACGTGAACACAGTTACGATATTGTATTTCTTGACGAAAATATGCCCGGGCTTACCGGACTTGAAACCCTTACCCGCATTAAGGAAATTGTGCCCAGCACGCCCGTTGTCATGATCACCAAAAGCGAAGAAGAAGCCATCATGGAAAGTGCCATTGGCGGCAAAATATCCGATTACCTGATCAAACCGGTTAATCCAAACCAAATCCTGCTGAGCATTAAAAAACATGTTTCGGGCAAAAAAATCATGACGGAACAAACCGGTACGCAATACCAGCAACAATTCAGGCAAATTGGCATGGAGCTGAACGATGTGCGTACACACGAGGAATGGGCAAACATATACAAGAAACTGGTGTATTGGGAACTTGAACTGGAAAAAATTGAAGACCAGGGACTGCACTCCATTTTACAAATGCAAAAAACCGAAGCCAACAATTTGTTTAACCGTTTTATCATTGACAATTATACCAACTGGTTAAATGGTAAAGGCGACAGTGCCCCCGTTATGTCGCATACACTTTTCAAAAAGAAAATAATGCCGGAAATTGAAACTGAACCGGCTTTTGTTTTTGTGATCGATAATTTGCGATACGATCAATGGCGCGTTTTACGCCCTATTCTTACCGAACTGTTCAAAGAAGAAAGCGAAGAAACATTCTTCTCCATATTGCCTTCAGCTACACAGTATGCACGTAACGCTTTGTTTGCAGGACTACTCCCAAGTGAAATTCAAAAACGTTATCCCGATTTCTGGGTGAGTGATGACGAAGATGAAGGGAAGAACATGCATGAAAAAGATTTTTTGGATGGCCAGTTAAAAATGCTGGGCAAAAACATCAAGTTTTCTTACAACAAAATCACCAACATTGCTGCAGGAAAAAAACTGGTTGACAATTTCAGCAACCTGTTGCAAAACCATTTAAATGTTATTGTGTACAACTTTGTGGACATGCTTAGCCATGCCCGTACCGAAATGGAAATTATACGTGAATTGGCCGAAAACGAAGTGAGTTACCGCAGCATTACCAAATCATGGTTTGAACATTCGCCTTTGTACGACCTTTTCAAAAAAGTAGCCGAGAAAAAAATAAAAGTGATTGTAACCACCGACCATGGAACAGTGCACGTAAAAGAACCTTCAAAAATTGTTGGCGACAGGAATACAAACACCAATTTGCGTTACAAGCAGGGACGTAACCTGAACTACAATGCCAAAGATGTGTTTGAAGTGAAAAATCCGGCCGATATATTTTTACCAAAATCAAACATAAGCACCACCTATGTTTTTGCAAAAGATTATAAGTTTTTTGTGTACCCGAATAACTACAACCAGTTTGTAAATTATTTCCAGGGAACCTTCCAGCACGGGGGAATTTCAATGGAGGAGTTGATTATACCATTTGTGGTACTTAAACCAAAATAAAATTAAATACGAAAGAGCACTTTAGAACATAAGGAATTTCTAAAGTGAACTTAAGTGTCCTAAAGTGTTTCAATAAAATGCTGAAAAAACTTTGCATATTCACTTTTCTATTCTTTACAATTAGTGTTTCTTATGCCCAAAGCTGGATTCCCCTCCCCGATTTTCCCGGTACTGAGCGTGATGATGCCTGCTTGTTTGTAATTGGCAACAAAGCCTATTGCGGCAGCGGGTTTTTACCCTGGTTTGCACCTTCAAACGATTTTTACGCGTTAAATTTTGACGGTGAAACATGGAGTCCAATTGCATCAATGCCTGCCGGAAGTGAACGCCAATACGCCTGCGGATTTTCTGACGGCCATTACGGGTATGTATTTGGCGGTTTAACAGGCACCACGTATTTAAATGATTTATATCGTTACGATACATTAACCAATTCGTGGGACACCCTGGCATCACTGCCTGACACCGGCCGGGCAGGAAGCTCCTGTTTTGTGATAAATGACACAGCCTATATTGTTGGCGGAAAAAACAGTGTAATTGCAGCCACTAACGAGGTATGGGCATACGCCATTTTAACCAATACCTGGACACAAAAATCAAATTTACCCAATAACGGCAGGTGGCGTGCCGGTGCCACAAGCGTAAACGGAAAAGGCTACCTGGTTTCAGGACGCGATAAAAACGGGTATTTCTGTCACCAGTTGTATCAGTACAATCCTTCAGCCGATGCATGGACACACATTTCAAATTTTGGCGGCAACGGCCGCAATTACATTGGCTTTACTGCACTTTACAACAACCTGTACCTGGTTGCCGGTATTGACTCGCTTAATACGTATTACAATGACTTTTATACATATGACGTTTCCGCAAACACATGGGGAACGTTGACCCCAATTCCATCAGCTGCCCGTAAAGGCGGACTTTGTTTTTCATCGCAAAACAGCATTTACTACACAACAGGCATCAATGCATCCAATACACGTTTAAAAGAGACCTGGCGCATTTACAACCCTACAGGAATTCATGAACAAAATGCGGAAATTTCAATTACACTTTATCCAAATCCAGCCAGTACAAACCTTACCATTTCAACCCCCTTCCACCAATTTCATGTTAAAATTTTTGCATCCACTGGTCAAACGGTTTATTCTTTCGGAAACACAGGCCATTCAACCAGCATTGATGTGTCTTCTTTAAAAACGGGACTCTATAATATTTATATTAGCGATGGAAAAAACACCATCACTAAAAAACTTATTATAAACCCGCAAAATGAATAAATTTCTACCCGTACTAACTGCACTTTTACTGACAGTAACGTTTAATTCAGCAAACGCACAAACCTGGGGCGACACACTTAGCCTTGACCTGCAGGCAAGCGTACAACTTTCACCCGCACAAATTACCCTTACCTGGTCGGCCGATGCCGAAGCCAGCGGGTTTGTGATTTACCGTAAATTAAAAGGCGGCATTTCATGGGGAACTCCCTTAACAACTGCTGCAGCTTCTGCAACAAGTTATGTGGATGCAACCGCTGTTGCCGGTACGCAATATGATTATAAAGTGCAAATGACCACCACAACAGGTCCACAAAAAATGGGCTACCTGGCATCGGGAATAAACGTACAGGCAAACAGCAACCGCGGCATTGCCATTGTGGTTATTGAAAACACCTACATAGCAAACACAGCTTATCAAAATGCCGTTAACCAGGTATTGACCGACCTTGAACTTGACGGTTGGTATCCCAAAACAATTTACGTTGCTTCAACCGATGCTGTTGCTGCGGTAAAAGCAAGCATTGTTACAAAATACAACGAAAATACTTCCAAAACAAAATTGCTTTTGTTGCTGGGCCACGTTCCCATTCCCCACTCCGGTGCATTGAATCCTGACGGGCACAGTGATCACATTGGCGCCTGGCCAGCCGACATGTTTTATGGCGACATGAACGGAACCTGGACAGATGCAACAGTTAATGACGTAAGTTCATCCAATACCCGCAACCACAATATACCGGGTGATGGAAAATTTGATCACGATTACATTCCAAGTGACATTGAATTGCAGGTTGGCCGCGTTGATTTAGCCGAACTACCTTCGTTTGCTGAAAACGAAGAAACACTTATGTTGCGTTACATGGACAAATTACATCGTTTTAAAACCAGCCAGATACTTGTGCAGGACCGCGGTTTAATTGATGATAATTTTACCGGCTACAGCGAAGGATTCAGCCAAAATGGTTATAAAAATTTTTCTCCGCTTATTGGCCGCGCAAACATTACTACGGCCAATGATTATTTTACCGAGTTGAGTTATACCACCGGAACAACGGGCACCTACTTATGGTCTTACGGTTGTGGT
>DATGXI010000005.1:0-4141 GCA_035299065.1 Flavobacteriales bacterium
ATATCGGGTTGAACTCCTAATTCCAATAATTGCTTAACACTGTGCTGTGTTGGTTTTGTTTTTAGTTCGCCACTGGCTGATAAATACGGAACCAGTGTTAAGTGAATGGAAATACAATTTTTGTCAAGTTCCCATTTTAACTGGCGTACAGCTTCCACGTAGGGCAATGATTCAATGTCACCCACCGTTCCACCTATCTCGGTAATAATTACATCGTAATCGCCTTTATTGCCCAGTAATTTAATGCGGTGTTTAATTTCATCGGTTATATGCGGAATGATTTGAACGGTTTTTCCAAGGTACTCGCCCTGGCGTTCCTTATTGATCACACTTTGATAAATACGGCCGGTTGTAACGTTATTGGCCTGCGAGGTTGGAACGTTTAAAAAACGCTCGTAATGCCCAAGGTCAAGATCGGTCTCGGCACCGTCTTCAGTCACATAACACTCACCGTGTTCGTACGGATTTAGTGTTCCAGGGTCAACATTGATATACGGGTCCAGTTTTTGAATGGTTACCGAATAGCCGCGTGCCTGTAAAAGCTTTGCTAAAGAGGCTGAAATGATGCCTTTACCCAGTGAAGACGTTACTCCACCGCTTACGAAAATATATTTTGTTGATTGCCCCATAGCACAGAAAAAAGTATTACTACGGGGTTCAAAAGTAAAGTAAAAAACCTCAGTCCTAAGTTTTGTTATTAAAAAAACAGAAGAAAATGAAAATTAAAGCCAATGACCTAATTATCAAAGTCCCTAGAAAGCCTTGTTGTACTCTTCAACTGTTTTTGCACTTATTTTCTCGTAATCGCCCTCGTAAGTAAGCTTATCGTTTTTACCGGTAAACACTTTATTTGGGGTGTAATTCTTAACCGCTTTCAGGGTTTTGCCTTCAACTATAATATGTGCAAACCCCAGTTTTGCCAGGGCTGCCGTAACGCCTTTGTTATAAGCCCATGGATAAACTACCAGAAACAACGCGTCTTCACCAGCCAATAATTTTGCATCAAACGCTTCTTTGCTCAACACCTCGGCTTTTCCTTTGTATGATGCTGTAAATGCTGCAGCATCAAAACCCTTCATTAAATTGGAAGCACAGAGGTACAATGTTTTTGCTTTCAACAGTGCATTGTCATCCGAAGGTTTTAAATCAGAGTGACCATCTTTGATAATTTCATTAAAGTAATTTTTAGTGCACTTATACATGTATGACATGTCAGCTTTTGTTAATGGCATTTCGGTTTGCGGAAAATTCATGGCATATGAAAAACTACAGGTTGATTTTCCATTTACAGTCACACGCGAGTACAGTCCCCATTGAAAGTGCTGCTTGCTGCCTTGTTCAAAAACACCTTTGTTGAACTGGGTTGTAAAGTCGGTTATCTTGTAAAAATTTTCCTGCAACAAGGCCCAGTCGGTTTTTTTATACAAGTCATACATCATGTCTTCATAATACGTCATACCGCCTGTTGTAATGGTATACGGGAGAATAAATGCAAACTCGCTGAATTCAGATCCTTTTAATTTCATGATCTCATCAATGGTCATGTGTTTTTTATCTTTAAAAATTCCTACCAGTGATTGACCATACTCCTGTGCAGCATCGTTGTAAATTTTAATGGATTCGGAATAAATTTTGTAATTGGCCGGATCTTTTTTTGCCATTTTAGGCCCGTCTTCAGGGTGTTCTGTTAAGGTCACAAAAACCAGGGTTTGGGTCTTAAACAATTCGGCCACTTCAATTTTAGGAAGTTTGCGAACGTTCAGGCTTTGTGTTGATGCTGATAAAGTACATGCTGCCAACACCGATGCAAAAAATAATCTCATATGAATAGTAGTTTTAAAGGTCATATGAAATACTCAATTGTTTCTTTTTATTGAAACATGAATATTGCATATGGATACGTTTTGACCAAATATAGCCAAAAATCAATGCAGGAAAAGAGATGTTTAAAACTCGAAGTTGGCCCCTATTGTAGGAATGATTGGCAACTGGTTAACAACTGTATTGGTACTGCGCTCAACATAAAATACGTTGGCACGGTTGTACAGGTTGGTAGCACCGGCATTGATTTCCAGACGCGAACTTACTTTTTCAATGTCAGGTAAGCCCTCAACCGGGTTTTTCACTTTTTTCTTGAACTCAAACTTACGCTTAACCGTCACGTCAAAACGGTGGTACGTTGGCAAACGCCCGGCATTCAAGGTGCCAAATGCATAACTTATGTCAATGGGATTGGTTGCTGTAGGGTCACCTGAAATGTTTGACTGCGTAGGTTTTGCGTAAACGCCCGCTGTTTTTGTAAATGGTAAACCTGAACCAAAATTCCAGCGTGCATTTACTTCCCAGTTTTCTTTTTTATCCAGTTTTTGCGTGAATACAACATTTATATTATGCCTGCGGTCCCAAACTGGTGCGTATTCCTGTATGCCATCCCAGCGGTTAACTTTACCCAATGAATATGTAAACCATAAATAGGTTCTTTTTGCTGTGTATTTTGCTACAAAGTCAACACCAAAAGCATTACCGGTTTCAACAATATAATCAAGCTTCAAATAATCTGGTTTATCAGAATCATCTGAATCGTAAATTTTGTTTCGGTTAATGTTGGTTAACTGGGAGAACCTTTTGAAATAGCCTTCCATATTAAAGCTAAGTTTTGTACCAAAATCATATTCAAAACCATACACCACATGCATGGCTTTTTGCAAATCGTGTTTACGAACAACTTCATTGCCGCTTGGACCGGTTGTATATTTTTCGGGCAAATTAGCCGATCCTGAAAGGAAACCGTAAAAGAGGTTCACCACATCGCGGTCACTGTTTGCCTGTATAAGATTTTGCGAATAAATACCTGAAGCAAATTTCATCCTGAAGTTCTCGTTGAAGTTGAACTTTGCACTAAGGCGTGGCTCAGGTGAAAAATTTTGAAGGGAGGCATAATAATGCGCCCTGAATCCTGGCTCAATAATTAAACGCCCAGCTATTATTTTATACGAAAAATACGCGGCAAGCTCGGTTGTTGCTTCCTGCTGTTGTATATTTAATGATGCCGAGTTGGTAAATTGATAGTTTGTACTGTACCCAATTACCTCAACACCATACTTGATTTCATTTCGTTTTTGGAAATATTTAAAATCAAAACCACCGTTAAATCCATTTATATCACTTACACGCGGGGCCGATGTTTGGTCATCAAGTGTAATCCCGTATTTTGAATAAGCAAAATGTCCTTCGGTCAAAATAGGCGATCCCGGCAATAACAACACAAAGTTTGCTCCACCGCCAATGGTATTCCATTTTAATTTTGAAATGGTTTGATAGGTTACCGAGTCAACATAATTAAATCCAAACGCGCTGAACTTACTTCCGTTTCCTGTATTTGCCGAAATTTTTGCATAAATATCGGTATAGTTAAATGGTAATCCTGCTGTATCAATATACTTATAAAGCAATTTTGACGATTGTGCCAGGTACGAGGTTTTTGCGCTGATTAAATACGACAACTGTGCACCTTCCTGGCCGCGTTTCTTTTTACCGCCCAGGGGCCCTTCCAACAACAGTTTTGCACCAAACGGGCTTATGGAAATTTTACCATCCATTTCCTGGCGGTTTCCATCACGTGTTGTAATATCCATTACCGATGAAATACGACCACCATATTCGGAATTATAACCGCCCGTATAAATGTCGGCTGTTTTTATAATATCAGTATCAAATACCGAGAAGAAACCAATGGAGTGAAAAGGATTGTAAACAACCATTCCATCAAGCATTACTTTGTTTTGTATGGGTGCACCACCACGCACATATAGCTGTCCGCCCTGGTCACCAGTAGTTACAACACCCGGCACTGTTTGGAAATACGTGGCAATATCCGACTCACCACCAATTGTAGGAACCGACTTAATGTCTTTAGGGGTTGCACGAATTACCGATACCCGGGTTTGTGTTTTTTTAATGGTTATATCTGAAAAAATATCTACCTCGTCAAGAATGGAATCCGTTTTTGCTGCAGGTGCAATAAAAATTTTAATGTTTGAAATGTCGCCTGCCTTAACCGTTACTTCTTTTGAAGCCTTTGTAAAACCGGCACCGGTTGCAAGTATGGTGTAAGTACCGGGTTTAAGATTTGTAAATACAA
>DATGXI010000006.1:0-48721 GCA_035299065.1 Flavobacteriales bacterium
AACTTTCGTTGATCTGATTTAGCTTTTTTTGACACGGCTTGTCTTAAATCGGGAAAATATTCTTCCTGTGAAAAATATTTTTTTTTGCGGCTTCTTATTTCTCAAAGGCTCGCTTTCTCGTTATAAACGCATAACCGGCCATACATAAAAAACAAAAACAAGGGAATACTGTTTGATGTGGTAGTGGTAAAAAAATATGCAGAACGAAAAAGATCATATCAAAAACCTGGAAAGCCGCGAGGCCATTGCCAAATTAAAAGAACTGGTTGAAGACGCACATGTATGCCTGTTTGGCACCAATGTCATCAGCGGCCCTCCAACGCAACGCCCCATGAGCCCTATTCATACCGATGAATTTGGTGTGCTGTGGTTTTTCAGCAACATCAACAGCGATAAAAACAAAGAAATTGGGCAAAATGCAAAAGTCCAGCTTTCATTTATCAATACCTCAAAAAATGAATTTTTATGCATAAATGGAAACGCTGAAGTTGTGGTTGACCAGCAAAAATTCAAAGCGTTATGGAAACCCATTGTGCAGGCATGGTTCAAGGGCGGAGATACCGATCCTGAATTGTCACTCATTAAAGTTACGCCACTTGATTCTTATTACTGGGACACAAAACACGGTAAAATGATAGCCATGATCAAAACGCTTGCGTCCATGGTAAGTGGTAAGGTAATGGACGATGGTGTTGAAGGTAAATTAACCATTTAAGGCTGATTTTTTTTTGCGTTGATATCTTCCATAGCCTTATTGCATTCAGCGGCTTTGGTTTTATCGCCCTTTAAACCATATACTTCACTTAGGTTTTTGTAGTATTTCACAAGCTCCTTGTGTGCGGGGCCCCGTTGCTTAATTTTATTGGACAGGGCCATAGAGTAATAGGTAACGGCATTGTCATATTCCTTTTTTTCCTTGTAGGTATGCCCAAGGTTGTAGTAGGATTCTGCCACCTCAGGGCTATCATTACCGTATAATTTCCCGCGAATGTTCATGGCCTTTAAGTGTACTTCAAGTGCTTGCTCATAGTTTTCAATACCACGGTATACAGTTCCCAAATTACCATAACTGGTAGCCACATCGCTATGCAGCTCACCTTGTTTTTCAATACGAACATTCAAGGCCTTGTTGTGATAATACAAAGCAAGGTTTGTTTTTTCGATTGCATTGTACACAACCCCCATATTTAGCCAGGTGGTGGCAATTTCAAGGTTTGAGGTATCGTTTAGGCTTTTGCTGTATGCCACGGCTTTTCCCAAACGTTCAAGGGCTTCGTCATACTTGTCCTGCCTTACCAGAATGGCTCCTGCTTTATTCCAGGCGCCCATTAACCCATTATAATTTTTACTTTGGTTAAATTCATTTTCGGCCTTGCTGCAAAACAACAGGGCACTGTCAGGTTTCGCAGTCAATCGGTAATTTTCAGCCTGTTCAAGGTAAACACGACCAACCGAATCATGGGGCGTTTTGTATTTAAACGCAGCTCGTGCATTCAACAAAAATTCATCCAGCTGAGCCCGCGAATAATATTTTCCTTCTTTAAAAACAGCCTCAATTTTACGTGTGTTTTTAATATCCGTTAACGGATTTGCGTTAAGTAAAACCAGGTTGGCATGTTTGTTTTTTTCAATGGTTCCGTATTGTGCAAAAATGCCCATGTATTTTGCGGTATTTATTGTTGCTGTTTGCAAAGCATCAAACGGTGACAGGCCGGCTTTAACAAAACATTCCAGCTCATTGTGAAGCGAAAAGCCCTGTACCAAAAACCATTCAGGTGAATCAGAACCGGCCATCAGCGGAACACCCTTTTTCCAAAGTTCATACGTTATTTTATTCCTTAATTCCACAAATTTTTGCCTGCGCTCCAGCGAGGGTGCATTTTTCCAGTAGTGTTCACGTGTTCCATAACGGTCCTCTTTTAATGCTGCGGGTATATATAAATAATCAGGTGAATTTTTTATTTCTTCATCCGTTTGCCCTGTTCCAAATGAACTATGAAGAAAATAATTGGTTGGGGTTACTGAAATGCCGGCTTTTTTAACCATGTTAACCAGCACTGGTATTTTTGATGCGTCAAGCTGATCAACCGTTTCCCAGGCTTTTGCATTCCATATACTTGTACCCGAAATACTTTTTCCTTCATTTGCATTTGCATCTTTCAATAAAATTTCAAGGAATTCATCGTAATGCTCTACTTGCTGTTTTGCGTTTAATGCGTTGGGCAATTTTACATCGGGACCAATATGACCTGTTACTTTCATGCCCTGCTTGCGTGCTTCGTCCACTGCAGCTTTGTAAACAGTTTCTTTTACAAAAAACGTTATTTTGATTTCATCATACCCTTGTTTTTTACTTTCAACAACGGCCTGCCTGGCTTCATTTTCATTGGTTACCACGTACGCTAGTTTACGCCCAGGCCAGGGCCATTCGCCCACAAATTGAGGACTTACCACCTTAAGCGAAGGACCATTCCATTTACCTGATTGAATGTTATTCTTTGTATTTAAATATTCTTTGTCGCCACACATTACACGCGCATGCGTTACACCATTGGCCAGCATGACTTCCGCTTCATGTTGTGCCGTGCCATCAATACCCTGTTCATAATAAAAATGCACATGCATATCCATCAAACCGGGTACAAGGTATTTATTGGCACCGTCAATAACGGTTGTGTTTTCAACAGCCTTGATTTTTCCCGAGGGGGCTATTTGCTTTATAATTTCATTTTGAATCCACACGTCATGGTCATTCATCACTTTTTGTGAATTCATGGAAATAACGTTTACGTGTTTTATTAGATAATTATGATCATCCGAAAAAGCAGGAAACAACATCCCTAAAAAAATTAAAACAAATACAGGAATGCTTTTTTTTGGTATAAAAACGATTTGGTTCATACAGGTTATTGGTCAATTTTCGTACCAACACTTAACCTTTTGCTATATAGGGCAAGTTGTTTTTTGAAAAAGACTTCCTTAAGGATAAAGTGTGCGAAAACAACAGAATAAACGGCCGTAAACGGACATTTTTACGCGGTGCGTTTACGGTAAACGGTAAATTCAACCCTGCGGTTTTTAGCGCGGCCATCTGGGTTGTCATTTCCATTTGAAAGTATGTTTTCTTCTATTGGTTTTTCTTCTCCCTCTGATGATACCTGCACAATGCGACTGGCATCAATGCCGTTTTTGATTAAATAGGCACGGGTGGCCTTCGCACGCCTTTCTGCCAGGCGCCTGTTGTAATCATTGCTTCCTTTTGAGTCGGTATGCCCTGCAATAGTTACGTAAACATCGGCATTGGTACGTAAAATCTCCAGGTTCTTTTCCATTCTTGCTTTGGCTTCGGCATTTACGTTTTGGCTGTCAAAGTCAAAATATATATTCTCCAAAGCCATTCCAACATCCACTTTTTCCAACTCGTCCATACCAACACCTAAAGGAAAATCGGGGTTGGTTTTATGGCTGCCATTTTTATTTCCACTTACATTGCTACTCTTATTCCCGTTGGTATTGCTATTGTTATTTTTATTTAAAGCAGCCAGGGCATCTTCTTTGGCTTTTTTCTCAGCAGCTATCTTATTTGCCGCATACAATGAATCCCTGAAGTGCCTGTCATACACTGTTATTTTTTTTGATACGCAAAAATTATAACGTCCACCTTCATCCTCGCCTATTGCTTCCACTTCAAGTGTATAATTTCCTTCTTTTGTAAAAGCATGCAGGTATTCATTCCCTTGCACGGGGTCAGGGTCGCCTCCTCTTACTTTCCAGAAATAATGCGAAAAATCAAGTTCTTTTGTTTTGATTTCAAAAACAGCTTCTTCTCCTAAATCAACAGTGTCCACGCTTATAATACGCACGTATTTTTCACTTTCCGCTTCAGTACAATTACCAAAAATGGGCTCAATGCTTTCATCAAACGTATAAATATCCATATTACCGTAACCGCCAGGACGCGATGATGAGAAAAATATTCTACCATTATCCCTTTCACTCATTTGAAAATAAATATCGTCACCAGGTGAATTAAATGGCTCGCCAACGTTTACGGGTTTTGACCACGATCCATCGTTTTCTTTATAACAATAATAAATATCATATTCTCCAAAACCAGGATGACCTTTTGACGAAAAATACAACCTGCTTCCATCTGCAGTTACATAAGGGCTGTCCTCGTTAGCGGTGGTGTTTACTTTATCACCCAGGTTTTGCGGGCTATTCCAATTACCATTCGCGTCCTTGCTTATGCTGTATAAATCAAATCCACCCTTTCCACCTTTTGCATCTGATGAAAAAATTATGGTTTTTGCATTGGCTGCATAGCAGGCATGACGCTGGTGTTTCCCAAAATTTATGTCTTTTGGAAGCATTACCGGCTCAGACCATACATCACCTTTCAATGTCGAATACCACAACTTGTTTTTTTTGTATAAAAACACGGTGTCATTTGTAATTGAGTTACCCACTATGGCATCATGGTAATCAGAATTGCTGAAGGGTTTGTATTTTTCACTTTGCTGCAAGGGTTTAAGGTTTGACCATTTTTTGCCCCAACCTTTTGCCAAATAAACATCTTCATGGTACTGGTAATCCCATGAAAATTCACCCATATTGTTTTCGCTCCTGCGTGTGTATAAGATGGAGGAATCAGATGCAAAAAAAGCTGCGCAATACTCGGCCGAAGTTGAATTGATGGATGGCCCCAGGTTAATGGCCTTGCCACTAAATGCCTTGTATTCGTAAGTAGCCGCAAAGTCGCATTGCTTTTGTTTGGTTACAAGTACCTGTGCAAGCGCATCTCCATTCTTATCCTTTTTTAACCCACGTTTAAAAACACTGTAATATTTTTTTGCGTTTTCATAATCACCAAGGCGTTGGTATGATGTGCCCAGTTGATAATACAATTCATAAACCGTATCACGGCCGTGACAGGTGGTAGCTTTTTGAAGAAATGGCAAAGCCTTTTCATGATCGGCCCACACTTCTGTAAAATACAGTCCAAATTGAAAATTTGCCTCGAAACTAGTTGGATTTATAGCAATGGCTTTTCGAAAAGTTTCCTCAGCCTTTGAAAATTCATAAGCATTCAGGTATTTCTGAGCTTTTTTAATCAGTTTATCTTCCTCTTTGCTTTTAGGACGCAACATGGCATGCGCATTTACGCTGCATACAAGTAAAAGAAGTAAAATGGCGAAGCCTCTCATCATAGCTACTTTTATAAAGTTAAGGGTTTAATGGCCAGCTACCAAATTTTTTGGTGTAAACAGATGTTGCTTTACGATCGGGTAAAAAAAGAATATCAAGCGCTGATAACCAATATACTAGATGCATTTCTCAGGACTTATTTAGTCTTTCCAATGCTTTTTGAATTGATTTTTCGGTTGGTAACAATGAATTCTGAATGCGTTTTGCATACAAAATAGAATCGGTTATTTCCCTGTTCTTTTCTTCTACCAGGTCTTTTTGAAGTCCCATTTCGTGTTTTTGCACAAGAATTATTCTATTTGATTTTCGTTTAGCGATATAACTTCTGAGAATTAAAAAAGCCAAAACAACCATGACCGCAAATCCTCCAATAAAAATATTTTTCATGGTTTGTTCTTTTTCCGACTCAGCTTTTGAGCGCATGGCTTCCTTTTCAATTTTTTCGGTTTCATATTTTGTTTGCATTTCGGCAAGCTGCTTTGAATTTTCAGTATTAAACAGGGAGTCTTTAATAGCGCTGTACAATACATGGTAATGGTAAGCTTGTTGAAATGCGTTTGTTTTTGCGTAACTTAAAGCAAGCGACTGATAGCTATAACTCATGTAGGTTTGCAGGTTGTTTTTAACCGAGCTGTCAAGGCTTAATTTGTAATACGGTATGGCTTCACGGTATTTTCGCTGGTAATAATACACATCGCCAATGTCGTTATTCACCAGCGAAATTCCCATTACATCATTGTATTGGATGCAAATTGTTAATGCCTGTTTCAATTGATCAATAGCCTGGTCATAATTTTTTAGATGCATGTTGGCAACACCCAAATTTGTGAGGGTTGATGACATGCCGGCAATGTCATTTGCTTCCTTGCGGCATTGCATTGATTTTTCATACAATTCAGTTGCCTTGTAATATTTTTTTTGGTCCTTGTACATGGTGCCCATGTTGTTGTATGAATCACCCATGCCTTTTTTATCACCCAGTTTTTCATCTATACCAAGTGACTTCATAAAATACGCTTCGGCCTCCACAAATTTTTCAAGGTCAAGATAAATAAGTGCAATGTTGTTATACAAAGCACCCTGCCGTTTCAGATAAGGCGTACCGTCAAGAAGTTTAGCTGCTTTTATATATTGTTCCAGGGCCTTTGCATATTTACCCATGAAATAATAGGCTATGCCTGTATTGGTTAATGCGCGCGTATATCCTGTGATAAAATTGAGTTTTTTACCTAGTGTTGCCGCCTGTTTCGCATAGTTGAGTGATTGTTTTGTATTGCTTGCATTCAGTTCCCATGCAAGCAGGTTAAGCGTGTTCACCTTCATTGTGTCCTCGCCACAGGTTTCCAATATTTTTTTTAGCGAATCAGTTTTCCCCTGTGAAAATACAGTACCGGAAAAAACCAGCAGTACAAAAAAGAGGATAATTTTATTCATGAGCAAATTCCAATTTTTTAAATTACGGTTTATTTAACCGTTCAAGCGCCTTTTGCATATACTTTTCATTTGGCAAAAGTGAATCCTGTATGCGCTTTGCATAAAGTATTGAGTCGGTAGTTTCCTTGTTTTTTGCTTCTACCAGCTGTTTTTGGTTTTCAATGAGTTCATTCTTGCTCTTTAACTCCCTGTTGTGTTTATCCCTTACACGCAAACTTCGCCATATAAACCAAACCAGTATAAGTACAATGCCCAACACAGCCAGGTAAATAATTTTAATGTACTTATCACTCTCAATACGCAAGGCCTGCTTTTGCAGTTCGTTTTCCTTTTTCACCACCACATTATCCAACTCATAAATTTTATCAAAATCATCAATTGACCTGTTTACGGCAATTTGTTGGGTAGATAAAAGCGAATCGGTTGACTCAAAAAACTTTTCCAGGTATTCACTGGCTTTTTCATGGTTGTTTTGAAACATGTTGATGAGCGATAGGCCGCGGTAAGTAATTGCATCAAACCTTCGCTCTGATTTACCAATGAATTTTTCGGCTTTATGCAGGAAAATGGCTGCGCTGTCTACTTTATTTAATTTAAAGTACATGATGCCTGCACGTGCGTAAATTTCGCCTTGTTCCTCGGGTAAATCATATTTCTTAAGCAGGTTTTCATATAGGGAAAGCCAGCTGGCAAATTCAACAGGGCGGTTTAGATCCAGGAAAATATCAAGCACCCCGTATAAAGCCATAATTTGGGTGCGCTCGTAACCATGGTGCAATGACTGGTAATAGGCCTGTTTAAAACAATGGATGGCGCTGTCGTAATTACCTTCACCCGAAAAAAAAGTTGCTTTCCTGTAGTGTAAAAAACACAAGTCATAGGCATTGGTGCTTAATTTCTGAATTCGCTTCAGGCATTTTAGAGCCTCTTGTGACTTGCCTGCTGCCGAATAAATGTACACCATGCCATTCAGCTTATGAATAACATTATTGCTGTCAATTTTGGTTGCCAGTTCAAGCCCTTTATGGCCGTACTCAATTGCTTTTTTGTAGCGGCCAAGGTCGGCATATACCCAACCCAGGTTATGAAAAATACGTGCTTTCAGGCGCAGGTTTGCAGCTACATATTCAAGTGCCTTGTAATACAATTCAATTGCTGCAACATATTTTCCATCGTAATAAATAGCATCAGCATACATGCTGAAATAGTTGCATTTTTGTTTTACGGTGAGCTTTTTAAAGAATGTGCGCACGGTATCAAGGTGCGTTCTTACCCGGCTGTAATCGGCAACGCCCCAATAATATATTTCTGCCAGGGCAAAATGTGATTTGATGATGAGTGAATCAATTTTGGATTTTTTTGAAATTTCAAGGGCTTTTAACGCAATGTCAATTGACTCCTGGGGCTTTTTATCATAGTCAGCACTGGCCTGTGCAAGCAATTGTTCAACTTTTTTTACAACCGCGGCTTCTTGCGCAATAGCCTTTTGGCATGTAAATACACACATGCCGAACATGAATAAGTAAACAATGACTGTTTTGTATGTTGTGCGAAAAAAAATGGTGTATGCTTTGCTTAAAAATACAGAATAGATTTAAATAAGGCCGATAAAAAATAAAGGCCTGTTCTTTACAGCTTTATGAAGCGTAAAAAGCCTGTTTCGCCTTGAATGGTAGTATATTTAAGCATATACACTGCACTGTTCCAACCAGTCACATTTAGTTCGGTTCGACTCATTTGCGTGTTAAGTGAATAAAACAAATCGCCTGCAAGTGTACATACTTCCACTGATTTCAAGAGTTGGTTGGTCATTTCAATCGTAACGCTTGATTGGGCAGGATTCGGGTATAACTTTACTGGCATAAAAGAACCCGGGGAATCATATAGCCCTGTTACAACGTCTCCAAAATAAACCAGGTTACGCATGGATTGGTATTCTGCAACACCTGACCGTAACAATAACGTATCGGGACAATATAGGGTAAAATCAATGAAAAAGGATCCGGTGGTATCTGCAAAAATAGTACCGTAGGTTTCGGTTGTAATGGTATCCTGCTCCAATACAAGTGTAAAGCCATACGTATTTGCACCAATGTAGTGGATGGTGTCAATATAAACCGTATCAGGAGGCAATGAATAATCCAGCATACAATTATAGGTTGCCGAAAGCACAATAGTATCTGCACCAGGAATAGGATCTGGTGGCGCCCATGAAAATGTTCCTGAACTATCAACACCTAAAAAATAAACCCTGTTAAAATACCACCAGCTATTCGAACCTGTATTTTCACTTGCTTCCACTACAACGGGCTGAGGACATACGTTAATCGCAAAATTATCAAACGTAAAACCTCCGTCTGTTGAATTAATATATGGATAACCTGGTGAACCATAACCAGTCATTGTTATGCCGTAATCAGTTGCTGTACCAACAGTAGGTATAAGCGTTATTGCGCCATCACACAAACCTGGCGAAGCCGGATTAACATACACATTCATGTCATAACTATGATCACATGGAGTTGGAATCGTACTCTTGAAGTATACATCCACAAGCAAATGTTCAATGGGTGCCATCATTCCTCCGGGTACAGTGTCCCATGCAATGAACTGATAAAAATTTTCTTCAAGTCCGCCAAAAGCCGTTCCTGAAGTATCGTAAGAGAACGTAGTTCCTTCGGTGGATTCAAACCTGTAAAATAAAGGGGTTAATGTTGCGTCAAAACTATAGGAAATTGTTCCGTCACTTGCGCCAACTGAGGATGGAAGAACGGTCATAATTGTATCAAGCATTACCTGGTACGCGGGATCCGGTGAAATGTAAAAATTGAAACGCACACGCACACAGGCTGAATCTTTAATATCTATGCCAACATAATCACCGGAACATAAACCATAAATGTCTGTTTCGTTTCCTACCCTTCCGTTTGCTGTATTGTAAAATGCCTGAACTGGCTGCTTAAGCAGTGATGTATTTATATGCAACTCGGCATCACATGCTCCGGGGGTTGATTCGGGTGTAAAGTCTACAGTAAGGTATTGTGCCTGCTGAGCTGTTGCATTCAACACATAAAACACTAAAATTAACGATAGAATTTTTTTCATTTTTTTTACTTTTTACTCGCCAATAAGGTATTCTTCAACAAACTTGCCCTTGTCATGGGCCCTACTCCACCGGGTACAGGTGTAATAAATGCGCATTTTGGTGCAACCTCATCAAACTTTACATCGCCAACAATGCGGTAACCTGCTTTTTTTGTAATATCAGGTACGCGTGTTATACCAACATCCACAATGGCTACTCCTTCTTTCACCATATCTGCCGTTATGTACTCAGGTTTTCCAAGCGCAACAATCAACACATCGGCTGTTTTGCAAATGGACTTAAAATTTACGGTACGGCTATGGGTTAAGGTTACGGTTGCATTGCCCGGATATGCATTGCGGCCCATTAAAATGCTCATGGGCAATCCAACAATATTGCTGCGGCCTACAACCACGCAATGTTTGCCAATTGTATCCACATTATAACGTTGCAAAAGCTGTATAATGCCATAAGGCGTAGCCGGTAAAAAGCCGGGCAGGTTCAAAGCCATGCGCCCAACATTTTCAGGGTGAAAACCATCAACGTCTTTTTCAGGTTTAATAGCCTTAATAATTTTCTTTTCATCAATGTGTGGCGGCAATGGCAATTGCACAATAAAACCATCCACGTCTTCATTGTTATTCAGTTCTTCAATTTTTTTCAGTAATTCTTTTTCAGAACAGGTGTCAGAAAGTTTAACCAGCGATGATTTAAAACCTACCTCCTGGCAATCTTTTATTTTGGAATCCACATACGTAATGCTGGCACCAATATTGCCAACCAGTATGGCTGCCAGGTGTGGAATTTTACCACCATCTTTTTTAATCTGGTCAACCTCAATTTTTATCTCATCACGTATTTCCTGCGATGTTTTTTTTCCGTCTAGTATGGTCATCTTTTTTCTTTTTTTTGCCACTAAGACACTACGTACAAAGTTTCACTATGCACATTGAGTGAACAAAGAGGAATTTCTACTATTATTTCAAAACACACCTTTTAACGCACTAAGCAATTCTAAGGGTTATTGTGCTTTGGTTGCAAGGGCCAAAACTATTAAAAACAAAAACGTCCCGTTGTTGGCGGGACGTTGAGATTTTCTTTTTTTATGAACGTTTCTTAATTTCGATATAATCACGTTTGGTATGACCAGTATAAATCTGGCGCGGACGTCCAATTGGCTCCTTATTTTCCACCATTTCTTTCCACTGGGCAATCCAGCCTGGTGTACGGCCAATGGCAAACATAACGGTAAACATATCAGTTGGTATACCCAATGCACGGTAAATAATACCTGAGTAAAAATCTACGTTCGGGTACAATTTACGTGACACAAAATATTCGTCTTTCAAGGCAACTTCTTCCAGTTTCTTGGCAATTTCCAATACCGGATCATTAATGCCCAGTTTCTTCAACACATCGTCACATGATTTTTTGATGATTTTGGCACGCGGATCAAAGTTTTTATAAACGCGGTGACCAAAGCCCATTAAACGGAAATTGTCGTTTTTGTCTTTTGCCTTCTCAACCCACTTGTCAACGTTTCCGCCATCTTGTTTAATCATCTCAAGCATTTCAATTACTTCCTGGTTGGCACCACCGTGAAGTGGACCCCACAAAGCAGCAATACCTGCTGAAAGCGCTGTATAAAGATTTACCTGCGATGATCCTACAATACGTACAGTTGATGTAGAACAGTTTTGTTCGTGGTCAGCATGCAGAATTAATAATTTATCAAGTGCCGATGCTACTACAGGATCTGGTTCATATTCGTAAGTTGGCATGCTAAACATCATGTACAACAAATTCTCAGCATAGCTGTATTTGTTTTTAGGATACACCGGTGGGTGACCCATTGAGTTTTTATATGCCCAGGCTGATAGTGTAGGTATTTTTGCCAATGACCTATACTTGGTCAATAGTTTTTTCTCGTATGAACGGTTTGGGTCTTGCGACTCAGGATAGAACGTAGACAGTGAACATACCAACGATGAAAGAACACCCATTGGATGCGCTTTGGTTGGGTACGCTTCATAAAAACGTTTCATGTCTTCATGAACAAGTGTGTGGCTTGTAATATCGTGTTTGAATTTGTCAAACTGTGCCTGCGTAGGAAGTTCACCAAATATCAATAAGTAAGCTACTTCAAGAAACGTTGATTTTTCAGCCAATTGTTCAATTGGATAACCGCGGTAATGCAAAATTCCGGTCTCACCATCAAGGTACGTGATGGCACTTTTTGTAGCACCTGTATTTTTGTATCCTGAATCAAGGGTAATATAACCTGTTTCGTCACGCAATTTATTGATGTCAATTGCTTTTTCATTTTCGGTTCCGGTTACTACTGGAAGGGTGTACTCTTTGCCTTCGAGAACTAATTTTGCTGTTTCGGCCATAGAAAAAAAGGAGTTTGTTTATGGCGTGAAAATAAGAAAAGAAAGCAGAGTTAACGCAAATAATCAAAATTTTTTATTGCCCCCCACTTCGTCCTTAACGCCTGGGGTTAGTTTGCCTTTGAAACCGGCAGATTAAAATACTGCATCCCGCAAACAATCCGTACCAGGTAATATCCTGCACCCAACTCTTCAAGCGAAAAATTTTGTTCTCCGCTTTTTGTCATCACAAGGCTACCCGTTGCCGTGAAAACCTGGATGGTTGCCGCATTGTTACAGCCTGCTAAAATAATTTGTTTACCGTCAAAACGACTGTTACTCAAGGATGAATTTTCAAGATTGAAGGCCAAAGGCTTTAAGAAGGTATAGGCCCCGTCAAAATCAACTTGTTTAAGCCGGTAGTAGGATTGGCCACTGAGTGGTTGTGAATCGGTAAAACCGTAAGTCTTTGAATAATTGGTTGTACCATTACCACCTACCTGTCCAATGGTGATAAATTCGGCATCGTTTCCGGCACGTTGCACCTCGTAATGCGAACAGTTTTTTTCACTGGCTGTTTCCCACCTCAATTTTGCCTGCATATTGACGTTTATCACAGAAAAATCAATGAGTTCAACAGGTAAGGTAAGGCAGGTTAAACTAATTATGTAAATATTGTTTAGTGCGCTGTTGGCTGCGCCTGGCGTCTCATCAGCCGGCACATTTGAACGTGTAAAATTAGCTGCCGTTGTGTAACTGTCACTTGTAGTGTTTTCAAATTCAATTAATTGAGATGCCGAGCTGGAAGTTCCCACATTCAGGGCATCAGGTCCTCCATTCATTGGTGATAAGCCCCAGGAAACACCATGATTATAGGTTCCGTTTGGGTTCCGGGTTTGGGCCGCATCAGCGCCATTGGCAAGTCCCAGGTAGTTAAAATTTCCTGTGCCATACGTGCATGGTGTGTAAGATGCATTTCCAACAGCGGGTAATGTTGAGCAGCCTTCAAGAAAACTACTGTTTGCCGGTAATACATACACCTTATCGGGCACCAACAGGTCTGAAACATCATCAGCCGGCAGTGATGCGTTGACATCGGCATTGTTGTAAATAACAATGAGGCTGCCACTGGGTACATTACTCCACTGGCCATGCGTTGAAAACCTTAAATGTCCGTTTGCTATACCTGTTGAAGCTACCGGACCACCGCTAAAGTCACCGTTGTTGTCATCAATAATCATGTTTCGTATATCTACTGTTCCACAAGGCGTGTTTCCCACAACCAGCAATTCAATGTATTCTTTATTTCCCGATGCCCCTTGTGAAACTTCGTTTATGATAATAGGCCCGTAGCAAGGTGAGCCGGAATTTGTAACGGTAAGATTTGTTCCATTATCTGTTCCGGTGGCTGATGGGCTTGATGAAACAACGCGTATACGATAGCCTGTACCCGGTGTAATCCCAGCAAGTATTGTTGATGGTATGGTCCCTGAAACCGCGGTTCCAGATAATGTCAACGTTCCAATGGTAAGCGGGAATGAAAAACTTCCGGACGCATCGGATAACTGTGCGGTAAATACATTTCCTGCGGTAAATATGCCAGTGGTAGTAAAAGGAACAGTCGTTGACACAAATGCTGAGCAGGTAATGGCAAAAGGGCTTCCGCCTATTGTTCCGGTTGTGATTGAATTTACAGAACAATCAGGATCGGCACCATCAATTAAACCATCACCATCGTTATCAATCCCATCACTGCAATTTTCGGCAGTGGTGCACGAACCGTTTAATTTAATGTCATCCAACCGGCATGAAAGTGTTCCTGTTTTACGCCAACGCAACCATAAATTACTGGACGCGGCACCTCCCGGTACAGATACTCCTGAAATCAAATACCAGCCGGCTGCACTGGAAGTGGCGGGGGCTGTAAAAGCAATTGTTGTCCATGAACTTCCTGAATTGGTTGAATATTCCAATACAAGTGTGGCAAATGCAGTACCAGGCGCATTCTCTTTCCTTACGGCAAAATCAATTGTCATTGATGTGCAACCTAATGTATTTATGCCTTTAATGGCAAAACCATATTCGCCACTGGTGGTTGTAAAAAATACATTTGCTCCACCCGATGCACCTGTGTATCCTGAAGAAACGCTTGTTGCACGTATGTCTGCCGGGTTTGTTGCCCCTCCCTGGTCCATGGTATAGGCATCATTGTCAAAGCCATTGGCCGTTTCATGCGCTACAATGGTTGTGGTTGATCCAACCGTTCCTATTCCTTCAGTAAATACCTGGCTAAACCCGTTTGCAACAACTAAATTAAAACCCAGGATTATATATATTGCTTTAGGTTTATATACCTGGCGCAAAAAACCAGGTAAAAAGAAATTATAATACAATGCGGCTTTTTCAACATACCTGTTGAGACCTGTACTATAGTTGTTCATGTCGAAAATACTTGGTATTTGCAGATGGTAATGGTTTCGGGTTCAAGATCGAACCGTCAAGGAGATCATCAACATCTTTTTGCAATACAAATATATTATAGCTCATTCAAAACAACATTAAAAGGGTCTTAAGTTTTATTCATTTTTACTTAACAAAACAGTTCCTACCTGGTAACAAGTGTTAGAAACCCCTTGAAGGTTTGATCAACACCTCCATAACTATGCGTTTTTATAACGTACGCATATGTTCCGTCAGATGCCCTGTCACCGTTTGAACTTCCGTCCCAAACCGGTATGGTTCCATCACTTAATTCAGAGCCTGTATACCCATGCATTAACTGGCCCCACCGGTTAAACACCTCAACTGACAGGTCAGAAATACCCTTAATTATAATAGAGAATACATCGTTATACGAATCGGCATTTGGCGTGAACACATTGGGTATGGTAATACCTGACTCACCATAAACAAAAACTGCTTGTGTAAGGCTGTCAATGCAACCATCAGTTGACACCACGTAAAGTGTAATAGCATAAGTGCCTTGCTCGTTATATATAAAAGACGTATCGGCATTGGCAATAAATAACGTATCTATATGCCAGGTATAGGACAGCGTATTGGGCGTTGTATTGGTAAGGGTAACTGTTAAGGGAGCCATCCCGGTTAACGGATCAATGGTGAACGATATATCAACCACATTCACATCAACAGCCAATGTGTTTGATGAATCAATTCCACAACCTGAATTGACCATTGCAAAATAATTACCTGAATTGTGTACAGTTAATGAATTCCCGGTTTCACCGGTTGACCAGGTAACCAAACTACCCATTGCCCCAGTAGCATTAAGTACTACTGAATCGCCTTCACAAAAAGTCAAAGGCCCACCTGAAATTACCAGGTTGGTTGCCGGTACAACATCAATATTTACAGTTGAAATAGCTGTACATGCGCCTGAAATAACTGTGTATGTAACCGCAAATGTTCCAATGCCTGAACTCAGAGGAGAAAACGTACCAAGACCTGCATTTGTAATTCCCGTTCCACTCCAGCTACCACCCGTTGGTGTTGCAACCAGGTTAAAATCGGGTGCGTCACTACACAGGGTTGATACAGGAACAACATTTATTACTGGTAAATCGTCCACAATTATAATGAGCGTGTCACTTGATTTGCAAAGTCCCGCCCCGGCTATGGTATATGTTACCGCAAACGAACCATTGCCTGTAGCAGTGGGATTAAATATTCCAGTTGAACTTACACCTATACCTCCCCAAAAACCACCTCCAGGGCTTGCTGTCAAGGTGAATGCGGCTGCATTTTCACACACGTTTGAAACCGGATCAATTACAACTGCAGAACCTGAATTAACAGTAATGTTTATGGACGATGTTTCTGTACAGGCTCCACTTGTTGCCGTATAGTTCACTACAAATGTTCCAATACCTGAAACCGATGGATCAAATGTACCTGAAACCGCACTGGTGATTCCTGTGCCTGACCAGGTGCCTCCTGCTGGTGTTGCTGCCAGCGCAACTGGACTTCCTTCGTCACACAACGCAGGTGGAGGTGTTATGTTTATAACGGGATTAGCACTTACGCTAATTGTTGTGGAGGCACTTGCCGTACAGCCACTGGCATTGGTAACCGTATAAGTAATGGTTGAGCTTGTACCACCTAGCCCTGCCGGGTTAAACATGCCGCCCGTTGTAATTCCGGTACCGGTCCATGATCCGCCAGAAGGTGTTGCGCCAACCAGAAAAGGAGACAAGTCCTCGCACACGGCAGGAACCGGTGGAATATTTATTACCGGGTTTGCATTTACAATAATTGTGATAGATGTCGTGTCAGAACATCCTGATCCGGCAGTTCCCGTAACAATAAAAGTAGTAGTTGTAGTTGGGCTTGCTGAAACGGATGAACCGGTTGTTGCACTTAGACCTGTTGCAGGCAACCACGTATAAGACACCGCTCCCGTAGCCGTAAGTACAGTTGCATCACCGCTGCAAATACTGGCCGAAGGTGATGCCGAAACATTAACAACCGTACCTACTCCTGTTGCCGAAATTATTACAGTAGCAGTATCATCACAACCAATAAGTGAAGTTGATATAACGTGGTAGGTACCTGCGCATAAACCCGTAGCAGTTGAATCATATTGCCCAATGGGATTGTACGCTGCATCATACCATGTATATGTATAACCCGGTATGGATCCAGCGGGCGTTACCGTTGCAGTTCCATCACACGTACATCCTGCATCGGTAAACGCAGTAATTGTTGATGTGAGTAATGTTATGGGTGAACAATTATTGTTGAATTGTGCAATATAAGCAGCATTTGCAGGGTTATTGGCACTGCCTGGAGTTTGTTCATTGCTGCCGCATGAAGTTGGATCAGTACATCCCTCACTCCAATTTACCTGATCATTTGGGTCACCATCATTAAAGTACCATACATTGTCGGTACCGCTTCCACCACTGCTAAAATAAATAAGTGTACTTGTGCTGCAGGACCCCCAGCAAACTGAAAACACTTCACAACCTGCTAAATTTACAATGCGTGCACAATCTCCTGGGTTAGCAAGCAATGTTGATGACCAAAGGCCACCAGGTGTCCATCCTGTTGAGGGATAAGAACAAGCTACAGCTCCTGGCGTAGTTACATTCGTTTCAAAAAGTGATGTGTTGCTTATAGGTGCAACAATGCGGCAATTTCCATCAGCCATGGTAAGATCCATGGCTGGTATATCCGCATTTGCATCGGCATCATTATAAATTAAAATGATTGTGCCCAATGGTACGCATGACCATAGTGCATTGTACGAAAAACGCACCGCTCCTGCAGCAACACCTGATGAACCGTGGTAGCCGCTGTTATCGTCAAAAATCCAACCACGAATATCAATACACGGTGGTGTTGATCCTGTGCAATCATAAAACGCAGCAGTATCAACCACCACAAACTCCACATATTCCTTATTGCCTGAGGGACCATTTGACACCTCATTCATAATAATACTTTGGGCAAAAAAATTGTTTACATACAAAAACGCAGCAAGCAACAAGGCGCCTTTTTTAAACAGAAAGGACAAGCATTTCATTTTACTTAAAAGCAAAACGTTATAGACTCGTGCGGTTTCGTGTCCATAAGGACATTCAAGGATTTCACACCAATCTTTCACGTAAAATTAGGGTACCTGTTGTTAATTCACATTAACTCTTATTTAAATTTCTGTTTAAGTTATAAGCAAGCTGTTAATTCTGAAAATTTATGATTTCGGTTTTTATGAATACGGCCCGCTATTTGCATTCGTTACGGCTTGACTAAAAAACAAAGGCATGCAAGCAGAACACTGCAATACATTAAAAAACAACAACTTGCAAAAACCTACCACCTTCGGTAGGTGGCTTTACCCCCGCCTTGTATTTATCCTGCGTTTACAATACTTAGTCAAACATAACACCAGCTTAAAGGAATATTTACACCCTGGACACAGCTTTACACGTTATTAGTACAACCAAAACACAAAAAAAGAACTATGTTTATTTACAACCACCCCGCTAACGACCTGCAGTTACTTGACAGGAGATTGATTGAAATTTTTGGCGAAGAACAATGCCTCAAATGGAAAAAAGAGTCGCCAGGGTTCCTGGACTATCAGTCATATGAACTTATAAACGGACATTTTATAACTACTTCCGATAATTGCAGCGATGTAAGCATTGAAATGGAAGAACTGGAGTCACTTGACCCGGTAAACTTCCCTGTTGACGAGATATTGCAGGAAAAAACAAGCTTTATCAACCCCAATCGCTACAACATTAAACGCTCATTCCTGGCGCGTAAACACTACAAAATTGGTTCAACCAACTATGTACTGGTTTTAATGTCAGGAGAGGAATTACGAAGGAAGTTTCAGGCTGCTTAGCAATTTCGAAATTCGAAACTCGAAATTCGTAATTCGAAATTACTCCTCCAAAAGCCAGCAATTAGGCTGCCCGTTAGCCCTTGCCTTGTTAAGGAATTCAACAGCCTCATCTTTGGTTGCAAAGCTTCCAAGAGCAACACGGTGAAATCCGCCAGCCTGGCCAAATAAAAAGGCCTTATTGCCCGTACCGTTTAATTCTTCCAATTGGGTAACGGCATTCTCATAATTCACAAAACAACCACCAATTACATGGTAATGCATGCCTTTGGTACTTATGGGTAGTTCAACACTGGTTGTTTCTTTTGATGTATTGTTAGTCAAATTCTGTGTATTCGTAAACGGTTGTTTATCGGCTTCGGTAAGTTCAGCCAAAAAATTATCGTCCTTAACAGTATCGGTATTTTCAGTATCCGGTGTTTGGGTACGCATTTTATAGGTTGCAGGCGCATGGCTGGCAAACGGATTAAAGTCACTCAGAGAAATTTCTCCCGTTTCAAGAACATTTGTTTGGAATGGGATCCAGTAACTGTAAAATAAAACCGGTAAAAGAACGGCCGCAGCCCAATAATAACGGCTTTTATTGCGCTTAACCTCTTCCTTAACTTTTTCTTTTGTTTCCTTAATTGAAATAATAACCGCTTCCTTCTTCTCTTCCGCCTTCTCAATCACTTTTTCAGCTACTTTCTCTTCCTTCTTCTCCACTACTTTTTCAAGCACTGGTTTTAGCTCAGCTACCTTTTTCGCTACTGGTACAGCCATAACAGGGTTTAACCCGTATGACTCATTCAAAAAATTAATGGTTTGGTGTGCTAAGTACTGCAGGTTTTTTTCACCGTCATAATATAAATAACCCAACCCATTTATTTCAATACGCCCACCACCCTGCAACGTTTGTTTTGAAAGGGCCACAAAATGGTTCAGCGCATCAAGGGCCTCGTTGTAATTCAAACCTGCTTCGTGCGCAATTTCGCTTACAAGCAAGCCATCATTCTTAACTAAATTCTTATTGAAAATAATGCCTTTTGAAGGCGGGTAAACCACTCCCTTTTTACGGTCCAAAACCGCAGGTGAATAATTGGCCACAAAGCCACCCATTTCGGGTATAACCACACAGTCAAAACGGTGTAGCAACGCAGCAATGTGTCCTGAAATTTCCAGCATTTTATCTAAGGTACTACCAACCTAAAAAACCTGCAACCGGCCAGTGCATTTTGTTGAAATCTGGGTCAATTGTTAATAAGCTTACGGTGCTTTTTGAGCAACAGATTACACAGATTAGCACAGATTTAATGTGCTTTTAGCTACGGTTTCCGGCAATTACACGGATTAGTTGTTGACAGCTAATTTACCAATGAAATTTATACATGTGTTTTGTTATTTGGCCGCCCCGCGCGGTGGCGCGGCCGGGCTATCGGCTATAGCCTTCACTACGCTCAGGGCTATTTGCCTCCATCCCTGGCGGGGTTTTTCCATTAAAAAAATGATGTACGTAATGTACGACCCCGCTGGGGTCAAAGAGTTCTGGCAATTGTAAAATTGCCTGCTAAAAAATTGTGAACCCTTAAACGGTAAGAATATCCTTCTCTTTTGCAGCAAGCAAATCATCCAGTTTTCCAATATGCGTATTGGTTAACTCCTGTACTTTTTCCTCGGCCTGCTTGGCTTCGTCTTCAGGTAAGCCATCTTTCAAAAGCGCTTTTATCATGTCATTGGCCTCTTTACGGTGGTTGCGTATAACAACCTTGGCATCTTCACACACACTTTTTGCTTTTTTCACAAGGTCCTTACGCCTCTCCTCGGTCAATGGTGGTACGTTAATCATTACCACTTCACCATTGTTTTGCGGGTTCAGGCCAAGGTTGGCAGCAATAATGGCGTTTGAAATAGGCTCAAGCATTTTTTTCTCCCATGGCTGTACACGTAAACTGCGCGCATCAGGGCTTGATACGTTTGAAACCTGGCTAAGCGGAGTCATTGCCCCGTAATAGTCAACCATAATGCCTTCAAGCATAATTGGATTTGCACGGCCAGCACGTATTTTGGTAAGTTCATTGGCTAAATGCTCAACAGCTTCACCCATGCTGCCTTTGGTTTCGTCTATAATGAGTTTTACTTCTTCGTTCATGTGGAGCGGTTTTTTGCTAAAGTAAAGAATTTTGCGAATTGAGATGTGAGTACTGAGATATGAGATATGAGAAACAGAACCATTGGAGTTCAGGGAGTTTATTAACGGGCAAAGTCATTGACCAATTTTCTCAATTGAAACAATCTCAGCCTCTCCTATTCGATGGTGCACCTCATGAATCCACCACTTACGTCCAATGTTCATGTATTTTTCAATAGGAGAATCTGCTAAAAATCTAATCGTGACAATTCGTTCTTCACCTGGATACATTAATTCAGTATCTAAAACAACATCGCCAATCCAGCTTTCTTTAAATTTCGAATCGAAATACTCAAACACATGATTTGGTCTATAACCAGTTTTAAATGGAGTCTTGCGTCCACCCTCCTCTGTACTCAATAATTTCAACTTTGCTTTAACTACAAGAAGTCCATTATTATTATTCGTTTGTGACCAAACGGCCATGTATTTATCATAAGCCATTACATCAAAAATCTTTGATTCACCAGTTTTCAGCCAACGTTTGTAAATGAGATTTCCATTCATGTAGAGATAAAGTTCATTGTTCTCTATTTTTTTCAGAATTGCCATGATTGTATTTGAAATATTTCATTTGAAAACCGCCCTTTAATTTCGTTTCTACACTCAATCAAAAACAGTTCGGGTAAGCCGTTTCGGCCCAACTGCTACTTCTTAATGCCGCTGCCTACTCTAGAACTCTACCAACGTCCCCACCTTTTCTCCTGCCAACACTTTTGCCAAATTCCTAGGCTTGTCCATATCAAAAACAATAATGGGCAATTTATTTTCATTGCAAAGTGTGAACGCTGTCATGTCCATCACTTTTAATCCTTTTTCATATACGGTATTGAATGAAACGGTATCGTACTTCACTGCTTTCGGATCTTTTTCCGGATCGGCTGTGTAAATTCCATCAACACGTGTGCCTTTCAAAATAACATCGGCTTCAATTTCTATGGCGCGCAAACTGGCTGCCGTATCAGTGGTAAAAAAGGGGTTACCGGTTCCTGCTCCAAATATAACTACACGGCCTTTTTCCAAATGGCGCACAGCCCTTCGCCTGATAAACGGCTCAGCAATTTGTTCCATCTTAATGGCGCTTTGCAAACGCGTATCCACTCCTGCACTTTCCAACGCTGCCTGCAATGCCATTGAGTTGATCATGGTGGCAAGCATTCCCATATAGTCACCATGGGTGCGGTCCATTCCACCTTCCTCGGCCTGTACGCCTCTAAAAATATTTCCTCCACCAATTACAATGGCCACCTCAACACCTTTTGCCAGTATACCTTTAATGTCTTGCGCATATTGAGCAATGCGTGTGTTGTCAATACCAAACTGCTTGTTTCCCATCAGGGATTCGCCACTTAATTTAAGGAGTATGCGTTTGTATTTCATGTGAGATTTGAGATTTAATCTTTAAAATTGGTGTGGGTGAGAGAGGAGTTTCGCGCAGATCACGCAGAAATGCGCAGAAAAAGTGTGTGGGTGTAACTCGCAAATTTGCACTTAGCTAGTAGGCTTTTAAACGTCCCTTCCCGTTGTTTCAAAACTGCTTGCTTGAGTCGTTCCGCACATTTGCTAATTTGCTAATCTTAGAATTTACTAATAAAAAAAAAGAGAACCAATGTTCTCTTTTTTCATTTAATAATTATCCTAAAGCTACTCGCTTAAAGCTTGTGGCGGTTAGTTCTTTGTCGGTATCACTTAAAAATTGTTTCACGCTTTTTTTGTTGTCGCGAATAAATTCCTGGTTCAACAAGGTACTTTCCTTGTAAAACTTGGTCAATTTACCCATGGCAATTTTTTCGGCCATTTCAGCTGGTTTTCCTTCAGCAATTGCTTGTTCTTTACCAACTTCAATTTCACGTTCAATAACTTCTTTTGATACTGATTTTTCGTCAAGGGCAACGGGAGCCATAGCAGCAGCCTGCATAGCAACCTGGCGTCCTGCCTCTAAGTTACCTTCACCACCTTTGGTTAAACCAACCAATGTAGCTAAACGGTTACCCGGGTGAATGTACGCAGCCACCGCTGGCGCTTCAATTACTTCGTATTGTCCAATTTCCAATTTCTCACCAATAACGCCTGTTTGTTCAGTTAACTTATCGGCAACTGAAAGTCCCTGGAAATTTTGAGTCAAAAATTCTTCTTTTGTTTTTACTTTTCCTGCAAGTGCCAGGTCAATAAAACCGGTTGTCAAAGCAACAAATCCTTCATTCTTCGCAACAAAGTCGGTTTCACAGTTCAATGAAAGCACAACACCAAATGATCCGTCAGCACTTACTTTTGCCAAAACACATCCTTCTGATGCAGCACGGTCAGCACGGTTAGCGGCTACCTTAGCACCTTTTTTACGAAGTAAGTCCACTGCAGCTTCAAAATCTCCGTTCGACTCGGTTAGTGCTTTTTTGCAATCCATCATGCCTGCTCCTGTTTGCAAACGCAATTTGTTTACATCGGCAGCAGTTATTGTTATAGTTGACATAATATTATTTTTTGAAAATTAATTTACTTTACGTGCTACACCCTTACGCGCTGGCTTTTTTGCCCCGGCAGCACCTTTATCACCTTTGTCATCTTCGTCAGTGATAACGATGTCGCGTTTCTTCTCTGTTACTTCCTCTGCACCCTCTTCACCTTTTTCTGACGATGCTTTGTCAGCTTTACGCTCAGTCAATCCTTCTACAATTGATCCTACAATTACGTCAAGAATTTTTCCAATTGACTTTGATGCATCATCGTTTGAAGGAATAGCAAAATCAACTGAAAGCGGATCACTGTTGGTATCAACCATTGCAAATACCGGTATGCTTAACTTCTTGGCTTCAGCAACGGCAATGTGTTCTTTTTTAATATCAATTACAAACAAAGCAGCCGGCAAACGTGTCATATCAGCAATTGAACCTAAGTTCTTGTCAAGTTTTGCACGTTGACGTGATACCTGTAAGCGCTCGCGTTTTGACATAGTAGCCAATGTACCATCAGCGCCCATTTTGTCAATGTTTGTCATTTTCTTAACCGACTTACGAATGGTTGAGAAGTTAGTAAGGGTTCCACCCGCCCAACGTTCAACAACAAATGGCATATTGATGTTTGCCACTTTCTCGGTAATAATTTCTTTGGCTTGTTTTTTTGTAGCAACAAAAAGAATTTTTTTGCCCGATTTTGCAACCTGCTTAATGGCCTGTGAAGCCTCATCAAGTTTAACAAGTGTTTTGTTTAAGTCAATGATATGGATTCCCTTTTGCTCATCAAAAATGTAGGGAGCCATGTTTGGATGCCATTTACGTTTAAGGTGACCAAAGTGTACACCAGCATCAAGTAATTCGTTGAAAGTTGCCTTTGCCATTGTTTTTTAAATAAGTGTTTACCTTCCTTTTACATTTTTATTTATGCAACCTGTATGGTAGCCATCCCGGAAGTTGAGCGGATGAGTCCTGCAGGTTTGGATACTAAACAAGCAAAGGCCTGTTGAGTAATAATTGCCAATAATTGATTAACGCTTGCTGAACTGGAAACGCTTACGCGCTTTCTTCTGACCAGGCTTTTTACGTTCAACCATACGTGGGTCACGCGTGGTTAACTCTTCGGCCTTCAGCAATGGTTTTAATTCAGGGTTGTACTTAATCAAGGCGCGGGTAATTCCCAAACGCGTTGCTTCAGCCTGGCCATTGTAGCCACCGCCCTGTACATTTACATTTACGTCAAATTGACCAGTTGTGCTGGTTAAAGCAAACGGCTGGTTAATTTT
The DNA here is from genome assembly GCA_035299065.1 of Flavobacteriales bacterium. GTDB lineage: Bacteria > Bacteroidota > Bacteroidia > Flavobacteriales_D > UBA2798 > DASPJQ01. The sequence continues at coordinate 24,370 of DATGXI010000006.1, forward strand.
AAAATGCAAAATAGCCGTTGAAAAATACTTTGAATGATCTTCACCGTTTACGGTTACAACACCTTTACCGCTTTTCAAACGAATACGGGCTACTGATGTTTTCCTGCGACCTACTGCTAAATACTCTTCCATGACTATATTTTAATATCGTTAAAATTCAACACTTTTGGTTTTTGCGCCTCAAATTTGTGCGCAGTGCCTTCAATTACATGCAGGTTGTGAAACACCGCACGTCCCAATTTGGTTTTTGGCAACATACCTTTAATAGCCTTTTCAACTATAAAAGTAGGTTTCTTGTTTAAAGCCTCTTTTGGGGTCATAAAACGTTGTCCGCCCGGGTAACCAGTATGGCGTACGTAAACCTTATCTTCGGTTTTTGTACCCGTAAACTTTACCTTCTCGGCATTTATAACAATTACATGATCGCCACAATCAACATGCGGGGTATATCCGGCCTTGTGTTTACCACGCAGGATTTTTGCCACATTGCTTGTAAGGCGTCCTAATGTCTGATTTTCAGCATCAACAATAAACCAGTCTTTCTTAACTGTTTCCTTGTTTAAAAACTTTGTTTTGTAACTAATTGCATCCACGGCTTCAATGTTTTACATTTTCCCTAAAAAACGGGGCTGCAAATGTAGCTTTTTTTGTGAAACGTGCTACACTATATGGGAGATTTGTGGAAAAATTTGACTCCTGAAAGCAATACACACACATTTACAATGATTTACCGATTTTATTTGACCGCCCCGCGCGGTGGCGCGGCCGGGCTATCGGCCATAGTCACAGCTGCGCTGTGAGCTATTTGCCTCAACCGCGAGGAACGAGCGTTCAGCGATTCCATTAAATAAAAATCAAATTATGGGTGAGCTAATCCCTGGCGGGGTTAACCATAAAAACCAGGCTAATTGGTTTGTTTCTCACTAAATTCTATGCGGTTAGCTACCTTATTCCTTCTTTGTCAAGCCAGGCCCTGTAAGCCCTTGCATTGCGCTCATGGCCCGCATTGTCAACCGCAAAATTGTGGTAGCCCGCATAACCCGGCTTGGCACACATGTAAATATAATTGTGCTTTTTGTAATTCAATACCGCATCAATGCTTGAAATCTCAGGCAAGTTAATAGGTCCCGGTGGCAACCCTTTGTACATATACGTGTTATAGGGTGAGTTGTGCTCCAAATGCTTGTTCAGCACCCTGCGTATACTAAAATCACCAATACCAAAAATAACCGTGGGGTCTGACTGTAACAACATACCTTTTTGTATGCGGTTATAGTACAAACCCGCAATGGTTGGCCTTTCATCGGCATGCACAGTTTGCTCAGCCTGTACAATGCTGGCCAGTATACTTACTTTTGACTGGCTCAACCCCATTTTTTCAGCCTTGGCTTTACGGTCAGCGTTCCAGAATTTTTTGTACTCATCGGCCATGCGTTTTATAAACTCTTCAGGGCTGGTATTCCAGGTAAACTCATAGGAGTTGGGTATAAAAAGAGTAATGAATGTATAGCGGTTAAACCCGTATTTATCAATCACCCTGTCATCGGTAAAAGCTGCCATAAGCGTTGCTGAGTCTGACTCAAGCACAGCGCCAACTTTTCCAGCCACCTGCTCAATGGTACGTGCATTGTTAAAGGTTACTTTCACCATAACTCGCCCCCTGCCCGCGCGCAAACAATTTATCAAATCATTGTTTGACCACCCGTCTTCAATTTTATACTTGCCGGGCACAACATTTTTACCATCGTAATTTTTCTTTTTAGCAAGCCATAAAAACGACTCTTTGTCCTTTATCAGGCCATTTTCGGCAAGCATGTTCACAACACTTTCCTGGGTGCTGCCGGTTTTAATGTACAAAAATGTTTCATCGCCTTCCTTTACAACTACATTGGCTTTATACATTTTACTGTATATGCCATACCCGTACCAACCGCCAATGGCAAGGCCAATAAGCAATACAATAATTATTTTTCCCTTGTGTTTCCGTATCATTGAAATGATTATTTAAAATACAAACCAAGTCCGTTTTCGCTAAACCTGCTTGTACTCATATGGGCATGCTTTTCTTCCATAGTCCAGTCTTCGTACTCAAAATTTCCCAATAAATAAGGTGAACGCTTTTTTTCCTGTTCATATAGCACAAATTTCGGAAAGACAGGACAGGCGGCAAAAATGTTTTTATTGTTTTTTGAAACAATCACAAGCTCGTCTCCCTTTTGTGTCAACGCAATGTAACTGATAAAAAAAGGCCTGTCAGCCAAACCTGTTTTACCAAAGGCATAAACGTAATTCACATCCTTTATTTTTTTTATTTCGAGCGTATCAAATACAAGGTTATGGATAATTATTTTTTCCCTTCGACCCGGAGCCGAAATTTTTATGTTTTCCTTTATTTCTGTAACCAGGCGTTCTGTAAAAACCGCTTTGTCGTAAAAAACAGCAGCATTGTTTTTATATGATGCTATAGCGGCAGTTTTCGTTTCGGTTGTTCGGGCAAATGCCACACATACAAAAACGCAAAGCAACAGGTAAACACTTCGCATATCAGCTATTATTTATTTCCTTTTGCGTAATCAGCCAAAAACTGCTGCAAACCACTGTCAGTTAACGGGTGTTTTAACAAAGCAACAATAGCACTTAACGGGCAGGTTGCTACATCGGCACCAATTTTAGCACACTCAATAATGTGCATTGGGTGACGTACTGATGCTGCCAAAATCTCGGTTGTATAACCGTAGTTATCAAAAATAATGCGTATATCTTCAATCAACCCCAACCCATCGGTGCTCACATCGTCCAAACGGCCAATGAATGGTGATACATAACTTGCACCGGCTTTAGCAGCCAATAATGCCTGCCCTGCCGAAAAAATAAGTGTACAGTTTGTACGAATGCCTTTCGAGGTAAAATACTTGATGGCTTTAACACCGTCTTTAATCATGGGAACTTTCACCACAATGTTTGGGTGCAATGCGGCAAGGTTCTCACCTTCTTTGATTATGTTTTCATAATCGGTTGCAATTACTTCGGCACTTACATCGCCATCGGTAATGTTGCAAATGTCAACATAATGCTTTAAAATATTGTTGTGACCGGTAATGCCCTCTTTGGCCATTAGTGACGGGTTGGTGGTTACACCGTCAAGCACACCTAAATCATGCGCTTCTTTAATTTGTGCCAGGTTGGCTGTATCGATAAAAAATTTCATAAAAATTAAATTGAGGGTCAAAAGTACGTTATCCCTGCAATTTGGTAATCAGGTATTAACAATTGTTAATAACTCACTTTGAAGTCGTTCCGGTGGTTAAACTCATTGGATCAGAATACTTTCGTGGTAAATATTTACCAGTTATTCTATAATTTTCATGACAAAACGAAAGCCGCGCTGGCTGCTTTTTTCATCTTCTTTGCTGTAGCTTTCCTCCTTCACAAGACTTGCGTCCTCCAGTAAATCACGCCAGCCACCACCCTTTACATAACCATATTCCGCTATAAATTCCTGCACATTCCCACTCAGGTTATAAATACCATACTCGTTGGGCTGGTATGAAATTACCTTGTTGGTGTAATCAGCCTTGTCATCGTAATACGTTTTTTGTTGCTTGAAATTTATCTTACATGTTTGTATATCCATACTTGCTTCAAATGCGCGCCTGTTGTCAATGTTGAGTTTTGGCCCATTCTTATTCATAATTTCATTTCCCTCAAATGAGAACAGGCGCTGTCCCTCACCACAAATCGCTGCTGCAATAAATTGTTTTCGGGTTGGCAAACTAAATTGTACTTTTTTAAATTTGCGGTGCGGATCGTTATTATACGTACGCGTTAACCAATCACAATACGCCTGGCATTGCTCGTATGTAACACCAACAACCGGGTAATTATCGTAAGCAGGGTGCCAAAAATACATGTTGGTTGTTGGCTCCGAATACGAATAGGTTTCACTGTTTATCCAAACCAGTGTATCGGGAAAATTACGTTCCCAGGCCGCGCTGTCTTCTTCCTGTACAGCTAAATAATTTAAAAAATCATGGTAACTTTTATTGGTAACCTCTGTACGGCTCATGTAAAATTCATCCACCACAATTGTTTCCTCTTCAATATTCGGAAAAAATGCTTTTTCGTCACAGGCAACATTGCTTATGGATTGTTGTTTTACCAATGCCAAATCGGCTTCGTAAACAAACCGTTGCTTGTTTTTTCCACCCGGCCCTTCCTGTAAAGCCGGTAAAATACACATGTAAATTAACGGGGGTAGCAGTATGTTCATACCCTTAAATAACTGCAAATTACCCAATGGTTACAACCGGTGGATAACAAAACCGCACAGTCAAGCCACTGGTTATCAAAAGTCCTAAATAATTTAAGCACAAAATTATTACTCAAGGTATTTTACTACTTTTGTGCCGGGCAAGTCTTACACGACCAGCTCCTGGCGAATCCCCCCAGGCCGGGAACGGAGCAAGGGTAGTCGGTCGTAGCGGTGCGATGTAATCAGCTTGCCCACTTTTTGACAATTCTGATTCACTATATAAAAGCAGACTTACCGGTCTGCTTTTTTTATTTCCTCCCATTCCAATTCGGCATAAAAGAAAAAAGCAGGTCCTAAAACCTGCTTTTGCCGTGTGCGTGTGGTGTGTGGAGGAAAAAATCAATAGAATATACTTATGTAACCGGTAAATACACCTGGAATACTTCCATCGGTTAGTTCGAGTATGTAAAAGTAAACGCCAGTTGCAGCTCCGCCACCATCCCAGGTGTTCAGGTAATTGGTATCATAGTAAACCAATACTCCCCAACGGTCATACACCCTTAAAATTGAATTCGGATGAAGTGTAATGTCATCAACTACAAAAAAGTCATTTGATCCGTCACCGTTTGGTGATATAACGTTTGGAATAACCAAATCACAATCTTTCATAATCACCTGGCCGGTATCCGAGTCACTTGAACCACATTGATCGGTAACGGTAAGGTTATAAAAACCATTTGTTACATCGTAAATGGTAAATCCTAGCCCAATGGTATCAACAAAGTAGGCCGTTCCGCCAGGCTGGGTTGTCCAGGTATAGCTAAATGGTGCCAATCCACCTGTTACTGTAAACGGTACCAGGGCCGAACTGTCAGCATTCCTGCAATAACGTCCGTCAGGAAAGTCAAGGGTAATTGGCGATCCCAATACGCTCATTGGAATTTCAACGGTTGTATCAAGCCCGCATGCATCGGTAATGGTGCATAACAAGGTATCGGTTCCGGTCACAACTGCGTTAGTGGTTGAATCGTTATCCATATTGCTCCAGCTATATGAGTAAGGCGCACTGCCTCCACCGGTTGCATAAACGGTTACCACTTGTGAATTACCCGGGCAATTCACTACAATATTGGTGTCTGAAGCAAAGTAGCTTAGCGGTGTATATGGCGGAACGTTTACAAGAACAGTGTCCGAATCAACTTGTCCACACGTATTAAATGCTGTAAAAATGTAAGTGGATGTTGTTAATGGTTGAACGGTTATGGCCAGGGTTGTTTCAGTTGTACTCCAGTACCAACCAGTGTAGCCTGAACCACCTGTAACAGTTCCGTTTAAATTGATGTATTGCCCAACACAGGTTACTGTTTGATCAGGTCCCGCATCCACTACCAAGGGTATTGGCGGGGTATTGATTGCATAAAGTGTATCTGAATCGGTATTTCCACAAAAATCGGTAACAGTTACAATCACTACTGTATCACTATCGGCAACATAGTAGTATGACGGCCCGGGGAATATTCCTTCCCACAGGTACGTATAAGGCGCTACTCCACCGGTTGCTGTTGCAAATACAAGTGAGGTGTCACCCGGGCAGGTAAAATACACATCAGGACCTGCGTTTGCGGTAAGCGGACTTGTAGGTGCAACCTGTGTCATAATTAAGGTGTCACTGCCGTTATAACCACAACCATCTGTAACGCTCATTACTAACGTGTCACCTCCTAATGCTGTTATGGTATAATTTATGGTTGCTCCAAGGGTACCATCACTCCAGGTGTAAGCGTAAGGCGGATTCCCGTTCAATGTTGTTCCGTTAAATACAAGGGTTTGTCCGGGACATTGGTAAACGGTATCGTTTCCGGCAAATGCATTTAAACCGTATGGATCGTAAATATATACTTCAAGCGTATTTCCCGGCCCTGAACCACAGCCGCCTGAGCTTGATGGAGGAATTGAAATAATTAAGGTATCAACCCCTTCAACAATGCCATCATTGGGCACACCAAATGATAAGGTTACTGAATCTTCACCGGCAGGAAAAACAACATAAGCGGGTGAAATCAAGGTATAGTCAACACCGTTAATGGCATCGCCTCCCAGGTTGAAAAATAACGTGTCGCTGCCGGTTGTAGTTGGACGTGTAAATACAAGACTTACCGTATCGCCCAATAAACAACCTTCAAATACGCTGTTAGGGCCAGCACCAAAAACAGGCTCAACATTTGCACTCACCTGCGATCCTGATGACATTAAACTTCCTGCTTCAATAAATACGCCACTGTCTATCCAGTCGTCACCTGCATCACCAATGGCAAATTTAATGTGGTACGTTGAACCACAACTAACCGGCCACGATGCTTTAATGATTACCGTGTGGCCATCATATTCTATATAATATGGATTCGTACTATATGGCGCGGTAAAACCATCACCATTATTTACGTAATAAGAAGGGTTTGATCCTGGATTAATGTTGTTAATGGATACGGGTATTCCACCTGGTATGGTTGCTATGTTTTGAGCACCCATTGAATAAGGGCCTGTAATGCCTGGGCCGCTCAGAAAAATACCAAACATATCGTTTACACCAATCCATTCCAGGTATTCATCGCTTCCAAAAACAAAACGAAAGGAAACCGTGTCACCTGTTGGTACAAAATCAAATTCAAGAATTCCCGCATCGTAAACCGATGAGAAACCAATGGCTGACAAATCAGGATCAAATGAGGGTGTAAAGAAAGAACCCGCAATAGAACTTGAATTGTTTGGACCCGTTACGTTGGTTGCAAGTCCGTTTGTTATTACAATTCCTGAATCAAGTCCTATAGAACTGTTGCCGCTAAAAAAGCCAATCTGGTTATTTAGTGTTGTACCTGGTGCACCATTAAAGGTAACTCCTGAAACCGATATTCCGGGGCCTACCAGGAAATCTTCAACAAGTTGCTGGGGCGTGTAAGTAACATCAGGCACAATTTGCGCTTTAGTCATTCCTGTTAAAAGGAAGGCCGTGAAAAGGGTGAGTGCAATTTTTTTACTCATGGGTATAATTTTGCTTTTGTTAAGTGTTCATGAATACTTCCGTATTTCATCACGTTATAATGATTCAAAAAACACAAAAAGGTTGCATTATTTTTTCAGGAATATTTTTTTCAGGCCATGCAACCTGCCACAAAAACACGCTGGAACCCTTGATTTTACAGGACTTTCGAGCATTCATGAAAAACAGGAATTAACAAAAAAAGATCCTGATAAAAATGACAAAAAAATCGTGGAAAATTATTTTTTCGAAACACAGGCAACCATTAAAATTTATTGCGTCTAATGCAAAGTCCACAACTATTTTCACAACCGTTTTTTCTGCTACTTATTATTTACGTTTGGTAAAACCTTATGCAATACGCTATACAAGCAAATGGTCAACTTATTGTAAAGTACTAATACAAAAAAAGCCCGGAAACTCCGGGCTTTTCTTTTATATGTTATTCATGTTATTTCGCTGCAGGCTTTACTCCCATGTAAATATCTACCTTTAATTTTGACTGGTCCGCATCCTTTGCGCCTGGATCTGATATATATTGTTCCCATCCAACATTTGTTGCCTCCAATCCTTTTTCTTTCGCATAAGCCATTGCATCATTCCATCCTTTTTCAAGTTCTTCATAGGAACCCACAAACGAAACTTTAACAGCTTTGCCAGCTGGTAATTTTTTTAATTTACCAGGCGCTTTAACCTTACGCGTTGAGTCAGTAATAACAATAGCGGCTTCGGTATAGAATTTTTTATCAGGTGAAAAATTGTAGTAAATACCCATTGGCGCCTCTGCCATATCATTTGGTTTCAAATTAGCTGTTTTACCAACCTTAGGCATGTTCTCTGGAAAAAAGGTTTTGAGGTCCTCCAATGTTGTTGAATCACCTATTACAACGGCCCACTTTTCAGGCACATCCACTTCGGCCACCTCATAGGTATATTCATAGGCAGGCTCTTTTGGCTCCTCGGCAACAACCGTATCCTTTTCAGTAGTTTCTTCTTTTTTTTCCTCGCCACCGCAGTTTACCAGCAGCAGGCTTAACAAAGCAATTGAAAATAATTTAGTTTTCATGTTTAGTTTATTTGAGTTTAATGGTTTACATAGGTTGGTTAATTGGCTGGTTAAAAATTTCGTTTATAAGTCATCAAAAGGCTTAATTATTGACCGGCCCAATCATTCGCGGGCAAATTTATACAAAATACCTTCGCCTAAATCAACTGAAAAATAAGCAATTAAGTATTAAACCGATTTAACCCCAGGCTGTTCATTTTTTTCTCCACTTTTTTCACCACTGGTCAGAATTTTCGTATTTTTGAAGCATAAAATTGAATTTTTTATGAGTCACAAGCCAAGCAAACACAATTTTTTTGATGAAGGTGGAGTTTCCGCTGTAGGATATTTCTATGTAATCTTCGCTATTTTAGCCATTGCTTCAATGCTATATTTTTAATTGAACAAGAAACAAACATATTTAAAGGAAAAGGGGACGTAAATGTTCCCTTTTTTTTTACCTATAATTCCCTTTGGTTAAAAGGCCACAGATAACACAGATTGACACAGATAAATACAAAATACGGCCACGAATAACAATACAATGCAACTAACAGGTGTATCCTTCACAAATGGTGACGAATAAAGAAACTTAATAGGAATAAATTCGTGATCATTCGTGAAAGAAACAACATAAAAGTCAAAAAAACATAATCACTTGCAGTGCTATCCCTGGCGAAAAAAAACAAAAGTGAATTTCTTCGAAAATCTGTGCTAATCAGTGTTATCTGTGGCAATAAAAAAGACAGGGGTTCATAAACCGAAAAAATAAAAAAATACCTTGTTTAGGTGATACGATTGATATAACTTAGTAACTTAGAACATTAACCCAATACAGAAAATTCATTAAAGATGGCATTTGATATTGAAATGATCAAGGCAGTTTACAGCAAATTGCCTGCACGCGTTGAAGCCGCCCGTAAATTGGTGGGACGCCCCCTGACCCTAGCTGAAAAAATTCTTTACGCGCATTTACATGCCGATCAAAAGACTGAAAATTTTACACGTGGTAAATCGTATGTTGATTTTGCTCCTGACCGCGTTGCCATGCAGGATGCTACAGCGCAAATGGCCTTGTTGCAGTTCATGCAATCAGGTCGTCCAAAAGTAGCAGTACCCTCAACCGTACATTGTGACCATTTAATTACCGCCAAGGAAGGTGCTGCAACCGATCTTGCCTTTGCCAATAAAGAAAGTAAAGAAGTATTTGATTTTTTAGGTTCTGTTTCGAATAAATACGGAATTGGATTCTGGAAACCGGGAGCTGGTATTATTCACCAGGTGGTTCTTGAAAATTATGCATTCCCCGGTGGAATGATGATTGGTACCGATTCACACACCGTAAACGCAGGTGGACTTGGCATGATTGCCATTGGTGTAGGTGGTGCTGATGCTTGTGATGTAATGGCCGGCTTGCCATGGGAACTAAAAATGCCAAAATTAATTGGGGTTAAATTAACAGGTAAATTAAATGGCTGGACCGCACCTAAGGATGTAATCTTAAAAGTTGCCGGTATACTTACTGTAAAAGGTGGTACCGATGCCATTGTTGAATATTTTGGTGAAGGCGCAACAAACATGAGTTGTACCGGTAAAGGAACCATTTGCAACATGGGTGCTGAAATTGGTGCAACCACCTCGACATTTGGTTATGACGATTCAATGGCACGTTATTTAAAAGCCACGGGCCGTGCTGATGTTGCTGCTTTAGCTGACACGGTTAAAGAACATTTAACTGCTGATAAAGAAGTTTATGCTGATCCTGCTAAATATTTTGACCAGGTAATTGAAATCAATTTATCAGAACTGGAACCGCATGTAAATGGTCCGTTCACGCCAGACCTGGCTACACCTATTTCAAAGTTAAAGGAAGAGGCTACTAAAAACGGTTGGCCGTTAACCATTTCAGTTGGCTTAATTGGTTCATGTACCAACTCATCGTATGAAGATATTTCACGTGCCGTTTCATTGGCAAAACAAGTGAAAGAAAAAGGACTTAAGGCAAAAGCAGAATATTGCATTAATCCTGGGTCAGAACAAATTCGCTATACAATTAAACGCGATGGTTTTTTAGATGTATTTGATTCCATTGGTGCCAAAGTATTTACCAATGCCTGCGGACCATGTATTGGAATGTGGGACAGGATGGGTGCCGAAAAGCAAGAGAAAAACACCATTATACATTCATTTAACCGCAACTTTGCAAAACGTGCTGACGGTAATCCAAACACCTATGCATTTGTTGCATCGCCCGAGCTGGTAACAGCCATGGCCATTGCCGGTACACTTGAATTTAACCCGCTTACCGACACCTTGACCAATGAAAAAGGTGAACAAGTAAAACTTGATCCGCCACATGGTGATGAATTACCTACAAAAGGATTTGCTGTTGAGGACGCAGGCTACCAGGCACCAGCTGCTGACGGAAGCAAAGTAGAAGTACTGGTATCACCTACTTCTGACCGTTTGCAATTGCTTGATCCGTTCAGCGCCTGGGAAGGCATTGACTTAAAAGGATTAAAATTATTGATCAAGGCTAAAGGAAAATGTACCACTGACCACATCTCGATGGCCGGAAAATGGTTGAAATTCCGTGGTCACCTTGACAACATTTCAAATAATATGCTCATTGGTGCTGTGAATTATTTCAACGAAAAAACCGATAGCGTGAAAAACCAGTTAACCGGTAATTACGAAGGTGTACCACAAGTACAACGCCAGTATAAAGCCAAAGGGATTGGTTCAATTGTAGTGGGTGACGAAAACTACGGTGAAGGTTCATCGCGTGAACACGCAGCCATGGAGCCACGTCATTTAGGTGTACGTGCTGTATTGGTAAAATCATTTGCGCGTATTCATGAAACCAACCTTAAAAAACAAGGTATGCTTGGGTTGACGTTTGCTGACAAGAACGATTACGAAAAGATTAAAGAAGACGATACCATTGATATTTTAGGTTTAACAAACTTTGCTCCCGGTGTTCAATTAACCATGGTACTGCACCATGCTGATGGAACCAGTGAAGAGATTAAAGTAAACCACACCTACAATGCACAGCAAATTGAATGGTTTAAAGCCGGTGGTGCGTTAAATATAATTCGTGCAAATGTGAAAGCTTAGCGTATCCTGACAATTGACTTTTAAATCCAAAAAGCGTTCGTGAAAGCGAGCGCTTTTTTATGTTTTAACGAATGATAAAATGGCTATCCATAGTATTATTTCCTGCGGCATATTTACACGCCCAAAACCTTGTGCCCAATTATAGCTTTGAAACAAACACAGCTTGCCCTAAACTTACGGGGCATTTAATTTACGCAACTCCCTGGGAAGTGGTGAACGGGCAAACTCCCGATTATTATCACCCATGCGGACAACCAGGTTTATATTCATCGCCAAACAACATGCTAAATTACGGTTACCAGGTGGCATCACATGGCAATTGTTATGCCGGCTTTAAAGCATGGGACAATGCAGCAGGCCCCTCCGCACGCGAATACATTGGCGTTAAGCTTGACACACCCATGATTGATTGCAGGGCGTACTGGATAAGTTTTAAGGTGTGCAGGGCTAATAAAAGCGCATGGGCAACCGATGATATTGGGTTATTTATTTACGGATGGTCACCACCAGGAACGGGCGCATTAACCGGTTACAATCCTCAAATCATAAATAAACCGGGAAACATTATTTCTGACACATTAAACTGGGCAATCATTTCGGGAACATATATTGCTTCAGGCAATGAACAGTTTATTACCATAGGCAATTTCAAATCATATGATAGTACCACAGTTGTAGGATCAGGTTTGGGCGCTGCTTATTATTATGTTGATGAAGTAAGCGTTGAAGAATATACACCGCAATTTACACTTGGACCTGACATTGCCGTATGCGAAGGAACCCCGGTTGTTTTAGAAGTTGACCCTTTGTGGGATTTTGTTGGCTGGTCAACCGGTTCCATAGTTGACACTACACATGTAACCGTTTCGGGTGAATACCACGCAATAGTTTATGAGGGCTTTTGTAATTTTCGCGATACCATACACGTAACGTTTGACCCATCGCCACAAACTGAAATTGGCAATGACACCACTTTATGCGCAGGTGAAACATTGGTACTTACAGCCAATTCACCAGGTAATTACACGTGGAGTACCGGTGAAAACGCTTCATCTGTTTCCATAACTACTTCAGGCAATTATTGGCTGCAAATTGATACGGGAGCATGTTCCATACGCGATGAATTAACAGTAAACTTTGCCGATTGCTTTTTTATGCCCGATATATTTTCACCCAACAACGATGGAAAAAATGATGTGTTGTATATACGGGGAATGGAGGGACGCGAATTTTATTTTTCGGTATATGATCGCTGGGGACAAATGGTTTTTGAAAGCACTTCATCAACCGTTGGGTGGGATGGTAATTTCAAAGGACAACCTCTGAGTGCTGGTGTTTACGTGTATTACCTTGTTTCTGTTTCACCTTTTACAGGTGAGTCCTATTCGTTAAAAGGCAACATTACCTTAACACGGTAAAATCATCCTGCTTAATTTTTCAGGGAGTTTATTTTTTTTGCATACAACCATGCCCACCAAATAAGCACCAGCTGTAAAGGCAAACGCACAAAAGCTGCCCACAATTGTGGATGGTCCTGCGCATACCAGTCAATGGCCATTTGAATATTGGCAGGAAATATAGCAATTAGCATAAAAATGATTAACCAGGCCCCTACCCTTCGTGTTTTTGGCGGAATGAGCAACAGCGCAAACCCTATTTCGCAAACACCACTTACGTATACCATGGCCAGGTGGTATGGAATATACGGTGGCATTATTTTCAGATAAAACTGCGGGTTAATGAAATGATTTATTCCTGCAACAATGTACAGCACAATCATTGTGTAAAAGGCATAGCGCTTTAGCATCTAAGGCCTCTTTTTCATGTCGGGATCGCAAGGGTCGCAATCAAAATGATATAAAAGATAAAAATTATTTTTACCTTCCTTTTTAACGCTAAACGTTCCATACTTTTTTTGGATGGCTATTTCGCAGGCCGGATTAATGCCTGCTATACGTTTATCAATATCGGTGGTGAGACCGAATTCCCATAATCCCTCTTTCAGGTTTACTGACGATTTTCCCTGTTTGTCCAGTTTAATAACCTTCCTGGTATCTGCATTTCGAATGGTGCCCTTTACATGCAATGTAATGCTGGTATTTTTCAGGGCATGGTGTTTGGCAAGTTCATCAAGCAGTTCTTTTGGCGGTACTGCTCCACCACAGTAAGAGGTATTGTAAACAGCTGTTATGGTACATAATTCGCCCTGGTCTTTTACTACCGAATCGGCTTGTGTTACCGTTTCATGTACCGTATCTTTCAACACGACCACACCGTCAGCCTTGTTTGCCAATGAGTCAGCAGGTATACTCCCGGTTACTTCGTTTTTTTCGCTGCAGGAAACACACACCCATAAAAAAATAAATACAAACACCTGTTTCATACTAACGCTGTACAAGCAGTTTAGTGGTTCGTTCACCCATTTTTGCGATATACATTCCAACCGGTATTTTTGAAATATCAATGGTATTATTTCCACCACTTAATTTATAATCGGCTACCTTCTCTCCTACCTGGTTGTATAAAAAAAACGTTGAATTAGCCTGTGCATTTAAAATTGTCATGCTTTCATTTGCGGGATTGGGGTAAACTGAAAGTTGATTGTTGTTTTCAAATTCAGGTGTTCCGCTTCCTGTAATGTTACCCATTTTCATTCCATTGCCAAAGCTGGTAACCCACATTTCAGTATTATCATTCGGATTGAAAAATATACGTTCAGGTTGTTTAAACGGGTAATTGGTAACGGCACTAAATGTTGGGGTACCAGCATTGATGTTACTGCTCATCCACATTCCCTGGAACTCGGTTGTGATAAATACTTCATTGGCATTGGTTGGATTAAACGTTAAGGATGTAACGCGGTCAAGTGTTGTACCGGTTAATTTGGTCCAGTTAATGCCGCGGTCGGTTGTTTTGTAAATACCACCTAACCCATTTGGTGGTCCACCCCAACCACTGAACACACATACGTACCAAGTGTTTTGTGTTGGATCATTCGGATCAACAATTACGTCTTTTGTCCAATACTCCATTCCCGGATCTGAAAGATCGGTCCATGCACCACTGGTTGGGTTGTATGTATAAACCCCCGAACTTGCGGTAAACGTACCTGATGCGTTGCGCCTGCCTGAATAGGTTGCTACCAATGTTCCGTCATCCAACACTTTTAAACAGGCCGGATGACCTTCAGTACGCGGTGGATTTCCAAGCCAGGTCCAGGTTGATGTGGCCAGGTTATTCAAATCGTTACAACGGTAAACACCACCCTGCAAACCGGCACCTGCGTGATTAATAATACTTGCGTAAGCGCGGTTAGCGTTAGTCGGGTCAAGCTCCAGCCAAAAAACCGGATGCCCTGCATACATTAACTGGGTCCATGTTGCAGCATTGTCAGTTGAATATAAAATACGGCCTGCCCCATCTGTAGCATCCAGAATAGCATCGGTCAAACGTGTACTTTGGTACATGTCATGAATGGCCGATGTTCCCATGTAAAGGGTACCGGACGCATCTTCAACAATACGATACGATGAATTGGCTGTGTTACCTGTGTAGTTAAACGACCACGTATCGCCACCGTCAGTTGAACGGCAACCGCGTATATCAGAATAACAGGCCCACATGTTGCTTGCATCGCTCCAATGCACCTGCCAGCATGTTGTGTTTTCAATTCCTATTGAGTGGTAATTATCGCCCTGAGGGGTTGACGTGTTTATGGCGTGCTGATCGGCCACATCAACATAGGCCTGGTGCCAGTTTGCGCCACCGTCACTTGTATAATGCGGGAAACCAAAATCGCCAACCAATACATAGTTTGCATCTGTTGCACAAACACTCATGCCAAACAAACATTCGCCATAACCCCAGCCACGGTCGCCACCATCTCCACTCCAACCCGTAAAAATATTCTGGTTGTTGGTGGTTTGAAATGTATTTGTCCAGCTTGTTCCGGCATTGGTTGTTTTATAAATGGCGGGTTCACCAGCATTGTTGCTTCCTCCCAAATAAACGGTGTTAATATTGTTTTCCGCCATTCCTACAAACATGGGGAAATCAACACCTACTGTTAATCCTCCCAATTTACTCACCCAATTTGTACTTCCGTAATCGCATGAATAAACACCTGTCATAAAATCCCAATAGTCCGACCCCTGTAAACCTACATATACATCGGCTGCGTCACCCGTAAGGCAAAAGAAACGTGTTGTACCGCCTGATTTGCCAGCAGCAAAACTCCAAATCGCATCGGTTGATGGTATTCCGGATATAGTGACCATGTTCCAGGTAGTTCCTCCATTGGTTGAAACCAGCACACCTTCATTTGTTCCCAAATAAATATTCAATCCATCAAAAAATGCACCACCCACTACACAACCGTTTCCGGTACCATCGGTATGAATGCTTGTAAAACTGGATCCGCCATTGGATGAAAAATAAACTTCGCCATAATATGCAATTACAACACGGTTTGAATTGTTGTAATCAACATACATGTAATAGGTGTCCTCACTGGGGTCAGGATTCCCCGCAAGGGTGGTCCATGTTACTCCATTGTCGGTACTTTTTACCGGGGTTCCAATATCATTTATATAACTAATGCTATACAACAGGCCTGTGGTTGATGTAAAGCACACTTTGGAATTATGCCCGCCTAAAAACTGGTTAAAATCAACCTGGTTATAACTTGCACCCAAATTGGTGGAGTGAAACAGTTCACTCATATCACAAGCTATATAATATTCATTTGGGTTTGCAGGATTTATGCTAGGCGAAAACAAAGCTCCGCCACCACCAACACCACGGGCGGCAAACGAAATGGGTTGTGCCAATGCAGTACTTGCATTTAACAGGATAAACGTTGCGTAAATTATTTTTTTCATAACAATGAGGTTCCGGTTTACTATGAAGATACTTATTTTTAATGGATGTTTAGGACAAAAATACGCTTTGTAACGAGTTGAAAATAAATCGATTGCTGAATGGCATAGAAACTGCAATACCTTGGTTATAAAACAAAAATTATGAATGCGATTAAGTCCATATTAAGCCTTGTGTGTTTGTTTGGTGTTTTGAGTTTAAATGCTCAGGATAAAACCACAGCACCTACATCAACGTCAAAAACAAAAATGACGAAAATAAAAGTGAACAAGCAAGCGACAACGCTGAATAAAACACAAACCAAAACGGAGAAGCAGGCAGAAGCAAAAAAGGAAGTTAATCCAGCTCCTGCAAAAGATAAAAAAGATGCTCCAACCGGGCAAACGAAAATGAAGTCAATTAATCGTCCGGTTAAGGTTACAAAGAAGTAAGCGTTGTAATAACAGCGTTTTTGAAACACTGTTATCCGGCATTTTTTGATTTACACGAACATAAATCAAAACGTGCTTTTACACTTTGTTGAAAATATTTTGTTGAACTAAATTTATTGTTATTTTGAATAGCACAGCGCACATTGCAGGGAGATGATGCCAACTAAAAAGCCCGATCGAAAGAGAGGGCTTTTTTTATTTCAGCAAACTCAAAACCCTTGTTATCAAGCGCATTCCAGTCATTAAGACACTTCGTATTTTTTTTCCTGTTCACTAAAACTTTTAGCTACATTAGCATAAGCGCATTGTGCAACTAATTTTCCGATATGTCCTGGTTATGGTGCTTGTATTTGCACAGGTGTTTTCTATTGCCGGTACCAACCGCATTGGCCAGTTAAAAAAACTGCTTAAAAGTAAAAATAACCCCACCAATTTATTTATTTCCTATATAAAACTTGGCCAGGAATACAGGAATGTGAAAATTGACTCGGCTATTTATTTTCATGAAAAAGCATATTCAATTGCAAAAGGAAAACTTTCAAAACTTTATATTCTTGATGCTGAAAATGAATTGGCATTTGACAAAGTAAAAAATAAAGAAGTTGACGCTGGCCAGGAACTGCTTAAGCAAGTACACAGCAAAATTGAAGAAGTACTGCATACAAAACGTAACGGTAACACTCAACTTAACCGCATACTAACCCTGAATTATGAATACCAGGGGTTGACGTTACGTAAAAAAGACAGCCTGGCTCATGCAATTGACTACTTTGACAAAGCGCTTGAAATTGCCATACGCACAAAAGACCTGGAGGCACAGTCTTCACTTTACAACGACCTGGCACAAACCTATTACATGCAAGGACTTCATCCACGGTCATTGCATTACTGCCTGCTTGGCCTGAAAGTAAATGAAAAAAGAAAAGATAAAGAAGGCATTGCCTCAAGCACCGGTAATGCAGGAATATTATTTAAAGAGCTTGAAGACAATAAAAAAGCGCTAACCTATTTTAAAAAAGCACTTACGTTAAACCAGGAACTGGGAAATAAACGCTCAATTGCCATTAATCTTGGCAATATAGGTGTGGCCTATAAGCACCTTGGTGAAGACGATCTTGCTTTCGAATATTACCTTAAAGCAGCAAAAATGCACGAGGAATTGGGAAGTAAAGAAGGGCTTATTTACAATTACAACAATATTGGTTTAGCTTATCAAAAAGACAATAATTTCCTTAAATCAATTGAGTATTTCAGCAAGTCGTTGGGATTGGCACAAGATTTAAACGACACGTATTCCATTGCACACACCAATATTTACCTGGCTAACACCTATGTGATGACAAAGGATTTTAGCAAAGCGCAAAAATACCTTGACGATGCGTTTGAGATTGCCAGCAGGATTGGAGCCCTTGAATTATTGAAAGAATACTATCAATCACAGGCAGAAGTAAATGAAGGTAAAAAAGAATTTGAAAAAGCCCTAAGGAATTATAAAAAATTTATTTCTTACAAGGATTCAATTGTGAACGATGAAACATTCAGGAAGGCAGTGCAAACGGAGAGTAAAAGTGAGTATGAAAAAAAACTGCTTGAAGACAGTATTATTCATGCAAAAGAAATTGACTTGAATAAAGCTGAACTTCACCGGAAGAATGCTGAATTAAGAGCAGACAGGAACCTGCAGTGGGGATTATACGGAGGACTTGCCCTTTTACTGATTTTTGCCTTATTTATTTTTAACCGCTTTAAGGTCACCAAGAAACAAAATCACATAATTCACCTGCAAAAAGAACTTGTTGAGCAAAAAAAGCAAGAAGTTGAAGCACAAAAAGCCCTTGTTGAGGAAAAGCAATTTGAAATCATTTCGTCAATCAATTATGCAAAGCGCATTCAATACACCCTTTTGGCACATGAAGACGTGTTGCGAAAAAATCTTAGCGATTATTTTGTTTTATACAAACCAAAAGACATAGTAAGTGGCGATTTTTATTGGGCAGTTGAGAAACCCGGAGGTGATTTTTACCTCGCGGTATGTGACTCTACCGGCCATGGTGTACCGGGCGCTTTTATGGGCTTGCTCAACACTTCGTTTTTGAATGAAGCAGTTATTGAAAAGGGAATTGCCCAACCAAACCGCGTTTTTGATTATGTACGAACAAGACTTGTTGGAAGCATTTCACGCGAAGGTGGCCAGGATGGAATGGATGCAATACTGGTAAAATTCGAAAAAGAAAAACTAAACTTTACTTACGCGGCATCAAATAACCAACCCGTATTAATACGTAACGGTAAGCTGGTTGAGCTTGAGTATGACAAAATGCCTATTGGCAAAAGTGAAAAAAAAGAATCCTTTCGTGAATTTTCGTTTTCGGCAGAAAAAGGAGACATGCTCTACCTTTATACCGATGGGTATATAGACCAATTTGGCGGTGATAAAGGGAAAAAATTCATGGAAGCTAACCTTATTGATTTACTAATTAAAATACACACCATGCCAGCCGAAGAACAGCGCATTGTGCTGGACAATGAATTTGAAGCCTGGCGCGGTCATCTTGAACAAATTGATGACGTTTGTGTAATTGGGGTTCGCATTTAAAAAAGATTGTTTCGCTTAAAATAAAAAATCCAATTTAACGTTTTGAAACGTATAGTTGGCACCACTTTTACCTGGCTATAAAAAGCGACACAAGCCGGCATTTAAAATTTTTGAGTTTATACAGGTTACTTAACAACGGGTTAACCATAAACGGAGATGAAAATACTGTTCACACTTTTGATGATCCTATTCACGTTTAAGGCCTATTCCCAGTTTTCCAACCGGGAAATGCCCACATGCAAAAAAGAAAACATGAAACGCCTCCATGTACAAACCATGACGCTCCGTTGCCCTATCAATGACTCCCTCAACGCTTTTAAATACACCTATTACTTTGACACAAGTGGCCAAATTACAAAGTCAGACATGGGATTTGGCATTTCCTATTATACCTATGACAAAAAAGGAAACATGGTAAAACAAGTACAGGTACAGAATTTTGATACAAATACGCGCTTTGCATGGGAGTCGGGATACACAAAACAAAAAAACGATTCCATGCTAAAAATTCAAACGGCCGACTCGGGAAGACGAATCCATGTGCGAAATTACGATGAATTAAACCGGTTGCTTTATTACGAAATACAGCAATATGGCAAAACAGAATCAAAGTACGTTTATATTTATGAGCCGGGAAAAGCAAATTACAAGTGTATACGGGAGAATAATTTTTACAAAAAATTTACCGACTCAAGCTGGCATGAGGTTGATTCGGTCAATCATTTAATTTCAGAGGAACGTACGTATTTAAAATGGCATTACATTACCGGGAAAACCACCTACACATATAACGAAAAGCAACAATTGATTGAGCAAAATGATTATGACTACGATTATTACGGCAATGCACTCCTCCAGCTAAAACAAGCATATACCTACCATGAAAACGGTGAAATAAAATCATATTCCTACACCCCTTACCATACCGACAGGCGTTACCGGCAAAAACCAGACAGGTCAAGTATAACAGAATATGATGAAAACGGATTAATTATACGGGAATCAACTGGTATCTTTATTAAAAAAAAGGAAAGAATTGCCCATTATACCTATACCTATTATGAAAATGGGCTTGTGAAAACACAAACCACCATAGAAACAGAAAAAGGGTTAATGCCAACAACCTACCAATATACGTATACATACCGGGAATAATTTTTTGTGTTTCTTAACAAGCCTTAAGCCAATTTTTAGCTATATTGGTAACCATGCGGCTGGTTATTGCTATATTTATTTTATTCACGATTTATGCTTGTGGCGAGGATGAAACCACGCGGTATGACATGCTGGAGCATTCATATGCAAATGAACCGGCAGCAAAAATTGAAGTGCCAACTGATACCGTTACACCACCGGCTAAAGAAGAGCTTAATGATCCTAAGGCTGTTGAAGCCCTTCCTGATACCTGTTTGCTTGAAGGGTATTTTAAAGAATTTACACGCACCATTTGGGACGCACCCACCACCTGCGACTGTTTTGTGGTTAAAAGCGGCTCAAAAGAGCTCATACGTTATTTAAATGCATTTATTGAATCAGGCAACAGTGTGAATTTTAAAGATGAGCCGGGCAACCTGGTAATTAATGTTGAGTTGGACAAACTTGACGCAGAAACGGTTGAGCTCATTACCCGTTCAACGCCTCAAAAAAAAATACGCCTGTTTGTTCAAGCAAAAGAACTTGAACCAACATGCGCTGAGGCCTGCTTTTCATTTGTAAACATACTTGATGCAATTGAATAATATGCGTGTTTTTCATTTTTTACTTTTTCTTTT
This sequence comes from Flavobacteriales bacterium, assembly GCA_035299065.1. GTDB lineage: Bacteria > Bacteroidota > Bacteroidia > Flavobacteriales_D > UBA2798 > DASPJQ01. The sequence goes on from DATGXI010000006.1 coordinate 45,501, forward strand.
TTTAGTTTCATGCGGTGAAAAAAAAGAAGAGAACCATGTTACAAAGAATGACATGCCCGTGGCCCCTCCTCCAAATGAAATTGAAGAATTTGCCCGCGCTTATCCCGATAATGGTTTACCAAGCAAATCAAAAGGAAGCGTTGGGAATGGATCGCTTGAAAATGGTAAACTCATGCCGTGGAACGGAAATAACTTTATGTATTTTGACACAAGCAGTTATTACAGTGAACATGCTTTTGTGAATGATAAAGTGCTGAAAACGGTTTTAAGTACCTATGCCGAAATGGAAAAACTTGTACCTGGACGAAAATTCAGGATTATGGAATGCTCAAACAAAGAAGGCGGGCGTATTTGGCCACACCGTACACATCAAAACGGACTAAGCATCGATTTCATGTCACCTCTTACAAAAGAAGGTGAAATTTGTTATGAACACGATAATTGCGGCAGGATTCATTATCTCATGGATTTTGATGAAAACGGCCGCTTTATAAAAGATACAAGTGTGAGCATTGATTTTAACACCCTGGCCCTGCACTTACTCACACTGAACACTGAAGCCAAAAAAAACGGATTGCGCATAAACAAAGTGATTTTAAAAATGGAATTAAAAGATGAATTATATGCTACAGAAAACGGGAAAAAATTAAAAAACTCTGGGTTGTATATTACCCAAAAACTAGATCGGTTAATCAACAGTTTGCATGACGACCATTACCACGTAGATTTTGACGTTATAAAATAAAATAAACAACATGGATGAACGCGCTTTTTCAACATTAACAAATTACCTGAAAAAAATACCCGGAATAGATTCGCAAATGGGAACAGGTGCTGATGACAAAGGGTTTTGGTGGATAAAATTCAAAATTGACATAGACAACAAGCTTGCCTGGCATGTTGTGCAGGAATTGGGTTGTGTTGTAAATTACATTTCTGTAAGCGAACGGCTGCCTACAAGATTTTATCCCGTTTCACCAGCACCTTACCTGAACGGTGGACCTGATGAGTTTTTATCATGGGTTATTGAGAATACGGACCCCACGTTTAAACCAGGCACCTTGCAAAAATGGCTTAAAGAACGTTTGCCAAACCCGGTTGACGATCCAGGCAAATGGATAACCGATGATGATGATGGAGATGAGGAAGAATAAACCCTTTATTAACGTAATTTTTTGTAACTTATATACATGCGTTTTTTAATCACCGTCATATTACTTTTTTGTTTTTGTGTTTGCAAAACACAAACCTTTGACCAGGATTTAAAACGCATTGTTTATTCATACAACAACAAAGGACGGTTTAACGGTGTGGTAATTATTGCTTTTAACAAGAATGATATACGTACCTATAAGTTTGGGTACAAAGATCCGTACACCAAAAAAGAAAAAATTTCGCTCAACGACCGGTTTTATTTAGCCTCGGTTGCCAAACATTTTACCGGTTGGGCATTGCTGCAGTTAATGGATAGCGGACTTGTGCTACCAACCGACACCATTGGCAAATGGTTTCCGGAATTAAAGCCTGCCTTACAAAAAGTAACCGTACGCCAACTGGCCAACCACACCAGCGGTATTCCTGATTTTTACGACATCACAAAAGACGTGGACACCCTTGACAATGCAAAAATTTACAACATGATGTGCCGGCTTGACAGCACCGATACTGAACCCGGCAAAGTGTTTAATTATTGCAATGCCGGGTACGCCATGATGGCCATGTTGGTTGAACGCGCCACAAAACTTACGTTTGAAACATATTGCCGCAAAAACATTTTTGGTCCTTTGGGTATGAATGGCGCCAGTTTTATTCCGTCAAAGGACACCGTTTTATATGGCTTTAGTCCAAAGTACCAGAAGAAAACAGTTACAGCAGGATACTGCGGCCCTTCAGGTTTGTATTGCAAAGCCAATGATTTTATTGCCTATTATAAAAACTACATTGACCAGGTTGAAAAATGGAGTTGTTATGCAGAACAAGCGCATGAATTAACCGACACCAGTTACTTCAATAAAAAGCTGTATGGTTTTGGGTGGATTTTCGGGAACGATGAATTGGGTAAATATCATTATCACCCGGGCGATGAATTCAGGTTTTTTAATTTATTGCAATGGTATGAAGAAAAAAATGTGATGGTTTGTATTTTATCGAATAAACGCGACCGGTTTTTGAATGCATTGCATAAAGATGTGTTGGATTTGGTGAAGAGGAGCGTTAAATGACCAACTTTTTTAACCGCATAACAATACGAATACACAAAATTTTTACTGGTTAACCCCGCCCCGGATTAGCTCAGGCATAATTTGGTTTTTAATGGAATCGCTTAACGCTCGTTCCTCGCGGTTGAGGCAAATACCCCGCAGGCTTTTGAGACTAAAATTTAGCAGTTATGATGGCCGAGTAGTATGGCCAATAGCCGGACAAGGCGCATACTAAAATGAACCTTACCTGATAGGTTTTATACGGAAGAGCAACTAAATCGTGTTTATTATTTGACGTACAGAATTAACAATGCCCGGTTCATTAAAATGTGTTAAAACAATGACTAAAACCCTTGCACGAATTTACAAAAGTGTAAATTAGCTACCGCATGCCAGGGAGGCACGTAACAGTTAAAACCTGTTTTTGTTTTAATCACAGAGAGGAGGTGTTTATGTCTAATTCGGTCATTATCGCAGTAGCATACAACGCTGGAGGAAACTTAGCGTAATTGCTTTCTGCACCCGAAATACAATTGGCCCCGGTCACAAGCCGGGGCCAGTTATTTTAATCCGGTATGCAAAATGCTGTAATTAATTCTCGAAATTGTATAATGTATTTTATTTCAAAAACCGGAGTTTTGCAGGGCATTACATTGTTTTAACCCCATTAAACTTCATTTATGTTGATTTGTAAAATATTTTCGGGCGCTAGCGCTTTAAAAGTTGAATCAGATATCAACGATTTTCTCGAAAAGTCACAGCAAATTGATATCCATTCCATTGTTCAGTCATCACAGGCTGATCGTATTTTTATTACGCTTTTTTTTAATGTAAAAACCAGGAACAGCATTAAAAACGCACAACCTGTTGAACAAATTGAGGCCATTGTATCAAAAGCAGAATTGCCATAAACCGGGCTTTCACGCCCCCATTCGATAAGAAAATGTCACAGTAAACAAACCTGTGTTTTAACTTAACACATGTAATCGCCTCATTTTGCTTATTTTTCACGTAATTGAC
>DATGXI010000007.1:0-50969 GCA_035299065.1 Flavobacteriales bacterium
TATATCAAGCCCGGTTGTTTCCAGATCAAAAAAACACAAGGGGCGGTTTAAGGTTAAATTCATAAAATAAATAAAAGGATGACTAAGGTAAGATTTACCTTTAAAGAACTTAGTTTTTGATAAGTTTTATTTCTGAGTCAATTACTCCCATACGCATGGTGAACTCATTTACTTTTAATTGCGACCTGGTTTGTTTATAACCGGGTGAATCTACCTGTATATCATACACACCGGGCCCAAGCGCAATGGTGAATTTACCCGATGCGTTTGGCCTGTATTCGCCAATAGGTTCATTTTTTTGGTTGAAAACAACAATTACCCCATCGGTTAAAAAAGGGTGGTCGGCAAGGCCAGTTGGCAACTTAATGTTAAAAATAGCAGGCGTTATTTCAACCGCATCAAAGGTAACACGGTAAATATCAAGATCACCTTTTCCACCTTTACGCGAACTTGAAACATACGCATGCTTACCATCTTCGGTATACGAAATGGTACGTTCATCGTAAGGTGTGTTTAGTGGGTAGCCAATATTTTTACAATCGCTGAATTCATTTCCTTCAACGTTCCATTTTACCTGGTACATGTCAAATCCACCCATGCCTACATGCCCGTTTGAGCTGAAATAAACAGTGGTACCATCAAATGAAATAGAAGGGAAGTCTTCATCACCGGCAGTATTGATCATAGGACCACAATTTTGTGGAATAGCCCATGTACCATTGGGTAAATGCCTAACCATCCAAATATCATAACCACCGTAACCACCTGATCGGTTGCTGGCAAAAAACACAACCTGTCCGTCAGGCGACATAAAACCTGAAATCTCAATTGATTTTTCATCATTCACCGAAGTGGTAAATTTTTCTTTTTTCCCAAGTATGTTTCCGTTGCGTTTAACCATATAAAGGGCACCGTAAATTTCCTGCGCCTGTGAAAAAATAAAGATCACTTCACCCGTTGGTGATATGCCCACAACCTGGTCATCGGTTGCTGAATTTATGCCCTGTGCAAGGGTTGCAGTGGTGTATTCAGAGCCATTGTAGGATGAGGTGTAAATATCGCAGTTGTAATAACCGTCTTCCTGCGGATCTTTGGTTTTGGATGTTTTTCTGCGACTGTTAAACGAAATGAATGTTTCATCAGCAGAAACGAATGGATAATAATCAGGATACTCGGTATTAAATTTATCGCCCAGGTTTTCAAAATGTACGCTTATGGGATTCTTCATAAGCTCCTTTGCCATTTTGCAATCTTCAATCAATTTAAGGGTCATTTCTTTGTCCTTACCACCAGCTTTTGCTTTATGTTCTTCAAGTATTTTTAAAGCATCGTCAAGGCGATAATCCAGTGCATAGGCATAACCAAGGTAGTAGGGTAAATCGTGCGGGTATTTGCCTGTTTTGTACGCTCTTTCCAAATAAACAATAGCCTGGGGTTTATCAATATTGGTTTTTAAATAACACAATCCAAGCTTGTAATTATATCCCGGATTATCCCGCTCAACTTTCAACAGATTTTTGTAAACAGGAATGGCCATTAGAAAATTATTGTGCTTGTAATGTTCCTCGGCTTCCCTGTCATCAACCTGGGAAAAAACCGGTTTAACCAAACACAATAAAAAGCCTAGTAAAAGTATGTATGTTTTGCTACCCACCACGTATTACCTGATCAACAAATATACCAATTTATGGTGTAATGGTGAACACGGCCATACCAGGAACGTTGATCTTAAATTCGTCCCTTCGGTTTAGCTGTCGGCCTTCAGGATCATCACTTCCGTCAGGTTTGGTATTTGAAGCGGCTGGCTTTGACTCACCATACCACAGTTTTTTCATCCGATTTGTGCCTACACCCTTGTTTAAGAGGTAATTAAATGCCGATATGGTGCGGTTTTCACTCAGCACTACGTTGTATTCATCACTACCCATCCAGTCACAATGGCCTGCAATTTCAATGCTGGCCTCGGGATGGTCAACCATGTAAGCGCTTATTTTTTCCAGTATTTCCTTTGATTTATCTCTTAAAAAGTACTTATCAAAGTCAAAATAGATGTTTTCAAACTGTGCCAGCAACGGTGGTTGCTTAGGCAAATCAATAATATCAATGTATTCTGAATAGTTCTCAGCTGAATCAATTGTTGTAATGTAGGCCGAATAAACCATATCAAGGTCGTTGGTATTGATCTTATAAGGAAAATTCAATTCTGAGTAAAGCGGATTGAGTGTGGCGTTGGTATTGTTGAGGTTAAAGTTTCCGTCTTTGTCGGTAACTGTACTTGTGAGTGGTTTTTTATTGTTATCAATCAAAACAATATCCATGTTTTCTATTGGCGAAATGGTAGTTTCAATACCTTTTAATTTTTCAATATGCCCCTGTACAACAATGTCTTTATTGGCGTTGTTTTTTGAGTCGCCATAATAACTTATTTTCAAATCATCTTCTTTAATAAGAACAGCATATGCCTGGTCAGGATCAAGGCCGTTAAAACTGAAATTACCTTTTTCATCGGTTGTGGCGGTTTTTACAATTTGTTTGTTTTTATCAACCAGGTAAATCTCAATTTTTTTGGCTTTTTGAATTTCATTGTGTTTTAATGTTCCTGAAATAACTACCGGTGTAAATGTAAGGTCAACATTTGGCGGGTTGTTGATTGAAACATTGTCTTTTAAAACATCAAGATCATATTTTTCTCTTGCTTTTGATTTAACATCAAAAAATGCATTCTTGAACTCGGCTTTTTGCTTGTCTTTTACAACTGCAGTTGTGTCAACAAAACGGGTTATGGTAATTTCCTGGAACAGCTGGTAATACTCACACTGTTTAGGAATGGTGAATTCTTCACGGTGTGGCCTGCTTGCCGGAAATTGCTCGCATACCAGTTCAAGTTCGTATGATTTCATTGGAGGCAATACCATGAGGTATTTACCTGTATATTTGTCCGAATAAAAAGGTCCGTAGGTTTTACCGCTTTCTTTTTCTTTCACGGTGATGGTTGCAGTTACCGGCACCTTGCGGTCGGTTCCCATTACTAGTCCGCGTACTTCAGTGTTCTGAATGGGTTTACAATCCAGTTGTACACGGTAAATATCCATCATGCCAAATCCATATGGCCGCGATGAAGAAAAATACCCGTAGGTGTCATCAGCGCTTTGAATATAATAAATATCATCGCCAGGTGAATTCAAGGGCATGCCCAGGTTTACGCGCTGTCCCCAGTTGCCGGTTGAGTCAAGTTCTGATTTGAAAATATCATAACCGCCAATGGAATTAAAACCTTGTGATGAAAAGTAGAGTGTTTTCCCGTCTTTGCTCAGGAAAGGAGCATCTTCATTCATGGGTGAATTAATAACGGGTCCCATGTTCTTGATTTCACCCCATTGCCCATCAGGCATTTTTTTTGCTGTCCAAATATCACGTCCGCCCAATCCATCTGTTCGGGTACTTACATAATACAACGTTTGTTCGTCAGGCGTTATAAATACACTGGGCTCTTGTCCTTTGGTGTTTATTTTTGAATTCAGGCGAACCGGGTCTGACCATTTCCCGTCTTTAAGTTCACTCATCCACACATCGTTCAGGCGGTAAATAAAAAGTTTGTCTTCGGCCTCATTGTAACCTATTGCGGCATCATGATATTTTGAATTTATTTTTTTGCTGATGTAGGTTCCCGATGAATCAAACTTGGTAGCATAACTCCAGGTTAAGGTTTCAAGGTCCTGCATAACCGAAACATAAATATCCTCAAATTTTTTGCCGTCATGGTAAAATTTATTACCCTCATTTGAATTTTTGCGTGCGGTAAATACAAGTAACGATTCGTCTTTTTTCACAACCGGGGCATACTCTGAAAAGATGGTATTAACGTTTTTACCCAGGTTTTTTACCTGCCATTTTTTGTTTTGTGTTTGAAGAAATTTGACACCGTTGTTACACATTTCAATAACCCGGTCAACATCCTCCATTAGCATCAGCGATTTTTTGGAGTCGGCATCAATGTAGGCTTTGAACCGGTTGTATTGGACAATTGCTTTCTCAAACTCGTTTACGTATTGGTAACTGCGCCCCAGGTAATAAAAAATTTCGGCAATGGTATCGTTTTTAGAGGCCTTCAAAGCACTCTCAAAATACCCTAATGCTTTTTCTTTTTCAATTTCTGAATTGTAATAGGTAATACCGGCTTCGAAAAAATATTCAGGATTATCAGTTACTTTTTGAAGAAGCTGATTGTATTGTTTTTTTGCTTCGGCATAGTCACCCTTTGATAACGCTTTTCTGGCACGAGACAGGGTCTTACTTTCCTCTCCGGCATAAGCACCAAAGTGAATAGAGAAGAGCACCAGTAAGACCAGTAAGCGAGAATATACCATCCCGCTAAAGTTAGAGATGTTAACAAGTAGCTAACCGGCTCAAACGCAAGTTTTTCAATACTCAATTGTTTATTTCGCCCAGAGTTTGATATATTGATATTTCTCGTAATTGGCCTTGTTTTCCATGAAGTCATTGTTGTACCTCGGACCTTGAACCAATGAGCTTACTGATTTGAATTTCAGTTTTTTACCATCAATTCCTTTTGCCTGAAGAGCCTCCAGTAAACGCAATTTGGCATCACTGGTACGCGATCTTGAAAGCTTGTCATTGGTTTTAAAAGTGGTTGTTGGCACCTTTGAAGCGCTTCCTTCAATGGATATGTAAGCAAACCCACGCTTCTCAATTATTTTAGCAACACCTTCAACAAATTCATTAAACAACCGCTCGGTTTTAGCAATGTCTTTCATGTTGTAAGTGTAGTATTTTTCAAAAGAAACAGGGTCAACCTGTACATTAGGATCAACCGTATTGTTATTATTGTTGTTATTGTTATTGTTGTTGTTATTGTTATTGTTATTGTTATTGTTATTGTTATTGTTGTTGTTATTGTTATTATCGTTAACAGCAACATCGCTTATTTTATTGTAAGTGTATTTACACTTCTTATCGCGTTTGGTAATTCCAATTTCTTTGCCATCCTTGTCCAGTAAAATAACTTCCATCTCGTCACACAACCCGGCATCTTTACCTTTTATTTCGAAAATATATGGTTTACCTTCAGGTAATTTGTTGAACTTAAAATTACCTTCCTTGTCAACAGGTTCTGTATAGAGTAATTTTCCTTTTTCATCAAGGTATTGTGCAACAAGATTTTTATTGTCGGCAGGCAAGTGGTTTAGTAAAACCTTCCAATGCAAATCATCATCGCTGTTGGTTGCAAGTGTTGTGTCAATACCCATATTAAGCGGGTTCAGGAATAGTTCTTTTTGAAATTCCTGGTAATCGCTTTCGCATGGCACAAGGTACTCGTCCTGGTGGTAGGAGTTACCTTCAATTCGGTAATCAATCAGGTATTCATGACAAGGCTTTAATGACATTACAAAACCTCCGTCTTGTGCACGTGGTCTATATTCCTGTGGATCGCCACCCTCTGTAACGTCTGTTACAAAAATAGCAATGTCTTCAGGCAGTTTTTCTCCCTTTGGAACACGAATATATCCTTTCAAAATAGCAAAGGGTTCTGTTGGTGCCGACTCAAGTTCTACAACGTAAATATCTTTTTCGCCAAATCCACCCTCGTGGCTTGATGAATAGTAGGCACGTTTACCAGAGGCATTCGTAACAAAAAATACATCGTCATCAACAGTATTGATAGGGTAACTTAAAGGTGTTGGTGTTCCAAATGTATTGGCTGAATCCTGGCGGCTAAAAAACACGTCAAACCCACCCATACTGTTTGGCCCGTTGGAGCTATAGTATAAAATGTTTCCGGAAGGATGAATGAAAGGAGCATCTTCGTCATTGGGTGTATTGATTGGGGGAGGCAATGCAAGTGCCTTGCTCCATTCGCCATTGGGTAATTTTACAACACGGTAAATGTCACGGCCACCGTATCCGCCTGGCCTGTCACTCACAAAATAAAGTGTCCGTCCGTCAGGTGTTAATGTACAATGTGTTTCCCACGAATCACTGTTTATGTCACCACCCAGTTTTTCAAGTGCCGAATAGCTCGTGTCAAGTGCCGAAGATTGGTAAATATTTCCATTGCCAGCATCGTCATGATAAACATAAAGCACGGTTCCATCAGCCGAAACGGAAATAGTGGCTTCATTTTCATCCACGTCTTCATCCTGGAATTTCACACGCTTTGGAGCACTCCAGCTTCCATCCGGGTCACGGTATGAAACATAAATATCCTCGTAAAATTTTCCATCAGTAGGAATTACCAGGCTTGTATTGGTGCTATCGCCACGAACCCTGCGTGATGTAAAGTAAAGTACGTTTTCGTCAAGAGAAACTACAGGACTGTAATCTTCAAATTCACTGTTGATCACGTTACCAATGTTGTAAATTTTCAGGTCTTTTGATTCATTTGCCACCATTGCTTTTGCATTGTTGGCCCATTGTATGTTTTTATCAATGTCTTTATAAAGAACATGCTTTGGACTTAGTTTTGATTTTAAATCATTAAAGGTTTCAATGGCTTTGTCAAACTGCATGTCAAGGTGATATGCGCGTCCAAGATAAAACATGGCATCAATGGGAACTTTCTCTCCATAAAAATCGGTAGGGTCATAGTTCTTGGTTACTTTTCCAACCGTTTTTATAAGGTAGTCAATAGCATTCTTGCGGCCAGAAATAACTTCAAGCTGGCAAAGTCCCGCTTTATAATTGAAGTTAGGATTATCGGGGTATTTTTTCAATAGCGATTTCCACATCCGCAAAGCCTGGAAGTATTGCTTAAGGTCAATTAATCCGTTACCGGCATCAAATCGATCCTCTTCTGGGGCAGCATCAATTTCAGCATCGGTTGGCGGAGCCTTTTGGCGTTGTGCCTGCGAATCAAAACCTGTGCAAAGTACAAAGGCCATTAGCAGGATATGTGTAAAGCGTTTTAAAAACATCAGATTTCCCTGTTTAAATTAAAATTTTCTAAATAATCAGCAACACGTTTTACAAAACTTCCTCCAAGGGCACCATCAACTACGCGGTGATCGTATGAATGGGAAAGGAACATCATGTGCCGTATGCCTATGGTATCTCCAAATGGAGTTTCAATAACAGCTGGCTTTTTGCGAATGGCCCCAAGAGCCATAATGGCAACCTGTGGTTGATTAATTATTGGTGTGCCCATCACATTACCAAATGTACCTACATTGGAAATGGTATAGGTACCACCCTGAATTTCGTCAGGTTTTAATTGGTTGAGGCGTGCCCGGTTGGCAAGATCATTTACCGCTTTGGTTAATCCAACAAGGTTATAACGATCGGCATTTTTAATTACCGGAACAATCAAATTTCCCGTTGGCAAAGCAGCCGCCATTCCAACGTTTATGTCTTTACGAACAACAATTTTATTGTCTTGCGTAAGTGAAATATTTATCATGGGGAAATCCTTGATGGCTTTTACGATAGCCTCAATGAACAAGGGAGTAAACGTTAGTTTTTCTCCTTCCTTTTTTTCAAATTCTTTTTTGATTTTCTCTCTCCACAATACAATATTGGTAACATCGGCCTCCACAAATGAGGTTACATGCGGTGAAACACGTTTGGACATAACCATGTGATCGGCAATAAGCTTACGCATGCGGTCCATTTCAATAATTTCATCACCTGCACCGGCCGTTACAACTGGACCAACAGGCTCACTTGCTTTAACCGAAACCTGTGTAACTGGTTGTTTTTCCTGAACGGGTTGTTCCACAACACTTGTTCCACCTTGTTTGCGGTTTGGCAAATAGTTTAAAATATCTTTTTTGGTTACACGTCCCTGTAAACCGGTTCCTGCAATGGCTTCAAGTTCCATAACACTTAAACCTTCGGTTTTGGCAATGTTTTTTACCAATGGAGAATAGAATTTGGAACTTCCATTTTCTGATTTTCCGTTTGAAGAGCTGATTTTTAACGGAGCCGACACGGCCGGTTTTTCATTGGATGAAACCGTTTCTTTAGCAGGCGTAGTGCTCACTGCGGGTTTTGCTCCCTCGGCACCTATCAATGCAATGGCTTTACCAACCTGCACTACATCGCCTTCGTTGCATAGCCGCTTTAACAAAACACCTTCGGCAGTGGACGGCACTTCTGAATCCACTTTATCAGTTGCAATTTCTACTATAGCTTCATCAGCTTTAACAAAATCACCTTCATTTTTTAACCACTTAATGATCGTTGCCTCGGCAACACTTTCGCCCATTTTTGGTAGTAATATCTCGCTTTGACTCATTTTTTTATCTAATACACTGAATTACAAGGTTGCCAAAATACAAAAAATAATTCAATGCAAGAGTTGTAAAATTTACTTTTTTTAAAAAGATAAATTACTGGCAAGCAATGGGCTAAGATCCCAATTTGGAGAGATTTTTCGAAATAATTCTCAAATCAGTAAACACTGAAAAATCACGTGCATAAATAATGTTGAGTTTTTCGCGCGTTAACTCGTTGTGTTTTATGTTATTATCGCTAAATGGATTTAATATGCCGGGCTTAATTTTGGGCAAAAGTTTTGTGGATGCAATAGGGTAGTAGCCCACTAATGTTTTTTTACCAATTAAGGACATAAAAATATTTTTAAAATAACCTTGTTTTCGCTCCTGGAACAAAATCAGAACTGGCGAAAAAACAAGGAAAATTAAGGACATGATCAGATCGTTCACCCGTTTAAAACGCCTGTTTTGTTTTGAATCAATGGCATTAATTTCAAGCATATAAAGTTCACCGCTGGTATTGACAGAATTACTTCCAATCAGAAACAAACTATCGGGTTGGGCAATTTTAAAATCCAGGTTTCGCTGGGTTATTTCCGACATGTATCGCATAATGTTTTGTGCTGAATTGTTTTGTGCACAAAAAATAATTTCATCAATTTTATAGAAGTGAATAAGTTCATTGAACTGGCTTAAATTCCCTTCAAAACCTTCGGGTAATTCTGTTTCCGAAGGAAAAACACGTTTTACTGACTCTGTTTTGATGTTTGTTTGCGATAATATATTTTCAACACGCTGGCATTCGGTTTCGTTACCTACAATAATAAATCGCTTTTTAAAGCTTTTCCCGAATTGGTAACCACTTACTTTTAAAAGATTTAAAACTAAACGTATAAACAACATGCTGATAAATGCCCATGCTGCGCCCGCCAATATCAACGACCGTGAAAATTGCCATTCTTTTGGCAGCAACGCATAAATTACCACCAGTAAAATACTTCCAACCGCAAGTCCTTTTAACATGCGTAAAGGCTTAAAGGGCTTATCGTACCCGCCAAAAAGCCATGTGAAACCCAGCCATATGAGAATATATGCAGGAAACGAAAGGTTAATGATTTGAGCAGGCCATGATATGTCGGTATACACAAAATAAAAATGCTCAATTAGTTTAAGCCCGCCAAAAATGGCAGCAGCATCCATTACGGGTATCCATATTTGCCTGATTCCTCTTGTAAAAAGTGCCATACCTGCCCTGAAATAGATGGCTGACTTAATTAAAAAAGTAAACATTTTGGCATTTTTTTGCGAAAAATGCTTGCGCGCAAAAATGATCATGGCCTGGTAAAAAACAAACACATAATTCACACTTGATTTTTTTGTGCTTTCACCTTTGTAATGGATGATTTTGGTGTGCGGATAATAATAGTTTTTGTATCCGCCTTTTATAATACGATAACTTAAATCAATGTCCTCGCCATACATAAAAAAGGTCTCGTCCAGTAAACCAACTTTATCGAGGGTTTCTTTACGCATGAGCATAAATGCACCTGATAAAATTTCAATTTCATTGGTTTCGTTTTTGGATAGATGACCAAGGTAATAACGGTTGAATTTTTTTGAACGCGGAAACAGGCGGCTGAAACCAAAAATTTTATAAAATGCCACCCATGGAGTAGGTAGCCCCCGCTTTGATTCAGGTAAAAAATTACCCTTGCCATCAATCATAAACACCCCAAGGCCTCCACCATCTTTATGCTCGTCCATGAAAGCAATTGTTTTTTCAAACGTGGTTTCTTCCACAATTGTATCAGGATTGAGCAATAAAAAATACTCTCCCTTTGCAATGCGCATGGCTTGGTTATTGGCTTTTGAAAAGCCTGTATTTACTTTGTTTTCGATAAGAATTACCTCTGGAAATTTGGTTTTTACCATTTCACACGAAGCATCAAATGAATTGTTGTCAACAACAATAATTTCAGCACTGGTATTTTTCAGGGCGTTGCAAACCGAGTGAAGGCATTGCTCCAGGAAATATTCAACATTGTAATTTACTATTATAACCGATAGTTTCACCTAACGCACCTCCGCATTATAAGGTATACGGTTCATGAGTGAGCGACCCAATGAGATTTCATCAGCGTATTCAAGATCATCGCCAAAAGAAATACCACGCGCCAGGTTTGTTACCGTAACATTTCTTTCTTTGAGTTTTTTAAAGATGAAAAAATTGGTTGTTTCAGCCTCAACGGTTGAGCTAAGAGCCAGAATAACCTCTTTGGTTTCTTCTTTTTCAACCCGTTCAAGTAAGGGTTGAACATTTATATCAAACGGACCTAAACCTTCCATGGGTGAAATAAGTCCCTCAAGAACGTGGTAAACTCCTGTAAATTGCAAAGTGTTTTCAATGGCATACAAATCACGTACGTTTTCAACCACACATATTATGTGTTGGTTTCTGCGGGTGTTGGCACATATATCACATACATCCTGTTCGCACAGGTTAAAGCAGCGATTGCATTTTTTAAGTTCCTTAAGCCCGCTTATTTTCTCAGACAGCTCGGTAATTGACTCATTTCCAAGTCGCAAAAGGTAAAAGGCATAACGCAACGCTGTACGTTTTCCCACACCCGGTAATTGAGAAAGGGCTTCAACGGCTTCGTTGAGTTTTTTTGAAGGAATTTCCATTTATTTTTTTGCAATATAAAGCAGGTCAAGGCACGACTCGCTTGCGGCTTCTGTATAAAAATCGCTTGTAGTTAAATCGCTTGTAAGGTTGGTATTGCTATTGAGTAATTTTTTTCGGTTTCTCCTGTTCATATAGTCATACGGCACTTGTAAAATTTGCCTTGGCAGCCACCATTGCATTTTAAAAACATCAAATCGCATAATTCGGTTAACCGATTCTTTGTTTTTTTGGTAATATTCCATGGCCTTGGGGCCAGCGTATACGCCATTTTTTTCAACCGATGAAAAATGTTTTGAGAGCCTGTCATACAGACTTTGAACCGTGTATTCGCGAATGTGCCATGGGTTACGGGCCAATGACATTTTAATATTGGGTGTTGTACAAAGAAAAATGCCACCTGGTTTAAGTACGCGGTGTATTTCCTTTACAAAAAGGTCGTCATTCTTAATGTGTTCAATAACCTGGAAACTAACTACGCAATCAAACGAGTTGTCATCAATACCTTTAAAAGGAGGTACTTCGGTTTGAATAAATTTTGTGTTGGGATAGCCTTCCAGTTTTTTTGGGTCAAAAACATACTTGTCAAGCATGGTGTAAGTTTCACATTTAGCAGAGAGTATGCGAAGTCCATAACCCTCGCCACTTCCTACTTCAAGGGTTTTGCCATGAACCTTACCCTGGGCAAATTGGTAGGCAAGTAAACTTCGTTGAAAAACGAAATTATCGGAAGCATCGGTATCGGAAACCCTTTCGGCAGTTTGAGCCATGTTTTTTGCGTTAAAGTGGGGCAAATTTACGATTGTGAAGGATATGAATTTTTTAAAAACTCAAAAAATAGGTTTTTTATTGCCCTGTTAATAAGATTCCCGAACGCTTCAACAGGTTGTTTTTGTAGTAAATCCAACAGGTTGCGGGGGTTCAGTTAAAAATAATTTGTAACTACATGAGTGTGTATTCATCTTTTTAATACATTTGCAGTCCTTTTAATGGCCGTAAAGCGTTGATAATCTTGATAATCAATGGATTACGGTCTTATTTGGATATTAGCCGAAGTAGCTCAGCTGGTAGAGCAGCTGATTTGTAATCAGCTGGTCGGGGGTTCGAGTCCCTTCTTCGGCTCTAAAAGGGGAAATGTGAGAGGGAATTTGTTCATTGAAACAATGGGGATATACCAGAGTGGCCAAATGGGGCAGACTGTAAATCTGCTGATTAACTTCTTCGGTGGTTCGAATCCATCTGTCCCCACTTTGACAAAGCAATACAAGCGGGAGTAGCTCAGTTGGTAGAGCATCAGCCTTCCAAGCTGAGGGTCGCGGGTTCGAGTCTCGTCTCCCGCTCATAGTATTGAAAGAGGGAATTTTTTCCACTTTGCAAAGGGTAGTGATCAGATCCCGGTTAATTCCGGGGTATTGACTAACAACAAAAGCTGTTGTAGCTCAGTGGTAGAGCACTTCCTTGGTAAGGAAGAGGTCGGCAGTTCAATCCTGCTCAACAGCTCAAAGTACCCCTGAGATTGAAGAGAGGGGATACGGCAGTCCTGACGAAGCGGAGCTTGTCAGGATGCTGACAGGCAATAGCCTCGTCAGCATTCAATCCTGCTCAACAGCTCTAAAACCTGCTTCCCCGGGTAAACAGGTAAAAGACAAGCAATATAGTTTGTCGAATTGAATTAGTAAATTGAAAAACAAATAAATAACAACTTAAATTAGACATACCATGGCAAAAGAAACATTTGATCGTTCGAAACCACACGTTAACATTGGAACAATCGGACACGTAGACCACGGTAAGACGACTTTGACAGCCGCTATTACGATGGTATTGGCTAACAAAGGTCTTGCTGAAAAAAGAGATTTCTCTTCAATTGACAACGCTCCTGAAGAAAAAGAGCGTGGTATCACAATTAACACTTCGCACGTTGAGTATGCAACTGCTAACCGTCACTACGCTCACGTTGACTGCCCAGGTCACGCGGATTATGTGAAGAACATGGTTACAGGTGCTGCCCAGATGGACGGTGCTATTCTGGTGGTTGCTGCAACTGACGGACCAATGCCACAAACACGTGAGCATATTCTTTTGGGTCGCCAGGTAGGTGTTCCACGTCTTGTTGTGTTTATGAATAAAGTTGATGCTGTTGACGATCCTGAGTTATTGGATCTTGTTGAGATGGAAGTTCGTGATCTTTTAACTTTTTATGGTTATGATGGATCAAACACACCAATCATCAAAGGTTCTGCCTTAGGTGGTTTGAATGGCGATGCTAAGTGGGTTGCAACTATTGAACAATTAATGGATGCAGTTGATACATATATTGAATTGCCTTTACGTGATATTGATAAGCCTTTCTTGATGCCGGTTGAAGACGTATTTACGATCACAGGTCGTGGTACTGTTGCTACAGGTCGTATTGAAACAGGTATCTGTAACGTAGGTGAAGAGGTTGAAATTCTTGGAATGCAGGAATTAAAACTTAAGTCAACCATTACAGGTGTTGAGATGTTCCGTAAACTATTGGATCGTGGCCAGGCTGGTGACAACGTAGGTTTATTGTTACGTGGTGTTGAGAAGAGTCAGATCTGGAGAGGTATGGTTATTGCGAAACCAGGTTCAATTACTCCACATACTGAGTTTAAAGCTGAGATTTACGTACTTAAAAAAGAAGAAGGTGGACGTCATACTCCATTCCACAATAAATACCGTCCTCAGTTTTACATGCGTACAACTGACGTAACAGGTGAAATTTTCTTACCAGAAGGTCGTGAAATGTGTATGCCTGGTGACAACGTTACCATTACAGTACACTTGATCGTACCAGTAGCTATGGACAAAGGTTTGCGTTTCGCGATTCGTGAAGGTGGCCGTACCGTAGGTGCAGGACAGGTAATTGAAATTATTAAGTAATTAAGAATATAAAAGCATTGCCCTCAACCCTGGGCAATGCTTTTAATAATACGGGTGTAGTTCAAGGGTAGAATATCGGTCTCCAAAACCGCTGATGGGAGTTCGAATCTCTCCACCCGTGCTGCACCACTTATAAAATATAAAATGGCTGGTTTTAAAGCATACATAGAAGATACCTATAATGAGTTGGTTCACAAAGTGAGCTGGCCTACCTGGAAAGAATTACAGAATAGTGCTATCGTGGTATTGATTGCCGCTTTGCTTATTGCTGCTGTTGTTTTTGTTATGGACTTTGTTTTTGGTATCCGTCAAACAACGGGTTTCTGGAAAGGCATTTTAGGTTTTGTATACAGTATTTTTAATAAATAACCTTAGTACGTGAGCACGATGACTGATATTTCAAAAAAGTGGTATGTAGTAAGGGCCGTTAGCGGTAAAGAGAAAAAAGTGCGCGAGTACATTGAGTCTGAAATTAACCGTATGGGTAAAAAAGAGGCAGTGGCGCAGGTTTTAATCCCAACCGAAAAAATTTACCAGATACGCAACGGAAAAAAAGTGAGCAAAGAGCGCAGCTTTTTTCCGGGATATATCCTCATTGAGGCAGAATTAACAGGTGAAATCTCTCACGCCATTAAAAACCTGCCAAATGTGATTGGGTTTTTGGGTGCTGAGCGTGGTGGCGACCCGGTTCCATTGAGGCCGGCTGAAGTGAACCGCATTTTAGGTAAAGTAGATGAAATGGTTGAGAATGGTGAAGACGTAGTAATACCATTCATTGTTGGCGAAACCGTAAAAGTAATTGATGGTCCGTTCAACAACTTTACAGGAGTTATTGAAGAGATAAATGAAGAGAAGAAAAAGTTAAAAGTGATGGTTAAGATTTTTGGTCGTAAAACCCCACTTGAACTTAATTACATGCAAGTAGAAAAAGAAGCATAATTATAATTTACAATGGCAAAGGAAATAACAGGCTTTATTAAATTACAGGTAAAAGGTGGTGCAGCCAACCCATCTCCTCCAATTGGTCCTGCACTCGGTTCTAAGGGTGTAAACATTATGGAGTTCTGTAAGCAATTCAATGCACGTACACAAGATAAGGCAGGTAAAATTTTACCAGTGCTTATTACCGTGTTTAACGACAAGTCATTTGACTTCATCATTAAGCAACCACCGGTTTCAGCAATGTTGGCCGAGGTTTCTAAAGTGAAAAGTGGTTCAGCTGAACCTAACCGTAAAAAAGTTGGATCAGTTAACTGGGACCAGGTGAAGAAAATTGCAGAGGATAAAATGCCCGATTTAAACTGCTTTACCATACAAAGCGCCATGAGCATGGTTGCCGGTACAGCACGCAGCATGGGTATTACCGTAACTGGAAACAAACCGTTTTAATTAATAATAAATTATGGCAAGGCTAACGAAAAATCAAAAGGCAATTAATGCCAAATTTGATAGCACCAAGATCTATACATTGGCCGAAGCATCAAAGATTGTAAAAGACATTACAACCACCAAATTTGATGCATCGGTGGATCTCGCGATCCGCTTGGGAGTTGACCCCCGTAAATCGAATCAAATGGTTCGTGGTATTGTTTCTCTTCCACATGGTACAGGTAAGGACGTAAAAGTTCTTGTTATTTGTACTGCTGACAAAGAGAAAGAAGCCAAGGATGCAGGCGCAGATTACGTAGGGCTTGACGAGTATATCGAAAAAATCAAAGGTGGTTGGACTGACGTGGATGTGATCATCACAATGCCGTCAATTATGGGTAAAGTTGGTGCATTGGGTAGGGTGTTGGGTCCACGTGGACTTATGCCAAATCCAAAAACAGGTACCGTTACCATGGATATTGCAAAAGCTGTTACGGACGTAAAGGCCGGTAAAATAGATTTCAAAGTTGATAAGACTGGAATCGTTCATGCTTCAATTGGCAAAGTTTCTTTTGATGCTTCCAAAATCAAGGACAATGCTAATGAACTATTACAGACCCTTATCAAAGCTAAACCTTCAAGTGCAAAAGGTACTTACATGAAAAGTATTTTCATGTCAAGCACCATGAGTCGCGGAATTCAAATTGACGCGAAGGAATTTGCTTAAGAAGGAATAGTAAACATTTAAAACAAACAAAATGAACAGGGATCAAAAAAATGCAGAAATAGCCCGTATAGCTTCCGAGCTTAAAGGCAGTCCTGTATTCTATTTGGCCGACACATCTACATTGACCGTTGAAGCTACCAATGCCTTGCGCAGAGACTGCCATAATGGAAATATAAAGATGCAGGTGGTTAAGAATACCCTGCTTAAGAAAGCCCTGGATTCGATTGAGGGAGTTGACTACAGTGAAATGTATTCAGCACTTCACGGACCAACGGCAATTTTATTTGCAGAAACAGGAAATGGCCCGGCAAAACTGTTGAAGGAGTTCCGTAAAAAGAATCCTAAAATGGAAAAACCCAGCCTGAAAGCTGCTTATGTTGAAGAGAGTATTTATATTGGTGCAAACCAATTGGATGTTCTTGCAAGCATTAAGTCGAAGAACGAGTTAATAGGTGACGTAATAGCGTTGTTACAATCACCGGCTAAGAATGTTGTCTCAGCCCTTAAATCAAGCGGTGGAAAAATTGCAGGTATCGTAAAGACACTTGAAAGCCGTAACGCATAATTAAGTAATAGTAGAAACAATTAAATAAAAACAAAAATGGCAGATGTAAAAGCCCTTGCTGAACAGTTAGTGAACCTTACTGTGAAAGAAGTAAATGATTTAGCAAAAATCTTGAAAGATGAATATGGTATTGAACCAGCTGCTGCTGCAGTTGCTGTTGCTGCCGGTGGTGGTGGCGGAGCTGCTGCTGCTGAAGAGAAAACATCTTTCGATGTGATTTTGAAAAACGGTGGTGCTAACAAACTTGCAGTTGTTAAGCTAGTTAAAGACCTTACAGGTCTTGGCCTGAAAGAAGCTAAGGATTTAGTTGACGGAGCTCCAAAACCTTTGAAAGAAGGCGTTGATAAAGCTACTGCTGAAGACTTAAAAGCTAAACTTACAGAGGCCGGAGCTGAAGTTGAGGTTAAATAATTTTTAGTAATACACTACGGGAAGGCGCTGCCAATTGGCAATGCCTTTTCCCGTTTTTGGCTGTTTGGCATTTTATATTTTTTAAGTTTTAGATCCGTATTTTTAATTTAAAGTTCTTGTCACCTTGGGAACAACGAAAACAAATAAGCGAATAAGCTTCGCAAAGAGTGGTAGCCAGCTTGACTACCCTGATTTTCTAGAGATCCAGTTAAAGTCCTTCCAGGAATATTTCCAGTTGGACACTACTCCCGAAAACCGTAAAAACGAAGGATTGTTTAAGGTATTTGCCGAAAACTTTCCTATTTCCGACACACGCAACCAGTTCGTGTTGGAATTTTTGGACTACTACATTGATCCGCCTCGCTACACCATTCAGGAGTGTATTGAACGTGGATTAACCTACAGTGTTCCATTAAAAGCAAAACTGAAATTGTATTGTACCGATCCCGAGCACGAGGATTTTGAAACAATTGTGCAGGACGTTTACTTAGGTACAATTCCATATATGACACCAAAAGGATCATTCGTGATCAATGGTGCTGAACGTGTAATTGTATCGCAATTACACCGTTCACCAGGCGTATTCTTCGGCCAAAGCCGCCACGCAAATGGTACAAAACTGTATTCAGCACGTATCATTCCTTTCAAAGGCTCATGGATCGAGTTCGCTACCGATATCAACAGCGTAATGTACGCTTATATCGACCGTAAGAAAAAGCTTCCTTTCACCACATTGTTCCGCGCAATTGGTTTTGAAAGCGATCGCCAGATATTAGAAATGTTCAACCTTGCTGACGAAATTAAAGTTTCAAAAGCAGCGTTGAAAAAAGTAGTAGGCCGCAAGCTTGCTGCACGTGTTTTAAAAACATGGATTGAAGATTTCGTAGATGAGGATACAGGTGAAGTTGTTTCAATTGAACGTAACGAAATCCTTATTGAGCGTGAAACAATTTTGGAAGATGATCACATTGACCGTATTGTTGATTCAGGCGTAAAAGAAATTGTATTGCATAAAGAGAATACCGGTAATGCCGACTTCTCGATTATTTACAATACACTTCAAAAAGACGTTACCAACTCGGAGAAAGAAGCAGTGGAGTACATCTACCGCTTGTTGCGTAATACAGAACCACCAGACGAGGAAACAGCCCGTTCGGTAATTGAAAAATTGTTCTTCTCAGAACAACGTTATGATTTGGGTGAAGTAGGACGTTACCGCTTGAATAAAAAACTAGGTTTGAATATTGAGCAGGGAATTCGCGTATTGACCAAAGAAGACATTATTCAAATTGTGAAATACCTCATTGAGCTAATTAACTCGAAGGCTGATGTAGATGATATTGATCACTTAAGTAACCGTAGGGTGCGTACAGTGGGTGAGCAGTTGTATAACCAGTTTGGAGTTGGTCTTGCCCGTATGGCGCGTACCATTCGTGAACGTATGAACGTGCGCGACAACGAGGTGTTTACCCCAACTGACCTGATCAACGCAAAAACGTTGTCATCAGTTATCAATTCATTCTTTGGAACAAACCAGTTGAGCCAGTTCATGGATCAAACTAATCCATTGAGTGAAATTACCCATAAGCGCAGGTTATCGGCACTAGGGCCAGGAGGTCTGTCGCGTGAGCGTGCAGGTTTCGAGGTTCGTGACGTTCACTATACGCATTATGGCCGTTTGTGTACCATTGAAACACCTGAAGGACCAAACATTGGTTTGATATCTTCATTGTGCGTGTATGCAAAAGTTAACCGTTTAGGATTTATTGAAACACCTTACCTGAACGTTGAAAAAGGAAAAGTAAACCTGGCAGAAACCCCGCACTATTTAAGTGCCGAGGAAGAAGACAATAAACTAATTGCTCAGGCAAATATTGCATTGAGCAAGGATGGAAGGATACAGGATGATAAAGTTGTAGCCCGTTTAATGGGTGACTTCCCTGTGGTTGATCCAAACCAAATTCATTTACTTGACGTTGGAGCAAACCAAATTGCTTCAATTGCAGCTTCGTTAATTCCTTTCCTTGAGCATGATGATGCCAACCGTGCATTGATGGGCTCAAACATGCAACGCCAGGCGGTTCCTTTGTTGAAACCACAGGCGCCAATTGTTGGAACAGGTATTGAAGAAATGGTTGCCCGTGATTCACGCGTATTGGTGAACGCTGAAGGTGATGGAGTAGTGGAGTATGTTGATGCTACTAAAATTGTGATCAAATATGACCGTAACGATGATGATCGTTTGGTAAGTTTTGACTCAGAAAGCAAAGAATACACACTTTCGAAATTCTTAAAAACAAACCAAAATACAAGTATCACGCTTAAACCAACCGTTCGCAAAGGTGAGCGCGTTGAAAAAGGCCAGGTATTGTGTGAAGGTTATGCAACTGAAAAAGGTGAATTAGCTCTTGGGCGTAACTTAAAAGTGGCGTTCATGCCATGGAAAGGTTACAACTTTGAGGATGCTATCGTGATCTCTGAAAAAGTGGTACGCGAAGATATCTTTACCTCAGTTCATATTGACGAGTATTCATTGGAGGTTCGCGAAACAAAACGTGGTCTTGAAGAATTAACGCCAGATATTCCAAACGTAAGTGAGGAAGCTACGCGTGACCTTGACGAGAACGGTATGATTCGTATTGGTGCCGATGTGAAAGAAGGCGATATCCTTATTGGTAAAATCACACCAAAAGGTGAGTCAGATCCTTCACCTGAGGAGAAATTATTGCGTGCCATCTTTGGTGACAAAGCGGGCGATGTAAAAGATGCCTCATTGAAAGTTGGTCCTTCAATACGTGGTGTTGTGGTTGACAAAAAATTGTTCTCACGCGCTATCAAAGACCGTAAGGCTAAATCAATGGAGAAACCATTGCTTGACCAGATTGAAAAAGAATTTGAAACTGAATCGGCATCGCTTAAGAATTTACTTGCTGAAAAATTATTGACCATCATTGGCGAAGAAAAATCGGCTGGTGTATTCAATAACTTTAAAGAGGAGATTGTTAAGAAAGGCGTTAAGTTCAGCCAGAAAATTTTATTGGCAATTGATTACACAACAATCAACCCAACCAACTGGACAGCCAACAAAAAACAAAACGAATTAATTGCACGTACCATTCATAATTTCAGTTTACGTCACAACGATGTTCTTGGTGTTTATAAACGCAAGAAATTCCAGGTGACTGTTGGAGATGAACTACCATCAGGTATTGTGAAACTTGCCAAAGTTTACTTAGCACAAAAACGTAAGTTGCGTGTGGGTGATAAAATGGCCGGTCGTCATGGTAACAAAGGTGTTGTAGCGCGTATAGTGCGTGAAGAAGATATGCCGTTCCTTGAAGACGGAACGCCAGTTGACATTGTATTAAATCCACTAGGTGTACCATCGCGTATGAACCTTGGGCAGATTTACGAAACTGTATTGGCTTGGGCCGGACAAAAATTAGGATTGACATTTGCAACCCCTATTTTTGACGGTGCTACATTGGATGAGATTGATAAGTATACCGATGAGGCCGGTGTTCCGCGTAACGGACGCACCTACCTGCATGATGGTGGCACAGGTGAGCGTTTTGACCAGCCTGCAACCGTTGGTATTATTTACATGATCAAACTAAGCCACATGGTTGACGATAAAATGCACGCGCGTTCAATCGGACCGTACTCACTTATTACACAACAGCCATTGGGTGGTAAAGCTCAGTTTGGTGGTCAGCGTTTTGGTGAGATGGAGGTTTGGGCCATCGAAGCATTTGGTGCTTCAAACATTCTCCAGGAAATCCTTACGGTTAAATCGGATGATGTTATGGGACGTGCCAAAACGTACGAAGCCATTGTTAAAGGTGAAAACCTGCCTACACCGGGTATACCAGAATCATTCAACGTATTGTTGCATGAATTACGCGGCTTAGGTTTGAACATCAGCTTAGACTAAATTGGATTTACAGGGTTAATTGTTAAACGGATTATCAAAACAAAATATGGCTTTTAAAAAAGATATAAAACCAAGAAGTGATTTTAATAAAATCACCATCAGCCTCTCTTCTCCAGAGGTTATTCTTGAGCGCTCAAGTGGCGAGGTGATAAAGCCCGAGACCATCAACTATCGTACATACAAACCCGAAATGGGCGGTTTGTTTTGCGAAAGGATTTTTGGTCCGGTAAAGGATTACGAGTGTGCCTGCGGTAAGTATAAGCGTATACGTTACAAAGGCATTGTGTGCGACCGTTGCGGTGTTGAGGTTACCGAGAAAAAAGTGCGCAGGGAACGTATGGGGCACATTACACTTACAGTTCCGGTTGCGCATATCTGGTATTTCCGTTCATTGCCAAATAAAATTGGTTACTTGTTGGGATTGCCTACAAAAAAGCTTGATCAGATCATTTATTACGAGCGTTACGCGGTAATTCAACCGGGTATTGCAAAAAATGCAGCTGGCGAGCCTTTGTTGAAAAATGACTTCCTTACAGAAGAAGAGTACCTTGATATTTTAGACAAAACACCAAGGGAAAACCAGTATTTGGAAGATACAGACCCGAACAAATTCATTGCAAAAATGGGTGCCGATGCATTGATTGAAATGCTTAAGCGTATCAACCTGGATGAATTGTCATACGATTTACGTCACAAAGCAAATACCGAAACCTCACAGCAACGTAAGAGCGAAGCTTTGAAACGTTTGCAGGTAGTTGAAGCTTTCCGTGAATCAAATGAGCGTATTGAGAACCGTCCTGAATGGATGATCATTAAAATTGTTCCGGTAATTCCACCTGAATTGCGTCCACTCGTTCCATTGGATGGTGGCCGTTTTGCAACGTCAGATTTAAATGACTTGTACCGCAGGGTAATTATACGCAACAACCGTTTAAAGCGTCTGATCGAGATCAAAGCGCCTGACGTGATTTTGCGTAATGAGAAACGTATGTTGCAGGAGTCGGTTGACTCGTTGTTTGACAACTCACGTAAATCAAGCGCTGTTAAAACTGAATCAAACCGCCCGTTGAAATCACTTTCAGATTCATTGAAAGGAAAGCAAGGAAGGTTCCGTCAAAACTTATTAGGAAAACGTGTTGACTATAGTGCGCGTTCAGTAATTGTTGTAGGACCTGAGTTGAAATTGCACGAGTGTGGATTACCAAAAGACATGGCTGCTGAACTTTTCAAACCGTTTATCATTCGTAAAATGATTGAGCGCGGTATTGTGAAAACAGTAAAATCAGCAAAGAAAATTGTTGACCGTAAAGAGCCTGTTGTTTGGGATATTTTAGAAAACGTATTGAAAGGACATCCTGTATTGCTAAACCGTGCACCAACATTGCACAGGTTGGGTATCCAGGCATTCCAACCAAAACTAATTGAAGGAAAAGCTATTCAATTGCATCCATTGGTGTGTACAGCATTTAATGCTGACTTTGATGGTGACCAAATGGCGGTTCACGTTCCACTGGGACATGCAGCTATTTTGGAAGCGCAATTGTTGATGCTTGCTTCGCACAATATTTTGAACCCTGCTAACGGTGCCCCGGTAACCGTTCCTTCACAGGACATGGTGCTTGGTTTGTATTACATGACCAAGGGACGTAAAACAGAAGGTGATGATATTGTAAAAGGAGAAGGAAAAACTTTTTATTCAGCTGAAGAGGTTCGTATTGCTTTGAATGAAAAGCGTATTGACCTGCACGCAAACATTAAAGTTCGTGTTGATGACATGATTGACGGGCAACCAAAACGTCATGTTATTGAAACAACTGTTGGCCGTGTAATCTTCAATGAAGTTGTGCCTGTTGAAGTTGGTTATATCAATGAAATCCTTACCAAAAAATCATTGCGTGACATCATTGGTCGTGTATTGATTATTGCAGGAACTGCTAAAACTGCCAAATTCCTTGATGACATTAAGGAGCTTGGATTTATGATGGCATTCCGTGGTGGATTATCATTTAACCTGAGTGACGTTGTTGTGCCTGTTGAGAAAGAGAAAATGGTGAAGGATGCACATGGCCAGGTTGACGAAGTATTGGGTAACTACAACATGGGTCTTATTACAAACAATGAGCGTTACAACCAGATTATTGACATCTGGACGCATACCAACTCACGTTTGACGCATATTTTGATGGAGAAGCTTAAGGCCGACCGTCAAGGGTTCAACTCAATTTACATGATGTTTGACTCGGGAGCACGTGGTTCGAAAGAACAGATTCGTCAGCTTTCAGGTATGCGTGGTTTGATGGCAAAACCACAAAAATCGGGTGCTACAAGCCAGGATATTATTGAGAACCCAATCCTTTCAAACTTTAAAGAAGGACTATCCATTTTAGAGTACTTTATTTCAACGCATGGTGCACGTAAAGGTCTTGCCGATACCGCTCTTAAAACAGCTGACGCAGGATACCTGACCCGTAGGTTGGTTGACGTTGCACAGGATGTAATTATCAATACTGAAGATTGTGGTACATTGCGTGGACTAACGGCTACCGCACTTAAGAAGAATGATGATATTGTTGAGTCATTATACGATCGTATCATTGGTCGTGTATCAGTTCACGATGTTTATCATCCTGAAACAGGTGAAATACTTGTTGGAAGTGGCGAAGAAATTACCGAGTCAAAAGCCAAAGCAATTACCGAGTCAGGTATTGATGAAGTTGAAATCCGTTCAGTGTTGACATGCGAATTGCGCAGGGGTGTTTGTACACTTTGTTATGGTCGTAGCCTTGCATCGGGCCGTATGGTTCAGATTGGTGAAGCCGTAGGTGTAATTGCAGCTCAGTCAATTGGTGAACCTGGTACACAGTTAACACTTCGTACATTCCACGTAGGTGGTACAGCTTCTAACATTGCCGATGAAAATGACATCAAAGCAAAATTTGCAGGACGTCTTGAATTCGAAGAATTGCGTACAGTACAAAAAGTTGATGCCGAAGGAAACAAAGTTTCATTGGTAACAGGTCGTTCAGGTGAAATGAAAATTCTTGATCCTGCAACCGGTATTGTATTGACTACATCAAATATTCCTTACGGATCTACTTTGTTCTTCAAAACTGGCGATACAGTTGAAAAAGGAAAAGTAATTTGTAAATGGGATCCATATAACGCGGTAATCTTATCTGAAACTGCAGGTACACTTGACTTTGAAAATATTGAAGAAGGTGTTACTTACCGTGAAGAGGTGGATGAGCAAACAGGTTTCGTTGAGAAAGTGATTGTTGAAAGCCGTGATAAGAAGAAGAACCCTGCAATTAAAGTTCTTGACCTTAAAACCAAAGATGAATTGCGTATGTACAACCTACCGGTTGGTGCACACATCATGGTAAACCTTGGTCAAAAAATTGAGGCCGGTGAAATTCTTGTAAAAATTCCACGTTTAGCTGGTAAAACAGGTGACATTACAGGTGGTCTTCCGCGTGTAACCGAGTTGTTCGAAGCGCGTAATCCTTCAAATCCGGCTGTTGTGGCTGAGATTGATGGTATCGTGTCATTTGGAAAAATCAAGCGTGGTAACCGTGAAATCATTATTGAAAGCCGCAGTGGCGAAAAACGTACCTACTTAGTGAATTTATCAAAACACATTCTTGTACAGGAAAACGACTTTGTGCGTGCAGGTGCAAGTTTGAGTGATGGTGCAATTTCACCAAGCGATATTTTAGCAATTGAAGGTCCAACTGCAGTGCAGGAATACCTGGTGAACGAAGTACAAGAGGTATACCGTTTGCAGGGTGTGAAAATTAACGATAAGCATTTCGAGGTGATTGTTCGCCAAATGATGCGTAAAGTTGAATTGCAGGATCCGGGCGATACACGTTTCCTTGAGCGCAGCGGTGTAAACAAAGCTGACTTCATGGAAGAAAACGATGCTATTTACGGTAAAAAAGTAGTAGTTGACGCGGGTGATTCTCCAAACCTGAAACCAGGTCAGATCATTACAGCACGTAAATTGCGCGATGAGAACTCACGTTTGAAACGTAACGATAAAAAATTGGTTGAAGCACGTGATGCGGTTGCCGCAACGTCAATTCCAATGTTGCAGGGTATTACCCGCGCCTCATTGCAAACTGACAGCTTTATTTCAGCAGCATCGTTCCAGGAAACTACAAAAGTATTGAATGAAGCAGCCGTTAACGGTAAGCAGGACTTCTTACTAGGTTTGAAAGAAAACGTAATTGTTGGTCACTTGATTCCTTCAGGTACCGGTATGCGTGAGTACCAAAAAATGATTGTAGGTTCAACTGAAGAGTATGAAAACCTTGTAGCTGCTGATAAAGGCAGTGAGGTTGACGTAGCTGAATAGATTAAGAGACACCAGACACTGGTGATTATCGATAAAACTTATAAGCCCTGGCTGAATTGCCGGGGCTTTTTTTGTATATGAAACGTAGCCCGGCTTGGGCAATGTATTGATCTTCGTGCTGGAAAACACCTTTCGGAAACACGCTTTACATGGATTTAGTTTCACGGATTTTGTTTACATTACACATGAAAATCAAAGTCGTCTTTATTGTAACCAATAATAGAAGCAGTTATGTTAAAACCAAAATCTCAGTTGAAGCGATTTGTGCTGTATGCGTTTTTTTTATGTGCCGGTAACAATGTGTATAGCCAGGACAATTTTGTTGACTCGCTTAAAAAGGAGATAAAAAGTTATAAGGGCAATGGTGGAACCTTGAAAAAAGACACCTCCTATATCAACCTACTTTCACAAATTGGACGCGCCTACCAGGGAATAAACATTGATACCGCCTTCCTGTACCACAACGAAATTGTTTCCCTGTCACAAAAACTCCTTTCAAAAGCAACAAATTCAAAAAACACAATTGATTTAATAAAAATAAAACAAGGTGAGGCCATACGTCAATTGGGTTGGGACTTTTTGATACTTGGCCACTCCGATTCAGCCCTTAGCCGTTTGGAAAAGGCACTTGCACTTGCTGACAATATACTAAGTCAGCCACTTTCTAAAAAAGCCTCGTATTTTGCAAATAAATTCAAAGCATCCACATTGTGTAACCTTGGTACTTATTTCGATAATATTGGAGGTTACAGAAAGGCAGTAATGTATTTTGATCGTGCAATAAAAATCGGAAAACGCATAAAAAGTAACGGGTTGCTTTTTGCAGCAATTGGCAATAAAGGATTGGTGCATCACCGGCTTGGAGATCTTGACAGTGCCATTGCATGTTTTAATCAGTCCATTCCACTTTGTATAAAAGAAAAAAATGATGTTGGGCTTGCAAATACGTATATAAACATTTCATTGCTGTATACGGATAAAGGGAATTACAAAGTAGCGCTTGATTATTTGTTTAAGGCGCTCAAACTTGGTCAAAAAATAAATCATTACCAGGTTCAGTCAAGCGTATTGAACAACATTGGTAATTTATACCATTATCAGAAGCAACTTGAAAAGGCCACCGAGTACTATACAAAGGCACGTGTGCTTGCAGGTGAGCTGAATAACCTGAACGGGGAGATAGATGCACTTTTAAACCTGGGCATTGTGTATTTTGACCAGCGAAAAACCGCTGAGGCGGTAGCCAATTATAATAAAGCTATAGAAAAATCACTTGAAAATGGAAACACGCGTTCACTTGCAAAAGGTATAAGCGAACTGGGGAGTGTTTATTTTTACCTGAAAGAGTATGATAAAGCCGAAGAGCACTTTAGAAGAGCGCTTGTTTACCTGGAGGAAATAGAATTAATGCCAAGAATTGCTCAAACAAAGGGTAATTTGGGGCAGGTGCTAACTGTAAAAGGAAAGTTTGTTGAGGCTGAAAAGTTATTGAATGAATCGTTGAAATTTGGTGAGGAGTCAAAGAACGTTGAAGTTCTTCTTAACACATATTCTTTTTTAAGTGAACTGTATGAAAAAACAAACAGGGGTAATAAGGC
Source organism: Flavobacteriales bacterium (assembly GCA_035299065.1). GTDB lineage: Bacteria > Bacteroidota > Bacteroidia > Flavobacteriales_D > UBA2798 > DASPJQ01. Next base: position 26,782 of record DATGXI010000007.1, read on the forward strand.
TGTTAAATATTATAAATTGCATATACAGCTTCGTGATAGTTTGCAGCAGTCTGAAAATTTAAAAGCAACATTGCAAAAAGAGCTACAGTTTAATTATGAAAAAAAAGCAATGGCCGACAGTATTGCAAATGCTAAAAAACTGGAATTAAAAAATGTGGAACTTGCCAAAAACAAAGCTGAAGTAAAAGCCAAAAGAAACCAGCAAATGCTTTTATACGGAGGTCTTGGGCTGGCCTTGATTTTTGCCTTTTTTATGTATAACCGGTTTAAGATTACCAAAAGGCAAAATAAAATTATTGAAGAGCAAAAGAGAGAAGTTGAATCAGCCCATATGGCGTTGGAGGAGCGCAATGCCGAGGTTATGGATAGTATTCGGTATGCAAAGCGCATACAACAAGCGCTGTTGGCTAATGATAAGTTTATTGACAAGCAGTTAAAAAGGCTGCGCAGCCCCAAAACGTAAGCTAAATCCCTAGAATTTGATGCAGCGTACCTAATGCGCTATGTGTTGACCAGTATTCATAAGGGGAAAACACTTTATAGCCTAAAATGTGGTGTATATAAATTTTAATCGTAATTTCATCCATCCCCGTTTTGCAGATGCGTATAATTTTAGTTGTAACGATGGTTTTTTGGCTTTTGGAGCCAATGAGTGGTCATGCGCAAAAAACAGCCTCAGACTCGCTTATACGCGCTTTAATGGGCTGTAAGGTTGATACCACAAAACTCCATATACTGAACAGTATTGTTGAAACCAGCCCTGATGACAATGTTTGGCCTGCTTACAACACCGAAATGCAAAAGCTGGCCCTTAAATGCATGAAGAGTAAACAGGCAAAGGTAAACCGGTGCGCACGCTTTTTTTACGGAGCTTCTCTTTTAAACTATGGATACCTGTATATTAATAAAGGCAGGCTTGTTTTTGCACTTACACAATTTGAAAAAGGTTACGAAATCATGCAAAAGCTTGGTAATAAACACAACCAGGCTGCCGCCCTCAACAATATGGGTTACGTATATAAATCATTAGGCGATGTGCCAAGGGCACTGGAAACTTACCATAAAGCGCTCGAAATATATGAAGGCCTCAAATACGATAACGGCATGGCAAATACATATAACAACATTGCTATTTTGTATAACAAGCAGGGAAATTTTGACGCGGCTATTGATTTTAATATGAAGAGCCTTAAGCTGGCTGAAAAAATAGGGAATAAGATGTCAATGGGAATCAGCATGAATAACCTTGCCTTACTGTACGAAAAAAAGAAAGGATGGAAACTCGCCTTTGATTACCTGAATGAAGCATTGGCCTTACAAATTGAAATTGACGATAAGGAAGGCATAGCCAATTCGTATAACAACCTTGGGTATCTTTCAGAACGCAAAGGGTTGAAGAACGATGCCATGACTTATTATAAAAAAGCGCATGCCATTTTACAAACCATTGACGATAAAGTAGTGCTCATTAGCACAGGTATAAATATTGGAACCATGTTGTTGGCCAGGGGCGAAGTGAATGAATCAGCAAAATATGCTGAAGAGGCGTATGAACTGGCAAAGAAAACAAGGTACATTGATGAACTTTCAGACGCAGCCGATTTGTTGAGCAAGGTGTACACAAAAAAGAAAATGTACAAAGAAGCGCTTGAAATGCATAATTATTATGTGAAAATGCGTGACAGTGCATTGAACGAATCAACAAAAACAGCCACCATGCAAATGCAGGTGAGGTATGAATACCAGAAAAAAGCAGCGGCCGACAGTGTAAAGAATTTACAGGCAAGGCGTTTGAAGGAAGCCGAATTGAAAGCATCGCAAAGTGAATTAAAGGCTGCGCAAACCATGAAGTATGTTTTGTACGGTGGGCTTGCCATTGTCATACTGTTTGCGCTATCGGTATTTAACCGGTATAAAACCACGCGTGAAAAAAACCGGATTATTGCTGAGCAAAAAACCATAGTGGAGGAAAAGCAACGCGAAGTAATGGATAGTATTTTATACGCTAAACGAATTCAGAACTCGTTGCTGGCAAGCGAAAAATACATGGATAAGCATTTAAGGCGATTGCGTAAAGAGAATTGATTAATCTCAACCCCAATCAAACAAATGTCATCAACCCCCCGTAATTCCCTGCCAGGTTTCAAACAGGTCATTGATATTTATATTTTGGTTCAGGCTTACATGCTATTTTTTATACCTGCGAATGTATAAGTGTTCAATATAGGAGTTGATATGGCCATTTTTTTCCTCCATGCCGTTCAGTATTATTTCTTTTAGAAAACTATTTCTATCAAAGCGTTTTTGGTACGTAGTAATCAATGCATATTTTTCGGTTACCGCAAGGTCTTTCCCAAAAACAAGTGTTGTGGATGTGTCGGCACGAAAGCCGTTTTTGTTATAATGGCCAGTGTAATCACGTTGTATTCGCAAAAGTGTTGAGTCGTTATTATTGAATTCATAATGGCGGGTTATGCGTAACGTATCACCATGGTATTCGTATTTGGTGCCTTGGTGATAATCGTTTTCAAAAACGGTGAAAGAAGCCATGCGTGAATTTGAATCAAATTCTTGAATGGTAACACGCATGGTTGAGTCATGCCCGTATAACTTGCGCCAGGTGGTATCATACAAGGTTGTACCAGCGTTTATACCTGGTTGATGTATAATTGGCACCCGTTTAAAACCAGTTTTGTTCAATTCAATTATTTTATTGCCTGCAACTACATGATGGCTTGTGTCAAAAGGTTTGTCGTCAGCATAAATTATTACGTGAAATACAGAGTCATTTACGCATGAAACAGTCATGCCCGCCCCTGAACTTCCTGTTGGTTTATAAACTGTTTTTTTGAATTTGTTATATGTAGCAAGTACATCTTCGTCAATTTCTGTTGAGAATTGGTACATTAATTCGGTATGGTTCAACTGGCCAGTTGCAGCATGAACTGATGATAAAAAGAGTAGTATAAACAATACACGATTCATGCCTCGGTTTCAAAAATAACGTTTATTTGAACCAATTGCCAGCACATGTGAGATATAGTTTCACGTATAGTAAGCGAATGTAACAATACGATTAAATATGAGAAAAAAAATCCCGATCGCAGTGACCGGGATTTCCTTTAGTTTTTAAAAACCGCCATTTCGGGTGACGATTTCAATTTTTTAATTTCAAGCGCTTTTGAATAGTTAACCAAAAAACTGATAACAGCCTTTGAAGGTTTTACGTTTTGTTTTTGGGTAACTGGTGCGTTTGATTCAAATGTTTTTTGAGTAGAGGTTTTAACCATAAGCAAGATTTAGTTTGGGTTTGCATATGGGTATAACGCGCCAGGTATTAAAATATTGTGCATGCCCGGGCTTTTGCCGGAAAACAAAAAACAAGATACTGAAATTCAGTAATTTGAATTAAAAGTCAAATGACACCCCAAAATTAAGTCCTACTGACTGATACAGGTTTTTTGTGGTTCCGCTCATTGCAAATGCATAGTCAGCCTTAAGTGCTGAATAGGTTGGTGGTTTAATAAGTGCATTAATATTGCGCCTGTAAAAAGGAGAAACAATGAAACGCAGATTTTTTAACCGGTAAGAAAAGTCACAAGCCGCTTGTGCATTTAACAGGAATGTGCTTGCTTTTTCAGTAGCCATCCAACTCAACGAAGGGCTTATGTACTGCCCGGTTTTGCGGCCAAAAATAATGCCTGCAGTAAGGCCTAATTTTGGGGTTACGGTGAACCTGTTTTTACCAAAGGTATAACCTGCGGTAAGCGGTATACTAAAATAGCGGTACTTGTTAACCTCTGACGGATACTTAACCTCTTCAGTTGAAACAATGGTGGTAATTGATGTATCGCCCCCAGCGGTATCAATACTGTAATCGGTTATTTTCAAATTTACCGGTGAATACATTCTTTTTTCGCCCCATACGGCATAATTAAAGCCTGTGTTAAATTCCCAGTTTTTAATCTGAAGGCCGGCTAAAACCGAAGCGTCAAGTGTAATAATTGGTTTTTCTTCTTCCATGCGTTTAGCATAATAGAAGGTCTTGTTATTACCAGGGAAGGTGTTTTTTACGAATTGCGATCCGGCCATAAATGCAATGCTCCATTTAGCAGGGCTTTTGGCAGGCGTGGGGTTAACAAGGTCTTTAATTGGATTTTCAGTTGGCAGGGTGTCAGCAGGGGTAATGTTTCCGTTGGCCAATGCGTGTTCGGCCGTATCAGTATCTGATGTAAACAACCTGAGGCTTTCGCCAGCATCAACATCGTCAACAGTAGTGCTTACATTCCCAGGATTCGCACGATTAGTATCATCAGCAATCCCATCATTACCCAGAATTGGAATGTTTTTATCATTCCTGGAGCCGTTCTTTTGGTTTGTGTCTCGTTCGTTTCCATAGCGATTTCCTCCTTCAACTTTATTATTAGTTAAATTCTTCTTTACTCTACCAGCTTTTGGATTAACAGCGTTCTGGTTTAACGCAACTGATTTGTTTTTGTTTGCAAAATTGGGGCCAGAGTTATTAACCGGTTTTTGGTTAACATTTAAAGGCGTGTTAGTAGCCCTTACTCCATAACTGGTATCCTGTTGTTGAGTGGTAAAACCAGCCGGTGGGTTGGTAGTTGTTTCGGTTGATAGGGTTGGTGTGCTGTTACGGCTTTGTTGGCTTGAAACCGGGCTTAATTGATTAGGCGCGTTGAGCCCAACAAGGTACATGGCGCCCAGGGTAAGGCCTATGCCCAGTAGCATGCCGGGCACCATCCACCACCATATGCCACGTTTCTTTTTCTTATCTGCAAGGGCATCCAGGCGGCTGTTGATGTCCGCTAAAAAGTCCTCGGGAATTTCACCGCCACCGGTGTTCCCGAGTTTCTTTTTAAAGAAATCATCGATGTTATTGTGGTTGCTCATGGTTAACGTTTTTTTCAAGCAATGATTTTAATTTTTTGCGCGCCTCTTTCATGTGCCACTTAGTTGTTTCTTCGCCAATACCCAGCTGCTCGCAAATCTCTTTATGGCTGTATCCGTCAATGGCAAATAAATTAAAAACCAGTTTTGTTGCTTTTGGTAAAGTTTCTATCATATTTAATAATTCTTCTTCACTGTGTATATAATCGCTTTCGCTATACTCAACCAGTTCCATTTTCTCAACGGCTTTATCCTGGTTAATGAACTCATAGTATTTCTTGTTTCTCCTGTAATCGTCAATCACCTCGTTCATCACTATGCGTTTTATCCACCCGTAAAAACTACTCTTGTCTTCATACCTTTCAAGGCTTGTAACAATTTTTATATATGCATTGTTTACAAGTGTTTGCTGGTCCTCATCGTTCTTTTTGTACCTGCGTGCCACTCCCATTAATGTACCAAAACAAAGTTTGTACAGTTCAAGCTGGGCTTTTCGGTTGCCGGCTATGGTGTCTTGTATGAGTTCCGTGGAAGGATTCATTTTAGGTATAAAAGCAAAGATTGGGGTTTTATTGTTACCAATCTTCGCTTTTTTATATGGGTGTGAGTTTAGCACGGTTTATAAACTACTAATTTGTGTTTCAAAATCGGCTGTGGTGGTGTTAGTGAGTGTGATAGTTTCCTGGTGGTTGTTGGTAATTGTGGTGTTTACAATGGCTGAGCTGTACTGGCCATTAAGCTGGCTTAAAACCACTATGCTAACAGTTGCACCTACAGGGCAAAGGCCATGGCCTATATTCAGTATGGAGTTGCTGGTAGTACTTACCCCCTCAAAGCAGGCAACGCTGTTTAGGTTTGAAAATACAATCCAGGCCTTTGTATTGGTGTTGGTGTGCCCGGTTGGCAGGTTTAGTGTAACCTCGGTTTGCGGGGCCGTATCGTTGTAAAAATAATCACAGTTGATCCAGCCCACATGATCATTCGGGAAACTGTAATAACTGCCCGTACTGTCAGTAGCTATGCTAATGGCATTGGTATCGGCAATTGTCCACTCAAGGTTGCCAGCCTCATTGTCTGACCCATAAAACACATTCATGTTGGGATCAGGACTGGCAGCAAAAGGTATATCAATTATTGATTTGCCAGGAACAAGTTGCAGGGGTATATTATTTTGTGCAGCAGTTAATTTAATTTGCCCGCCACTTACCAGCATTTTAGCAATGCCACCATCAATGCCAAGAGTTTGGCTGTTTAATTTAAGCATATCAGCATAATTAAGCGCCTCAACAAGATGAACATTAACGGCACCTGTTACAACAACCCCCGATGCTGTTTTGAATGAACCCGGCAGGAATGTAATGCGTGTACCATCGTTACCTACAATAACCGAGTTTGCCGAAGCATCAACCGTAAAATTTTGAGTGGCCAGGTTCATGTTGCTTTCAAAATAACTGGTTACATTGTTTTGGTGTTGACTGCTGTTGTTTTCTTTTTTACAGGAGGTCATGTACACAAGCAGGCTCATTGCGATGACCGGGAGTGATTTAATAGTTCTACTCACGGCATTCCGCGGTGAGTAATGGAGTTTGTGAATCTTCGATTTCATAAAGTGTGTGTGTTGTTTTTGTGTTACGCTTAAATAAACGCAGGTAATTAAAACAGGGGGGGGAGGGTAATATTGAAAAATTTAAAATTTAATGGCTTGAGATTTGAAATTAATGATAATCAAGCAATTAAAAACAATTTGCCCGACTTGAAATTCTTACCAGTATATTTATGCATTCATGAAAAACAGTTTAATCATAGCCCTCATACTTGTTCTTATACAAGGTTGTGGAGGCACTAAAAAAGACAGCAGGACTAGGGCCGATGCGTTGATTGCCGATAAGGTAGAGTCTAAAAAAACAGGTGATCACCTGCAGCTGCCGGGAACCCGCATATTTGTTGTGCCACCAAAAACATTTGTGTTTAACAAACAATTGATACGCCTGCAAAAAGACGTAAAGAACTATTTGCAGTTTATGGACGTACCGGGAAACAATTACAATGACCGGAAGAAAAAGGTGCTGAATGAATATGAAAATGCCGAGAAAAAAGGAGCCACTATTCATTTCAAGAAAGAATATACATTGAATGGGTACAGCGCATTTATGATGCATGCGGCTTCGCCAAATAAAGGAATTGACCAGTTAATATTTATGATGGGCGATGAGTCGTTTACCGTACTGGCCGTTGGACAATTGGCAGCTGGAGATACAGTTACGCGTGATGAAATGATGGGGGCACTAAAGTCGGTGTACTACGATAAGGAAGCGGTAATTGACGTGGCAGACTTGCAGACCTATACAGTTGATATGGAAGGCAGCGATTTTAAATTTGCTTCAAATGCCTCGCAAATGTTTTCGTATACGGTTGGTGGAAAAGGAAACCCGCTTAACGATGTGTTTATTGACGAGATCCTTATTATGACCTTACCGGGTACTAAGAATTTTGAGGAACTGGAAAAATTCGCGGTTTCAAACATTGAAAAGCTGAAATCAACAGGAATGAGTATTCCTTCCTATAAACAAACAAAAATAAAGGTGGGTGACTATGACGCTACCGAAGTTGTTTTTGAAGGCGAGTTTAGCGGTAAACCAAACTCGGTTTACATTGTTATTACCGGAAATGAAAAAGCAACCGTGTATTTTTGTGGCGGGGCCTATTCAAACCGGGCTGAGTACATGAAGCAGTTCAAAAAAATTGCCCAAACGCTGCGCATAAAAGAGTAATATAAAAATCGAATTGGAATTTAGTTTTGAAATAGTAAAGGGTGGCGAAACAAAACACCTTCACCAAATTTCCCAATGGATTTTTGAAGAATGGGGCATGCCACATGAAAAAAGCCTGGAACGGTTTGGGAAAATGGACCCTGCCGACATTGTCTTTCATTTTGCCATGTTGTTGAATGGAGAAATAATTGGCACGGGCGGATTGCATATTAACGTTGGCTTGTTTCGCGAGCACGAACGTTTTATTGGAACGGGTCCCTGGGTGGGCATTTTGATTGTAGATAAAAAACACCGTGGCAAGGGCTACGGTAAAATATTACTGGATGCAATTGAGGCAGAGTCAAAAAAGCGAGGATTCACGAAATTGTACTTGTATACATCAACAGCAGAGAGTCTTTATGCGCGTAATGGATGGAAAACAACCGAAAGGGTTATGTATAAAGGCGGAGAGAATGCGGTTATGGAGAAGGTAATTTCGAATTTGTAATTTGTAATTTCGAATGGCTGATTCGGTAATTGAAGTGGTTATATAATTCCCATTCCCAGCAAAACCGAAAATACCAATAGCATGATGGCTACAAAAAACTGCAGGGCATGAATGGTGACTTTTTTCACTAACTTACTGCCCACATACGCACCCGTAAAGGCGCAAAGGGTAGCGCATGTTATAAGGGTGTAGTCAAGCTGGTTGGATGTTTTATAAATTTGCGATGAATAAATTCCCAGGCGCGAAACATCAATAAGGCAGGCCAGTATTACCCCCGTTGCAATAAAAGCTTCTTTGGTTAAACCAGCACGTATAAGAAACGCGCTGCGCAAGGCACCTTGATTGCCACTGAGTCCGCCAAAAAAACCACTAAGCAAACCGCCCAAAGGCAAATATTTTTTATCAACCTCTATTTTTTTTAGAAGGGGAATTAACTCGAAAAGGGAAAAAAATGCGAGCAAAATAGCAATGGTTAATTTAACGGGAGTAACCGAAAACAATTTTTCGTTAAGCGTATAGGAATACAATGCCGGCATTTCGCCAATTTTGTACAGGAGCCAGGCGCCAAGCAATGCTGCTATTACGGATGGAATACCAAACCGGATGATAACCTGTTTGTTTGCTTTGTTGCCTACAAGTACTAGTTTAAAAAGGTTGTTCAGAAAATGCACAATTGCAGTAAGGGCAATGGCCAAATCAATAGGAAAAAACAAGGCGAAAACAGGAGTCATTAATGTGCCCAGACCAAAACCTGAAAATAAGGTAAGCCCTGATCCTATTAACGCGCAGGAACAAATAAGCAGGTAAGCAGCTAAAGTTTCAGTCATGTTCAAAGATAGTAAATTTGAGTTGGACAGTTGCAGAAAGCAGCGTTACGCAGCAAAATGCATGCTATTTCCCTAAACTTACTCCTTGTAAATAATTTAAGCAGGTTGTTTTTCCACCAGGTTTTTAAGTCCGTTCATGGCTTTGTCCCAATGTTCCCAGGCTTTTTCACTGTTGGGCGCTCCCAATTTATTTTCCTGTACAACGGTCAACTCGGTTGTATGGCCGTTTAATTGTAGTTCATATGAATACCACGAATAATTTTCAGGCTTGTCAGGCAGGCCACTGCGGCTGCTCCAATGGGTAAATGTTAGTTTTTTTTCGGGCTCAAGGTGAATTATTTTTCCTTTATCCAAATACTCCTGTCCCTCCCAAACCCCGGTCCATGTTATTTCGCTTCCTGTTTTCCAATCACTGGTAGCATTGGTATTGAAATAATATTCCTTAATAAGATCGGGATTGGTCAATGCTTCCCACACGCGCGTGGGTGTAGCATGAATGAGATACATTTTTTTAAGTGTGGTGTCCATTTTTTTATTTTCCTGAATATAATTCCTCTTTTTTCATTGGTCCATATATGATTTTAGTGTTTGATTACAGCATTCACACATGTGTATAACATGAAAAAATGCTAAATGAAAACACATTCCCTCATTGGGAAACTGGTGGTACTTAATGCGCTTGCCAATCAGCGCTATAGGTTATGGGTATGCTATTTGCCAAATGAAATTGGGTTTTAAACGGAATGAATATGAGGAAAAGGATATTGATTTCACTGGCAGCCTTTGTAACAACACTGGTATGCAACGGGCGCACAGTCGCAATGCATCACCAAAACAACGGCAACAACAGTAAAACACACGGGGCATAAATAAAATGAAGGAACCTGGAAACAGGATTGTAATGGCCAGCAGTGCACTTATTGGTTAAGCAGCGATTTGGTAAGTAAGATGGAAGAAACACAGGACTGGTAAAAACCGGGATAAATTATAAAAACAGAGAGAATTATGGTAGAAAAAACAATTTTTGCAATGGCACTGCTTGGTATGGTGGTGACTGCAGGCACAATGAATGTTCAGGCAAACAACAAGCCGGTTGTTGTAAAAAACATGAAACAAGAATACAATTGGCGAAAGTCAGTTGACGGTACCTGGACAGGTAAATACAATGGTCAGGAATATATGTATAAAATGAAAAATGGAAGGCTCCAGCAGCAATACAACAACGGTGAATGGAGCGATGTGAAGGACAATATATGGTATGATTCCAACGGACAACGTTACCGGTATGATGACAAAACGGTAAACTCAAGCATAGATGGAACCAACTGGATGAGTGTAAATGGCTCAATTTGGCAGGGAAACAACGGGTATTGGTATAAAATTGATAAAGACGGTACAGTGTGGTGGCACAACTCGTCAATAAAATAAATTGAATGAAAAACACTCCTCCGCAGCCAAACTTCGTGGGGTTGCGGAGGAGAAAAAGTGAAAACCAAAAAACAAGAACTATGAAAAAGTGGATGATTTTTTTACTGGCTTTACTGGTGGGCCTCAATTTTGCGTTTGAATTAAAGCGTGAAAAAACAAGGTGTGTTGTTACTGTGTTACAACGTGAATGGGTTAAAGCTGACAAGGGTTATTGGCGTGCCAAAAAAGAAAACGATGTGGTGTATTATAAATTGGATACCGATGGAAGGGTATTTTGGTCGGGCGATTCAAAAAACTGGAGCCAGGTGTCAAATGCCACGTGGATGGATTATGATGGTAAATGGTACCGGGTAAACAATAATTTATTTTTTGTGAGTGCTGATAGTGGTAAGACTTGGACCAATGTACCGGGAGCTACCTGGCGTGGCGGTGACGGACGCTGGTATAAATTTGATGATCATTGGGGAGTTTGGGTTGAGAAATGATCAATTGCGCTGAACCCTTGAAAACATGTTGTTTTGCGAATTTGCATAATTTTTATTCCATAGCAAGGATTGTCTTTTGGTGCTTTGGCCTCCATACATAGACAGGCATAGGATTGGCCAATAAGTGTACTTCATACCTGTTTTTGCATATGTTAGTAACCAGTAAATATGCAGGTTACCAGTTAATTAGGGCGTATTTGTGCAAAAGCCTGCGACTGATGTAAAATATTGGTATAGCTTTTGTTATATATTAGGCCAACTAAATTAAACCACATATGAAAACAATAGTATACGCTGTTTTTTTAACCATGTTTGCTTTTACTGCCGCAGCACAAACTCATGACTGGAAAAAAAGTGAGAGTGGTGAGTGGAAAGTGAAAAAGGACAACAAAGTATTAAGTTATAAAATAGACACTGATTGTCTAGTTTGGTCAAGTGCCGATGGAAAAAAATGGGATGCGGTTGCAAAAAACATGTGGACCGATTATGAAGGCAATGTTTACCGCGTGCAGGCAAAAATGTTTTTTGTGAGTACCGATGGAGGAACGACCTGGGACAATACTCCTAATGCAACCTGGCATGGTGGTGATGGCATGTGGTACAAGTTTGACGACACATGGGGCCTTTGGGTTTCACAACAATAATAAAAAGTATTCTTGATAAATTAAAAGATCCCGGTGATGAGCCGGGATTTTTGTTTTTGCAGAACCTATTAGTTGTTAAAGAAATTTATAAACGGAAGTGAGCGGCAGGTTAATTGGTTGATTGTATCAACTAATTTGTAATTTAGCCGCGTTATGGAAAAAAATGCAGGAACCATTGAATTGCCTTTGGGAAAGTTTTTTTATGAGCTAACCCGTTCATATGCAGGTACAATAACTAAACGACTTGAGCACATTGGCCTTGACAGGCACTACTCATTGTTACTTACAATTAATGCCGGTGGCGGCAAGTACACACAACAGGACCTGTGTGATTTTTTAAACATTGACAAGGCCACCATGGTGCGCAACCTGGATTTTTTATCAGATAAAAGAATGCTTAAGCGCGTAACTGACGCTGAGGACAGGAGGCAGCACCGTATTGTGTTGACCGAGCACGGTAAAAAAGCGGTTGAGCATATTAATAAAGCGGTAGTTGAAATGAATAAAATTGCTTTTAAAGGAATTGCGCTAAATAAACAAAAAGAATTTTATGTTATGATGCATATGATGCGCGACAATTTAAAATACGAACCTTCACACAAAGTGGTTATTGATTTTAAAAACCTTGGATCAAAAAAAACAACGGTAAAATAAACGAGCTAATAGTTGAACAGCAATGAAAACATTTAAAACCTTGTTTTTGATTGCCATGGTAATAACACTACTGTGGTTGTTGAAATATCTTTTTTTTCCCGCACCCGTGCCTGTGGATGTGAAGGGCGGCAAAGGAAAGGGACCCGGGGTGGTTGAAATATACGTAGCAGAGCCGCGCTTACTTGACAACCATATTTTTATTAGTGGAACGGTGATGGCCAATGAGGAAGTAAATCTTTCGCCAGAAGTACAGGGAAAAGTATTGGGTATTTATTTCAAAGAGGGTACAACCGTAAAAAAAGGACAATTGCTGGTTAAATTGAACGATGCTGGCTTGCGTGCTGAATTGAAAAAACTTCAGGCTCAGGAAAAATTACTTGCGGCACAGGAACAACGCATGGTAAAATTGCTTGAAGTTAAAGGCATAAGCCAGGAGGAATACGAAACCATATCCACGCAATTAACTGCAGTACGTGCCGATATTGAAATTAACCGTACGCGTGTTGATGAAACTGAATTACGCGCGCCTTTTGATGGAAAAATTGGGATAAAAAACATAAGCGAAGGTAGTTTTATTAATACCACCACAATAATTGCCCTGTTGCAACAATCAAACCCTGTTAAAATTGATTTTTATATTCCTGAAAAGTATGCTGGCCTGGTACAAAAAGGCGATACGTTTGGTTTTACGGTTGAAGCAAATCAAAAACGTTTTGTGGCTACTGTTGCAGCCATTGATCCGGCCATTGATGCAGCTACACGTACACTGCGCATTCGTGCAACAGCACCAAATGCAAATGGTGAATTAATACCCGGAGCATTTGCACGCATTAACTTTTTACTGGAACACACCGAAGCAACTATTTTAGTTCCAACCGAAGCAATAATTCCGGTTCAGAAAGGAAAAAAAGTTTTTGTGGTCCGAAACGGTAAAGCAGAAGAAATAATGGTTGAAACCGGGTTGCGTACCGATACCCACGTTCAGGTTATAACAGGTTTGCAAAAAGGAGATAGTGTAGTTACACGTGGTATAATGCAATTAAAGCCTGGAGCACCGGTTAAAGTGAAAATAAACGCAAAGGTACCAGTTAAAAAATGAATATTTCAACACTTAGCATAAAACGTCCGGTACTGGCCATTGTCATGAACCTTATCATTATACTTTTTGGTATAATAGGATATACGTTTTTAGGGGTGCGTGAATTTCCTTCCATTGATCCTCCTGTTATCACAGTGCGTACATCTTATCCCGGTGCCAATGCAAGGGTAATTGAAGCTGAAATTACCGACCCTTTGGAAAAAGTAATTAACGGTATTTCGGGTATACGCTCCATCACATCGGCAAGCAACCAGGGGTCAAGTGAAATAAAAGTTGAATTTGAATTAGGCGTTGACCTTGAAACAGCGCGTAATGATGTGAGCGATAAAGTTTCGCAGGCTATGCGGAATTTGCCAAAAGACATTGATGGAATTCCAACCGTGCAAAAAGCTGATGCAAATTCAGATGCCATAGTTTCAATGACCATTCAGAACGATTCGCTAACGCATATGGAGCTAAGTGATTTTGCCGAGAATGTGGTGGCACAACGCTTACAAACCATTGAAGGTGTAAGTTCCATTCAAATATGGGGGCAAAAAAAATACGCCATGCGTTTAAGGTTGAATCCTGAAAAAATGGCAGCGGCAGGCATTACTGCCTTGGATGTAAAAATAGCACTTGACAGGGAGAATATTGAATTACCTGCAGGTAAAATGGCTGGTAGTGCAACTGAGTTAAATATCAATGTTGTTGGTAAATTAAAAACGGTTGATGAATTCAATGAATTAATCATACGCAATGAAAACGGACGCTTAACACGCATGAAGGATATTGGGTTTGCCGAAATGGGAACCGAAAATGAAGAAACCGTGTTGCGCAGTTCGGGTATACCCATGATTGGTTTGGGACTTGTTCCTCAACCAGGCTCTAATTATATAGCCATTGCCAATGAATTTTACAAACGTTATGATAAATTAAAAACTGAACTGCCAAAAGGGTATAAGCTTGATATTGCACTTGACAATACTGTATTTATTGAGAATTCACTGGAAGAAGTAAAAGAAACCTTGCTTATTGCTATTATTCTGGTAGTGCTGATTATTTACCTGTTTTTTCGTGATTGGGTTGTTGCTTTCAGGCCACTTATTGATATACCCGTTTCGCTTATAGGCACTTTTTTTATAATGTACCTTTGCGGTTTTTCCATTAATATTTTGACATTGCTTGCTGTGGTGCTTGCTACCGGGCTTGTGGTTGATGATGGAATTGTGGTTACCGAGAACATTTACAAGAAAATTGAAAAGGGCATGTCTCCAAAAGAAGCTGCCATTAAAGGGAGTGCTGAAATTATGTTTGCCGTAATTTCAACCTCACTTACCCTTGCTGCTGTTTTTTTACCCATTGTGTTCATGACCGGTTTTGTGGGCGAATTGTTTACCGAATTTGGTGTTGTATTGGCTTCGGCCGTTCTTATTTCAGCATTTGTTTCCCTTACACTCACACCCATGCTGAATGCCTACATGGTTCGAAAAACCACAAAAAAAAGCAGGTTTTACGAGCGCACCGAGCCTTTTTTTATTGGAATGGAAGAACGTTACCGAAATGCAGTAACCGGCTTCATAAAGCAGCGCTGGTGGGCCTGGGTAATAGTGCCGTTTTGTGTTTTTATAGGTTTGTTCTATTGGTTTACCTTACCAGCTGAACTGGCACCGCTCGAAGATCGGGGTTGGTTCAGAATAGGTGTAACAGCACCCGAAGGAGCTTCGTTTGAATACACCGATGCCTATATGCAAAAACTTTCTGATTTCATTGAAGATTCAATTCCTGAAAAAAAATTCCTGCTAACGGTAACAGCCCCTGGTTTTACGGGATCGGGTGCTGTAAATACAGGCATGATTCGTTTACGTTTTGTACCTTCCAATGAGCGTGTGCGAACACAACAGGACCTGGCAAATTATTTTACGGCAGTTGCTTCAGGTTTTCCCGAAGGACGCATTTCGGTTAACCAGGAACAAACCATTTCGGTTGGTAACAGCAGCCGTGGCGCTACATTGCAATACGTTATACAGGCACCAAATTTTGACAGCCTGCGAAAAATAGTTCCTGTTTTTTTGGATTCAATGATGAAAGATCCTGTTTTGGTAGGACCCGATGTGAACTTAAAATTCAATAAGCCTGAAATAGAACTGGTGCCTGATGTTGAAAAAGCAAACGCTGTTGGACTAACCGAAAATGACCTTGCGCAAAGCCTGCAGTATAACCTCAGTGGAATACGCTTTGGTTATTTTAACATGAATGGAAAACAATACCAGGTAATGGGACAGGTTGAACGTGTTAACAGAAACGATCCGTCAGACTTAACGGGACTGTATGTTCGCAATAAGGATGGTAAATTAATACAACTTGATAATGTTGTAAAAAGGCAGGAATTAAGCAGCCCTCCGCAATTGTACCGCTATAACCGTTATGTAAGTGCAACCGTGTCGGCCAATATTGCACCCGGAAGAACAATGGGCGATGCAGTAAAAACCATGAAACGCATTCAGAAAAATGTACTGGGCCCTTCATTTTCTATGGAAGCCACGGGACCTGCGCGCGATTATGAAGAAAGTTCCTCGAATTTTATTTACACATTTATTTTATCACTCTTGCTTATTTACCTTGTACTTTCAGCCCAGTTTGAGAGTTTTTCCGATCCGTTTATCATTATCATGACCGTTCCACTGGCTTTTGCAGGCGCGTTATTTTCTTTATGGTATTTTAACCAGACAAATAATATTTTCAGCCAGATTGGTTTAATCATGTTGATTGGTTTGGTGACTAAAAATGGGATATTGATTGTTGAATTTGCCAATCAATTAAGGGAGCAAGGCCAGGAACGAACACAGGCGGCTATAAATGCAGCGGTATCACGTTTGCGTCCTATTTTAATGACCAGTATTGCAACCGCACTTGGAGCTTTGCCCATTGCTATGGCCCTTGGATCAGGTTCTGTAAGCCGCATGGGAATGGGTATAGTAGTGGTTGGTGGAATTTTATTTTCACTCATCCTGACTCTATTTGTAGTACCAGCCATGTATACATTTTTATCAAAAAAGAAATACACCAGTCATGCGTAAACTTGGGTTGACATATTTGTTACTGGTAAATGTATGTTTTGCACAGGAGGTGCAGGTGCTTACCTATGAAAAAGCGGCACAAACAGCGCTTGAAAATAACCTTGGTATTAAAATGGTGAAGAACGAAACAGTTGTGGCCCATAATACAAACACAGTTGGTAATGCGGGAATGTTGCCCGATGTTGTTTTCAATGCCAACGGGTCCTATGCAAACAATACCACCAACCAGGATTATGCAAGCGGTTTGCAGGTTAACCGAAGTGGAGTGGTGTCAAACGGAATTAATTCGGGTATACTCTTAAGCTGGACGGTTTTTGACGGCATGAGTATGTTTGCGGTAAAAGACAGGTTAAGTGCAAACGAAGAGATAAGCACAATACGGTTAAAACAGCAGGTTGAAAACACCCTGGTGGAATTATCACAGGCCTATTATGATCTTGTTCGTCAAAAACAACAGATCAATGCGATTAAAGAAAACATAAAAGTTTACGAGGAAAGGTTGCGCATTGAGCAAATGCGGTTAGATATTGGCAAAGCGGCAAAAACTGGGGTGCTTTTGGCAAAAGTTGATTTGAATGAGCAAAAAGCTATGCTGATAACGGCAGAAACAAATTACAAGAATGCACAGGTGCAATTAAATCAATTAATGTTCATGCCGGTGGAAAATGAATTTGAGGTAAGCGATGAAATAAATTTTACCTATTCGCCAGGATACGATGAACTGAAAACAGGGTTTGTCAAAAAAAACAATGCTGTATTGATAGCTGAAAAAAACGTGGGACTTTCAATGTATATGAAGCGCGAAATTGAAGGTATGCGCTACCCGCGGGTAACATTAAACACCAGCTATAATTTTACGCGATCAACCAACCAGGCGGGATTTGTGCTCCTGAATCAAAACCTTGGCTTTAATGCCGGGTTCAATGTTTCCTGGACGTTGTTTAGTGGATTCAAAACCCAAACGCTGGTTAAAAATGCGAAAATTTATATTGAAAATTCGCAATATGCGTTGGAGGATGTAAAGCGCAAGACCGAAATGGCGCTGCTGCAGGCCTGGCGTAAATTTGAAAGCGCAAAAAAAGTACTTGTGCTTGAAGAGGAAAATTACACACTTGCAAAAGAGAACATGGATATTTCATTGGAGCGCTTTAAGCTGGGAAATATGACAACCATTGAATTCAAGGAAACACAAACCAGTTTACAGGCAGTTGAATTACGTTTGTTCAACGCACGTTATGAAGCCAAGGTAGCTGAAACAGAATTGATGCGGTTAAACGGTGATTTGGTTAAATAGAATCCTGTAACCTTTAATTCGAATCATATAATTTATTTCTTTTTTTATGGCGAAATTTTGTAAGGTAAAATTGAGCCTTATGAAAAAAATAATTTACGGTTTAGCCATAGTTTTAACAGGATGTAGTCCCATTTATTATACTCCAACTTCGCAAAACGTAACTATGTTTACGCAGGGAGGTCAAACAAATTTAAACCTGAGTGGTAATTCAAACAGGGTTGAGTTTATGGGCG
The DNA here is from genome assembly GCA_035299065.1 of Flavobacteriales bacterium. GTDB lineage: Bacteria > Bacteroidota > Bacteroidia > Flavobacteriales_D > UBA2798 > DASPJQ01. The sequence continues at coordinate 44,671 of DATGXI010000007.1, forward strand.
CTCATGCACTTACACAACACTGGGCCATCCAGGGAAATGGAGGGCTTTTTATTCCGAAAAGCCACGAAAACGAGAATGGAGGTTCTGGAAATTACGTAGAGGCAGGGCTCGGGTATTATACGGTAGTAAATGAAAATTTTGTTTTTGAATCATATGGCCAGGTTGGCTATGGAGGTGTTGAAAATCATTTCCCCTCAACGGTAAATGATAATCCCGGAACCACGGGTAAAATACAGGCTAACCTTTTTCGTTATGGAATTCAACCAGCTTTTGGCTGGCGGTCGACATATTTCTCTGTTGCGCTTTCATCGCGCTTTGCCGGATTAAGTTATACAAATGTACAGGGTAGCCTTGTTTTTGATAATGAAGACCAGGTTGCTTACCTGAATGAACATGATACCCACTTTTTAGTAGAGCCTGCTTTAACACTTCGGGGCGGGCTAAAAAAAATAAAATTACAGGTACAGGTTGGCAGGAGTTTTAATGTAACAAAACAGGATTTCAGGCAAGATAAAGCCTTATTAACTGTTGGATTGAATTTTAATTTCGAATAAATTCAGTGTTTCTAAATACACATAAAAAAGGGGGTGAGAGCCGGGAATAAAAAGTATGATCTACTTAACACACTTTTCTTTACACACACCCAGTCTCTTCACCCTTCTTTTACTTAGCAATTATAATAATGGTACAAGTTCTTTAGTCTTACACAATGGTAGACAGTTGCCAATGCATATTTAATTAGCAATTGGTGTTTATGGAGAGTGAAAAAAAGGAGTGTGTTATTGGTTATTTACACTACAAATATACATACGCCTTTTGACTTTTGCACACCGTTGCGTAGGTTTAGAAGTCCAATCCTGTAAATGTTTTGTTCAGCTAAACTAGCCAATGGTTCATAGTGTCAAGGGAACGGTATTTGTGAGCCTGTTATTCGTTATCCGCCAGCTAGTAATTGTCCTAATCCAATCCCACAAAACTGTTTTTAGGATGAACAACTGCGTATTTTAATTTTAGCCCAGTTGTGTTTTTTGTTGGCACTTTTAAATCCCAGGTTACAATACCGGTTGATTCATTAACTTTTGCGCCCGAAACTTGCTCTCTTCTTACTTCTATACGTGTATCGGCAGGTACCGGAAATTGGTCTTCAATCATAATATTCACTGTTTCGGCTTTTGCATTGCGCACCTGTATGTCCCAATCGCGGTAAGCAATCATTTCATTGCCCAATATCTTGCGTTTGTTCAGCTCTTTTGATTTTTTGCGTTCAACTACAATGTTTTTATCACGTCCCAACGAAATATTTAAGGTGTCGGTTAAATAACGTACGTCCATAAGTGTTGTGCCTACATAGGTTCCTTCAAAAAAAACATTTGCCTGACCTTCCAGCAGGTTATAACTTTCCCAATTGGTTAATTGTGCCGTAAGGAAAACATCCCTGTCAAGCTTGGGAGCACAATAATACTGATACCCCGCACTGGTATTTATTTCCTGTATGCTTACGGTGTAGGTTTTTAAATTGCTGTTTACCGATGTTTTTTCTTCAATGGTGAATTCGGTGCTTACAATGTTTTCGTTGGCAGTTACGCTTAAAGGTACACTGATGGATGCACTGTATTTTTTAGTGCGCGAACCACGCGACACATTACTGTTTGTGTTTGCGTATGATTTCACCTCGCGTGAGGGCATTTTTGAAATCTGGTCGCGGGTAATAACAGTCATACTACTACCATCACGGTCAATTAAAGGAACATCATAGGAAACTATTTCAACAGCTTCAAGTACCTTTGTTTCTTCCTCCTGCAGAATAACGTTATTTATTTCGCCATTCACGTTTACCGTTGCGCTCTTGTACCCAATCATGCTCACCGTAATTTGTTTTACACCCTGCGGCAAATTCATGCTGTAATTGCCGTCAAAATCACTTGTTGTGCCAACGGTTGAGCCCACTGCCATAATGTTTGTAAATGGAAGTGCTTCACCGTACTCATCGGTTATTTTCCCCGATATGCGCGTTAAGTCGGCAGTCGTGTATTTTTGATAGTTGTTTCGTATTTCGGGTTGTCTGTACTCCTGATTTAAATATAAATTCCATTTGGCAATTTTTGGTTTTTGACCGGTTAATGATGGATCGGTGGTTGACAGTTTTAATTTTACATCTGTCCAGTCTTCTCCTGTTTGTTGCGAAATATTGGCTTTGTATTCAATGGCAAGCGGATCATTGATTGTTTTTACACGCAGGTCATAACTCGGATACCACCGCGCATTGTTTACAATATACATGACTTTAAAATCGGCTTTGGTCTCTTTTTTGGAGCTAACTTTAATCACAATTTCATTGGTTGATGTTGACTTGGGAATGCGGTTGGCAGTGAGTTCAGCGGTGGTTAGTTGCAAATTATCCTGCAGGTTGGTCAATTCACGTTTCAATGCGAGCTGTTTGTTGGTGATATCGGTAAGCTGAATTTGCAAGGCCTGGCGGGCTTTCACCACTACATCAACGGTTGTGTTTTCACGTTGGCTTAAGTGATGAAGGCTGTTAATCATTTGCTCTTCGCTTCGCAACACCCCAAGTTTTGAATTGATGTCTTCAATTTTTGTTTCCAGGTCTTTCTTTTTTGAATCCAGCAGTTTAATAGCGGCTTCGTCAATTTTCTGTTCGGTGTTTATGACCTGGTAGTTTACTGAAAGTATGGTGAACTCTCCATCGCCCTTTACTTGAATATTGTCTTTTCGAAGCAAAGGCGAAACATTGCGTACTTTGATTTCAGAAATGCCGGGTTTAAGTGTTGTGGACCCCGTACGTGTTACCTGGGCTCCGTTTTGGAAAACAGTTACTTCACTAATGCTGGTTTTAAGTTCCTGTGAATTTGCATGGAGGCAAAACAATGCCAGTCCCAATGAGATGAGTAGATTTTTCATAATGATAATTTATGAAGAGATGAATGGGGATATAGTATTCCATAAACATTAAGTTTATACTTAGGTTAAGGTTGTATGAAGTACAGGAACGGTACGATAAATGTTGGGTAAAAAGATTTCTGATAAAAAATATTGTTGAACCGCTTTGCGTTGGTGACGTTTGAAGGAAACCGGTGACTAGAAAACGTTCACAAATTCCGCCCAGTTTAGTCCATCCGGCAATTGTGTATTCGAAAATTCAATGTGAATGACCCTGCGTTTTTGGTTGTTTGTGGTGCGGCCTGAGCTGTGGAACAACAGTGGTTTCATGAGCATAATACCTCCTTTTGGAACAACACAGCAATGTGTGTTTTCGCTTTTGCTTATCGTTTCAGTACGTTGAATGCCGTTTTTATGCGAGGCAGGAATGACATTTAATGCGCCATTGTTTTCATTGGTGTCGTCAAGGTGAATGCGCACGGTAAAAATGTTTTCAAGAACTGACAACGGGGGCTGAACGGCAAATTGGTTTTGTTTAACTGTCCACGGCCCAAAGCCTTCCATATCCTGTTTTTTATCTACCGATATGGTTAAATCCTGGTGCCAGGCTACAAACCAGTTGGATGATTGGGGTTTGTCAAAATAAATGGATTTGACACTGAAATAGTCATTACCAAAATTGGAATTAATGAATGTGGTAAGGTTTTTATTAAATACCAATTCATGAATTTCGGGAATTTCTTTTAAAACCTGGCGTATGGCAAATACATCGGCCGATTTTCGAAATGTGGAATTTGAAGTATCGGCAGTTTCAATAAATTCAAGGAGTTGATTGATTTCTTCGTTGGAATACACATTGGTTACGGTTGCATGACCGTTGTGATTGAATTCATGCATACTGAACGTATTTATTTCCATTTCCAGGTGCGCTCTTCGTTGTATTTAACACCAAGCAGTTTGGCTAGTTCATGCAAAGCATTTTCAAATTCTTCCAGGTTCTCAACTTTGTTTTTAGGGACAAGGAATGACTTTCCATCTTCAAATCGTACCAGTATAAGCCGGGGTATTTCAACAATAAGCGTTACCAGCGCAGTTTTTATTTGCGTGCTGTTGTGCTCATCATTTACCGTAATTATATCCTTGGCAAGCGTAATGGTGGTTTGATTGGTGGGAGGGGTTTTAAAATTTTCTAGCAACATTTCCTGCATCTTTTTTTTAAAATAGTTGGCTTCCCATATTGGGTAAAAAACAAACCATAAAAGCGCAATGGTAACAAAAGCCGATCCCACCGGAATGTTTTCAGTGGCAAAAAAGCTAAGCCCTGCTGCGGTAAATAAAAGGCCAACCACCATTTTATTGCGGCTACGCTTACGTGCTATACCAGGGGATTTGGATGCAATGAACAACTGGTGGGTGAGGTAATCTTCCAGGTCGGCCTTAAACTTTATTGTTACAGGAAACATAGGTCAAAGGTAAGTATTATTGTTAAATACACAGTTGAGGGTGGGAACTGTTTCTGCTTAACCACTGGCTATTTTTTGCACGTTTTGTTTTTATCACCACCAAATTTAACCACAAAATCAATGTATGGAATGCCAATGCGAATCCAGTTCGACCACTCCGGACTATTTAAAAAACCAAAGTCAACCGCCATTTTTTCGCCCATAAAACGTGCGCCATAGGAAACAATAAAATCATATTGCGATTTGGTAATTGAATTGCCATAATTATCATACGTGGTTTTCATGGTTGGAAAAACCCAGTTTTCGGTAATGAGCGAAAAACGTTTTGCCAAACGGGCCATGCCACTAAAAGTAACAATGGGGTTTGGCGAAATGCCTTTGTCTTTATACGAAGTGTTTGTATACTGTTGCGTGGTTTGATTATAGGTCGTGGAGTAGCGCATGACTGAGTGGTATCCCCAGCCAAGTCCCAAGGTAAAATTGGTATTGCTTGAACCAAATGTGGCCAGGCCGTAACCAATACCGTAACTGGCCTTGTTGTCAAGGCCGGTGTGCAGGTATAAAATACCCGTGCCCAGGTGAACTTTAGGTCCAACTTCGAACGAAAATTTCGGGGTTAAAAACGTTATGGCTGGCGCAGCTCCTCCAAAAAGAAGGGAGGCAATTTCAGTGCCGCCACCAATTGAAAAGTTTTTTGTAAGGCCCACATTAAAAGACTGAATGAACAGGTACATGTTTTGGTAATAACCTTCACCTTTTTTTAGCCCAAAGGCTGAGGGACCCACAATGTAACGCGTGCTGTTTGGATTTTCAAACCAGTAGACACCATTTTTAAAATCATTTTTTGTGATTTGTTTTATTTTGTGAATATTGGATTTTTGAACAGTGACTTCGCCTACTGATGTTTTCAGCACAATTTCCTTGTCATTTTCGCGAACCAGGGTTCCCGTGAATGAGCTCCCGTCATTGGTCTCAATAAAATACATGGCTGTATTTGCGGTTTCGGTTTTTGTGGTGTCTTGTGCCCGCAGGCAAGTGCAGGTTAATAGTGCCAGTACAAGCGAAAGAATAAAGGGTTTCATTTTTTGGATTTGTTTTGGTTAGTGAGGTAAAAGTAAATCATTGCAAACAGGGTCCGTGTATGTCAGATTATTTACTGACTATAGTTATTTGATCAGTTAGGCTGGTTCCCTTTTATATTGGATAAATCGCGTAAAAATACTGATGTTAAATAAATGCGATATTCCTGTAAGCACATGGTAATAAAAGCGCAAAAAATGGATTAACCAGGATCATGCTTGCCCAAAAAGAGTAGAAAAATGATCGCAAGAATCCTGCTGCTGTTTGTGCTACTTTTGCTTCATTTTCCAATACAACTCAACCGTTTCAACAGCTTCCTTTACATCGTGCACGCGTAAAATTTTAGCCCCGTTCATTAAACAGGCCATGTGCAAAGCGGTTGTTCCGTTCAAGGCATCGGCCGTTTGTACGTTCAGCGATTTTGAAATAAAATTTTTTCTGGATATGCCGATTAACAACGGTTTTTCAAGAATGCTGAATTCATCCAGTTTGCGAATCAGTTCAAAATTTTGCTCAGCTGTTTTTGCAAAGCCAATTCCCGGGTCAATAATCAGGTTCTTTATTCCTGCAGCATGGTAAATTTTTATCTGTTCAACAAACCATTTTATGATATCACCAGGCAGTGTTTCATACTGCGTAAGTGTGGTCATGGTTAGTGAATTGCCCCTTGAGTGCATGGCTATATACGGAACGTTTAACTGGCCAATGGTTTCAATCATTTTCGCATCGCCAAAGCCGCCTGTTATGTCATTTACAATACCAGCGCCTTCATTCACGGCCTTTTTGGCCAATCCGGCCCTCCAGGTGTCAACCGAAAAAACGGTGCCGGGGAACGATTTTACCAAAGCCTGAATGACC
>DATGXI010000008.1:0-5507 GCA_035299065.1 Flavobacteriales bacterium
AGACATAAGACACAAGACATAAGACACAAGACATAAGACACAAGACATAAGACATAAGACACAAGACATAAGAAATCAACTAAAAAAGCAATAAACATAAATAAAAACACACATCATGCATCACAATCACAAAGAATTAAAAGTTTGGCAAAAATCCATTGAGCTTGCTGTTGAAGTTTATTCCGCTACCGCAAATTTTCCTAATGAAGAAAAGTTTGGACTCACCTCTCAGATAAGAAGATCATCGGTTTCAATTCCATCTAATATATCGGAGGGAGCCGGGCGTAGTTCGTCAAAGGATTTTGCCAGGTTCCTTACAATCGCTCACGGTTCATCTTATGAATTGGAAACACAGATAATTATAGCAAATAAATTAAATCTTATTTCAAATGAGATTTCAGGACAAATACTAAATAAATTAAGTGAGGTTCAAAAGATGAACTATAAATTAAAAGAAGTTATAGAATCAAAATTGGTAAAAACTGTCAAAAAAAAATAATCAAGCCGTTGACCAGTTATAGTTTGATCCAAAAAGGCGGCATTCAGTTGTTCCTCCTCTGGTCTTGCGTCTTGTGTCTTGCGTCTGTCAACTACCCATGCTGCTAAACTGCCACACATATTTCAGTCTTCGTTACGGAACCCGTTCCGTTAAAGACCTGCTTACCGAAGCGAAGCAAAAAGGATATGATCGTTTTGTGCTGGCTGATATTAATAATACTTCGGCCTGCGTGGATGCCGTGCGTGAATCAACGGAAATGGATATAAAAGTGATTGGTGGCATTGATTTTCGCAACGGCATTCAGCAGGTATATGTAGGTATTGCCAAAAACAATAATGGGTTTAAGCATTTAAACGCATGGGTTTCGCAACACCTGCATGAAAAAAAAGATTTTGATAGCGCTGCGCCTGCAATGGACGATGTTTATTTCATATACCCTTTGTCGGCATATAAAGGACAACCGTTATCTGAAAATGAGTTTGTAGGTGTTTCCATTGATGACCTGAAGCGATTTGCGTTTTTAAAAACAAAACCTGCTGATGATAAACTGGTGGCTTTACAGCCGGCAACTTTTACCAATAAAAAAAGCTTTAACGCACACAGGTTGTTGAGGGCTATTGATGTAAACACGGTATTAAGCAAATTACCTGCAAACGAACAGGCCAGCGCTGATCACATCATGCATGAAAAGTATATTATGTATGGGTTTTATTCAAATTTCCCTGTCCTTATTGAAAATACAGAGCGTATACTTGATACATGCTCACTTACTGTTGAATATAGCAAGTTCAGCAATAAAAACCTCAATCATTATACCGGTACAGCTGAAGGTGATGTTGAAAAACTGCGTAAACTGGTTAACGATGGGCTTGAATACCGTTATGAAAACAAAATAACAGACATCATACAGGAGCGGGTTGAACGTGAGCTTAAAATCATTTTCGACATGGGTTTTGCTTCTTACTTTTTGATTAATTGGGATATTGTTAATTATGCCCGAAGTAAAAATTATTATTATGTGGGGCGGGGTAGCGGTGCCAATAGTTTTGTTGCTTTTTTACTTAGGATTACCGATGTTGATCCCATTAAACTTGATTTGTATTTTGAACGTTTTATTAACCCATACAGAACAAATCCGCCTGATTTTGACATTGATTTTTCGTGGACTGATCGTGACGACATAACAAAATATATTTTTGACACATTCGGAAAAAACGGGAATGCTGCTTTATTGGGCACGTATGCCACATTTCAGTCTGATGCGGTTATACGTGAACTGGGTAAAGTATTTGGTTTACCCCCCGATGAGATTGATGAGCTTCAAAAAAAACGTACAGCTTCAAAAGAAGAAAAATACAAGCAACTTATTTTGAATTACAGTAACTACCTGCATAATTTTCCCAGCCATATCAGTATTCATGCCAGTGGTATTTTAATTTCGCAGGAGCCCATTCATACGTATGTAAGCACTTTTTTGCCCCCAAAAAATTATCCGACCACGCATTTCAGCATGATTGAGGCTGAGGATATAGGTTTGTACAAATTTGATATTTTAAGCCAGCGCGGTCTCGGGAAAATTAAAGACACCCTGTCTATCGTAAAAGAGAATTACAATATTGATATTGATATACATGACATGCGTCATATTTATGAAGACGAACGCATAAAAAAAGCCTTGCGCAGCGGCAATGCCATAGGTTGTTTTTACGTTGAGAGTCCCGGTATGCGCATGTTGCTTTGCAAGTTGCAGGCCGATGATTATTTGCGGCTGGTGGCGGCAAGTTCCATCATTCGCCCGGGTGTGGCTAAAAGCGGTATGATGCGTGAGTACATACTGCGTTATCGCAATGAAACTAAACGGGATGAAGCGCGTGAAAAACTTCCTGAGCTATATGATATTTTAAAAGAAACCTATGGTGTAATGGTTTACCAGGAAGATGTGATTAAAGTAGCGCACATGTTTGCTGACCTTAGCCTGGCCGAAGCTGATTATTTACGCAGGGGTATGAGTTGGAAATTTAAGCAACGCAATGAATTTTGGCGGGTACGTGAACAGTTTTTTAATAATTGCCGCAAAAAAGGTTGCAATGAAAAAGTGATTGAGGAAATATGGACGCAGATTGAAAGCTTTGCCAATTTTGCCTTTTCCAAAGGGCACTCGGCCAGTTATGCGGTTGAAAGTTACCAGGCACTTTTTTTAAAAGCATATTATCCCATTGAATACATGGCGGCCACACTTAACAATGGCGGTGGATTTTACCGTTCTGATGTGTATGTACACGAAGCACGTTTATATGGCGCAACAATTGAATTGCCTTGTGTAAATAAAAGTACAGGCTCTTGTTGTGTGTATGGTAAAACAATTTTTTTAGGATTAAACATGGTTGCTGAGTTGACAAATCACACCATTGAACTTATACTGGCAGCCCGTGAAAATGACGGGGAATTTAAAGACCTGCCCGATTTTACAAGGCGCGTACCGGCATCGGTTGACCAGGTATGTATATTGATTCGGGCAGGCGCCTTTAAATTTACAGGTAAACCAAAACAAACCCTGTTGTGGGATGTACACATGTTGCTAAGCACCTATAAACCAAAACCCGACCGGGAATTATTTCATGTGGAAGCCGCACAATACGAATTACCGCCCTTGCAACATCACCCACATGACGATGTTTTTGATGAAATGGAACTGTTTGGTTTCACGCGCCATTTGCCTTTTGATATGATTCGTGGCGAAATTCCTTCCCAATTACGTGCTGCCGATTTACGCAATAACCTGGGGCAAACAGTTAGCATTGTGGGTTACCTGGTGCATGTTAAGCATACAAATACCTCAAAAGGCGATAAGATGTTTTTTGGAACTTTTCTTGACCAGGACGGACAATGGATTGACACAGTCCATTTTCCCAAAGTAGCTAAAGAGTTTCCCTTTACAGGCAACGGTTGTTATTTAATTACCGGTAAAGTCACGTTTGAATTTGATTTTTACAGCCTTGAAGTAAGTGAACAAAGGCGCTTGCCCTTTTTTGATCGCGACAATGCCAAGGCCTTAAAAAAGAAGAATGATAACATGAAAGAACACAGCATTCCAACCCGAATGAAAGCATTGTAACCAATAAGAACGCGTTTAAACCCAAATTAATGTGTCAGTAACCCTGTTGAAATTACCGTTGCCTAAGTATGTACAAACTAGCCCGTTTTATGCGTATATTTAAGAATGAACCATTTGTGGTTAATAGCCTGTATGTTTAGCTTTGTTTATATAGGCAAAGCCCAGGTGGTTATAAACGAGGTTTGCACACACAATGCAAGTGTTGTAAATGACCTTGATGGTGACACGCCTGATTGGGTTGAACTTTACAACGCAGGTGTTGCCAATGAAGATATAAGCGGGTTTGGTTTATCTGATGAGAACAGTTCCGTTAAATATATTTTTCCACCTTTTACATTGGCCCCGGGTCAGTTTAAACTTATTTTTATTTCCGATAAAAATTTATACGGTACCCAGTGGCATACAAATTTTCAGCTAAAAAAAGGCGAAACGCTTTATTTATTTAATTATACTGGTGCAATTCTTGATCAGCTCAATGGTGATGAGTTGCATGACAATGACAGCAGAGGGCGTTATCCTGATGGGGCAGGCACATGTTACTTTGATGTTCCAACGCCTGGAGCAAGCAATAATACCAGCACCGCCTATTCGGGTTATACAGCTAATGTACAGGCAAACTATGCCCCCGGCTTTTATGCTGCTGCCATAAACTTAACAATGAGTTCAGTTAGTGCGGGCGCTCAAATACATTATACAGTAAATGGTAACAAAGCCCTTGCAAGTTCACCCGTTTGTACAGCGCTTGCCATTAACCAAACAACAACCGTTAGAAGTGTTGCTGTTGCTACGGGTTTATTGCCTTCTGAAGAATACATTGCCACCTATTTTATAAATGCCAACCACAATTTACCGGTTATAAGTATTATTACCGACTCGCTTCATTTGTGGGATTATGACAGCGGTATTTTTGTAATGGGCCCGGGTGCTTCAAGCACACCGCCTTACTATGGCGCTAATTTTTGGCTTGATTTGGAATACCCGGCAGTTTTTGAATTGTATCAAAATCAATCGCTGGTTTTTTCGCAACAAATTGGGTTGGCTATTCATGGCGGCAGTGTTAACAGGCAACAGCCCATGAAAAGCCTGCGTTTAACAGCACGTGATAAATACAGTAAAAAGAAAATGGAATACCCGTTTTTTGAAGAGCGCACAAATGTGGAATATGAAGAACTTGTGTTGCGCAACGGTAGCAGCGATTTTTGCCTGAGCCACATGCGCGATGAATTAACAGCTGAAAATTTATTTAAGGAAACAGCTAACGATGTATTGGTGAGCCGGCCGGCAATTGCCTATATTAACGGTGTTTATTGGGGAATTTATAATTTAAAAGAAAAACGCGGCAAATATAACCTTGCACAAGTGCATAATGTGGATGAAGATAGTCTTGATATTATTCGCGATAACATATACGCCTGGGAAGGTGATACACTTGCTTTTCATACTATGCACAACTATGTGATGACGCATGATTTAAGTAACAATGCCTTTTATAACGTGTTTTCATCACACATGGATATTGAAAATTTTACCGATTATTACATTGGCGAAATTTACTACGGAAATTTTGATTGGCCATATGGGAATATAGAGTGCTGGCGTGAACGCAAACCGGGAAGCAAGTTCAGGTATATATTTTTCGATTTGGATGTAGCGTTTACAGGTACACCCTGGCAAGACCATACCTATAACTTATGGACCAAGATTTTTAGTGACTATTGCGACCCCAATAAACACATAAATCTTTTTGAAGCCGCGTTAACAAATACAGGTTTCCATCACAATTTTGTGAACCGGTATTGTGATTTGCTCAATACCATTTTTACACCCGAACATCAATTGCAAAAAGTAGGTGCACGGGAAAATGCCATTTCAGGTGAGGTCAATCATCATTTT
>DATGXI010000009.1:0-37202 GCA_035299065.1 Flavobacteriales bacterium
AATGATGTGCCCATGATCAACGTATCATTTTTCAATGCATTATTGGCCTCTTTAAGCGTGCGCAATTCCTTTTCCATGTCCTTGCTGGCCTTTTCCAACTCATCGGCACGGGTTTTGGCGGCCGACATATCGTTTTCACATTGTTTAAGTTTTGCTTCGGTTTCTTCGAGTTTGCGGGCCGGAACGCATGAGTACAAGCCAATTGCAATGGATGCAAGTACAAGGCAGGAGTAAAATTTATTCATGTTAAACGTAATTTTTTTTATGGTAGGGTGTTGGTGACTATTCGATTTCATTGGTATGGCGTTAATTAACAAATATGAGCGGTATTTCTCAATTGGCCAAGAAATTGAAACCCTTTATTTAAACATTTCGTTTTTAATTAAAAACTACGTATGCAACTGGGTTCTAATTGGTTCTACCGCCCTCGGCTCGACTATGAGTTAAAACAGTACGAGGCCCTGGCCTTTGAGCAATACCTTGAGGTTTGCTTGCAACAGGCAATTCTTGTGCCACCCTTGCGCGAATTGCGGGTGCAAATAAATTCGGTCAATACTTTTTTGAATGAAATGCATGCCGGTTATTATGTCAAACAAAAAAAAATAAAGTCGGTTGACATGCAAAATGCACAATTGAATTACCAGGTGTTTAAAGACGATTGCCTGAGCGAGGTTGAAAATATTTGCAGCTTTTTACTGAAAAAAATTAATCCATATAAAGACGAGTTTGAAAACCTGCACAAAAAAGCCATGAGTGAAATTGATGTGGTACCGGTAGGCATATCACCAATTTATTGCGATGAGGGGTGGATTTTACTGGGCAGTGCAACAAAAACCGATGTGTTTTTTTACAAACATACCAGGTTGTTGGATGACGATGGAAAAGGTAATTTTCAAACCTGGTTTCACAACTCGTATGAAAATTCATTAACCTTTACACCGGTGCAAATAAAACGTGAATTGATAAAACAACACAAAGATTTCCCCAACCCGGCCGTTTATTTTGCAAATAGCGTAAGTACATACCCTGTTATTGAAACGTATTTGCCGGTAGCGTTGGAGAAAATTAAATAATTTCGAATTTCGAATACCGAATTCTGATTTCTGAATTTCAAAGTGTAAATGTCGGAATTTTTGGCGCCTGTTCCGGCTTTCGCCCATAGTCCTCCTAAAAATCAAAGAAAACCCTTAACTGAGGCCTACAACGGTACACCAGGATTATAAATAAACTTTAGAAGGCCGAAGGATCTGGTTTTTGTTTGATTTTTACTCCGGGCTATTTGGCTCTATCCGGGGCGGTATATCTCGTTTAAAAAAAGGGCAGCTACATAAATTAAAAAGCTCCGAAGAATTTCTTCTTCAGAGCTTTTTTTTTGCAAACAAAAAGCTAAAGCTATTGTTTTATGATTGTGTGTGTGTAAAGGGCATTGTTGTTACTACCCAAAAGCGTAACAATATAAGATCCGTTTTCAATTGATGAAATGTCAAAGCGGGTATTGGTGCTCATGTCGTTTTTGGTCATTTTACGAACCGGGCGCCCCGTCATGTCATACATTACAATTGATTTTACTTCGTCAAGGTTGATGGATGAAATGAACAGTTCATTTTGTGCAGGGTTAGGGTAAATGCTAACATCGGCAAACTTGTTTGGCTCATTCAAAGCCAATGTCGTCATGTCTTTTACAGCCAAAATAAATCCGCTGCGAAAAACATCGGCTACCCAGTCGCAGTATGTTGCCGTACATGAATCTGATGCGTCAAATAACGTAGCACACACATAATATGTGCCGGCTGATGCGTATACATGTGTAGGACTAAAACCAGTAACCGTTGCTGAACCATCGCCAAAATCCCAGGTAACCGTTGTTGATCCGGGTGCAGCTGCCGAATAACTTAATGCAATGTAGGTGGTATCATTTGTTCCTGTTGAATCCTCCCACGAGGTAAAACTAATGCTGCAGCTGGTTGATGAACCACAACCAACACTAAAATCATGTGTGTAAATATTTCCGCCACTCGTTGGCATTTCAGTTGCGTTGTACCAACCTGTGCCCGGAGCAGGGTCAGCCGTTGCAATATAAATTGGTTGAATGCCTCCAATAAACGTATTGTAAGGAACACTGTCGCCATAAACACCACTTGCATTGGTGTAAACGGTATTGTAATAAAATGAGCCCGACATGCTGTCAACAGCAATATGTACAGGATGGCCCACTACCGGTGCACCTGAACAATCAGTAATGGTACCGGTACAATAATTTGATTGTGCCTGTGTCAAACCACAGGTTAGAATGAATGCGCAAAGTGTAAATAGTTTCCTCATAATTGTGTGTTTTTAATTGATGCTACAAATATGAAGTGAAAAATCAGGCTGGTCAAGGTAAGTTGTCCTAAATCTTACGTGTTTAAAACGAATAATTAAAGCGTAAGTATTTGTAAATAATTGTATAGTGAATGAAAATACTTACTTAAACTTGCCCAGGTAAGCGTGTATTTCTTCCATGGCCTGGTCAACTGTTAATGCTTTTTCCAGGGTAAACTGTCCTGAGCGGGTCCTGCACAAACTGGTTAAATGCCCGCCTGTATGCAGCCTTTGTCCCAAATCAAAGGCTATGCTTCTTATATACGTACCTTTTGAACATACCACCTTAAACTGAATTTCAGGTAAAGTGGCATTGGTAATTTCCATTTCAAAAATTTCTACCTGTGCTTTGCGCATTTCCACCACTTCGCCCTCGCGTGCCGACTCGTAAGCACGCTTGCCGTTTATTTTTTTAGCTGAAAAAATAGGCGGGGTTTGCAACTGTACACCTAAAAATGTTTTTGCCGCATCATGTATCATTTGTTCAGTAATATGGCCTGTGTCAAATGTGTTGTCAATTTGCGTTTCCAAATCATAGCTGGGCGTTGTGGCACCTAAAAAAATAGTTCCGGTATATTCCTTCACCGTGTTTTGCAATGTTTCAATTGTTTTGGTGGCCTTGCCAATGCAAACAACCAGTATACCGGTAGCCAGCGGATCAAGTGTGCCCGCGTGCCCGATTTTTATGTTCTTGTGTTGCTTAAAATTGTTTTTGATAAAATATTTTAAACGGTTCACCACATCAAACGATGTCCATGTCAATGGCTTATTTATAACTAGAATTAATTCGGGTTGAACCTGGTTTTCCATTTTTATAGCCACAGATAACACAGATTTCAAGTGGTTCTCTTTTAGCGGCATAAAAGTAACCAGAATTTGCGCTCATAATGCGCATGACAATTTCATGACAATTCTTTTTTAGTCAGGGCATATGGTTTATTACGAATGAATTATACAAACAAGATATTTTGTGACCATGAATAGGGGCAATTTTATATGTGAAAATCTGTGTTATCTGTGGCAACTTTCTCTTCTGTGAAATCTATTTACGTATTTTCGCCCCCTCGTGGCAGAAGAAAAAAAAGGAATGTCGTTTTTGGGTCACCTTGAAGAGTTGAGGTGGCGTCTTGTGCGTTGCGCTGCAGCCATCATTCTTGTTGCCTGCGTTATTTTTTATTTCACCACACCGTTGGTTGACTCGCTTTTTTTAAGTATGACCAAGCCTGATTTTATAACCTTTCGCTGGATGTGTGATTTGTCAGTATGGTTGGGTATGGAAAAAGGATTGTGTATTGACAAAATACCGGTAACATATCAAAGTACAGCACCTGCAGGACAGTTTAATGTAAATATCTATTTTGCCATGATTGGTGGTATAATTGGCGCTTTCCCTTTTATATTTTACCAGGTATGGTCATTTATAAAACCTGCGCTTAAAGACAAAGAGAGGCGTGCCGCCCGCGGAATTATATTTTACACATCCATTTTATTTTTCCTGGGAATTTTATTTGGGTATTTTGTGGTTACGCCCATGAGCGTGCAGTTTTTTGGAACCTATGAACTGGTACCCGGTGCTGTAAAAAACGAGTGGGATATCTCGGGGTACATGATGTACATAACCACAACTACTTTTTACACCGGTTTAATATTTGAATTACCGGTTGTGGTATATATCTTCTCGCGTTTGGGATTAATGACACCGGCTTTTATGCGTAAATACCGCAAGCATGCCATTGTGGTTATTCTAATTCTTGCAGCCATCATTACCCCACCTGATGTTACCAGCCAGATTTTGGTTTCACTGCCTGTTGTTTTACTCTATGAAATGAGTATTCGTATAAGCGTGCGTGTTGAAAAGCAACGCAAGGCCAGGGAAAATAGTTAGTTAGTTTCCAGTTCTCAGTTGGGGAACAACAAGCCTAACAGCTTTTAATAAGCGGGCGGGGTTAACGGCCGGGATTTCGAAGGATTTGGTATATTTGATCAACCAATTTATTTTCATGCGTAATTCATTTCTATATCTTCTTTTATTATTTATTATTTCCTGTGGAGGTAGTAATCTGGTTGAAGAGAGAATGTCAAAACCACCCTGTGACGATATTTTTTGCGCCTACGAAGATGATACAGCATGTCAGACTGAAATTGAAGAAGCAAAGGCAGAGATTAAAAGAGGAAAAATCTATTTTTGTAATTACCAAGGCATGTCCGGCCCACCGCGCTATGATGCTTTTATTCGGGAGGCAGCAAAGGAGTTCAAACTTGAATACAGAGATGAGCTGGTTTCTGATGTAGTTGTTGAAGGGATAGAAGAAAACTGCTTTTGCCGTTACATGGATACCTATCGTTACAGGCATTTCCCAAAAGATATTGAGGAGAAAATTGAAAAAAAAGCCGACTCACTTTTCATGCTTTCGCTTTCTACCGATACAATTGAAGCGTGGGATTGCGATGTAAGGATTGACGAAACCTTTATATATGAAAGTATTGATAGGCAAATCAATTATAAAAACATCTCAATTGAACGTAATGATCGGGAGTACCCGTTTGTACGTGCATGGTTCGTAATTGATACAACAGGTAAAATGTTTTTTCAAGATATGTATTGGGTCGATTCCACCGGGCTTGACGAAAAAGAAATGCTCAACCTTGGCAGGCAATTTGCAAAAGCGGCAAAAAAAACGAAAACAACATTTGTGTGTAATGTACTTAAACGTAAAACCAATGCCTATTACACCCTGCAATATTGGTTTGATCCACCTGGTGAGAATGATCCATTATTTATACGTTGTGAAGAAAGGGACCTTGAAAAGGGTAAAAAGGCCGAAGACCAGGGATATTTATTTGACGATGATTTTTTTCAGCTTAAAAACGGATATCTAAACGATCCGGATTATGCCTCAGGTGTAGTAATTGATGGGTTTAAGAAATCAAAATTGAATGCAAATACCTGGATTGTTGAATGCGACCGAACGTTTAGTGGATATACTGAAGGTAAAGAACATTTTTATTTCCTTGTAAAATTCATAGACGGTCTATTCTATCAGGTTTGCCAGGCCAGTTTCCCCTCCGTTAAACTTAAAAGCAGTGAAATTGTAGATGATATGATTTGGATAACCGATGTTGATGGAGCTATTAGCATGATGGAGATTTTAAATGAAGGATTCTTATTCCAAAAAAGAATGTTTACAAAATAATGAACACATATTTCCCAGCCATCTCTCACACCAACTCGTAAACTTTCCCCGGCAAACTCCTCACAGCGCCTTTAAATTCCAAATTTAAAAGCGTAACGCTTACTTTACTTACCGGCAACGCCAATTCCAAACTAATCAAATCCACCATCATTTTTCCTTTTGTTTTTAATACTTCGGTCAGGCGTTTCTCTTCCTCGGTATACTCAATAAACATGCTGGTTTGTGTGAGTGGTTTTTTTTCGCCAATGGCCGGCCATCCCATAATTTCAGCAATGTCCCTGGCATTTTCAAACAGGTGGGCCCGGTTTGTTTTGATCATGAAATTACAGCCTACTGCTTTTTCATCGTTTGGTTTTCCCGGTAAAGCAAACACATCGCGGTTGTAATCATTTGCCAGGCGTGCAGTAATCATGCTCCCGCCTTTAATGCCGGTTTCAATTACAATGGTTGCATCACACATACCCGCAACAACGCGGTTGCGCTTGGGAAAATTTTCTTTGTCGGGTTTATTCCCTGTTAAAAATTCCGACAAAATTGCGCCCTGTGCCAGCATTTTTTTAGCGGTTACCGTATGCGATTCGGGATAAATCCTGTCAAGCCCGTGCGCCACCACGCCAATGGTAGGCACATTGTTTTTTAAGCAGGCGCGGTGCGCGGTAATGTCAATTCCATAAGCCATACCGCTCACAATGGTCAATCCGTGAGGCGCCAGGGCAGCCACCAGTTGTTCGGTAAATTCTTTTCCATATGGGCTTGGTTCACGCGTGCCAATAATATTTACCATGTGCTGCGCATTTAAATCGCCAGTGCCTTTGGCAAAAATAAAACAAGGCCCGTCTTCACAGTTTTTTAACCGGTGCGGATATTTATCATCCAGATACGTATGAATGTCAATGTTGTTTTTGATGCAGAAACCAATTTCATATTCGGCTCGTTCCAAAACAGTTTTTGAATTGCGTACCATGCGGGCCACAAAATCGCCAACCCCGGGCACCAGCAACAATTTGTTGGCATTTTCGGCAAAAACTTCCTTTGGCCCACCGCAATACGCTATCATGCGCTTGGCCAGTACATGCCCAACTCCCTCAATCAGCGTTAAACCTATTATATGCTGAATTTTGTCGAAATCCGTTTTCACAAAACGATTATTGTGTATTTTTCGCTAATATAATTCCAAGCCCGGTATATGCTCAAAAAATTTATACTCATTTTTGGTGTTTTTTTAAGCACAATTTCGGGCTTTTCGCAGGAAACCACCATTACTGGTACTATACTCGATTCAGTCTCAAAAGAGCCGGTTGGCGCGGCAATCATCAAGTTTAACGGGGAGAAAAAAACACAAACCGACCTGGACGGAAAGTTTGAGTTCAAGGTGCCGGCACCTTCCGGGAAACTTGAAATTTCGTGTTTCGGCTATACTGATTTCAGCAAAGAAATTACCTGGCAAACCACTTACCCGCTTGAATTGTTTATGGTGGCTTTGAGCAACCAGTTGGAAACAGTGGTTATTTCGGTAGGCAAGTACGAGCAAAAACTGGAAGAGGTTACCGTTTCCATGACGGTGTTAAAACCAAACATGCTCGAAAATAAAAACACGGTGAACTGTGAAACGGTTATGGAACAGGTTCCAGGTGTTACCGTGCAGGACGGCCAGGTAAGCATGCGCGGTGGAAGTGGTTTTGCTTACGGTGCAGGTAGCCGCGTTTTATTGCTGGTTGATGATATGCCTATGCTGAGTGGCGATGCGGCCGATATTAAATGGAATGCTTTGCCGGTTGAAAACATTGCACAAATTGAAGTCATGAAAGGTGCATCCTCGGTACTTTACGGATCAGGTGCCCTCAATGGTGTTGTTCACGTGCGTACTGCTTACCCTGGCGATAAGCCAATGACAAAAATAAGCCTTACACAAGGTGTTTATGGCAATCCCGAACGCGATAGTTTACGCTGGTGGCGCAAAGGCGATAATCCTGTTTACACGGGTGGTTATTTTTTGCACACACGAAAAGTAAAACAACTGGACGTAGTATTGGGAGGATCGTTTTACAACGATGGCGGTTACCGCGAAGGTGAAGAAGAAATTCGTGCCCGTGGAAATTTTGGTTTACGCTATCGCCCTAAAAAATTGGATCGCATGAATTTTGGGGTGAATGGAAATTATTCGCGCGCAAAAGGCGGTTTATTCATTATATGGGAAGATCAAAACAGGGCGTACAGCCCAAGTGGTGGTGCTAATCCTGACAGTGCAGGCTCTACCTTAAGCCAGTTTAACAACGACCGTTTTAGTATTGATCCGTATTTAAATTATTTCACCAAAAAGGGGAATCGCCACAGTTTGCGTACCCGTTATTTCAATACCACCAACCGCAATCAAACTGATACAGTAAACCAGAATTCAATAGCGCAGATTTTTTATTTTGAGTACCAGTACCAGCATAAATTCAAATACGATATTCGGGTGGTGAGTGGTGTAGCGGGTTATTTAAACGACATTCAATCGTATTTGTATGGCGATCATAAAGGAACTAACCTGGCAGGCTATACGCAGGTTGATAAGAAATTTAATTTATTGAAAGGAAAATTTTTACGCGCGCTCAGTTTATCGGGCGGAGTGCGCCTGGAAAAATTCACGCTGGATGAAACCGAAAATGTTAGTACGTATCAATGGATAAAAGGTACCGACACAACAACGTTGCCATTTCAACCTGTATTTCGTGCAGGATTAAACATTGAAGCAACACAATCTACTTTTTTACGGGCTTCGTTTGGCCAGGCTTACCGTTACCCAAGTGTAGCCGAAAAATATGTGACCACATCGGTAGGCAGCCTTAACTTTTTTTCAAATCCGAATTTGCGTCCTGAATACGGTTGGAGTTCAGAAGTTGGTATAAAACAAGTGGTAAAAATCGGGAACTGGAAAGCATTTTTTGATGCAGCCTATTTTTATACCCATTATGAAAATATGACCGAGTTTACATTTGGCGTGTACAATCCACCGGGGGTAGGACTTACGCTGAATCCAAATGCACAGGGGTATTTATTTAATTGGGTAGGTTTCAGGGCCGAGAATGCTGAGGAAGCACAGGTTTCAGGATTTGAGCTGGAGTTGGCGGGTGCAGGCAAAATTGGAAAATTTGATATCACCGCTTTAATTGGTTATACCTATATGAACCCGGTTACCTTGAATACTGACACCAATTATTTAAAAACCTTTAGCGATACAACCGGTTCTAAAATTCTAAAGTATCGTTTCAAGCATTTGTTCAAGGCCGACCTGCAGGTTGAGTATGGAATTTTTTCGGTGGGAGCAAGTGTGCGCTACAACAGTTATATGGTAAATGTTGACCAGACTTTTTATAATTTAACTATTCCTGCCGCATCCATTGGTTTCCCATTACCGCTTGGTGATTTGTTGTTGCCGGGATTCCCATCATACCGAGCCCGTTTCAACAAAGGTGCAACCGTTGTAGATGTTCGGTTTATGGTGAATGTAACCAAAACAGCAAGGCTTGGTATTGTGGCAAACAACCTGCTGAACACTGAGTATATGGGACGGCCTGGTGATATACAGGCGCCTCGAAACATTGCTGCTCAACTCAATATCAAGTTCTAAGGTTGCCGGCTAAAACGTCAAAAAATGTTAAGAATCAAGGCGTTAAAAAACCATGGCCATCCAAGAATTAAGCCCATTTTCTAAACATTGTATTAATCCTGAAGCAATTATTTGGTTAATTTAGACCAATCAAGTTTCATTTATGCGCTTAATATTTTTTTGTTTACTGGTGGTATTCGCGGTACAGGTTCGTGCACAGGGTTATGACCAGGTAAAATGGGATTTTTCAAGCCGAAAAAATAAAAAAGCAACTGAACTGGTTTTGAAAGCAAGCATTCAACGTGGCTGGCATTTATACTCACAACATTTAAAAGGTGATGGCCCAATACCAACTGAATTTACGTACGAGCTTCCAAAAGGCGTAAAAAAACAGGGTGATACAAAAGAACCGGCACCCATTAAACATTTTGATGAGAATTTTGGAATGGATGTGTTGTACTTTGAAAATGAAGTTGAATTTACACAGGAGTTAAAAGGTAAAATAAAAAATGAAATGGTTGTTTCGGGTAAAGTAACATTTATGATTTGCGATGATAACATGTGTTATCCGCCCGTTGACGTTCCGTTTGAAATTAAACTTTAATATTTTTTGATACGCTACATATTATGATGAAAAGATTTTTTACTGCAGTATTGTTTTTTCTTGCAACAGGAACAATTGCCCTTGCACAAATGGTTGAACCGGCAAAGTGGTCATGGAAAGTAGTGCAAAAGGATACCAAAGAAGCTGAGTTGATAGCTACGGTGAAACTGGACAAGGACTGGCATATTTATTCGCAAAAAGAATTAGCTGATGGTCCATTGCCAACCGTTTTTTCCTGGCCCAAAATGGCAACTTATTCATTGGTTGGTACTACAAAGGAACCAACAAATGGCCATGCTGATAAAATGTGGGAAGAACAAGGTGTGCCAAATGTAATTTGCTTTGAAGGAAGCGTTTCGTTCAGGCAAAAGATCAAAATACTTACCGACAAAAAATTTGAGATCAAAGGTAACATCAGTTACATGGTTTGTAAAGAATCGTGTATACCTGGCGAAGTGAATTTTTCGTTCACCGTTAATGATGGTGTTGCTGCTACCAATGAAGATACAAAGGTTGAAGACACAAAAGTTGAACCGGATACCCTAAACGTTGCAAAAGTTGAAGACAATACCAATAAAGGCGGCTGCACCAATCCTGTTGCATTCCGTTTTATTCCAAAAAAATTCAGTAAACAGGATTATGAATTGACCATTCGCGCAAACATTGATACAGGATGGACCATTGCCGGTAAAAACGATTCGCGTTACCCGGTTAAATTTTTATTTGAGTTTCCCGAAGGCGTTGTGCTAAAAGGTGAGGTGGAATATCCTGAAGCAAACGGCAAAGACAAACTCTTTACCAAATCGTATAAGTATGTTGTTGATTTTAAACAACGCTTTTTTGTTGAAACGGGTGACAGTATGTTGATGCAAAATATAGTGGTGAAACCCTATTATGCAGCAAGCAATGGTACAAATGTTTTTCAGCAATCGGCCGAGAATTCAAAAAGCGTTGACATGAGCAAGGCAACGGTGCATACCGACCCGAATATGCCTGAATCCTATTTATTGATTTTTATTGAAGCGTTTCTGGCAGGGTTCCTGGCTTTATTAATGCCATGTATTTTCCCTATGATTCCTATGACTGTAAGTTTCTTCTTAAAACGCAGTAAAACGCGTAAAGAAGGTATTGCAAACGCAGTTACTTATGGTTTAAGTATTATTGTTATTTATGTTGCACTGGGCTCAATCATCTCAGCGGTTTTTGGTTCTGATGCCTTAAATGCACTGGCAACAAACATTTGGTTTAACCTTTTCTTCTTTGTTATGCTGGTGGTATTTGCGCTGTCATTCCTGGGGGCGTTTGAGTTGACGTTGCCTGCTTCTTGGGTAAATGCAGCCGACAGGCGTGCCGACAAAGGCGGAAAAATTGGTATTTTCTTTATGGCCTTTACACTGGCACTGGTTTCATTTTCATGTACAGGTCCAATCATTGGTAGTCTTTTAGTGGTTGCCTCAAAAGAAGGCATCATGGGCCCATTGATTGGTATGTTTGGTTTTTCACTTGCCATTGCATTGCCATTTACCTTGTTTGCCATTTTCCCAAGCTGGTTGAATTCAATGCCATCATCAGGCGGTTGGTTAAACACCGTTAAAGTGAGCTTAGGTTTTCTTGAACTTGCGTTTTCATTTAAATTTTTATCCAATGCCGACCTTGTTGTACAGGCGCATTTATTGGAGCGCGAGACCTTCATTGCCATATGGATTGCCATTTTTGGTTTGTGGGGATTGTACTTATTGGGCAAGTTCAAATTGTCGCATGACAGTGATCTCGCCTATTTGTCAACAGGACGCTTAACTACTGCAGTGCTTGTTTTCTCATTTACCATTTACATGATACCAGGTTTATTTGGCGCACCGTTAAAATGGATTGCCGGTTTTCCTCCGGGCCCTAATTACAGTGAAATTCCATACGGCATTCATGGTGAAGCGCCAAAAGGAAAACAAAAACGAAAAGTGCACACCGTTGATGGTCCTCATCACATACCTTCATTCCATAATTACGATGAAGCATTGGAATATGCACGTGAAATCAATAAACCCCTGCTGATTGACTTTACAGGTTATGCCTGTGTAAACTGTCGTCAAATGGAAGAATTGGTTTGGGGCGAACCAAACGTATTACCGCTTATGAAAGATTCAATGGTATTGGCATCGCTTTATGTTGATGATAAAACAGCATTGCCCGAAGACCAGTGGTACACATCCAAATTTGACGGAAAAGAAATCCGAACGTTTGGACAAAAATGGAGCGATTTGCAAAAAACAAAATACAGGAGCAATTCGCAGCCACAATATTTTTTACTTGATAATTTTGAAACCGTGTTGAATGGTACAGCAAATTACCAGGACCATGGCTCGGCCGACCGATTTGGAAAATGGCTGGAGCAAGGTATTGAGCAGTTTGATATGTTCAATAAAGTGGATGAGTTGAAGCCTTGTTTGGTACAGGTGCAGTAGGCATGCGATAATGTGCTGATGGGTTGATGTGCTGATGAGTTAATATGATGTCCGCGTATAAATTAAAATTTTCATGAGAAAGTTTACTGGTTTTCATTTGCAGTTTCTTTTGGTTACCGGTATACTTTTATCCGGTTTTCCCTCTTTTTCGCAGGTTAACATGTGCAGCCAGGTTGACAAAGTGATTGCGCGCATGCAAAATGTGCACTACAGCCCTGTGGCATTTGATGGCGATGTAAAAAAACAAATTGTGGCCATGTATGTTGATGTGATTGATGCAAAAAACACATTTTTCAGCAAACAGGACCTTGAACGTTTACAAACAAAAGCAGCAACTGACGGCTTGTGCCAGGCCTATGCCGAATCAGTAGAACTTTATTATAAACGTGTGGCGCAATACGATTCGCTGGTAAAAGTATTTTTAGGCAAACCGGTAAAATTTATGAAAGGCGATGCGCTTGTGATCAATCCTTCCACATCATCGCATTTGCGCAAAAGCAGTACTGAGTTAAATGTTTACCGTGAAAAAAAGATACGCCAGAAATTACTTGACCTGCTGTATGATAAAATAATTGGCGACAGCCTTGTTTTTAAGACTGAAAAGGACTTAACACCGGCCATGGAAAAGGAATTGCGTGAAAAACTGGCCTTGCGCGAAAAAATTTATATTGAGCGCCTGGTTGAAAATAAAATGTTGGCCGAAGAACGCCTGCGGGCACATTTTTTAAACGCGATTGCTCACCGGTATGATCCGCATTCTGATTATTTTCCGGCCGATGAGAAAAAAGAATTTGAAGAACACTTGTCGAAGGAAAAAAAATCATTTGGCATTGAATTGAGTGAAAACAGTGATTATGAAATTGAGATTACCGGCATTTTACCGGGTAGCCCGGCATGGATTTCCAATGAAGTGGATGAAGAAGACATTATTGAAAGCATAACCGATAAAAAAGGTGTAAAACATGAGTTGGCGTACAAGGGAATGGAATACCTTTCAAAAATACTGAAAGATGAAAACAACAATGAAATAACATTTCATTTGCGTACAAAAGCCAATGAGAAAACTGATGTAACACTTATAAAGGCCGTGGTGGAGAATGTGGAAAATGCATTTACCGGATACACCATAAGTGATGATAAGACAAAAATCGGGTATATACCACTGCCATCGTTTTATACCGATTCGGAAACAGATGAAGGATTGGGTTGTGCCAATGATGTTGCAAAAGAAATACTGCTGCTCAAAAAAGATGGAATACAGGGTTTGGTGCTTGATTTGCGCAACAACGGTGGAGGATCATTAAAGGAGGCCATTGAAATTTGTGGATTATTTATTGATGAAGGCCCTATGGCCATTTATAAATCGCGGGCTGAAAAGCCTTACATGATGAAAGACATGAACCGCGGTACCGTGTACGATGGACCATTAATTATACTGGTAAATAGCATGAGCGCTTCGGCTTCGGAAGTTGTATCGGGGTGTTTGCAGGATTATAACCGCGCTTTAATTGTGGGCGATGTTACCTATGGAAAAGGAACAGCGCAAAGTGTTTTCCCGGTTGATTCGGTGTTAAGCGTTAATTCAGCGCAAAACGGGTATTTAAAAATCACTATTGGTAAATTTTATCACGTTAGCCGTAAATCAAACCAGGAAAAAGGAATTATACCTGAAATACGTGTGCCTGATATATACAGTTCAATTGATTTTTTCAAGGAAGCGAAAACACTTTATCATTTACGCAATGACAGCACAAGCAAAAAAGTGACGTATGTGAAGTCAACAAACGGAATTAATGATGCTGTAAAGGAAAAAAGCAAGGCCAGGATTGCCGGTAGCGCGGAGTTTAAACGCGTACAGGAATTGGCCGATTCGTTAAAAATACTGGCCCAAAATGATTTGACCGTGCCACTGGAAATACTGCCTTTTATTGCCTACATGAAAAAGCAGGACGATTTTATGCAACGTATTGACGATGCTTATACCCGTAAGCAGGAGGGCATTAAGATAGGAAACCATGCTTTTGCCAAAACCCTGCTCGAGGTAAACGAAGATGAAAAAGAGTTTAACCAGGCAGTTATTGATGAACTTATGCTTGACCCCGTAATAGCAGAAGCCTTTTGGATTTCACGGGATTTTATTAACTTTGGTAAATAGCCATATACCTGATGAAAACATTATTTAAACCACTAATCGTATCGGCCGTACTTTTGACGGCAACAACCGTAAACGCGCAAAAATTTCAAAGCGCATTTGAATACCTTGAGTACATAGGCAAGGAATTTAAAATGGTACAAAAAGCTACCTGGGAATATACAAAAGCAGCCGCCAAAAATAAAAGCGCCAAGAAAATTGAAAAAACACGCCAGGAGCTGGTTCAAACCATTGTTGCGGCAAACAATAAGATCAAACGCATGGATGGATGGAACGGGAATACCGCTTTCAGGGATTCAACAGTTTCGTTTCTGGAAATGAACAAAGCAGTAGTTTCCTATGATTATGAAAAAATCATGAACATGGAAGATATAGCTGAGCAATCATATGATTTGATGGAAGCTTACATGAAAGCCCAGGATGTTGCCAATGAAAAATTAAGTGGAGCCGGTGAGCGCATTGAAACAGCTGAAAAGAAATTTGCCGAAGACAACGAAATAAAACTAATTGAAGCAAATGACAAGACGACTTTAAGCCTGAAACGTGCCGGTGTGGTAATGGACTATTATGATCCCATTTACCTTATATTTTTTAAATCCTATAAAGCCGAGGCGTATTTACTTGACGCATTAAATAAAAACGATGTTTCAGGCATGGAACAAAACAAATCAACCCTGGCTAAATATGCTGCCGAAGGCCTGGCTCAACTGGATGCTATAAAACCTTTTGAGGGCGATGGATCGCTGAAAAAAGCAGCCACTGAATTATTGACTTTTTATAAAGACGAAGCAGAAAAGAAATTTCAGCCCTTAATTGATTTTTCAACTACCAAAGACGGGTTTGAAAAAGCAAAAAAGAACATTGAGACAAAAAAAGAAAAAGAGCGCACACAGGCCGATATTGATACCTACAACAAAATGGTGAATGAGTATAACAAAGGGCTAAACGATTTGAACAAGATCAATACCGATTTGAATAACACCCGCACAAAACTCATTAATAACTGGAACAACGCGGCCACCAATTTTACCAATAAGCACATCAATTAATTTTTTATTCCACATAATATGAAACATATTTTATTCGCAGCAATTTTATTCGGCACCACTGTGGTTAAAGCCCAGGGTCCGGGCGCCTGTACCGATATTTTTATTTCAGAATATGTGGAAGGAACAAGTAACAACAAAGGGTTGGAGTTGTATAACCCTACGGCAGCACCCATTAATCTTTCGGGTTATTCCCTGAAAATTTATTTTAACGGATCAACCACAGCTGGCGCAACCTTTACCCCAATGGGAACAATTGGTGTGGGCCAAACATTTACCATTGCTCATTCAAGCGCAACTATTTTTACAAGTCCCGATACCACACTGGGTGGTGTTTCGGTTGTGTCATTTAACGGCAACGATGCTTTGCGTTTATACCACGGCACAACTGTTATTGATGTAATAGGCATTGTGGGCGTTGATCCACTTACCAACTGGCCTGTTGATACCGGTGCAACCAACGAATATACCCTTGTGCGCAAACCCACCATTTATGCGGGCGATACCGTGTGGTTAGGCTCGGCTGATACTACGTATATAGCTTATGCGCAAAACGATGTAAGCCATTTTGGTTCACATGTGTGCACACCAACGCTTGATCCCATGATTACTACGGTTGACAGTGTGTTGTGCAACGATAGTTTTGGGATGAATTTATATGCAACCGATACAACAGGTGTGTGGAGTGGAACCTACGTAAGCAATTTTGCAGTAGG
Source organism: Flavobacteriales bacterium (assembly GCA_035299065.1). Lineage (GTDB taxonomy): Bacteria > Bacteroidota > Bacteroidia > Flavobacteriales_D > UBA2798 > DASPJQ01. Next base: position 16,125 of record DATGXI010000009.1, read on the forward strand.
CGAAGGTTTCTTTTCATCGGCAGCAATTGCGCCTGGTCACTATGTGGCCACCTATGGAGGTAACTCGTGCATAATACCCGATGTCGTAAATATTTATGTGCCGGTTAATCCTACCGCGGGCTTTACGTATTCGGTTACCACAGCAATGACGTTTGATTTTACCAATACATCAACCAACGGAGACACGTACTTATGGGATTTTGACGGAGCAGGCACATCAACCTTAACCAATCCTTCATTTACGTTTTTAACCAATGGTACCTATACGGTTTGCCTCGAGGTTACCTCTGATTCGGGTTGTGTAGCCGTAAATTGCCAGAACATTATTGTTACCGGTTTAAATGAGCTGGAAACTTCGCAGGCGTTAACCATTTACCCAAATCCTGCCAGCGATTATGTAACGCTTGATATGGTTAAGGCAGGTGATGTAGCTATTCAAAACAGCCTGGGCGAAACAGTGCTTCAGCGTTCAAACGTAAACAGCAAAGAAGCGATTTACGTTGGCAATTTACCTGCAGGAGTTTATACGCTGGTGGTTGATAAACGCCATGCAAAGCGATTGTTGATTACAGGCAGGTGATAAAAATCAGTTTAGTCGTTAACCTTACTTTGTAGTTTCGTGTATACTTTCTGCGGGATCAGCGAGATCTGCGCGAAAAAATCCGGTTATAAAATCAGTCCCGTTGTTCACCCTATTTTGTAGTCTCGAATACGTTTTCTGCGAGATCAGTGAGATCAGCGTGAAAAAACGGGTGATAAAAATCAGTCTGGTTGTTCACCTTATTTTGTAGTTTCGCGTATGTTTTCTGCGAGATCAGCGAGGTCTGCGCGATACCTTTAAATAAGTTACTATCAAAAGCCCCAATTTAATACACAGTATTTTTGCCATGAAGTGCCCGCATTGCCGTACGGGTAAACTTTTTAAGAAACGTTGGCCAAAAAATTATACCGAACTGGTTGACCTGAACGAAACCTGCCCCGTGTGTAAGCACTCAGCTTTGATTGAACCGGGATTTTTTTACGGATCAATGTACGTTTCCTACATGATCAACGTGGGCGTGCTAGTAAGCACCTGGATAGCGTTTACCCTTTTTGTGGGAAGTGTGTTTGATTATACCTGGACATTTTTATCCATTGTCATTTTTTTAATGCTGGTTTTGTGGCCCTATGCCTTCAGGCTGGCGCGCAGCGTTTGGGCCCATATGTTTATTCCGTATAAGGATAAAAGCACGAGTAAAGAGTAGCAACTGCAGTAACAATGGGTCAAATCCTGTTTAAATAAGTTTTTTCAGCGTTCCCGGATCTTTAAAGTCAATCCAAAAAACACTTACAGGTTCTGTTTTTTCAATCTGCCCGTTTTTATTGCGGTCATGCCGGGTGTAAATGTACATGATATCGCTTTTGTAATCATAGGTTGAGCGTTGTGCCGAGTAATGCTTCGGTATCAATTGTTTTTTTGTGGAGTTTGTTTCGTTGATGTAGAAAAATTTCCTCAGGTCTTTTTTATTGATCAGGCTGTCGCCATTGGAGTCTTCATCATAGGCCGAAACAAGAAAAAAATTGCGTGTTACCTGTTGAAATGCCAGGGAGTCTTTTTTGGGTCCGGGAAAATAGGCTACGTTGATGAGCGTTGGCTTATTGAAAAAATAACTGAGCCTCTCGGTTGAAACATCATAATGGGCTATGTTAATTAAATTATAACCCTCAATGATCTCAATACCGGGCATAAAATAGTGAAACCCGTCTTCTTGTTTTGTTATTCCCTCATATTCGTAATAGGTTGAGCTTTCACCATACTGTATGCCGCGGTTGCTTGTTTTTCTGAGTTTGTAAATGGGAATTAGTTTTACACGATCAATGCCTGTTAAACGCACTGAATTGGGCGAAGTAATGAGTTTTTGAAGCGATTCATTCCTGCCCAGGTAATTTGTTGAGTCAAATGTATTTTCTTCTTCCACCTCCGAAAGGGTTAATTCCTGGGGCTTCTTTTTGGTTTCGGATTGGTTGCATGAAATGGCAACAAAGGCTGTTAATGCATAAAAAAGGTTTTTCATGAAGCTTGGTTTTGAAACGAAAATAGTTAAGCTTCGAAATGAAAGGGATGTAAAAGTATTATTCGCTGGGAATGGAAAATTATTCGATGGGATAACTTAAAAACGTGTTTACAACGGGCTTTGCCAAGGGTGCGCATATGTTTTACAATTACAATTCGTTTAAATTTTCTCTAACTTCTTTTTGGTGGTTGTAGCATCACGATTTGAATTTACTGCCTTCTAAGTATAGATCAAAATTTATTTCAAGGCCCAATTTTGACATTTTCAGAATTGAATCTTTGTCTATTGTGGGACCGCCTGGCATTCCATTTGCATTGTGAATATTCATTGCGACCTGAATGTGTCCATTAGCTTGTGAGACCAATTGCTTTACACCTTCCATATCGGTTAGAAGTAAATCTAATAGCTTTTTAAGTTTATCTTCAAACTCATCGGGTTCTGGATTTGGAAGAAGGTTAAATTTACTGAAATTATATCTGGAATTTCCGGATGGTCGTAAGTCGCCATTATTCCATCCACTTGTCGGAATAAGTTTTGTTAGTGATTTTAGTTTATCAAAAGATAGCTTGTCAGAGGTTGCCGTGAAATAAACTCTATGCCAAGGTTCAGTATGAACTCCGATAATTCTCTTTTCTTCATTGTTAATAAAAAAAGAGAAAAAGAATTTCTCTTCAAATACCGGAAGATATACAATCGTTGTCTCTTTATTCTCTCTGTCAATACGTTCAATTTTAGGTTTGTTATTTATATAAACTGGTGAGTGAATTTCAAAATACTGGCTTGTCACACCGAGCGACTTATTTTTAATTTCTAATTCAACCAATTCGATTATTTGTTCGTCTGTCATACTATTGTCGCTAGCTTGTTTAAATCCAAAATTCCCCCTACACCAAATATATAAAATTTGCACTCAATTTTACGGATTAGTCCAGCGGTTAATCTTATTTACAACCCTGCCCCGGATAGAGCCAAATAGCCCGGAGTAAAAATCAAAGAAGACCAGATCCTTCGGGCCTCAGGAAAGGGTTTTCTTTGATTTTTAGGAGGACTATAGGCGATAGCCGGAAAGGCAGCCTAAAAGAAAATCAGAAAACCAGCCCAAAAAAAAGGTCCGGAAATTTATCCGAACCTTTTTTTATTTTTAATATTCTTTTTTACTACTTAATCAAAACGCCATTTGCCTCAAAGGTCAGTTCAACTTTAGGTTCAGTGATTTTTTCAATTTCTTCTTTGGATTTACCGGCATCCTCAGCATAGTGTTTTTGATCAGCCACGCTCATGGTGTCAACTTTTATCCAACCCTGAACGGTTGCATTTTTACCGGCAACATCTTTGGGAACAAAAAAAGCATAGTCTTTAAACTTTACCATTAGTTCGTTTGATTTTTCGCCCATGTCCAAACGCATCCAGCAACCTTTTGCCTGGCATACTGAATTTACTTTTGCCGTTAATTTAACTTCCATACTGTCCTTGCCCAACATGGCCTCAAGCAATTGCTGGTTGTCCATTGCACCGTCTTCGGTAATTTCATCACCGGCTTTGTACATACCTTCCATGGCTGTTGTGTCGGTTGCTTCGGTGTTTTCTTCTGTAGCTTTTTTGTCACCACCACATGAAATAAGCAGGGTAGCAGGAATTAAAAAATAAAATAATTTGTTCATGTTTGTTTACTTAAGTGTGGTGCAAATGTAACGCAAAAACGGTGTATGAAAAAGGATGTTGGAAAATGTTCCATGCTTATGTTTACATTGATATTCAGTGTTTTAAAATTGAATTTTTAAGGCATGCCCCCTTTGTGCCCAAAACCTGCGTTTACTGTATTACCAGGAAGTAAACCATGCAAAAACTTTTTTTAACAGCCATTTTTTTTAGCCTGCACATGTATTGTTGTGCAAGCAACACGTTTAACACGTTGCAAAACCTGCAAAAGTTTACCGGTGTTATGATTGAACCAAAACCGGGACAATATGCTGCCTATGGCGAAACGTTTAAGGTTGGTTTTACCGCAACGAAAAAAAAAGACGGGAAACAAAAAAAAATCAGAACACTGAACCCGCGCTTTAGCATAAAAGTTGAAGGTGGAAAAAAAACCGGCAGTAAAATTACGGTTACGAATAAACCAACGGATAAAAACCTGTACGCGGTAAAAATACGCGTTGAGCAGCGCAGGCTATTTGGTAAAAACCTTGTTGATTCACTTACGTATCCCATAAATTTTGCAACACGCCTTTCGCTGGATTTTTCAGGTTCGGCCGGTAAAGATGGCCGAAGGGGAATTAACCATTGGGGAACTGCACTTATTGGACGCGATGGAAACAGCGGTGGAACAGGTGGCGATGGACATTGGGGAACGGATGGAAAAGATTTACAGGTAAAAATCACCAATGAATTTGACATGAACCTGGGTTGCGCAGTGTATTTTATTTATGTAAAAGAACTTGAAACCAAAAAAAATTATGTTTACCGGTGGATTGAAAACAATGGGGGAATTGAAATTGACACCCACGGTGGCCGCGGTGGCGATGGTGGAAGAGGTGGACGTGGAGGAAACGGTAAAGACGGGCGCTATGTAGAAAAAAAGGATGGCACTGTAAAATATAAGCCAGCAGGTAATGGTGGCGATGGTGGAAGTGGAGGCGATGGCGGAAACGGTGGTAATGGCGGAGACCTTGAAATAATTGTACACGAAGATTGCGATGAAGTAATTCAATACCTGCGTTGCTTTACACAAGGTGGACACGGTGGAAGGGGAGGAGAGGCCAACCAGCACGGAGGAAATCCAGGCCATGGACTGGAAGGCGAAACCACTTATAGCGGCCAGCCGGGTTTTGCGGGCGAATGGGGCCATGATGGTAAGTATGGGAATTTAACTGTTCGTACAACATTATTCTGATTTCGGTTGAAAATCCTGTTAGCTTGCACACGCATTGTTCGTAATCGGACAAAAGTTCGTTTCAATTTCTAAAATTTCACAAAATATGTAATTCATAGTTCCTGATTCATAATTCATAATTAAATTCAATTATGAACTATGAATTCTGAATCATGTCCATACTGCAACAGCGTGCGTTCCATTTTAATTGGGAATGTATTTTGCTCGAACCACAACAAGGAAATGAAATCCCTTGAGAGTGGAACGCTTTACATAAAAGAAAAAAAGCTGGAGGAAACCGATTGGCATGTTTCACGCCTGTCAATACGCTGTATGGTAAAAGGCGAGCAGTATTACAAAGCAGGAAGTAAAGAAAGCCTGGTAAATCCTTCGAATTTTTTGCTCATCAATCAGGGGCAACGTTACAAAACCAGTTTTGCAGGAAAGGAAGAATCAGAAATGTTAATGGTAGCGTTTAAACCGGGATTTGCCGAAGGTGTTTACGAAAGCATGACGCAAAAACAGGAATGGCTGCTTGATAATAGTGGGAACGAATCGGGTTTAAAGCTTAATTTTTTTGAAAAGACGTATGCGGCCGATGCGGAAATTCAGGCTGTGTTCTCAAAACTGTATCAACTGGTGCACGAAAAAAATGTGGCGTATAAAAAGCAACTCAACCTTGAGGGTTATTACACAAAATTAATTGAGCGATTAATAGCATTGAACTTTTCGGTTTTTGAATCCATAAAAGAAGGCAAGCAATTAAAAACGGCCACCAAAATTGAATTGTACAAACGCCTTTGCGTGGCGCGTGACTACATGGATGCCTATTTTTCAGATGCAATTTCGCTGGAGCACATTGCCAGTGTTGCCTGTATGTCAGTTCACCACTTCAAACGCGAGTTTCAGTCGTATTTTGGAATAAGTCCGCACCGGTACATTATGCAGCTACGCCTGAAAAAAGCAGCCGGTTTATTGAAAAAATCGGAATTAAGTGTAAAAGAAGTATGTCGCAGTGTTGGGTTTGAAGACGATTCGTCATTTATACGTTTGTTTAAACAAAATTTTGGGTATACACCCGTTGCTTTTAGAAAATCAATATGAAAATTTTAAATACAGCTTTGTTTTTACTTGCCTGTAATTTTGGTTGGGCACAACAGGTTGCCGACAGCAATTTTACGTTTAAAAACGAAAATCCGCGTTACGCAAACGGTAAAGGCACGCGTGTGTGGATTGACGAAGCGCATTATAATTTTCATACCAGCACAGGCAGGTATGCACCTTTTGCAAAAGTAGTGCGCGAGGACGGTTATACGGTGGAAGCGAATACAAAAGAATTTACGGTAAAAAACCTGGAAAACTGTGGCATATTGGTTGTGGCCAATGCCCTGCATAAAAAAAATGCAACAAGCGGCTGGATAGTGCCAACACCGTCATTTGTGAGCAAAGCTGAAATCAAGGCCCTGAAAAAATGGGTGAATGAAGGGGGAAGTCTTTTTTTAATTGCCGACCACATGCCTTTTGCCGGTGCTGCATATGAATTGGGAAAAGCGTTTGGGTTTGAATTTGTAAATGGATTTGCCCTGGATGCCAAACAACGAAATATGGAATATTTTACCATACAAAACGGTGGATTGATTGAAAACGAAATTAGCCGTGGAAATGGAAAAAACGAAAAGGTTGATACAATAGTGACATTTACCGGGAGTGCATTTAAAATTTCCGATGGTGCCGTTCCCCTTGTTTACCTGGGCGAAAATTACTCGGTACTTATGCCTGATACAGCCTGGCAGTTCAATAAAAATACCGACACATTGAGTGCAAACGGATTGTTCCAGGGTGCGTATAAAAAAGTGGGCAAGGGAAAAATTGTTGTATTTGGCGAAGCTGGTATGTTTAGTGCGCAAATTGGGATGGGCCAAAAATTCGGGATGAACTTACCCGAATCAAAAGAAAACCCGCAGTTGTTGTTAAACATCATTCATTGGCTTGATCCCTTTGAAAAATAGGCCGGCCTTGTCCAATAACCAAAACAATTAACGCAACGCCAAATTAGCCTTTTTCGCATATTCCTTTTCAAATGTCCGCCTTAATTTTGATACTGTAGTTTTTTATGAAACAATTATTTATTTTGTTACTAATCCTGGGTACTTGCGCGAAGGTGGGTGCCCAGGATTTACCCAGACGTGTGTTCCTTGGAATCCGCATGCAAAACCTGACCGATGACATGCGCAACATCATGGGCATTGGCGGTACAAAAGGCGTGCTGATTGATGAAGTAATTGCCAATTCAACCGCTTCAATTGCGGGGTTCAAACGCGGTGATATTCTTGTTTCGGTAAACGGTACGGTTGTAAATGCCACAGGCGAAGTGGTTGCAGCCATTGCACCCTACAAACCTGGCGATAAGTTCAATTATGAATTGCTGCGCAATAAAAAGAAAGTAAATGGTAAAGCTGTGTTTACAGCTGTTCCCGAAGAAAAATATGCTGACCTGGATATGATTTACACCGATGTGAAATCAGTTGCGGGCCAGCAACGTGTTATCATCAGTAAACCCAAAAACAAAACCAAAATGCCGGTTCTTGTTTTTATTGGTGGAATAGGGTGTTATTCATTGGACAATTCGCTTGATACAACACGCAGTGAATCGCAATTGCTAAACATGTTGTCGCGCCAGGGTTATATGTGTGTGCGGCCTGAAAAACCAGGCGTGGGCGATAATGCTAAATCTTGCAAAGCGTGTGGGGAGGTAAGTTTTAGCGAGGAGCTTGACGGGTATGTACAAACCATTAAAAAAATAAAACTCCGGCCTGATGTTGACAGTTCATCTGTTTTTGTAATCGGTCACAGCATGGGCGGAGTTTTTGCTCCTTTAATTGCGCAAAAAACAAGGTTAAAAGGCACTATATCGTACGGTACCATTGGATCAAATTTCATTGAGCATTTATTGAAAACACGCAGAACAATAGGTGAAGCGTATGGGTGGGCGCCTGATGAAACGGATGCCTTCATCAAAGATTTTTGCGAATGTGTGGGCTATTATTTCGTTGAAAAAATGACATCAACCGAAGCTGCGGGTAAAAAACCCGATTGTGGCGAGTATTTATCGGTATTTGATTTTCGTTCACGCGCTTACAATGACGAGTTGTACGGCTTTAACATACCTGCATTGTGGAAACCATTTGAAGGCAAAGCACTTTTTATGTGGGGCGAAAGCGATTTTGTTTCGTCAAAAGAAGACCATGAAATACTTACGGGGTCGGTTAATTTTTACCACCCGGGCAATGCAACGTTTATTTCCATACCTGCAGCCGACCATGGCATGCAAGTGGCGGCTACGTTTAAAGATGCACGCGAAAATCCCGGTTCCTATAACACAAAAGTTGGAAAAGAAATGCTAAATTGGTTGCAAAATCACTTGTGATGCAAAACCGCTTATTCGGATATCTTTTATTTCCGCTACTTGTCCTGTTTCTCTCGGCCCGTAAACCTGCCAATGATTTTAAAAGCTTTGTAATCGAGTTTGTGAGCCTGTACAACCAGGCGGGCTTTCCTGAAATTGATTACGACTACCACGGTTACTTTGAAACCATTCCGAAAATGGAAACCCTGAATGAGCACGAAGCCTTTTTCCAAAAAACAAAGGAAAACCTGGGTAAGTACAACCGCAGCAAATTAAATACCGAGGACCAAACCATTTACGATCATATTGAATATGAAACTGATTTTTCACTTGAACGGATAGCCCTGGAAAAAGAATGGGTGAGCGATGGGAGAAATATACCGGAGAATGGTTTGCACAGCTTAAAAAACCATAAAGCCTGGTATAAATTTTTCATTAAACGGTATACCAGCACAGGTCGCACACCCGAGGAAATTTTTGATATGGGAAAAGCGGAAGTGTTTAAAGTAAAAAGAGAAATTAAAAAAATACAGGATGCTTCGGGCTATAAAGACAGTTTAGCCTTTTATACTTATTTGAAAAGCGATAAATTTCAACATACAGATAAAAATAAAATCATAAAGGAATTTGAAAAAATTGACAGTACCGTGCGGGCTAACATGAATGGCTTTTTTGGAAAATTGCAATTGCCAAAAGTATATCCCATGGAATGGCCAAACGCCAATGCGTTTACCCCTCCGGGTATGTATTTAAACCATTCGGGCAACGCATTTGGTAAAGATGTTTTTCAGTTTAATTTTTACGGACAAAAATACAATGCACGTGCCATGGAATGGTTGTACATGCATGAAGCTATTCCCGGTCATCATTTGCAGAGTGTATTCAGGCAGGTAAAGCCGGGAACTGTACAAAGTATTTTTTTGTATCCGGGAAATTTTGAAGGATGGGCCTGCCACATGGAATATTTTGGAAAGGATTTTGGTTTGTACAACGATGCGTACAGTTATTTGGGAAAATGGGAGTGGGATTTGGTACGCTCAGCGCGGCTGGTTATAGATGCAGGTATACATTATTACGGTTGGACCAAAGCCGAAGCATTGAAATACTGGAAAGAAACCATTCCGGGCCAGGATGAAATTGCCGAACGGGAAGTAACGCGTGTTACGAATTGGTGCGCACAAGCCCTGAGTTATAAAGTAGGTTCAGGTTTTATTGACGACATGAAAATTGAGTGGATGAACAGGAACCCGAAAAAAAAACAGCGTGATTTTTACCTGGCGTACTTAAAATCGGGAAATATTCCGCTTTTGGTTATGTACAAACGCCTTATTGGAGAACAGGAATCAAAATAAATTTTTATGAAAATAGTATACGGATTGTTGATATGCCTTGGATTTGCCTTTTATTTAAAATTCAATGAGCCGCAGGTAATTTTGAAAGAAAAAGGTGTTGAAAATGCGTACCCGCGTTTGTCGGCCGATAATAAACGTATTTTATACCAGTCAGACCGTACCGGCAAATGGCAATTGTTTATACTGGACATGGCCAGTGGTAAATCAACTGCTGTTACAAATGATACGTTCAACAATAATTTTCCCGACTGGAACACAAAAAACGATTTGATTAGTTTTGTAAGCGATCGTGATGGGAACGAAGAAATCTACACGATCAAAACAGATGGAACAGGTTTAAAGCGCATAACAACTTCAAGGGCGCGCGATATTCACCCGTATTTTAGTCCGGACGGAAACTATTTGCTGTTTAATTCAACGCGCGATAACGGTTCGCTTGACATATACCGGTTGAATCTGGCCGATTTAAAAACAGAACGGCTGACGAACACCCGTGACCAGGAAACCTGTGCGCGGTATTCACCCGACATGAAAAAAATTGTGTACCTGCGCAACAATGAAAAAGAAGATGATGTGTATGTATTGGATTTAAATACAGGCTTGAGTGACAATGTTACAAAAACTCCGGTTTTAACTGATGGTTGGCCCATGTTTAGTGGCGATGGAAAATGGATTTATTATTCGGGTATGGAAACCGGTGTGTATTGCGTGAACAGGATTGGTATTGATGGAAAAAATAAAAAACAGTTGACAAAAGCCGGCAAGGATGAGGAGGATGCCAGGGTGTTTGTTTCAGCTGACGGTAAAAAAATGATTTACAACAAACGCATGGACGGGCTAATTGCCATTTATGCTCTTGATTTGCCAAATCAATAATTCTTAACCAGTTACCATATAAACCCATTACCTGTAAATTGCGTATATTTACAAGGTAAATGAAAGGCATTTTAACCATATTTCTTTTTGCATTGGCACATGTTGCATGTTGTCAATATCCCAATGTGCTTATAAGCACCATGAACGATCCCGAGGAGGTTTCCATTTGCATTAACCCAAAAAATCCCAGCCAGGTTGTTGCCGGCAGCAATACCGACAATGTGTATTATTCAACCGATGGTGGTTTAACCTGGGTTGACTTTACATTAACCGATTCGTTAAATGGCGTTTGGGGCGATCCCATTATTTTTACCGACACAGCCGGAATTTTTTATTACACGCATTTATCAAATCCTCCGGCAGGCAGTTGGATTGACCGCATTGTTTGCCAGAAATCAACCGATGGTGGTGCAACCTGGAGTGCAGGCACCTACATGGGGTTAAACGGTACAAAAGCGCAGGATAAGGAAGGTTGCGTGGTAAACCAGGCCAACAATGAAATTTACGTTACCTGGACACAGTTTGATGATTATGGAAGTGCTGTAACAACCGACTCATCGGTAATTTTATTTTCAAAATCAAGTGATGCTGGTCTAACGTGGAGTGCACCTACGCGTTTAAGTAAATACGCAGGTGATTGCATTGACAGTGACAATACGGTTGAAGGTGCAGTACCGGCTGTTGGCCCCGCTGGTGAAATTTATGTTACCTGGATTGGCATAAATGGTTTAATGTTTAACAAAAGTTTTGATGGAGGATTAACCTGGTTACCCGTTGAGCAAAATATTTTAAGTGTACCGGGCGGATGGGATTACAACATTTCGGGTTTGCAGCGTTGCAACGGATTGCCAGCCATGGTGTGTGATTTAAGTGGCGGTCCAAACCACGGAACACTTTACATTAACTGGACTGACCAACGCAACGGTACAACTGATACGGATGTTTGGTTTATAAAATCAACCGATGGAGGAAACACATGGACAAGTCCCTTACGTGTAAATGATGATGCGCCAGGAAAGCAACAGTTTTTAACCTGGATGACCGTTGACCAATCCAACGGATATATTTATTGTATTTTTTACGATCGCAGAAATTTTTCGACCGGTAACCAAACCGATGTGTATTTGGCGCGTTCAGTTGATGGCGGAAATACCTTTACCAATTACCAGGTAAATGATGCGCCATTTATACCAAGCCCACTTGTTTTTTTTGGTGATTATACGAGTATTTCGGCTGTGAACAACATGGTTAGGCCTATGTGGATGGAGTATGGAAGCGGAACCCTGAGCGTATGGACAGCCATTGTTGATGGTACCACACTTGGGATGAATGAAAATCCTGACAATTCGTATAAACCCTGGGCTACGTTGCAAAATAATCCGAACCCTTTTACTGAATCAACGGTAATTGCGTTTGAGTTGGAAAACCCATCGGTAGTTACACTGTTCATTTACAATTCAGCCGGAAAAAAAGTTGCCACCTTGTATGAAAACGAAAAATTCAAAAAAGGTCATTTTAATTACGTGCTTAAATCATCAAACTTTAACCTGGTACCCGGGGTTTATTATTATACCATGTGGGTTAACGGAGTTCCTGTTTCAAAAAGAATGGTTGTACGGTAAAAACAATGCCCCGCTGTTGAGGGCGAGGCATTATTCATTAAAACAGAACAGAAGCGAGATTCTTTAGCTTTTTATGACATGCCATAAATAGGTTCTTTTCTTTTCGGTTTCCCGTGGTATTTCCAGAATGATTTCGTATTTGGCCTTTTTTGCTTTTGGCATTGGTAATTCAGGTTCATGCAAGTCACATGAATTGATAAATTCGGCTGGTTTTGCAATGGAGTCAATGGTCAATAACTGTTTCGGCTCTAAATAAACAAGTGAATCTTTTCGCAACAGGTACGAATTAATTTGTTTTTTTAATAAAACGCTCATTTTTTTTCCACTGTCGTTGCGTATTTTCAAAACCGTTAATTGTTGTTTGTCTTTTGGAATTTGAACAGCTTCTTTTTTATCAATGGTTTTTATGTGTTTTTTTACTTGCAGTGAATCTGGAATTGTAGGTAAACGGTCGTATCCATCAGGTCGGCTCAGGTCCATAAAACTGGTTTGTTTGCCATACTCATCAAATTCATGTATTTTATGGTAAAACTGAATTCCGCCATCGGGAGCTGAACTGTATTCGGCTTTTTTAACCTGGCCGTTTTGGAAATAGGTAAGGTATACCGATGCATGACCTGCAAAGGAACGCAAATCATAAGTAAATAGCTCTTTTCCATTTGCATCATATGCTTTCATGGCACCACTTCGCTTTTCTTTGTCCCAGGTTTCCAGGGTTGAAAGTTTGCCATTTTTATGATGGCATTTTTTTTCGGTGCCGCCTTTTGCATTCACAGTTGTTTTGCAATTTAATTGCGGGTAAACGGTGTGGGCAAGTAGCATAAACCCCATAAAAAATAACACAGGTTTGGTCATGCGGGTACCAAAAGCAAAACCTGTTCCATAATCGTATATGCTTGACTTTTAGTTGATTTAAAAAAAGAAAAACCCCGGTCTTAAATAAGTGCCGGGGTTAATTCTGACTAAAATGGTCTTTCAATTAAAAAAACAATTGAAAGTATATATAGTTACAACCTGCAGGAAAATGAAGGCTCACAAGGCAATGCCATTTGTTCTAACCGTTCTCTTCAATTTCAAACCTTTTTTAAACGCTTCAAAATCCTGCGGGGTTGCTAATTGCTTTTTTTGTCAGTATGTTCTTTTTTAATTATGTCTTCAACTTCGGTAATAAACTTTGAGACCTTTGGATTTGCATATGCACCATACGCATCAATCAACATTCCTTTTAATCCGTCAGTTGTTTCAATGGCGTAAAGAATTGAATTGTCGGCCGGGTCGCTTTCGCCTTCAAAGCGAAAGAAATTATTGATTTTTACATCAGCCGGTGTATACACTTTATTTGTTGAAGGTGCTTCAAGCCCCCTGTCACGTGCTACAAAATTTTCTTTGTAGCCTTCCTTTTGCAGGCGGTTGGTACAGCTTACCAGTGTTGACATTTCCGATTTCTCAAACGCTTCCATAGTTCCGTTTTTTTTGTTTGAACAAGTTGTAATAACCGTGCCATGCAATTTTGAATTTGATGTAAAACACTAAATAAAAGGGGACTAAATTTTTTGAAAAAAACAAGCGGAAGAATAAGTGTAAAAATAATTTTCCATTCTGGGAGCGCGTTTTTATTTTGAAAAACAAGTACGCTAACTCAAATACCTGAAATAACAAAAGGGCCTCTTTTATTGAGGCCCTTTCAAAATTCTTCAGTGCTTTTACCATTAGGTGTCCCGAAGGACATAAGATATTTTTCAATCTTTGAAGAACTTAACATGAAATATGTAATAATTATGCCTTTTTTAAAACCTGCTAAAAATCAATAAATTAATTTTTTCATGCCCAAAAAAGGCTCTAATTTTGGGAGTATTTTTCCCTTTATGAGATTGAAAACGCATGGTGGTTGAACGTTTTTGCGTTGTTGCTGTACAGCACTCAAACATGTACCCTATGAAACGTATTTTCGCAATTCTTTTGTTTTATTTCTTTATCCTAAACACCCAGGCTGCCGAGCTTGTGCTTTCGTATTATATTTCAAACCGTAGTGTTGATTCTACCCTTGATGCTGGTAAAGGAATGTTTGTGTTTATGTTTTATGCGCCAAACGGATTGCCTGCGCAAGGTAACATAAGCGTGACTATTGATAATTGTACAATGAGCTTACCGGCCGATGCAAATGGAAAAGTGCACGTTGCGGCAAGTATGGGTAAACACGTGATTTATTTCAGCACGTATCACTATGAAGAGATAAAAACAGACACAATTGCAATGGCTGACCGGGAAAAAATTGAGCTGACTGTAAACTTTGACAAGGATGACGAGCCAAGGCCCATGAAAAAACCGGTTATTTACGTGTATGCGCAGGATAAAACAAACATGAAAATTTCTCTTGACCTGCATGGCTATCCGCTGCTGTTTACCCATCCTGAATACACCGGTGGATGGAATTTTGTTGCAAAGCCAGGAGGTGAAATTGAAATGGATGGCAAACTATTTAATTATATTTTTTGGGAAGGTGGAAATTGCAACAATGCTTTTAAAAACGTAAATAAAAAAGAAGGATATTGTGTTTCCCAGGACAATTTACTTGTATTTATGGAAAGCAGTCTTGACAAAATGGGCTTTACTTCAAAAGAGAAACAGGACTTTATCACATTCTGGTATCCGCAAATGAAAGAGAATCCGTTTAATTATATTCATTTTATGTTTAACGATGAATGCAACGTTTTTGCCAACCTTGCCTGCGACCCGCAGCCGGCAAACGTTTACCGCATGAGTATGCTCTGGACAAATGTGGATGCAGCAATGTATAATCTCCAGGCACAGGTTTTCCCGGTTATTAATCGCAACGGATTAACGGTTATTGAATGGGGTGGTGGAAATGTTAAAGAAGAAACAGTTTTAATAACAGTTGAATAATGATGAAAAAAATAGTTTTCTTTTTGGCCATGAGCCAATCGGTTGCCCTTTATGCGGGTGACGGAAAAGATTTCATAAAATGCATTGGAGACTCTTATACCGTTTCAGGCAGAACCTCCGACAAAACACTCAAACCTAAAGGAACAAAAGCCATTTTTACATTTAAAAATCAATCGGGTGGAATAATTTCCGGTAAAATAATGGTTTCATGGAAAACCGATAGCCTGGAACTTCACCCGAATAAAAGTGGAATTACCAGCATGTTGCTGACCGCAGGCACATACAAATTTTGTTTTCGTACAAAAGATTATCGTGTTTTAAAAACCGATACCATATTGCTTAAAAAACAGCAGCGAACAGAAATACAGGTTTACCTTGAAACCAATTTACCCATTGATTGTGATAAACCGGTTATTTATGTTTATCCGCCTCAAACCATGAACGTGAATATTCAGTTAACGGTAAAGGGCGAAACCAGTTTTACCTATCCGGCATACAACAACGGATGGGATTTTACGGCTGATCCTGACGGAACCATTCATATGAATGGAAATACCTACAATTATTTGTTCTGGGAATCAAAATCAACTTTGCAAAACACGAACAGTGATGTTGGAAAAGGGTTCATTGTAGATTCCAAAGAACTGGTGTTGTTTTTTGAAAAAAGTCTGGCAGAAATGGGATTTAATTCGAAAGAAGCGGCCGACTTCATTACGTATTGGTGCCCACGTATGCTGGTGAACGAAAAAAATTACATTCATTTTATTTTTAATGAAGCATGCAATGCCTATGCCGGCCTTGATATAGTTCCAGCACCAGATAATTTGTTGCGGGTTTATATGTTGTGGTCGCCAGCAGAAAATGGTGATAAACTGGCAGGCCCCCAGGAATTACCGAAATTAAAAAGAGAAGGATTTACCGTACTGGAGTGGGGAGGCATTGAAATGAAAACGGGGAAAACGATTTCGAAAAGATAGTCAAGGGTATAAAACCATCCGATTTTGAACATGAGCTGATAAAATTCTGCATTAATTTGTATGGGCATTCCATTTTTTATACTAATCTAGCAGTATAGAATTCAGTAAACGTAAAACATGAAAAAATCATTAATTACACCAGTAGTATTTTCACTTTTACTGGCAGCCTGTGGTGAAACAAAACAGGCCGAATTACCTGATGCGGGTGCAAAAGTAGAAACAGAAGGTTATGATTCGGCACTGGCCGCCAGGTGCGGGGCCGATGAGCATGGTATGCGCAAGTATGTAATGGCATTCCTGGTGCGTGGCGATTCAACAATCACTGACTCGGTGAAGAAAGCTGAACTCATGAGCGGGCATTTAAAAAACATTGGTCGCATGGCCGATGAAGGTAAACTTGCGGTTGCAGGACCATTTTTGGATGATCAACCCATTCGTGGAATTTATATTTTTAATGTTGAAACCGTTGAAGAGGCAAAAGCGCTCACTGAAACCGATCCGGCAATAAAAGCAGGTACGTTAAAAATGGAACTGCATCCCTGGTATGGATCAGCAGCTTTGTTTGAAGTAAACCGCCTGCACAATAAAATGACAAAGGAGAGTTTAACACACTAAATCTTAAATCTTAAATCTTAAATTTTGAATCCAATCCCTGGTCTTTATATTGTCAACTACAATTCAACACACCACCACGCCTTCAGGGAGATTAATGCAGCATGGATTAAGGAAGATTTTGTGATGGAAAAAACCGATGAGGAAGTGTTGAACGATCCCGAAAAATATATCCTGAATGACGGTGGTATTATTTTAATGGCTATGTATAACAATGAGGCAGCAGGCACCTGTGCCCTCATAAACGAAGGCGATGGAATTTATGAGCTTACAAAAATGGGTGTATACAAGCAATTTCGAGGCTTAAAAATTGGTTTTTATTTGGGAAAAGCCATTGTTGAAAAAGCAAAGGAATTAAAAGCAAAAAAAATAATACTGCATTCCAATACAAAAGGATCGGCAAAGGCAGTGGAATTATACCGCCAGCTTGGATTTAAGGAAATTCCTTTGGGCAATGCACCATGGGCCAGGGCCAATATTAAAATGGAGCTTGAATTGCAGATTTAAGAGAAGTCAGCTCTGAAAAACCACCGTATTTCTACGGTTTAAAGTTTGTTATACTTGCAAAAGTATTCACAATCAACGCGTGCTTAATTTAGGGTATTCCAATAGCGGGTTGCATAAAAATAAGTATATTAACCCGTTTTTGTAACGCATTATTCATGTCAAAACAAGTAATTATTTTAGGTGTCGGTGATTTCAAATAGGCGGAATTTTTGAGGGCTGGCGGGGCGATTTGGAACGGGTGGATGATGTTTGCATGATTGGAATTCGTATATAAAGGAAATATAGTCTTTTCTCAAATAATGAAATTTCAAATAATGAAAAATGTTGGGTTTTGGTTGAACCATCCGACTTATAAATTATATAAGACCTATAATTTCAGATTCATGTATAAAACTTTGCTTCACAATACAGCTATTTAATTAAGATTCAAATGCAGGTTGTAATCAGAAATATTAAACTTGAAGACAATGCCAGGGTTGAAAAAGTAATTCGAACAGTATTGGAAGAGCATGGCATTACCCATGAAGGAACGGCTTATTGCGATGAAAGTTTGAAGACGATGTATGAGTTTTATACGGCTGATAAAAGTGCCTACTTTGTTGCATTACTGGATGGAAAAATTGTTGGCGGGGCAGGTATATACCCAAGTGCCGGCCTGCCAGACAATACCTGCGAATTAGTGAAAATGTACATATTACCCGAAGTGCGTGGCATTGGCCTTGGAAAAAAATTACTGGACCATTGCATTGATTTTGCCTACGAACTTGGGTATTCAAAAATATACCTTGAAACGGTTCCTGAATTTAAAAGCGCCATAAGCATGTACGAAAAATCAGGATTTGTTTTGCTGGATGGCCCATTGGGAAATACGGGACATTTTGCCTGTGGCATAAGAATGTTGAAATAACTGAATGCAATTTTATTCAATAAAACACGGAGCACGCTACATGGCCGATTTGTTTTTCCTGTCCTCTTGAGGCAGTGTGCCAAAAATACGGTCCCACAACTTACTTGTTATACCATATGCAGAGTCGTGATCTTTGTAATGATGGTTGGTATGATAGTACCACAAACGTGAAAAACGTTTTGAAGGCGGATAGGCATGAATGCGGTAATGCAATATGGAATACAACAGGTAACCGTTAACCATGCCCGCCATAAGAATGAACGCATTTACTCCAATAAGCAAATACAATATGCCAAGTAATGAGCTAATGATGATTGCTCCGGGCACAGGTGGCATAAACAAACGCGAGTAGTCCTTTGGATATTCATGGTGTACACCGTGTAACAGGTAAGCTATTTTGCCGCCAAACCCTTTTTGCAGGTGAAATAAAAACCGGTGCAACATATACTCGGTTAACGACCAGCTGAAAATGCCGGCAATGTAAATAACAATGTTGGCACTTAGGCTAAGTTGGGTGTATTTTGCCCCCAACCACGCCAGTATGAAAACGAATGGTATGTAAGTGCAAACTGTTATTGCAGGGCTCGTGTGAGTAAGGAACTCTAAAACCGCGTTTTTAAATAATTTTTTACTTCCACGCGTATGAATTGTTTTTCCTTTGATTACAATTGTTTTTTCCATAGTAACCTCGTGTGATCAAGAACTATTCCAGCGGCTTAATCTTTTTAAAATACATTGTTAAACAGCACATAAATTGGCAAACCTTGACTAAAATGAAGTAAAAAAATTACCGTTTTTGGAGGCTGTTTTTTATTTTGGTAAAAAGAAACACCAGTGTTCGGGAGCGTATTTCTACGCAACTTTAACGTATTTCTACGGAGTTTTACAAAAGTTTCAATCCAAAAGCAGGGTTTAAAAGTATATTTAGCGTGTGTTGCTTGTTTATGGATATAGCCGAAGTTAATTTAACCACTTTTGTAGAGCAGCTGCAGGAGGTACGTAAATTAACTACCCAGGCTGGTGACGACAATATTTTGTTGTTGCTTGAATACATTTTGCCCGGTAAAAAATTAAAATTACGCATTGGTGAAGGTGAAAACCGCGCTCTTGTTAGTGTGTATTATAAGTATGACCTGTACAATTTTCAACCTGAGCGCCCGGTTAAATTAACAACCATGCGCCATATGCTCAAAACAATATACCAGGATTTACAGGCGCCCGAAAGGGAAATTAAAGCGGCATGGATTAAACACAAAGGCAAGGTTTGTTTTTACGAAGAGGAATCAACGCACTAGTCAATGATGCGAGGTAGGCTCAACAGCCATTCAACGGCTTTTTCCTTATTTGTAAATGCCCTGAACGGATAGTTTCTGCGGTTAAAATTAGCCATGAAATTAGCACCGTATTTATACATATTGTTTTTTACGATGGCTGCTGTACCGCGAAAATAAGGCATGTTTTTTATGTCATCCACCACGCGTTTACCTTCCTCGGTAATATTTATGTTTACCCTTACATCTGATAACGTAAAATAAGGTTTATAATCCGCTAGTTTTTCAGCAACGGCAATGAGTTCACGAATTTCAGGAAAGCCCAATTCGGTATTTTCCTTAAAGGTAAAGTACACGATAGGTTCTTCGTAAACAATGTCAGCGTAAGGAAGGGCAACCTGGTTCATAGTAAGTAATACCTTGATATGCAAAAATTGTGCTAGGCTTTTTTTTTACGTTTAGCCTTACAATGGTTTGTGGTTTTTGACAGGAAAATGTGCCAGGGGTAGAGGCAAATACCCCACAGCCTAAAAAGCAATTTTTCCTTTGCTGATGAGGGATTTCAGGCTTTTTAGGCGAGGAGTATGGCCGATAACCCGGCCCTGGGTAACTGATCAATTAATCTTTTAAACCATGTTGTGGCCCAGGGGGCACCCCCCTTTCTTAAATCTTGAATTTTTAAATCCACACCCACCGACCAACCACCCCCGCTCACCGGTTTTACCCCTTTAAATGCCCTGAAACCCTTGGCCCGCATACGTTACCGCACTACTTTTACAACACAAAATTAAATGATATGGACGAATTGATGAAACGCACAAATAAACGCAGCCTGTTACTTATGGGTGCGCTTATTATAGGAACCGGTGCCGTGTGGTTATTGTATAAAATGCATGTATTGGATATACCCGGATGGATGTTTAGCTGGAAAACGGTGTTGATTTTAATTGGTGCCCTTGTTGGCATACAAAGCCGGTTTAAGGGATTTACATGGATGATTTTAATTGTGGTGGGTGGTGTGTTTATGCTGGGCGATTTGCCAGGTGTAGGACCTGAAATGCGCCAGTACCGATGGCCTTTACTGTTAATACTGCTGGGAATGGTTTTGGTGCTGCGTGCCTTGCTTAAAAAAAGTGACGAGCCGTTTTGGAAAAGCGATGGAATTAAAACAGCAAGCGGGGATGATGACATTGAAATTGTATCGGTTTTTGGAGGAAGTAAACGCAAAATTTTTTCGAAAAACTTTACAGGTGGAGAAATTGTAGGTGTTTTTGGAGGGTGTGAACTTGACTTGACACAGGCCGATATAAAGGATAAAGCAGTACTTGAGGTGACCAATATTTTTGGAGGATGTAAAATTA
This sequence comes from Flavobacteriales bacterium, assembly GCA_035299065.1. Lineage (GTDB taxonomy): Bacteria > Bacteroidota > Bacteroidia > Flavobacteriales_D > UBA2798 > DASPJQ01. The sequence goes on from DATGXI010000009.1 coordinate 36,846, forward strand.
TTGTACCCGCAAACTGGAATATAAAGTCAGATGTTACAACTATTATGGGTGGTATGGACGACAAACGACCGAATACCATGAGCGGAGAAAATACAAAAACATTGGTGTTGACTGGCTTTTGTATGTTTGGTGGAATTGATATACGGTCATACCAGTAACTAAGAATTAAGCAGGAACCGGCATGTTCCTGTGTGATTAAAAAGCAATATAAAATAAAATTTGTGTTATAAATTGGTACACCATAAAACTCGTTTTCAGGATTGACATAACAGGAAAACAGTCTTTGCAGTTTGACGAACAATTGCGCCTGATTGAAGCCGGCAGTGATGCCGAAGCATTTGAAAAAGCCAGGGAAAT
>DATGXI010000010.1:0-18465 GCA_035299065.1 Flavobacteriales bacterium
TCAAGAACCGTAACAGTATCGCTCATTTCTTTTGGATGCTGTCCAAGTTCAGTCAATAAACCAAAAAGTTCATCTACATTGGTAAGATTAAAATTACCAGCAACAATCAGGTTACGGGTCATCCAATTGTTCTGTCGCAAAAACGGGTGGCAATTTTCAATGCTGTTTTGCCCAAAAGTACCGTAACGCAAATGTCCAAGAAATAACTCCCCGGTAAAGCCTGCTGCCACTTTTAAACGATCTACATCCTTTAAAATACCAGGTTCCTTTGCTTCAAGGTTTTTATACTTATTGAATATATCTTCAAAAATTTCAGTAATGGCGCCTGATCCTGTAGCCCTTTTGCGGCTTATATAGCGCGCGCCCGGGCTCACGTCAAATTTTATATTGGCCAAACCGGCCCCATCCTGACCCCGATTATGCTGTTTTTGCATAAGCAGGTACAGCTTATTGAGGCCATAAAAAGGAGTTCCGTACTTTTTATAATAGAAATCAAGTGGTTTTAAGAGCCTTAGGAGGGCAATTCCGCATTCGTGCTTAATAGGGTCGCTCATCAGGGGGGTATAGAGGCGCAAATTTAATCAAATGCTGCTTATCAGGCCCTAATGTTAACATGAATTGGAAAATATTCCGTTCGTACAATTATCCCGTTAAAAAAGCAACTTTTCCATATAAAACGAGTCTGATTTATTGAGAGTTAAGGTATATTTGTACACCATCGTCAAGTATCTGAAATATTGGCCCTGTATTGTACTGCTTTTTAGCAGCGTTTTTGCCCATGCCGGTGACAAAATTTTCTTTACACCTAACCGTGGTCAATGGGATAACCGCATACAATATCAGTTGGAGGTAAATGGCGGATATTTTTATCTCGAAAACAATTGCCAAACCTATTATTTTCTTGACAGGCCGCATGATCACCCAAATGGTTCAACCATTTCGCAAATAAAAGCACATGCCTTTCAAACCATTTTCAAAAATGCAAATCCTCATCCACTCTTCATTGAGGAAAACCCAACCGGCTTTTATTCCAATTATTTTATTGGGAACGACCCTGCGAAGTGGAGAAGCGGGATTTACAGCTATAAAAAAATTACTTACCAAAATCTTTATACCGGTATTGATTACATTATTGGTGAATCAAAAGGCGAGTTAAAGTCTGACTACGTTGTTCACCGCGGCTTTGATCCTTCAACCATACAACTGGAATATAAAGGTGTTGATGATATTAAGGTAGTTGATGGAAAATTGGTTGTGAAAACCTCGCTGGCAGAAATTACTGAAAACATTCCTTACGCTTACCAGGTAATAGAAGGCAAACAGGTTCCTGTTCAATGCGAATATGTTTTAAATAACAATACGGTTTCATTTAAAGTGGGCTTTTATAATCCCGGCATTGATTTGATTATTGACCCCATCCTGTATTTTTCAACTTACATTGGAGCTTCAACCGACAATTTTGGATGCACCGCTACCTATGATAAACACAAAAACCTTTATGGTGGGGCTTTGGTTTATTCGGGCGGAATTTATCCCACCACGTTTGGTGCGTTCATGACTTCCTTTAGTGGAGGTGCTGCTTACCGTGATATGGGAATTACAAAATTTGACTCGAGCGGAACATTTTTACAATATTCAACTTACCTGGGAGGATCTAACGGTACGGAGGTACCACACAGCCTTGTAGTTGATAACAACGACCAGCTTTTTGTTTTTGGAACAACCGGCTCAAGCAATTACCCTGTTACGGGTGGTGCTTATGATGTTGTTTTTAACGGAGGCGGTGCCGTAAATGCAGCCAACCAGGGATTGGATTACCCAACCGGAACAGATATTGTCATTACTAAATTTAATGCTGGCGGTACAGCCATGCTAGGCAGCACATTTGTTGGAGGAACAGGAAATGATGGCGTAAATAATTCGGCAACGCTTAAATACAATTATGGCGATTTTATACGTGGTGAAATTATTTTAGACAATTCTGGTAATCCAATTGTTTGCACGGTAACCGGCTCAAGTGATTTTCCAACTACCGGTGGTGCCACTTATGCTGGCGGACTTACCGATGCAGTGGTTTTCAAAATGAATTTAAATTTAACCGCCATAACATGGTCGCATTTTTACGGTGGGGCAAATGATGATGCCGGGTATGGGATACAACCTGATCTTGCCGGAAATTTATTTTTTACCGGTGGAACAAACAGCAGCACCTTTCCAACCACTGCAGGAACATTTTCACCTTCACCATTTGGTGCTGCCGATGGTTTTCTTGCTAAATTAAGTGCCGGAGGGGTTTTACTTGCATCAACATACGTTGGCACTGCCGGCTACGATCAATCCTACCTGATACAAACCGATCTTTCAAACAATGTTTACATTTTTGGACAAACAAGTGGAGCCTATCCGCAAACAGCAGGAATTTACAACAACGGAAACAGTGGGCAATTCATTCATAAATTTGACAATAACCTTGCAACTTCATTCTGGTCAACCTGCATTGGACGCAATGCCGGTACCATTGACATTTCACCCACAGCGTTTCTTGTAAATGATTGCTACAAAATTTTTATTTGTGGTTGGGGAGGAACAGTTAACAGTTCATTTAGCCTTGCCACCGCCAGCACCACTGTTGGCTTGCCTATTACACCTTCAAGTTTTCAAACCACGACTGACGGCAGCGATTTTTACCTGGCTATTTTTTCGCAGGACATGGCGGCACTTGAATACGGAACTTATTTTGGAGGCCCTGTAAGCAGTGAACACGTTGATGGCGGAACTGCACGTTTTGATAAAGACGGTTTTGTTTACCAGGCCGTTTGCGGAGGATGTGGTGGTCATGATGACTTTCCAACAACACCCGGAGCATGGTCAAACACAAACGACTCATTCAATTGTAATCTTGCTGTATTCAAATTCAACATGGAAACCGTGGTTGCCAATACAACCATTGCTGCTGCCTCACCCGTTTGCACAATTCCATACTCATTTAATTTTACCAACCTGAGCACACTTACCAATGTTTTTTACTGGGACTTTGGCGATGGTACAAATGATACAACATTCAATCCATCACATGGCTATGCCGTTCCGGGAACATATACAGTTATGCTTGTTGCCATTGATACAACAACATGCGGAAAAAATGATACGGTATATACAAACGTAACCGTTCCTAACCCATTTATATTGGCTGCTATTCCCAATGACACGGTGTGTTTGGGATCACCTGCCAACGTAGATCTTACCCTGCCAGGTGTAACGTATACGTGGACACCTTCGGCTGATGTAAGTAATCCCACCGGAAGCATTGTTGACATTACGCCAACGGGCGGTGGACCCCATACTTATTATGCCATTGGATTGGATTCGCAGGGCTGCGTTGACACAACCGAAATCACCATTTATGTGCATGAACCAACCCAGGCACAATTTTCCATGACGTTTGACACCTGTAATATTCCCGCAACATTTACATTCAACAACACAAGTACAGGCACGCTTCAATATTTTTGGGATTTTGGTGATGGAACAACTTCAACACTTCAAAATCCACCTCATGTTTATACTACTCCCGGTAATTATGTAATTACATTAATAACCATTGACACAAATGCCTGCGGATTTAATGACACCATGCAAACTCCCGTATTTATTCCTGCACCATTGGTTATTAGTGTTACAGGCGATAACCAGATTTGCCTTGGAGAATCGTCACAACTACAGGTTTCAGGAGGAGGAAATACATTCCAATGGACACCTGCAGGCACAGTTGATTTTCCTACTTCAGCAAATCCAATTGTTACACCTACCGGCACCACCACTTACGATGTTTATGCAACTGATACCAATGGATGTAAAGATACCGCCAGCTTTCCTGTAACGGTTATACAACCGCCTACAGCCGGCTTCAACACGAACTTTACACCATGCATTATTCCTGCATCGGTTGCTTTTACCAATACAAGTACCAATTCATCAACCTTTATCTGGATGCTTGATGGCATTGTTGTGAATGCAACCGATCTTGTTCATGTATTCAACACACCAGGAACGTATACTATTACACTTATTGCGGTTGACACCAGCGATTGTGGTTTTAACGATACGGCACAAACAACCATATTTTTACCTCCACCAGCGGTTGCCACAGCCACTGGAACCGATACGGTGTGTATTGGATTGTCATTACCGGTGTATGCTGGTGGTGGTGTAACGTACCAATGGATACCACCAAGTTTGTATGATGATCCTACTTCACCAAATCCAATTTTGACACCACCTGCTTCAGGAAATTATACAGTGGTTGTTACCGATACAAATGGCTGTTCAGATAGTGCATCGGTACCTGTTTTTGTTTTTCCTGTGCCAACCGTTAGCGCAGGAAACGACTTTGTGTATGACTTTGGAAATGGACCAACGTTCAACCCGAATATTCCACCTAACGGTTATTTTTATTGGAGTCCGCCTGATGGGTTAAGTTGTACTGACTGTTTGCATCCTGAAGCAACACCTGAATCAACCACGACTTATTATTTACATTTTACCGACCAATATGGTTGTCACTTTGTTGACTCATTACTGGTAATGGTTACACCGTCAGTTTATGCTCCAAATGCATTTACACTTGATAACGATGGTACCAATGAAGTGTTTAAACCAATTGTCAGAAACCTTGCATCCTATGAACTCTTTATTTTTGATCGGTGGGGCGAATTGATTTTTTATACCAACGACACTGAAGGATATTGGGATGGCACCTATAAAGGAAGAAAATGCAAAGAAGACGTGTATGTTTGGAAAATCAAGTATGCTTCACAACTTGACCCGGAAATAAACCGCGAAGCCCGCGGACATGTTACGCTTTTGCGTTAGAGCTTAGTGTTTCTGCAGCGTGGTAACGCAGTATACTTATCCAGAAAAAGAAAAGGCACAATCCAATAAAAACATGTCCAAAATCAAAATAAGTAAACCAATTTGTAGCACTTATTTTCAGGATGTGGAACATCACTCCAATAATCAACATCCCAATACCTACCATAATGTTTAGGCTGATACGCGATTTATTTTTTGTATACAACCACAATTCAATGCTGCATACAACCAGTAGCAAACTGATTGCAGTGTGAATTTCAACAAATAGAAATTCTTTCTTAAAAATAGTAATTGTTATAAAGGTCAGAAGTTGAACCCAATTCAGGAACGATAAAATCAAATATGTTCGTTCACTTATGCGTGATTGTATTCGCATAAAAGCCGCCTGTTGGGCCATTGAAACCGCCATCATTGATGTAAACCAGGTGCAAAATTTTCCTCCAATTCCAAATTCGTCCTGGAAAGCATGTGCTACAAATGCACCTATAAATGACGAAATACCAATTAACAGAATAAAAATACGGTAATAAAAAAAAGCTGGATTGTAGGCAATGTTGCGGGTTTTATAAAAACCTATGAAGGAAAACGAAGTGACAACAAAACAGGTTAAGGCAATTATTGGCTCCTGTATGCGCATTCCTGCTATAAATATATCGGGTTGATTAGTCATAAGCCCCGTTGTTTATAGGGAAGTGCAAAGGTAAGGTATTCCATTTTAGCATCCTTAATAAATTAAGCTTTGGCATCCTACATTATTCAAAAAAAGCCTATTTTCGCAGCATTAATGTTGGTTTTACCAACGGGCCTATAGCTCATTCGGTTAGAGCATCTGACTCATAATCAGGGGGTGCTTGGTTCGATTCCAAGTGGGCCCACCATAAAAGAAGAAGCCCGGTAAATTAACCGGGCTTCTTTTATTTAACTGGCTTTCTATTTTTTCTCTCTTAAAAGATCGCGTATTTCAGTAAGCAATTCCTGGTCCTTGGTTGGGGGAACGGGAACCTGGGGTTCTTCTGCCTGTTTTTTGCGACTCCTGTTAATGATTTTAACCATCATAAATACAGCAAAAGCCACAATTAGAAAATCAATTATGGTTTGAATAAACGACCCGTACGCAAATATTGGCGCGCCCTTTTCTTTTGCCTGAGCAAGGTTATCGTAAATTTTCCCATCAAGGGCGTAATAGAGGTCTGTAAAATTTACATTACCCATTAATTTACCAATTGGAGGCATCACTATATCGTTTACAAACGATGTAACAATTTTACCAAATGCACCGCCAATGATAACACCCACAGCAAGATCAATCACATTGCCTTTTACAGCAAATTCCCTGAATTCTTTTACCATTCCCATATAAAAATAAATTATGATTTAACTGAACAAAGGTAACGATTTAGGCACGCAATCTTAAATAAAAAAGCAGAATGTTATTTAGCAAACTTATAGTTGAACCCGATTGAAAACACTTCCTTAAATTGCGTAACGGGCCCATTGCGTTGGTTCACGCCAAATTCATCAGGGTCACGCGCTATATTAATATCATGGTCATACAAAAGAACGGTATTGAGTGTTGCCGAAATGAACCTGTTAATTTTCATATTAATGAGCACATCCCAGTTTACGTCAATGTTTTCAGGATTATTTAAATAGTTTGAAAAAAGATCAAGTTTACTTGCAACCGTAATATTTTTCATGAGCGTAAACTTGTACATAAATTTTACATAGCTACCCAACTCTGTTCGGGTACGACTTCCTGTTCCTGGTATTGGCGCACCAGTGGCATCGGTTTTTGCTTTATCAACCCCAAATGCACCTGCATCGGCCAGGCTTGGGCTGTTCACTACTGTCATTTTACCGGTAATTGGTGCAATCAGCAATGAGAAGTTATCGTTTGGCTTATAGTCAACCCCTAGTGCCAGAATAAAATAACCCGGTGCCATAAAATTCGAAATCACTTTTCGTTGCGACATGGGAATAGCTGTTTTATCAAATCCCGGCATAAATTGCGATTTAAAATTAAAGAGCAGTGAAAAATACCAATATGTATCATTGGCCTTTTGACCGAATTTTGACGAGGCATCAATTTTGTCATCGGCTTTCTCCCACCAGGGTAATTTCGCCTGGTTAATTATGCCGTAGCCCATGTCAAGGCTGTTGTCAAACGAAATGTATTTGTTCTTGAAATTGGCAAACAGATTAACCATGCTGTTAATGGCCATTGAATTTTGTCCGCCAGCTGCCCAGTTGTTGAGGGAAACCTGTGTAAATGTTACCCCTACCAAACAACCTTTTTTCCAGAGGGAAGTGTCTTTTGCCAGGCTATCTTTTTGAGCTGTTACAACAGAACTAGTTGTAAGCAGCAGCAGGAGTAAAAATGATCGCATTTTGGTTATTTTTTCAAGGCGCAAATATAACCATTCAGGTAAGGCTTTCGTGAAATGAATCGTTAAAGTGGCTTGATGCATAGCCATAGGGGCCTTTTTTGACGTAAATTATTTCAAAAATCAAGTGTTCAAAACTGCATGAGGTATTCACTTTTAAAGCTGAATAAAATTGTTCCTTTGAAAAAAAAGTATCGTGGAAAACAAAGTGAAAACATCAACAGGGGTATTGCCATTAACCATTAATGATTTAAGGGAACGTCAATTCAACAGTGGATCACTTACTGAAGAAGAGCGTGAGGCATTGATCAATTATGACAGCTACCGCATCAACTACCTGAATGCTTCAGAAACCGAAGAGGAATTTCACAAACGCTATTTTGAATTACAAGCCAAAGCAAACCTGGCGCCTTTCACCGAATTTTTAAAAGGCCGTTACAAAGAATAACAGCCCTACCAAATCATATAAAAAGAAAAAACCGCCTTTTGAGCGGTTTTTTTATTTCGTATTAGTGGTATCTTAATTTTGTTTTTTCTTCTTGCTTGACTTTGAATCGTAGTCAGATGAACTTCCACCATCTGTAATTCCATCGCCATCAACATCAACTTCTTCTTCTGTAGTTGCATCAGTGCTTTGATTTGGATCAGCTGTTCCACCAGTATTAACAACGGGATCATCCTCGCCACGCAATTGCATTGATGCTGAATTGCCTGCCGGACCGTTTGAAAACGGTTTAACTTCTTCTTTAGAGCAAGCCACCATTACAGTGCTTAGCAAGGCAAAAAGAAAAGTATTTAATAAAAGGCGTTTCATAACTTTAAATCTATTGTAGTCTTATACGTCAAAAGTAGTGATAAAGTTTTAGTTTTCATATACCTTATCCTCAAAATTTTCGGTTTTAACCGGAAATTTAACACTTATAATGAGTTTCACCAAAGTACCGGTAGTTTTGCCTGAGGCATCGGTAAGATCAATTGGGCCTATAATTTCCAGGTTTTGGTTGGTCATTTTCTTTAATAGGCTGAGCCTCCCGCTGGTTATCTCAATTCCCCGCGAAATATGGGTAGAGCCCGTGTCCACCTTATTGTTTAAACTGGTTGAAATTCCTATACCATCATCGCAAATTTCAATTTCAACAAGCTCATTATCACCCTTTTTTGAAGTAATATTGATCTTGATATGGCCTTTATAATCCTCTTTTGGCAGTATGCCATGCCAAATGCTGTTTTCAATGTAGGGTTGAAAAAGCATGGGAGGAATTAAAATGGTTTCAGGATTAAGCTCGGGTGCAACATTGATTTCAAATTCAAACCGATTGGGAAAACGCATGGTTTCAAGCGACAAATAAAGCCTTATGCGCTCAATTTCTTCCGATAAAGGATGCAGGTCACCGCTAATTGAACTGTCCAGATTTTTCCTTATGAGTTTTGCAAAATTGGTCAGGTATTTATTTGCCTCAAGTTTGTCTTGTTTATTTATATAGTACTGGATTGAATTGAGTGAGTTAAAAATAAAATGCCGGTTCATACTCGCGTTTAGCGATTGTTGTTCCAGTGTAAGTAATTTTGATTTGTAAAACAATTGCATGTTTTCATTTTTTCGCTTGAGCTGGCGCATGCGAAATTGCCATAGAGCGTATAATGCAAGCACAACTACCAAACCACATAAACTATAAAACCACCAGGTTTTCCAGAAAGGAGCTACTATAAAAAATTCAAATGTTGCTGGCTGCTTTGACCAAAGTCCATTGGCGTTTTGCGCCATAACTTTAAATTTATACAAGCCAGGCTGTAAATTGGTGTATGTAATGTAACGTGTTTCGTTTGGATTACTCCAGTTTTGATCATATCCTTCAAGCATAAATTTATACCTGATCTTTTGTGGTTGGGTATGGCTAATACCGGTAAAGTAAAATGTAAAATGATTTTGGTTATACTTTACACTTACATAATCGGGAAAACCGAAATCGTTCAGTGAATCCTTTGTCAGCTTATTCCACTTAGGTCTTTCAAAAAATATTTTCACATCGTTAATGTGCACGAACGGTAAAGACTTAGAGTCAATTGAGAACCGTTCCTTTCCTATTTTTACCAATCCTCCGTCAGTTCCAAACCATAAATTGTTGTAATGGTCTTTGTAAACTGAATTAAGATTGGTTTCACGGCCTTTTAATCCTTCGTTGCGGCCAAATGACTTTACCAGTATTGTGTCTTTGGTATAATACGAATTCAAATCAAATTCAAAAATACCGTTGTTGGTTCCCATCCATAAATTTTCTTTGTCGTCCATTAAAAAGTTAATGCTTCCGGAAACAGCTTCGTCAGGAAATTTAATGGGTATGAAATTTTGGCCTGTGAAAAGAAAAACCCCTTCACGTGTGCCAACCCACAAATTTTTTCGTTTGTCAAAGCGCAATGAATAAATGGTATTGTCCTCGGCCTTTTTATTGTATTTATACAAGACTGCTTCTTTGCCGTCAAAACGAAACAATCCCGCGCTTCCACCAAGCCATAAATTGCCTTGCTCATCAGAAACAATACTGCGTATGTTCCCTCCAGTTATACCTGCGCTTTCACCATATGAACGAAAGGCACTGTTGTAAAAACAATTTAACCCTCCTTTGTTACCAATCCATAATTTACCTTTTTTGTCAACAAACAAGCTGGTTACCTTGTCCGAAAGCAACCCATCTTCTTCATAATACGATGTTATTTTTTTTCCATCGTATACACTTAACCCTGCCGAGGTGCCCATCCATATCCTGTCATCTGGTGTTTCGGCTATTGACCATACAACATTGTTTGCAAGACCATCTTTGTCTTCATTAAATGTTGTGAACTTTCCATCCTTCATCATGGTTACACCATCCGTATAGGTGGCAAACCAATAAGCACCATTGCTTGCCTGCAAAATAGACATTACAAGATCGCTACCAAGACCATCAACCTGGGTGTAATTCAGTACTGACTTACCTGTGAATTTTATAAGGCCTTTTCCATCGGTGCCAAACCAAATATTACCCTCATTATCCTGTCCGGTAAAACGAATGCTGTTGACCAAACCATTGGAAGAATTAAAATTGGTGATGCGCATATCGGGTGTAATAAGGCTTACTCCACTAATTGTAGAAACCCATAGGTTATTTTCATCATCATAAAATAAATGACGAATAGCATCAACTGTTAGCCCCGACTCTTTTGTCAATTCATGCTTTATCCTATTATTTTCGTAAATAAAAAGTCCATCGCCAAACGTAGAAATTACAAGGCTGTTTGAGTTGGCCGTGATGTAACTGCAATTAAGGTTATTAAGTACTTCAAGTTTTTTAAACTGGTTGGTATGAATATTGAAGCTAAAAACCCCGTTATCTGTTGCAATCATAAACTGATCATCTTTCCATTTCACAAAATCACGGGCCTCACGCACATTTGTATCAGGTAAAACAAATGTTTCTGTTTTTCCACCGGTTAATTTAACCAGGGTTTTTCGTTCAAAAAGAAGCCAAATGGTACTTTTTGGAAATTCAGAAATAGCTACAAGATTGGTTTGTGCCAATTCTCCTTTAAACGTTTTGGAAGAAAACCTGTTTTTTTCAAAAATTGAATAGCCGCCCATGCAACCAAACCAAATTCGACCCTTTGAGTCATGAAATATGGAACGTACCTGGTTATTCAATAAACCGTTTGCCGTACTGTAATTTTTAAATTCAACACCATCAAAACGGCTTACGCCACCCAAGGTAGAAAACCAAAGGTAACCGTAGTTGTCCTGGCACATTCCTGAAACCTGTGAGGCGGCCAAACCATTGTCGGTAGTATAATTCATGAAACCGTACTGTTGCGCCTTACCCGTATTCACGCAGCAAAGGCTGCAAATTATTACAGCCTTTACAGTTACAGTTATGAACCTATATATTGAAAAAAACACTTTTAGCACGTGGCTAAATTAACCGATTTTATTAATGATCTCCATAAAATCGCTCAATTTTCTGCGGGCAACTGGTATCATTTTTCCATTTGAAAGCTGCACATTGTTTCCATCGTTGCGTGAAAAGCCTTTCAAGTGGTGTTTTACATTTATAATATGTGATTTATGCACGCGGTAAAATACTTCCGGATTTAAAGAGTCCTCGTATACCTTAATGTTTTTACAACTTAAAAACTTACGGCTATCGCTCATATAAATCATGGTATAATTATCGCTGGCTTCAAGGTGTATAATTTCATCGTTTTTTACAACTGTAAATCCATCTCTTGTAGCAAGCGAAATTTTTTCGTTGTCTTTGAAAACAGTGCGTTTTGAATCGGCATTTTCAATGTTGGCTGACAGTTCAATGCTTAGATCGGGGTTAAGGCGAATCACCTTTTTTACAGCGGTTCTTAGTTCATCTAATCCAATTGGTTTTTCAATGTAATCAACCGCATCGGCTTTAAATGCCTGTAGCGCGTATTCATTGTAAGCTGTCGTAAACACAACCGAAAATTTACGGCCAGGATACGATTGTAAAAGTTGAAACCCATCCTCTTTAGGCATTTTAATATCCAAAAAAACCAAATCAGGCTGATGGTTGTTGATGAGTTCACGGGCTTTTTGTGCCGAGTCGGCCATGCCTACTACTTCAAGTTCGGGGCAATAATCATTAATGATCATTCTAAGGTTATCACGGCAGTTGAGCTCATCATCAACAATAACAGATCTGATTTTCATAGCGTGTGGATTTAAAGGTTTGGTACTTTCTGTTTTTCTTGAGTGAATTTACGCGTTGGGTTATACTAAAGTTTAGCCATGTAACCAAAGGCCCCGTTTGTTGATTGAATGGTGGTGTGGGTTGATTAACCGGTTAAAGTACTGAAATAATGGTGCTTGCCCAGGTAGTTGGTGTCATGGCTTGGGCCAATACCCGGCTATTTTCACCCATTTCACGAATTTGGGCCTGGGGCATTTTCATAAATGAAAGAAGGCAATTGCTAAGTTCAGGAACACTGCCTGCTGAAAATATAAACCCATTTTTTTTGGTCTCAACAAATTTTGTAGCGGCACCAACCTTATTTGAACATATAACAGGAAAGCCCGCTGCTGCAAATTCATGCAAGGCTACAGCCCAGGGCTCAAACTTGCTTGGCAAAACAAATACAGCCGTTTGTTCAAGGTATCTTTCCATTTCATCAGGCTGTATAAAGCCCATGTGTTTGATGTATGGATCTTCAACACGTTTATCCCAATCGGCTCCAGTTCCAAGACACCACAACTCCCATTTATCAGTTACCTGTTCATTTGCTTTTTTGAAAGCCGACCATAAATCATAAATACCTTTGAATTCAAGGTAACGGCCTACGTAAATAAAGCGTTTTGGAAAACTGGTTTCTTTTTTTGAATGAATGCGCTGGTATATTGATTCAAAATAATCAACATCGGCTGAGTAGACACCATCCAAAATATGTTTTTGATCGTAACCTAATTTTTGCGCATACTTTAACTGAGGTTTACCTGCAATCCATAAATGCGAAAAACATTTTTTGATGGTAAATTTACTTGCAAATGCACGCAGCTGTTGCTTAAAATTTCCTTGCCAGGGCGTATCCAGCCCACTCACCACCGGAATTTTACTCCTGTACATTTTACAAACAGCCAGGTACTCTTTATCCATCCAGCCGCTGCAATAAATAAGGTGTGGATTAATAGCGTGTACCAGGTTTATCAGTTGACTATTTGGGAATGCTTTTTTTTCGTAAAATTTTACACCGGGTATATCCAGCTCAAACCGAAAAGGGGCTTCAGGGTTAACCGGCCAGTGTATGACATGTATTTGCGTGTTGTATTGCTTTTGCAATTGCTTTACGCAAACCAGGAAATAATTGGCAAGTTCGCTATAAAGAAATATGATGCGTTTTTGCTCAGCCACTTTTTTTATGTTTAACTCGCTTGCGAATAAAAATAAACAAAAAAACGAACGAAAGCGTAAACCCGACACCATACCAAAAGTACCGGTGAAAAAACATTTGTTTTGTGTAAAGCGGAACTAGTCGGTAATTAAAGGATTCTGAAGGAGGATTTTTCCATAGGTTAAGCCCACATTCTTCCAGTTTGGGCATTTTTTGATCTGTAAGTGAAATGGTTTCAAAACTGACCTTGCCATTTGCAACATTTACCTTTAATAACCCGTCACGTGGTAAATCACGAATAGCGGATTGGATATAGGTAATGTTATTTTCATCTTTATAATAAAAAAAAGAGGCCGGTGCATTGCCACCAAGGGAACCTGAGAACCAGTAAACGTGCTGGTTTGAGCTGTATTTTTTAAGCAAGGGGAGAATTTCAGAGTGAAAGTTATTTCCGAAATCAGATTGGGTGTTTTCCTGAAAAATATTTTCCAAATCTGGGTTTCCTTCGCTCCATACCGGGCGGTGTGAAAAAATAAATATGTTTTTTAACGGGTATTTTTTTAATGTTTCCTTAAGAAAAGTCAATTGATCACCTTTAATACTCCCGTCATTTTTTTCGGTGTTCAGTACGATGAAAAGTTCATTTTGTGACTTAAACATATACCATGTTGAACCAAATTGTTTTTCATATACACCCGCGCTTAAGTCATGGTTCCCTACAGCGTTGAAAATTGGTTTTTGCAATTTATCGAATAACGATTTTTTATAATTTGGAATATTTTTGGTGATGTCTAAAAATAAATCGCCTGTTGACATGATAAAACCGGCTTCACTTTTGTTGATCAAGTCAACGTTCGCAAGAACTGTTGCAGCGGGATATCCTGATTGGCTGGTTGAGCTACCGTGCCAGTGACCAGACACAAAAAAAGAATAAACTGAGGAGTCCATACAACCTTCCAACCCACGAAATGATCGCGTAATTAAATCCTGTGCAAAACCACTTAACGTAATACAAAAAAACAATATGGAGAAAAGGAAACGCATTTATTTTATATCAATAGTTGATCCTTTTTCTGCTTCCTTAAGCACTTTGTTCTTCTCCTGTTTTAACTCCTTTACCAAAACCGAAGACGGCCCAAAAACATCGCCTTTTTTTGATGCCTTTATGGCAAAAGTACAGTTTTCAATTTGACAGTTGGCTGAATTGACTATTGAGCCGTCTTTTGCTTCCAGACCACATTTTGCTTTATTAATTTTTGAGTGAACAATATTCAGGTCGGTTTTTGAACGCGCATAAACTGCGCTTCCTTTAATGTTATCAAATAAACAATTTTGAATTTTTACCACTGAACCAAATGCTTCAACGCCATGATTACTGGTATTAAGAAAATTAGAATTCGACACATTTATAGTGGCATAATTAATGTTTAAAGCATTGCTATTACCGGATTCAAAATTGGAATTATTTATTTTCACATTGTTTCTGAAACTACAAATGTGATTTGAAGTGTTTTGTATAAACGAACAGTTATTGATTTTTAAATCGCTTTCATAAGCTACAAGAGCACCTTGGTTTGCCGAGCCCGGCTTACCGGCAAAACCCCGGAAGGTGGTATAAGAAAAAACAGATTCTGCTGATGTATTTAAAAGTATGATGCCAACGCCTGTACCATCAGAAGATATTAGATCTACATGTCTCTCAATTGTACCATCAGCATAAAAAGGTGAGTATGAAAACATGGTTGCATTTTGAATGAAATCAATTGTGGTGCCAGGATTAAAAAATACTTTGTATCCCTTTTCAATTACAAGTGTTGAACTTAATGATATTTTTTTTCCTGTAAACCGTATTATTTTAGCCGATTTGTCAATTTCGAGGAATGAATATTTCGTTAAATCTGACGGTTTAAGAACAAGTTCTGCGTTAAAAGGAGTCGCAAACTCATTGGCTTTTGCGGGGGCAACAGTTGTTTCCATTTTTACGCCAGAACCCAAGAGCTCATATTGCAGCATTATTTCCTGCGATGAGTTAATTTTTTCCTTCATGCTTGGTAAAGCCACACGAATTGGTATATACGTTAATGTTGATCCTTTTTGCTTAGCTGGCAGGATTACGTTTTTAATTGCCTGCTTTTTTCCACCAACTGATATTGACACTAAATTGAACGGTAATGCATCGGTGGTTGCAACGGATAGCAAAAGGGTGTCTGATTTAATCCCATTCACATATGCGTGAACCCCTTTTTTTGGATGCAAGTTTTGATCAATCAGTTTTATATTACGATAATAAGGGGTGGTTTCAAATTTCTTATATGCAAATTCAGTAAATACAGTAGCCAGTTTACTATCCAGATTTTTCTTGTTTTTCTTTAGAAAAGCGTCAAGCCATTTTTTTGAGGCTATTCGTTTTAATTGAAATATATACTCCTTAAAAAAAAGAGGGTCGCTAAATAATGTTGCATGAAAATTATTGACGTCATTTTTCTTTAAATCCACAAACCGGTAAGATCCACAAATCTGGCTGGCCGGCTGAACACTAAAACTCTCATAAGCAACGGGCTCAATTTTTCGGGTTACCGAATTATAGTAATACTTCACATCGCTCCAGTCAAGACTGTGATGCCCTCCCACAAGATCAATTACTGCATGAAATTTTGCAAGTTTTTCAATATCAAACACCTGACTTGTTGACGATTCACCCCGCCTGAATTTTTCAAGCAATATCATTCCTTTTTCATATGCGTTTAGCAAGACCGAATCGGCATACACATTATTATCATCATATGTTTCAATATTTGCCGATTGCATTAAAGCACTTTCCATATTAATAGGCTGCTTTTCATGTTCCGCAATGCGATAGGACCAATACATATCAGGGTTAAAGCGTAAAATTGGCCCGGCAGGTCTTTTGTTCCGCTGAATCAATTCCTGGGCAAAATGCTCTTCTACTGCGTATATGCCCCAATTTTCATCATTGACCTTGACATTAATAAAATCGTAATTTAATGCAATGATGTCTTCCTGCTTCATCATCTGATGGTATAGCCATTCATAAGCGTAATTTCGGGTACCTGGGTGTTGAATGGAAAAAATTTTCATTCCCATGAAGGCATCACCCTTTTTGGTTTTTATGCGAAACGACCATTTTTTATCCTGCAAATGATCGGTCATATGACCTTTGAGACGCAGTTTAGCTTTTATTTTTTTGCCATTGTGGCTTAATTTGGCGTTTACATAAGCACCACCTTCGTCAATCAGAATGCCCCTTTCAAGCGCCTTTTTGCGCACTTTTTCCAGTTTTTCAAAATCAAGGGGATCAATATTTATTTCAAGCGTTTCAAACTTTGCTTCTGCAGCAAGGCTTTTGTTCTCCCAGTAAGTGGATATAAAATCACCTAAATTTTTATACCCGTATTTTTTAACATACGAGTTGGCAAAAACACCGCCCACAAGCAGTAATACCAGCACTGAGAGCAATGCAATCTTTAATTTTTTGCGTTTTTTGAACACGGCTTAAAAATACGATAAAATAGCTTATGACAAACAGCCGTTACCTAGTGGGTTTCCAGTTCTTTTATGGCTTTCCTTAATACAGGAAACAACGCTTTGGTTAGTAATTTGTGCCCCATGGTGTTCAGGTGTATTTCATCGCGGTAGGCTGTCAGGTCATGTATATGGTTTTTACCCTCCAGGTACTCAATTTTATTCGAATCAAGCATTGCCAGCAGCTGTTTTCCATATTTATCATAACTTTTATTTTCTACTTCGGTTTTTGTTGCGTGCACGTATACCAAAAGCTTTATCTTTTTTTCACTGCAATAGGTAAAAAAGTTTTTCCAGCCGGTATTCAGTTTTGAATCGTCAAAATCATACAGGTAATCGTATTCCTGTTCTTTGCTGCCAAAAATACCCTTTATTTTAGGCCAGGCATACCTTGTCCAGGCGTCAGTTAATGCACACAGGGGTTGAGATGAAGGCCATGCCATGTGATTTCCAACTACGTTTTTGAAATGCATGTTATCATGCAGATCGTGACTGCTAAAGACCAGCATAAAAATTTTAGCATCAAAGTCGCCCTGGCTTTTTATATAGGCAAACGCATTATCAGGCCCCCAACTTTGTGCCGAAATGTTATATACACCAATTTGCTCTTTTAAGTCATTTGTAAGTTGTGTTGCAAGCAATGTTGATGAAAGGTTATCCTGATCAACGTGTGCGCCACCGTTTATTACTGAATCACCAATTTTCAATACCCGTATTTTATCCTTTTTATTTAATTCCGGGCTTCGCATACCAAGTGAATTTGTACAAATGTGGTTGCCGAAGCGGTAAAGGTCCTGGTTTGGAGCGTACATGTATTCGTAAAATTCATTTTCAGTGTACAACGGCAAACTTCCAAGTCCCCAAATAAAACGCAATGCGAGTTCAGCCGCCACAAAAGCAACCAGCAAATATTTTAAAAGCCGAAAAAAACTAAGTTGTAATCCCTTCATTTGATAATTCGTCTTCGATTTCAGTAACTTTTTGCTTTTCAACCAACCAATCGTCCAATGATAGCACGGTAATAATTATTAAAAACAATATGGTATAAGGGTTGAGTGATGCTGCCAACCATGGTTCAAAATTGATAGAAAGCATAATGGCAATCATAACCGGATATGCATAACTGGAATGTTTTGACGCTCGATAAAACAACAGAAAAAAACCTCGCAGAAAAAAAATGAGGCCTATTAAACCGGTATTTAACCACATTATTAAATATGTATTATGCACACCACCCTGATGCCCTTCCTTGCTAAGGAAATCAAAATTGGTGCGCATTAAATATTCATCGTAAGCAAGTCCTTTACCAACCAGTAAACTTTGTTGAATATTTTGCCATGCAAAATTCCATGCAATTGTGCGTCCTGAGCCTTCCTGAAGTGTTTCGAGCCTGAATGATTTTTGCAAATCCAGCGCTATAATTATTTTGGGAAAGTAAAGAATAAAAAATTCAACCGACATAAGAACCAGGATGAAAATAAAAAACCCGAGAAAAACCGATCGTTTGAAAAGGTAATGGAACATGTGAAAAAGCATTATAGCCATTAAAGCTGTTCTAGAACCTGTGCTTATAGTTACATAAAGCATAAAAAGCACAAAAAATAGTTTTTCTTTTCTTTCAAAAAGATCAGGAAACCGCTGGTTTACGATAAAAAAAAGCGTATAAACCAGTATACAGAAAATTCCCAAACCATTTGGATTTCCGAAAACCCCACGTAATCGCCCACCGTGCGAAATGGCCACATCAGGCCAAATAACCATGACAACATACCCGCCCGCCATA
>DATGXI010000011.1:0-86426 GCA_035299065.1 Flavobacteriales bacterium
ATTATTCGCATTCACAAAACGCCCATTAGCGCTGGCGTGGTTGGTTTTCGCCTTCCAAAAAATACCGATCCCGATATGCCGGCCCTTGAGGTAATTTCAAACCTGCTTACCAATAACGCTTCATCAGGCAGTATTGACAATTTAATTAACGACCGCAAATTAATGATGGCCGGCTTGATGTATATGCCTTATATGGACGGGGGCACCGCATTTTTATATTTTGTTCCCAAACCTGTTATACAAACCTTAAAACGTGCCGAAAAAATGGCGCTTAAATGTTTGGATGATATTAAAGACGGAAAATTTAGTGATGAAGACCTGGTAGCGGTTAAAACAAACCGCATGAAACACCTCCAGCTTTCATACGAATCAAACGGTGGTGCAGCCGGTAATTTAATTGACGCGTATATAAAAGGCGTTGCTCCAAACGCACGCGAAAAAGAAGTGGAGGCTATACAGCAGTTAACGCGCGAGGATATACAACGTGTAGCCAAAAAATATTTTGGTGAAAACAGCCTGGCCATGTATTCACGTATGGGCTATTTCAACGGCAAACCTGAAAAATTAAAAAAACCACCTTTTAAACCTGTGGTGCCAAAAAACGAAACGCATTCAGCTTATTATAACGAATGGAAAAAAATAAATGCTGATAAGGCCAATCCAAAATTCATTGATTTTGCCAACGAAATTGATTCCATACCGGTAGCTGCAAACAACTGGATACTCAAAAATAAAAATCCGTTCAACAACATTGTGTCCATGAACCTTGTTTTTGGAACAGGCAAACATTATATACCGGTTCTGGATTTTACTGACAGTTATTTAATGAATTGCGGAACAACATCAACACCTATAAAAGAATTCAATAAAAAATTATACGCACTGGGATGCACGTTTACGGTTGATGCGGGCGCACACCAGTTTGCCGTTAAACTAAGCTTTCCAGAAGATAATTTACAAAATGTATTGTTATTGATTGGCGATTTGCTGGAGCATCCGGCTTATGATAAAAAAGCCATGAAAAAAATTCACGATGAAATTCGCGGTGAAAAATACATGGACACCCGCTCACCTGATTATTGGAGCGATGCTTTACTGGCTTACGCCATTTACGGTAAACAATCCGCGTACCTTGACCGCATGACCTACCAGGAATTGAAAATTAAAGGTATACCCGGTATATTACAATCCGTAGCTGAACTGAAAAAAGCATCGCTAAAAGTAGTGTATACGGGTAATATCAATAACACGACATTAATCAATGCCCTGGCCAATGCCGGATTTAACACAACCCGCAACAACCCGCAACCAATTTATTTTCCCACAAAACGTGAGTACAAACAGCCCGTTGTTTACGTAGTAAATACACGAAAAGCACGCCAGTCGCAGGTTGAAATAATCAAAATTGGCGACCCTTACAATAAAACTGATTTGCCTAATATTAGTGCTTTCAATAAATATTTTGGTGGCGACATGTCAAGCATCATGTTTCAGGAAGTGCGCGAATTCCGTTCACTGGCCTATTCTACCTCGGGCAGTTATTATTTTCCAACACAAACCGGCAACAAAGGTGTATTTATAGCCAGTGCCGGTACGCAAAGCGATAAGACACTTGACTGTGTAGAGATCATGCATAAAATTGCCAATGAAATGCCACTGCACAGTGAGCGTATGGATGCTGTAAGAAACTCGTTAATGGAACAGGGCTCACTGGCGCGCCCATCGTTCAGGAACGTAATCAGTTACATTGAAACCTGGAAACGCAGGGGATTTAATGATGATCCTGTCAAAACAAATTTTGAACGCTATTCAAAAATGAGCTTTGATGATTTGGTGGGTTTTTACGACCAGGCCATAAAAACAAAACCCACTATTACCTGTGTGACCGGCCGCGTAAAGTCATTTGACGTGGATGAACTGAAAAAATACGGTAAAATTGAAGTCATTAACAAATACAGCCTGGTAAAACAATAATGCAGCATATAATTGACAATATTCCTACAGCTGTTCTTTCTAATGAAAAGAAAAAAATATTGCTTGAAGCGCTTGAAACCAACCAGGCAAACTATTCGGTTCGCTTAAATCCCGCTAAAATTAGTGCGGCAATAAATTTAAACCGGGTTGATTGGTGTAAAAATGCTTTTTATATTGACAGCAAACCGCGCTTCAGCATGGACCCCTTATGGCACGCTGGCGCTTATTACGTACAGGAAGCCGGTTCCATGTTTCTTGACACGGTAATACGCGCTTTGCCATTTAACCATACACCAACACACGCGTTGGACATGTGCGCTGCACCAGGCGGTAAAACCTTGCTGATGGCCGATGCGTTGCCTGAAGAATGTGTTGTTGTTGCCAATGAAATTTTACCCGTACGCTTCAAAAGCCTGCATGAAAACATTATTAAATGGGGCAATTGCAACATTATTACCACAAACAACGCCCCGGCTCAATTTGAAAGCCTTGAAGCGTATTTTGATTTGGTTTTGGTTGACGCGCCCTGCAGTGGTGAAGGTTTGTTGCGCAGGCATGACGAAGCCCTCAACCAATGGTCACCAAAATTAATTGAGGAATGTGCATTTCGCCAAAAAGAAATACTGGCAAGTTCGCTTGAATGCTTAAAGCCAGGCGGATTTTTAATTTACAGCACATGCACCTTTAATACACTTGAAAACGAAGAGAACATTAAGTGGCTGATTGAAGAAAAAAATTGTTTACCGGTTGATTTAGATCTGACCTTATCGCCACAAATCACCCTGACCGAAACATGCGGCAACAAAGCCTACCGTTTTTTTCCGGGCATAACACAAAGTGAAGGTTTTTTTATAACCGTTGTACAAAAGCCAACTACACATTCAGCCAAACACTGGAGCGCAAAAAGCATTAAACTAAAACAAGTTGCCAATCCAGTGAAAGAGATCATTGATTTTAATGTGAAGTGTACAGTTACCGAGGAAAAAAACGGGTTGAAATTTTATACACAGCAAGTGCTTGAAGGTTTGGCACACCTGAGTGAGCGTTTAAAGGTAATGGATGCCGGACGCGATTTTGGCGTGGTGAAAAACGGTAAATTTATTCCTTCAGAAACACTTGGGTTTGCAACGTGTATAAATGTAAGTGATGATTTTATGACGGCTGTAAATTACGATGAGGCGGTTGCGTTTTTAAGTCGCGCTGATTTTAAATTAAACCATCAAAAACGCGGTTATAATTTTATTGTGTATGAAAATGTGCGGTTGGGGTTGGTGAATTTACTGGAGAACAGGATCAACAATTATTACCCGAATCATTGGCGCATTTTAAATCCGGACAAATCGCAAAAATATTCCCTGTCTAACGCGGTGTCGGATCCTCTACAATAGTATCAGTGCCAACTGACATTGTATCTTCATCAAGAATACTGTTTAGCCTGTCAATTCCTTCGTTCCCGTCTTCCAGGGCATCGCGATCACGTTTTGCTTCATCAATATGCGGCTGCTTGCTCATGAAAATAAATGTGGTTATCATAGCACCAAGCACAAGTGTTTCGGTAATGTGTGTTATGATAATACGTCCTTTCATAATTAAATTTTCAACGTAAAGTTACTGAAATTATTATGCCAAAAAAAAAGGAACCCCTTTCGGAATTCCTTTTTTTATAATAGCTTGTGATACTTAGCTTATTCAGCAGTTGCAGTATCGCCTTCAGCTGGAGCTTCTTCAGCTGGAGCTTCTTCAGTAGCTTCTTCAGCTGGAGCTTCTTCAGTAGCTTCGCCTTCAGCAGGTGCTTCTTCAGTAGCTTCTTCTTTTTTCTCACCGCAAGATACTGCAGTTGTAGCGAACATTCCTGCAAGAGCAAGGATCATCCAGAACTTTTTCATTTTTTTTAAATTTTAAGGTTAGTACTAATTATGGCCGCAAATATACAAAAATTTTGGTTTAACAAAATTTATTTACCTTGCATAAAACAACTAACCCTGAAGGCACTTATACTGTTTTTGCTACTAATAAGCACTTGTATTTCAAATAAATGCAAGGCCTCTGACTGTATTTTAACCGGAGACTCCCTTCTTGTTAAAACACCAACAGTAACAACCGATTCGCTTATAAGACAGAAAACAGCTCCTGTTAATCAAAAAGTTAAGCCAAAACGCAGACTGGTGGCGGCTTTCCTTTGCGTAACATTGGGGCCTTTTGGCATGCATCGCCTGTACCTGGGAACCAAGCCAAGGGTAGCGGCTGCCTACACGCTTACATTGGGTGGTGGGCTTGGTTTAATACCTGTCATTGATTTGTTTCACATTGTATTTTCAAAAGACATAAGCCGCTTCAAGGACAATGACCAGTTTATTATGTGGGCTAAATAGATTAGCAAATTCGGGAATTAGCGAATTAGTAAATAATTATTAAGTAGAATGATCCCTAAGTTCCAGGGTGAAATTCATTTGCTAATTTCCGAATTTGCTAATTATTTCCCTTTCTCTTCCAACTCATATCCGGTCACTTTACCCTTCTCAACAGCATCAACTCCTTCTTTCATCCACTCAGGCATTGGTGCGCCTTTTAAATAGTGATTGAAAAATCCAAGCATTCTGCGGCTTAAGTCAACCTGGTTTGGACGTTTTGTCAAATTATGCCCATCGCCATTGTAGTTTAACAACCAACACGGTTTTTCCATCCTGCGTAAGCCGGTATAAATTTCAATACCCTGGTACCATGGAACAGCACCATCGGCATCGTTATTCATAAGCAACAAGGGTGTATTTACTTTGTCAAGGAAAAACACCGGTGAATTCCTTATGTAGGCCTCACGGTCTTCCCACAAGGTTTTTCCAATACGGCTTTGCCCCTTTTCATACTGGAATGCACGCAGCAATCCACTCTCCCACCTTACACCACCGTATGCACTGGTCATATTCCCAACGGGTGCACCTGCAAAAGCACATTTGTACATATTGGTTTGTGTTACCAGGTAAGCTGTTTGATATCCGCCCCAGCTTTGGCCCTGCAAAGCAACATTTTTTTCATCAATAAATCCTTTTGCAATCATGGCTTTTGTTCCGCTCACAATACAATCAAAAGCGCCTTTTCCCGGATCACCCAATGTGTAAACAATATCAGGAATAAAAATTACGTACCCATTGCTCACGTACTCAGTCAAATTAACTGTTGATGCTGAAGGGCGTGGTGAGCGGTATTGATGCAGATTGTCAGCATTCTTTTCATAAAAATAAACAATCATCGGGTATTTTTTATTCGGGTCAAAGTCTTCAGGCTTATATAAAAGTCCTTCCAGTTCCCGACCACCAGGCATATCCCATTTTACCAGTTCGGCTGTTCCCCAATTGTATTCTTTTTGTTGCGGATTAGCAAATGTCAAACGCTTTTCGTTTCCAAAGCCAATGTCATTTAACAACAAATCAGGAAATGTTTCAAAATCCATTTTCGCATAAAGTATCTTATCTGAATTTTTAGATTTTCCGAAAAAGGAGATGCGCGCATCTTCCATCATCAATGGCTTTAAATTACCATTTGTGTATGCCCAAAATCCTTCGCGTTTGTTGTGATGGTTAAATGACTTTAACAACAACCATGAATCATCAATGTATTCCGCATCGTAATCGGTTCTTACATAACGTAAATCGGTATTGAATTCACCACCGCGGTTTTTAGTAATACAACTCACCTGCTCTTTGTTATCGGGATTAATTTTCCAGATTTCAAACTCCGAATAAATATAGATGAAATCATCGTTTTTGCTCCATCCCATAATGCCATACGGGTAAGGCTGTTCGGCCATTCCGTTGTTGTCTTCAAAAAGATTATCATCAATGCGGTTTGTGATTAGTACACTTTGGCGTGTTTGCAAATTCATATTGTACCAATCGCGTTTTACGGGTTCATACCAGGTTAAGTATTTACCGGCATAGGAAAGCTGAACCGTGTGCGACTTTTTTTCCAGTATTAATTCGTTTTTACCGGTTTTTAAATCAACCAGGTAATAATCGGCCGGCAATTGAGTTTCCCAGGTTTGTGACTTACGGTATCGTTTGTCTGAAACGGCAAGGGCAACGTCAATATCGCCTTTTTGAACAGCCTGTAACAACTTTAACGTGTCGCTTTCAATTTGAAAAATTTCGTTGTTTGCAAAATTATAACACGTAAGATGCGTGTTCTTTTTATCCTTGTCAACTCCTTTTAGTTGTTCCGGCTGAATGCGATCATCGTTCCAATGCCATATATCCAATGTATATTTTTCATCTTCCAGCAAGGTGTCCTTTGGTTCTTTTTTCGGAATAGGCGCTATGCCAAAAAACAATTTATTGCCACTTTGTGAAAAGTACAACTTGCCGTTTTCGCTTACAGCAAGGCCTTTTTTGATTTTTGTGTTTGATGTATCAAGCAGTAGTTTTGCTGTTGCATCAGCTTCTTTTTTCAGGTAAAGCGTGTAAAGTTTATTGTTTTTAGCCGTATCGGTGGTGGTTAAAAATGCCAGTTGCTTTCCTTTCTCATCAAACTGCAGTGCTTTTGACCAACCGTTGATTTCATGCACCTTGTTCATTTTAAACTTTGCCCCCTCACCCATCTCAATGGTATACACAAACGATGAATCGTTTTTTCCTTTCTGTTGTACAACACATGCTGCTGCAATTGATTTGGCCGATGTTGCAAATTCAGTTACATATGAAATTCGTTTTTGTTCACCCGTAACAGGATTCCAGGCAACAAGGGTTGTTCCTTCTGACTTGATTTCAATTGGCGGATTTTTTTTGCGTTTTTTTTGTTCGCGTTTACTTAAAACTGGCGGTGTTTTTTTCTCTTTCCCCAATTGTGCTAATATAAATGTTGAATATTCATTTACCGAAAATGATTTGACGTTAGCCAGTTTTGTCAATTTTTTTGTGGTAAGGTCATAAACCGCCAAGGTATCTTTTGGCATTTCATCGGGTTTTTTCTTATCCAGTTTTGCTTTGCGCGTAACTTTATAAGGAGGAATAATTTTGTAAACAAGGTATACGCCACTGGTATTTGAAGCCGCTGTGCTTTCAGTATAAAAAAACGTTGCGCTTTTGCCACGGTTAAAAGAATCCAACTGCTGCGTTTTTGTGTTGTACACAAACAATTTTCCATCGCCAACCTGTGGGTTCACTTCCCAGGTAACCCAGTTACCGTCATTTGAAATATTGGGCGATATGACCGATTTCCAGGAGTCATACGTAGTATGATCAACAATTTTCTTAATGGGTTTAAGGGTATCAGGCGTAGTTTTCTCCTGCGCAATTGCGTGCATGCCAAGGCCTGCTAAACAAACTAAAAGTATTTTTTTCATGAAAGTCTTATTATATGGTAATACCTTATAATTTTAAGCAAAATAGTAAAAATTGACAACTAATAAACTCCTTTATTTCTTTATTCTTTCAGGCCTGTTATTGGGAATAAGTTTTCCGGCAACCGGGGGGCTTACATTCCTTATTTTCTTTGCCCTCATACCCATGCTTATTGCCGAACAGCACATTTACGAAAAGCGTTTACGCGCCCGCAAAGTACTGTGGTTGAGCTATCCCGGCTTTATTGCATTCAATGCTATATCAACCTGGTGGATTGTAAACGCTTCCGTTGGCGGTATGCTTATGGCCGTATTTCTCAACGGCTTTATCATGGCTTTTTACTTTTGGATCTACCACCTTGTTCACAGGCGTTACGGAAATTATTGGGGCCACGCAGCCCTGGTAAGCCTTTGGATGAGCTATGAATACATTCATTATCACTGGGAACTTGCCTGGCCCTGGCTCAATTTTGGAAATGCCTTTGCTACAAAAACCACCTGGGTGCAGTGGTATGAATACACCGGAGTTGGTGGTGGAACGTTTTGGGTATTACTTGTTAACCTGATTGGATTTTATGCTGTTCAAAACATTTATTTCAAAAATATTCCCGCCAAAAAAAACCTGGGTGTGCTCATTACCTGGCTAGCTTTGATCATTACTCCCCTTTTAATTTCACTTAAAATTTATAACGGGTATACTGAAAAAAAAGATCCACTTGATGTAGTGGTTGTACAGCCCAACATTAATCCTTATGGCGATAAGTTTCACAACATGACAGGTGAAGAACAAATGGTTGTTTTCCTTCGCAATTCATTTATGGTACTTGACACCAATGTTGATTATATAGTGGGACCCGAAACGGCTTTACCGTATTCACTTGACGAGGAGAAATTAATGGCTACTGATGACATTGAATTTTTATTTCGCGCTTATTCAAGGTTGCCGCATACAGGTATTGTAATTGGTATGAGCAGCCATAACGAGTATAAACCTGGCGAACCTCACCCTGAAAACGCACGTGATGATGGCTCAGGTACACTTTATGAATTTTACAATTCAGCTCTTTTCATCAGTAAAAATCGTGAGTTGAACGTGTATCATAAATCAAAACTCGTGTTGGGGGTTGAAAAAATTCCGTTTGTAAGCTGGTTGCCATTCCTGGAAAATTTTGCGTTAGAGCTTGGAGGCACTTCGGGTACACTGGGCACTGAAAAGGAACCGAAAATATTTACCGAAAAAAATTCCAGGGTAAAAATTGCTCCATCGGTTTGCTATGAAAGTATTTTTGGTGAGTACATGGGGCAGTTCACCCAAAAAGGCGCCAATGTTATTTTTGTTATTACCAATGACGGGTGGTGGGGCGATACACCAGGGTATAAACAACATATAAACTTTGGTCGTTTACTGGCCATTTGTTTAAGGCGAAGCATTGCACAAAGCGCCAATACAGGAATAAGTGGGTTTATTGACCAGCGGGGCGAAATTATTCAACAAACCAATTGGTGGGAACCAACAGCCATTCGCCAAAAAATAAACCTCAACAATGAATTAACATGGTATGCCGCACATGGCGATATACTGTACAGGTTGAGTATTTATTTTTCAATTGCTTTTGTATTGCTTTACCTGTACGCTTATATAACCGGTAAAACGTTTGTTAAAAGGGGCGAGGTTTAGCACCGCAATTATTTCGCTGATAATCAAATAATTTAAACATTCGTTTTTCCTGTTGGCTGAAAGCTAAAAACATTACTTTTATCTCTCTAATTCTTCACTTATGAGCAAATACGATGTTACCGTTATTGGGTCAGGACCTGGCGGATATGTTGCCGCAATACGCTGCGCACAACTTGGATTAAAAACAGCTTTAATTGAACGCTACGCTTCACTTGGCGGAACCTGTTTAAATGTTGGTTGCATACCCTCAAAAGCCCTGCTTGACACAAGCGAACATTACCACAATGCACATGCTAATTTTAAAGAGCACGGTATTTTGATCAAAGATTTAAAACCTGATTTAGCGCAAATGATCAAACGTAAAGACGGTGTGGTTTCCCAAACCGTTGCAGGCATTGATTTTTTAATGAAGAAAAACAAAATTGATGTATTGCGCGGGCACGGCACATTTACATCGGCCACTACCATTGACATTAAAGACGATAAAGGAAAAGTAACCAGCATTGAAAGTGCCAAAACAATTATTGCCACAGGTTCAAAACCGTCAACCCTTCCGTTTATTACCATTGATAAAAAACGTGTAATTACCAGTACCGAAGGTTTAAACCTGAAAGAAATTCCAAAGCACCTTATTATTATTGGTGGTGGTGTTATTGGACTTGAATTGGGTAGTGTGTATGCACGCCTTGGAAGCAAAGTAAGCGTTGTTGAATTTATGGACAATATTATTGCTTCAATGGATTCAACCATGGGCAAAGAATTAACCAAGTCATTGAAAAAAATTGGTTTTGATTTTTATTTAAAACACAAAGTAAAAGAAGTAAAAGCATCGGCCAAAGAAGTTACCGTAAAAGCTGATGGCGATAAAGGTGAACTTGTATTGAGTGGCGACTATTGCCTGGTGGCTGTGGGTCGCAGGCCTTATACCGACAATCTGGGCCTTGATAAAGCCGGTGTAAAACTGGACGAGCGCGGAAAAGTAGCTGTTAACGATCACTTACAAACTAACGTGCCTAACATATACGCAATTGGCGATGTTATTAACGGACCAATGCTGGCGCATAAAGCCGAAGAAGAGGGTGTTTACGTGGCCGAAACGTTAGCAGGTCAAAAACCACACATCAACTACAATTTAATTCCAGGTGTTGTATATACGTGGCCCGAAGTGGCTGCCGTTGGTGCTACCGAGGAAGAATTGAAAAAAGCCGGTAAGAATTATAAGGTTGGTCAATTTCCGTTTAAAGCAAGTGGACGCGCACGCGCAAGCATGGATACTGATGGACTTGTAAAAGTACTTGCCGATAAGGAAACCGATGAGATTCTTGGCGTACACATGATTGGGCCGCGTGCAGCTGACATGATCATGGAAGCTGTTGTAGCCATGGAATACAGGGCAACTGCCGAGGACATTGCACGCATTTGCCATGCCCATCCAACATTTACCGAGGCGCTTAAAGAAGCTGCCCTGGATGCTACGGATAAAAGGGCGTTGCATATTTAAAATTTTTCTTAATTAAACCTGGCGTAATACTTGTGTTATAGCGATTAAGTGGCGAAATGAGTAAAAAAGGAATTCTGTTAATTAATTTAGGAACTCCCAAGAGTCCTTCCAAAAAAGATGTTCGTAAATATCTTACGCAGTTTTTAAACGACCCGCGTGTTATTGATATTAATCCGATTGGGCGGTTTTTTCTTGTCAACGGCATTATTGTACCTTTTCGCTCGGGTAAATCAGCTAAATTGTACGCGAACATATGGACAAAGCAAGGCTCACCGTTATTGATAAACAGCCTGAATCTTCAAAAAAAATTACAGGCAAGTTTGGGTAATGATTATGTAGTTGAACTTGGCATGCGTTACCAGGAACCATCCATTGAAAGTGCAGTAGAAAAGCTAAAAGCCTCCACTGTTGATTCAATTACCGCCATTCCGCTTTACCCACAATACGCTACATCAAGCACCACCTCATCCATTGAAGAAACCAACCGTGTTTTCAAAAAATGGAAAAACCATCCTCCCGTAAAATTCATTGAAAACTTTTTTGACGATAAAGGCTTTATTGATGCCTGCGTTGACAAAGCCAAAAAGTATAACTTAAGCGAGTATGATTATTTTATTTTCAGTTATCATGGGTTGCCCGAAAGGCAAATAACCAAAGCTTCTGCCGAATTTGGTGATGGAAAATGCCAGATAGGCACCTGTTGTAACGTAAGCTCCGAAAGAAATCGTTTGTGTTACCGCGCCAATTCATTTGCAACAACCCGTGCACTGGTGGCTGCATTAAACATTCCTGAAGGAAAATATCAAACCACCTTTCAGTCGCGTTTAAATGACAAATGGTTAAAACCCTACAGCGATAAAGTGGTGGAAGACCTTGCAAAAGAAGGCAAGAAAAAAATTCTTGTATTTTCACCTGCTTTTGTTGCCGATTGCCTGGAAACCATTTATGAGATAGGCACTGAATACGATGAAATATTCAAACACAACGGAGGCGAAAAAGTACAGCTTGTTGAGAGCTTAAATGACAGCGATGCGTGGGTTGAGGCTTTGAAAAACCTGGTTAAATAGGTTTTTTATTCATTAGTATAACCGCTTTTCATCACGATCATAATTTTTCCTGTACCATTATCATCTTCCAATGCAATGCCAAAATAAGATCCGGCACCAACTAATTTTTCGCCATAACCAGCCCTTGAGGAAGAGGTAATAAAATCACCTTTTTTGATTTTTCCCGAAGTACTCACTACCTTACACGGTGTGCGTCCATTTAAGGCAACCGGTAAATGTGATTTTTTATGCTCCTTTTGAAACTCATCCCATTTCTGAGCGCGTTCTTCACTTGTTTTTGGTTTGCTTTTTTCCATTGCCCTGTCAAAATCTTCAGAGTTAATGCTGTTCAAAATCACCCCAGGTGTTGTTGAAATTACACCAAACACTTTGCTGCTTTTTGGTTTATCACATTTTTTTATTTCGTTTTCGCCTTCTGCATCGATCATAACAACATCGCCTTCTTCAAGACTTCCATCGTGTGTAAATTCTTCAGCCACGTCAGCGCCTGTTGTATTGAACGTTCCTGTATTTAGCAACAACTGGTTGGTTTGTGTCAAACGCATACGCCTGGTACCACCAATCATCCAATAATGCCATCCTCCGGTATTTTCACTTGAATACGATACATCGCCAAAGGTTGTACCTACTGACGACAATGTCATACCATCAAATAGAAAGGTTGGTGCAGTTGCCGTACCGGTATATAAGGCATCGGTATAAATACCCAGGTAAGATCCTGCTCCACCACTAATAATGCGGTTAAATGTATTTGAGGTTGGGTAAACCGTAAGGGTACCATTTACCAGTAAGTTTTGGGTTGTACACCCGTTGCAACCAATTCGTGTAGTACCTGAACTTGCTCCCAGTACCAGGTCATTTCCCAGTCCTGTAGATGAAGCATCGGCATACATACCAACATAATTCCACGCTGTTCCAACGCGCAACCTTCCGCGGTCGCCTGTCATGAGCACTTCGTTACCTTGTAAATGCATGTTATTCTCTATCCATGCATCAGTCGCATATACGTTGGTTCCTGCACCGTTTACTGCAAGCCTCACTTGCGGATTAGTGGTTTGAATACCCATGTTACCGGCATTTGTTATTACAGCCTGGTCAACATTTGACACCCTGAACCCGATGTAACCCGTACCTGTATTCAGTTTATTTATCAATGTGTATGCTCCGTCATTTGACTCAATTAATGCATAACCCGTAGTTGTGTTTTGTTGTGAATGGGAAATACCTCCCCAGCCCGCACCATGTCCAACGTCACCAATAAATGCGTTGTTGATGCGACCGTTTCCACCTTGTACATCCAATCTTTGGGTTGGTACAGCAATACCTATTCCGTAATTTCCTCCGGCAGTAATGCGTGCACGCTCAATGTTGCTTGTGCGCATAACCCAGTCAACACCGTCAGTTGTTCCAATAAAATTTGTGGCTGCATTTGTTCCTGCGTTTCCAAGGGTTAACCAGGCATTACTTGTACCTGAAGTTGATGTTAACACCTGTGACCAGGCCTGGGCGGCATTGTTATTTGTTTTCCTGAAATATAAATTCTGATCAAAGAAACTTCCTGAAAATTGCAATGCATAGTTGTTTGCATTGTTGCTGTGTCGAATATCAAGTAAATGCCACCAGCTTGATGCACCAGTTGGCCAATTGGCTGCAGGCGCTGGTGCGCTGGTTTCATAAAATCCCGATTGAGATGCCATCAACCCGGCATCGTTTCGCGTTTCAGTACGCGAACGGTAAACACCTGCTGTTCCGTTACCGTAACCAAATGTTCCGTTAATTTCAGTGTTATAAGCAGGGTTAGAAACACCCAAACCAGTATTTCCTTCTACAATTAATCCGTTTGCAGGTGCTGCAATACTTCCAGCATAAGATGTACCAATAGAAACATTTCCTTCTACATCAAATTTACTAACCGGTGCACGGTTACCAATTGCTGTTCTTCCATCAAAATTAATCCAAAGTGCGTTGCTCACGAATGTTCCTGCATTCCGCGTAATAAATTCCAGGCTTCCTGAATTGGATACACCTGCAGGGGTATTCGCTACAATGGTAGCAATACGTGCATCGGCCGGTTGGAGAACACGATTCATGAAATCAAATTCACCCATGCGTTGTTCTGTTCCTGCTGACGAGCCGTATAAACTCATCATACCATACCACGGTGAACCAACTGAATAACCAATCATGGCTTCACGCTGAGGCGTTGCCTGGTTATCGAATATATCAACTACACCTGACAAACCGAAACCGTTTTGACCAGGTCCCTGTAAGTACAAAGTAGAATTTGAATACGGTGAAGTGCTTGCCACACTTGATACAACATTTAAGATCGCATTATTGGTTGAAAGTTTTGTTCCTATAGCAAATTGCCCGCCTGTTAAGATACGTGCGCGCTCAAGATTATTGGTTGCCATAACCCAATCACGTGCATCGATTGTTCCTATAAAATTATTATTTACTGCTGCGCCATATGCCGCAGTTGATGCTGTTGTACCGGCATTACCTGTTAACAGCCACGAAGGGCCATTACCTGTTGCCAGGCGCACCCACACAGGTGCAGCAGCTGTATTTGAATTGTAATAATAACCGGGCACAACATTGTTTGGCGACACACCTGCCGTTGCAAGGTTATACACCAGCAAACTTGTTGCAGGCGTTGGAATGGTAACCGCATCGGTTGTACTGGTAAGCGAAACACGCGGAATAAGCAATCCTTTATCAAGGGCAACAACATCAAGCATGGCCGATACGTTTGGCGCAACACCGGTACTGTTTATTCCAACATTTTGACTAAATGAAATTTTCGCTGCTATCAAAAAGCAACAGGTTGTAATAATTTTTTTCATGGCAACTCAATTATGCAAATGTATACACACCGCATGGTTTTTTTGGTAATGCTAAGTTGCTGATTTTTTAAAGTATATGCAAGAAAAAAGAGAAAAAACAATAAGCAAGGTAAATTCTGGCCAGACCTTCGTTAAGCTGCTGTTTATCAGGGCTAAAAACCTGGTATGAGTCGTGAATTTTTATTTGCGGTCAGGATCAATGTTAACAGCAGGCGCAACTTTTGGTTGCTCATCGGTTGGCATCACCATTTTTTTGTTGTTTCCCGCATTTTTTTCGCTTTCACGTTTACGCCTGGCAAGTTCTTCCTGTTCCTTTTGGTATTGGATTTTCGCATCGTGCATTTTCACTTTATTCAGCATGACCTGGCGCTCCTGTTCTGAATAGGTATTTTGCACGTCATACGTTGATGATTTTAGTTTAGCCATAGCAACCCAGTTAAAATCGGTCGGAATAAAGTCGCCATTTAACCTTACTGTAAACCCTTCGGTTGTTTGTTTTACCAAGGTAAGAGTAGCAGTTGAATTGATTGTTGTAACTGTAACAACAGGAACTGTTGACAACATTGACTTAAATTCAGCATTGAACGGAATAAACATTTCGGTAGCATTCATTGTTTCCACTCCAAAATCAGAAATGTTTTTCATGGTCTCCACCATTTTTGTTTGCTTTGCGTCAATCTCCTTAATGGCGTTTACCATTACATAACTGAGTGCCCCATTGTCAACCGAAAGCCATGTTTCAATATTTTGTGGAATTTGTTCAAATGGTACTGAAGGATCAACTGACTGCCATGTACCAACCATGTATGGCGCTACTTTTTGAAGATCCTGTGCAATTACACCCACGCCATAATTTGTTTCCTTTATGTTTGCTTTACCATTGTATTTAAAATAAACAGGATTTATACCTTTAAGTACCGATAGCCCGTCTTTGAATGAATTTACATCTTCCTTTAAACGCCCGTCAGAAATTACCGTCCACGCATTGCTTGTAGGTTTGGCTGCCGAATTGGCTGCAAGATGCAAATAATAAGACGCTGCTGCATTCAGGTTAATGGAGAAATAACTTCCACCCGTAAAATCAATGGTTGAACTTTGATCCTGGAAATATTCAATGGAACCAATTTGGGTTATAGTTCCAGTTGCATTGCTGTTTCTTCCCCTGTAAACTGTAATAGCAGCTGTTGAAGGGTCATCAATGTCCAAATGCGCTCCCGGGGCAGCTAATCCCAAGCCAACGTAACCGTTTGATTTGTTCATGCTCATCCCATTCCATCCTACTGAGCTTGTCCACAATCCAAAGTGGGTTGCGCTAATATTTCCTATGAAACAATCTGTAAGGTCACTTAACCACATACCTCCACTTGCACTGTTTGACCAATAACGGCCATTGTTGCGAACTTCAATATTGCTACCACCCGTTCCAACAACATCCAGTAAATATGCAGGAGCAGTAGTGCCCAACCCGTTATATCCACCACCTGATGGCACAAGAATACCGTAATTAGAAGTTGCGCCTGTTGCAGAAAAATAACCGCCTACGTTCATGGTTGATGCTCCGCTTGCAGTAAAATAGCCCCCGTAACGGCTTCCCGCTGTACCCGAAACGCTTCCGTATACTGCATAACCTGCACCGGTAAATGTTGTAGGCGCTGAAACTGCCCTTATGCCCATGTAACCTCCACGGAAATAACCTCCATAACCATAACCTGGATTGTTTTCTGAAACACCATAAACACCACGACCATCAGCAGTACCTACATACGAGCTTTCTGAAAAAGTAGCGTATGCACTTGCCGCGGCATCATCAACGTGAAGGCGGTAAACAGGATTTGCAATACCAATTCCCACATCACCGGTTGTATGTTCAATGCGCATGCGTTCAATGTTATTTGTTCCTATTGTAAACGATTCTGCATCGGTGGTTCCAATCCAGTTTTCAGCCGCTCCAATAACAGATGTTCCATAAGTTGCAGGGGCTGCAGGATCCGCAGTTCCTGTATTACCCGTAGTAAGCCATGCATTGGCATTACCATTGGCAAAACGGGTCCATACCGGTGCTGCAGTTGTTCCTGAATTATAATAATAACCCGGCACAACATTGTTGGGTGAAACACCGGCAGTGGCTGTATTGTAAACAAGCAAACTTGTGGTTGGGGTAAGTATTGTGGCGGCATCGGTTGTACCCGTTAATGATACCCTTGGAATAAGTAATCCACGGTTTGTTGAATTTAAATCGAGTAGTGAACCCGAAGCTGGAGCTGCAATAGCTACACCTATATCTCCATCGGCCTGCATAACCAACCGTTGTGTAGCAGCAGTTGAAAAGCTCAACTCGTTTGCGGCACTCAAATACATCCCATTGTCTGTATCACCAGTAAATGAAAATGCGGGTAGGGCTGCTGTGGCGTTTATGCCGCGAGCATGGCCTGTTGAAACAACCTGAAATAAATCTCCTGTGCCCACTGTAAACAATGCAGCTGGTGTGGCGTCACCAATGCCAAAATTTCCACCTGAAAGAATGCGTGCGCGCTCAACATTGGCTGTTCTGAAAACAAGATCCACCGCATCGGTTGTTCCTAAAAAATTTGTTGCGGCAGTTGTTCCTGCATTACCCGTAATTAACCACGAGGCTCCATTTCCATTGGCAAAACGAATCCAAACCGGTGCAGCCGTTGTTCCTGAATTGTAGTAATAGCCCGGCAACACGTTATTTGGCGAAACACCAGCTGTTGCTGTATTGTAAACAATCAAACTGGTTGCGGGTGTTGGTACGGTTACAGCATCAGTGGTACCTGACAGTGCTACCCTTGGCACAAGTAAACCTTTATCCGCAGCTACTATATCCAACATGGCGGAAACATCAGGTGTAGCACCCGAATTGTTTATACCCACATTTTGGGCAAACAGAGGGGAAACTGCTACAAGGCAGCAAAGCGATAAAATAATTTTTTTCATTCGTAGGTTATTGTAAAATCAGTGTAAAATTGCAACTATTTTTTGGTTTCACCTAAAATTCAGAGATGCAATTTGGAACACGTTGATGGATTTCAACCAAAACACGCGCCAATAGGGCAAAACAAAAAATGTACTACAATTGGAAAGTTATTTAATAACTTTCATGTTAAAAATTTCGGATGATTATTCTGAAAAAAAATTAAACAGTCTTCGATTAAGAGGAACAATTATCAAATTAATGATAATAAAGTTTTACTGTTTGCACCAGCTTATTGGTAACCGATTCTATTTTCAGAAAGTAAATTCCAGTAGAGAGTGAAAGTTTTCCAAGATCAGTCAATGACCTGTTTTCTGCTACAGCTAATGACTGTTTTGCTATTAATTGTCCTGCTGCATCATACAATGTAAATGCAACATCGTCTTCTGCCATAAGCGTAAGGTCAGCAATAATATTTCCGTTTGAAACAAAGGCAGTGGCTGAACTTCCCTGTTGGCATGAAATGGTACTAACCGCCTCTATGGTAGTTGTTCCGTTGGTTTCAACCGTTGTTAATGAATAGTATAAATACTGGTTGGTTACAAGTTCTGAATAACTGGTAATTCCTCCTGTTGAAACAGGTAAAACTTCTTTTAGCGCAACAAAATCAGCTCCATTATTAGAACCTGAGATAATAAATTTTGCAATGTTTAATTCAGCCGCGGTTGACCAATTTACATTTACCTGGTTTGCTTCACAATTTAATGTGTAACCTACCAATTCAATGGGTAACGGATTAGACATTTCACTCAAGGTCCATGACCTGAAAAAATTTGCTGATGAAACAGGAATTGAACCAACAATATTGGTTGCTGTATTAATAATACCTGCAGGTAAATAATCACCCCAGATTCCTGAAGGTGTGTTGAAACGCTGTGCACCCAAATCCGACTCCACAATGGTATTTCCTGCCGTCATCCATTCGCCATCAATATAAGTAATATCAAATGTTGCATTTGGTTTTGTACCATAACCAAGGGGATCAACAATCCAAAATCGGTCAATTACATTGTTTGAATTATTCACACTTCCGGTAGCATAATCCAGCATGTGGGTAACGTCACTGGGTCGGTAGGTATTGTTATCCCATGTACCACCCCTGTAAGTAGAAAACGTAAGATTTCCTGCACCTGCCGCACCTCCTGAAATAGTAACACTCATTGGAAATTCAACACCCGCTGCCGTTGAAAATGGCATGGTGTACGTACCTGTTGTTGTCCCAATATTCCATTTCACACGATCGTTCTCCGATTCGCTTACAATCCTTCCACCTGTTCCCAATTGTGTAATGGCTGTAGTTGCACTGTTATCAAGAACCACAAATGCACCATTATCAATCACCACAAAAGCATCATTGTTCAACACCAGCCTGCCCTGCCCGAATGCTGAAAAACAGGAAAAAAATAATATACAATATAAAAGCTTCTTCATTAATTGGTTAGGCTTGTGCCCTGGTTTTTGAAAGTGTTAAATTACGCTTATTTTAATGTTCTAAAAAAAAACTTGTCTAAAAAATTAGTTTGATTCTCAACAATGTATCATTTATTTTTTCGTGACTGAAGATTCTCCTGGTAAGGAAGCGCTTTTTCAAAACGATTGCTGTAATCAGAAACGCGCGACTTGCTTCCATCAGGTGTACTGATGAGTTCATTGGCCCTGGTTGCTACCAGGGTATACGAAAATTCAACATTTGACGTACCCTGGCCAAGTTCAATCACGTCAAAACCTGTGACCGATTTATTTGTCACAAAAACACCATTGCAATCGCCCTCAAGTTGTACGAAAACTTTTAAGGGATGTTTTTCGTCAATAACAATGTTTTTTGTGAGGATGGGGTCAATGGTTATATGCGCCTTACCGTTGGTTAATTTACCGGTACCATAATCCTGGAAAAGATGTTCAGGCGCTTCAATGCAATTCAACATCACACCTTCATTATTCAAATCCTTCACCACAGTGCTTACTGACCCCGTACCTACAATTTTGCGGTACACCGCGCCTGTCCATGCACCTACCTGCCATTGAGCTCCAAACGCATCCTGCACTATTTGTGCCTGCCCTATACCACCGGTGGTATACCAAAAATAAGCTGCCGTTGTAACGCCTGTTGCCGCACTTCCACTACCTGCAACCAACGCATTGAGCCCGGCTCCCTGGCCAGTTGACAACGAACCGGTTCCACTACCGTTACTGTTATTGCCTACAATACTGGCATAACTTGCCAATGCCGTTGCAAAATTGTCACGAACATCAAAACGACCTTCAGGTGCTGTATTGTTAATTGCTACGCGTCCATTATTTGCAAGTATGCGCATACGTTCGGTTGTGCCATCAGCATAAAACCGTATATGGGCATTGGTTGTTCCTGTACTGTTGTAGTTAATATACATTCCATCATTAATTGTTGAATTGCTTTGAAGCACCCGGATATTGGCATATACATCGGTTGACGTATTATAAATTACCTGCACGTTTCCAAAATTGTAACCAGTTAACGTATTGGCTTTACCATTCACATCAAGCAACTGTACGGGAGTAGTTGTACCAATTCCCACATTGCCTCCTGAAAGTATGCGCATGCGTTCAAGGTTGTTGGTACGTAAAGCAAAATCCACCGCATCAGTTGTCCCTAAAAAATGAGTGCCTGCAATGGTTCCGGCATTTCCTGTTGTTAGCCATGAGGCCCCGTTACCATTTGCCAAACGAATCCAGGCGGGTGCTCCAGCTGTACCTGCATTGTAATAATAACCAGGAACCACATTGTTTGGCGAAACACCAGCCGTTGCGGTGTTGTATACCAGTAAGCTGGTTTGAGGGGTAGGAACTGTGGCTGCATCACCTGTACCGGTTAATGCAACACGCGGAACAAGCAAGCCTTTATTGGCCGCAACAATATCAAGCATGGCTGATATATCAGGTGCTGCTCCCGAATTATTAATACCTACGTTCTGGGCAATTGCTGTGCTGCATGCAAGCAATGTGAGTGTGGAAAATAAAAATGTTTTCATACTGTTTTGTTTTATGCAGTTTCCGCAAAGTTGAATTGTCGCACATACGACAAATCATAACCTAACGGGTTAAGCACCAACGCAGACAAAATAAAATCGGCTAAATCAACTACAACGTATTAGCTGTCAGGCGGTTGCTTTAACAAAAGATATGAAATTTGTGGAAGAATAAAATAAACCCAGGCATTTTTTTATTGGCCTGATTTTATAAACTTACGAAGCATCGTTTGCCCCATAACAGACTGTAATTTAACAACATACATTCCGTTGGCAAGATCCGTTACGGGTACCAGTTGTTTTGTACCGGTTAATTGTCCCGTTGAAATATATGCCGGTCGGCCAATTTCATCTAAAATAGCTATTGACTTTATACTTTCAAAACCGGGACCCCCCAACTCAATTGTCAACATATGGCTTGCCGGGTTTGGATACACATTCAATGATTTTTCCATTTCAATTTCCGCAAGGCCAATGGTATTTTCAATTACAACAGTCAATGTTTCGGTGTTGCCACAGGTATCATAAACAGTTACGGTATAGGTTCCTGCAGCCAGGCCGCTAAAAATATCACTTGATTGAGGGGCCAGTGAGTCAAGTGCGTAAGTGTATCCACCGTTACCTCCACTTGCATTCACATTAATTGCGCCACAGTTACCACAAGCGTCATTGGTAATAACTGTTGTGGCGGTCAAATCAACTGAATCAATGATTACTGTTTGGTCAAACACGGTACCACAACTATCCATAACCGACAAGTAATAAGAACCAACAGGTATGTTTGAAAACGTGTTTGACGATTGTGAAACCGTATCCAACGTATAGGTATAAGGTGCCATACCACCCACTGCATTGGCAACAATGGTTCCAAATTGCCCGCAAACAGTTGCGTCACTCACTGCCGCTGTAGCAAACATGGTGTTGTGTGTAGTCACAAACGCATTGATCCAAATTGTATCATTATCGGCATCAATCACACGTACTGTATATGTGCCGTGGCACAGTCCCGTTGCTGTGTCGTTTGTTTGCGCCATTGGATCGTTCCATAAATACTGAAAAGGTGCAGTACCAACAACCGGAACAACAGTAGCCATTCCATCACATGATGCAGGGCATGAAATATTTTGTGTTATGACATATCCATTTAATGCAGGTGTTCCACAACCGCCTGAATGAAATAAACTATCTCGGAACTCAAGCATATAATGCCACATGCGGTTTACCTGTTGACGGGTAAACATGGTCATACAGGCATCTGATGAATAATCCATATAATTCTGCACATTATCCACCGGATCGTACCCGCCCCAAAACATATTTCCCGCATCAGTACAATCGTTACGAGTCAACATACAATCCTGCGAACTTGCAGCATCTGAATCAGGTGTGTCCCAAATATTATCATCCATACTGCAGTCGCCATCACCCCAAACGTGGCGCATTCCCAACCAATGGCCGCCTTCATGCGTCATGGTTCGTCCAAGGTTGCTAGGGGCTGTAGGCGCACCAATTTTTTCACCAACATAATTCCAATGTAGCACAACTCCATCGGTTGCAGGATCATCACCCGGAAATTGCGCATAACCCAATACAGCTCCAAAAGCCATTTCACAGGTCCAAATGTTTAAGTATTGACTACTTGGCCACGGATCGGCCCCACCACCCGCTGCCGTTTTTACACTATTGGTAAACGGGGCTAGTAAATGACTTGTTGTTGATGAAATACGTTCAATGCCTGTTGTGGGATTACCCATTGGGTCAACCGTTGCAAGCTTGAATTGAATTCCTGTAACCGCACTTATTGAATCAAAAACCGCCAGCGTTGATGCAACATACGGATGTGTTTTATTGTGGTCCCTGTTTAATACATCAATTTGTGAAAATATCAATGTATCATCAATGTTTTCTGAAGGGTTTGAAGGGTTGTACACCACGTGAAAAACTACTGGTATTACAACATATCCTGTGGTGTCATAATTAGCCGTGCTTCTCAATTGCTTTTTTGAAGCATATGATTCATCCCAGCGTTTTTGAACCGAAGGATCATTTTTTTTCCTGAATTCAACCGAAGGCATTGTTGCGCATTTTTCGTTTATAACGGTTTGCGAACTAACGTTAATAACGGTAAAAAAAGTCGCGGCTGCAAGTAAACATTTTTTCATGGGGTTGGATTTAAAATGCTAATTAACAAAAAATAAATACGTATTCCAATAAAATCAGATAAGTGGTTATTTGGCTTTATCAAGGGTAAATGTAAAGGTGGTACCCACATCAACCGTACTTCTTACATTTATTGTTTGCTTGTGAGCCTCAATAATATGCTTAACAATTGCAAGGCCCAGGCCTGAGCCCCCGGCATTCCTGGCACGGCTTTTTTCAACCCTGTAAAACCGTTCAAAAATGCGCGGTAAATGTTCCTGGGCCATGCCCAAACCATTATCAGCCACTTCCACCAGTATTTTGTCTTCCATGTCAAAAAAGCGCACATCGGTTTTACCTCCGTCCTTCCCGTAATTTATAGCGTTCACCAATAAATTATTAAGTACCTGCGAAATTTTTTCCTTATCGCAACTAACAAAAATAGGTTTGTCGTATTTATGGTTAAATTGAAGTGAAATGTGCTTTTCTTTTGCGCGCATCTCTAGATTTTCCATACATTCCCTGGCAAGTTCAACAATATTTATCTTTCGGAAATACAACTCAGTTCGGCCTGATTCAAGACGTGTAATTTCATCAAGATCCTGTAAAATGGCAGTCATTCGGTCAACGCCACTTGCGGCTCTTTCCAAAAAAACGCGATTTACCGAAGGGTCTTCCAAGCCGCCTTCAAGCAACGTAAGAATATAGCCTTGTATACTAAAAACCGGTGTTTTTAATTCATGCGCCAGGTTTCCCAAAAATTCGCGCCTGAATGCCTCCTGTTCCTTTAGTTTTTCAATTTCTGAATTATTGACCTCGACCCAATCTTCAACCTTGTCATGAACTTCATCAAGCAAACGCGGATTTACACTTATGTTTTTTTTGTCATCGCGCCTTAATTTTTGAGAAAGAATGGTTTTATAAATAAGCTTTACTTTCCCGTATAAAAATTTATTGACACTCCAGTTTACCACCAAAAAGCAAAGAGCCCCTACACTAAGTGAAACCAGGAAAATCAACCCCCATGAAATAATAACAATTTCGGTTAATTTTAATGGTACCAGCACCACAACCAGGCTAAA
Source organism: Flavobacteriales bacterium (assembly GCA_035299065.1). Classification (GTDB taxonomy): domain Bacteria; phylum Bacteroidota; class Bacteroidia; order Flavobacteriales_D; family UBA2798; genus DASPJQ01. The sequence continues at coordinate 23,620 of DATGXI010000011.1, forward strand.
AAATACGGTTGAAAAGGCTAAAAGTCCGAGTTCAAAAGGGCGGTTAAACCGCATAAGTGATTTTTTTTACAAATATGGCTCTAATTTTTGGGCTTTATTGTACCATTAGAATTATTATTCTTGCCGGCCGAAAGCTTTTTTTTATACCTTTGCGTCCCCTAAAAATTAAGGTAGTGAAAGTGCTGGATGAATTTATAATACCGTTTTCAGGACTAAAAAACGGGATTCACCATTTTGATTTTGAGGTAAATGATCAGTTCTTTGCGTGTTTTGAAAACAGTGAAATTACCCATGGCAGCTTAAACGTTAGCCTCGCGCTGGATAAGAAATCAGTATTACTGGTTCTGAACATAAAAGCCTCAGGAACAGTAATTGTGCCTTGTGACAGGTGTGGTGATGACTTTGAATTTGCACTTGATGGACAACAATCAATTGTGGTAAAGTTTGGCGGTGAAGAAAGTGAGAATACAGATGAAGATGTAATCTACCTCAGTTTCAAGGATCACGAAATTAATGTAGCCCAACCGGTATATGAAACCATTAGTCTGGCCTTGCCCTATAAGCGCAACCACGATGATGGAAAGTGTAACCCTGAGGCACTTAAGAAAATTAAATTGTTTTCAAAAGAGGACCTGGATAAATCAGACTCTGTTGACCCAAGATGGGAAGCACTCAAAAAATTGAAATTTAAAGACAACAAAAAGAAGTAATTAACGATTAAACTATACAGTTATGCCTAATCCTAAACGCAAACACTCCAAAACCAGGAGAGACAAAAGAAGAACGCATTACAAAGCAGTTGCGTCAACTTTATCGGTTTGCCCAGCTACAGGTGAGACCCATTTACGCCACCGTGCATACTGGCACGAAGGTAAATTGTACTATAAGGGTAAAGTTGTAGCCGAAAAACAAGTTGCTGCTTAATCATAGCAAATAACTTTTATATTTGGTGCCTGCCTAACGCAGGCACCTTTGTTATTTTTGCATGAAATTAGGAATCGATATACTTGGTGGCGATAAGGCTCCGAACGTAACTGTTGAAGGCGCTGTATTGGCTTACTCACAGCTTCCCTCAAGTGTAAAACTGGTTCTTATTGGCGATGAAGGGATCATCCTCTCAGAATTAAAACGCCACAATTTCGATGCCTCAAACGTTGAAATTGTTCATGCCCCTGATTTGATTTCATATAACGATCATCCCACAAAAGCCCTTAGTCTAAAACCAAATTCCAGCATTGCTGTTGGATTCAATCTTTTAAAACAGGGAAAAATCAATGCTTTTTCAAGTGCCGGTAATACGGGCGCTATGATGGTGGGTGCCATGTTTAGTGTAAATTGCATTCCGGGAATTCAACGCCCGTGTATTACTTCGGCTCTTCCAAAGCTTGACGGTTCAATTGGCATTTTAATGGACGTGGGAACAAACCCTGATTGCAAACCCGAGGTATTATACCAATGGGCAATGCTGGGCTCAATTTATTACGAACATATTCATAAAAAACAAAGTCCAAAAGTTGGTTTACTATCAATTGGAGAAGAGGCTGAAAAAGGAAACCTTACCACGATTGCTACACATAAATTGATGAAAGGATCAAAGGACTTTAACTTCATTGGAAATGTTGAAGGACGCGATTTTTTCAATGACAAAGCCGATGTTATTGTAACCGATGGATTCACCGGAAATGTTGTTTTAAAGCAAGCCGAGTCCACCTATTACCTTTTCAAAAAACGCGGAATTAAAGATGAATACTTTGATCGTTTTAACTATGAATTATATGGTGGCACACCTATTTTAGGAATAAACGGAACCGTAATGATTGGCCATGGCATTTCAAATGCGCTGGCAATAAAAAACATGATTGTTCATTCAATGCACGTTGTTGAGGCGCGTATTCCTGAAAAAATTGCTGAAGTTTTATCCAAAGTTGCCACCACGAATGAGTAAAGTTACCGCAGCTATAACGGCCGTTGGTGGCTTTGTTCCCGATCATGTTGTAACCAACCATGATCTTTCAAAAGTAGTAGAGACAACCGATGAGTGGATTCGTACCCGAACAGGTATTCACGAAAGGCGATTTATTCAAGGTGAAGGAAAGGGCGCTTCTGATTTAGCTGTTCCGGCCGTACTGGAACTTTGTAAAAAACGCGGCATTGATCCATTAGAAATTGACTTGCTTATTTGCGGGACCATTACTGGCGATTATGTTTTTCCCTCAACAGCAAACGTTATTTGCGATAAAATTGGTGCAAAAAATGCATGGGGATATGATTTGTCTGCAGCGTGTTCAGGGTTTATTTATGGCCTTGCAACCGGTGCACAATTTATAGAAACAGGGCGTTATAAAAAAGTTGTTATCATTGGGGTTGATAAAATGTCAACCATGCTAAACATGGAGGACCGCACAACGTGTGTTATTTTTGGCGATGGCGGTGGCGCAGTTTTACTTGAACCCAACACTGAAGGATTGGGCATAATTGATTTTGTATTGCATTCCGATGGTGCAGGCAGAAATTATTTATGTCAACCGGCAGGCGGATCGGTCTTACCCGCATCGCATCAAACCGTTGATGAAAAATTACACTATGTAAAACAAGACGGTAAAACCGTTTACAAATTTGCAGTTACCAATATGGCCGATGTAAGTGCAAAAATAATGGAACGTAATAAATTGAAAGCTGATGATATTGCATGGCTTGTTCCGCACCAGGCTAATTTGCGTATTATTGATGCCACTGCCGAACGCATGGGCATTAATAAAGAAAAAGTAATGATTAATATTGAAAAATTCGGGAATACCACTGCCGGTACTATTCCATTGCTGTTATGGGAATGGGAAAAGAAACTGAACAAGGGTGATAACCTGGTAATTTCTGCCTTTGGTGGCGGCTTTACCTGGGGATCAATTTTTCTGAAATGGGCTTATGATTCCAAACAACCTTAAATAAACAATTATGAACTTAAACGAGATCCAGGATCTGATTAAATTCGTTTCAAAATCGGGTGTATCAGAAGTTGAAATCGAACAAAAAGATTTTAAAATCGTCATTAAAACCGATAACAAAAAAGCAGCTCCGGTTCAGCAAATCATACAGGCTGCTCCTGTTGCGCAACCTGTAATTGCACAGCCGGTTGTTACACCTGTTGCTACCAGCAACGAATCTTCAAAAGCTCCGGCCGGTGGTGCCGATGATTCAAAATACATTATCATAAAATCACCAATGATCGGTACTTTTTACCGTCAGGCAGGTCCTGATAAACCTTTATTTGTTAACGTTGGTGACACCATCAAAAAGGGTGATACCATTTGCATTATTGAAGCCATGAAACTGTTTAACGAAATTGAAGCCGAAATTGCCGGCAAAATCGTAAAAGTACTGGTTGACGATGCATCACCAGTTGAATACGATCAGCCATTGTTCTTAGTTGAACCGGCTTAATAAGTTTCGTAAGTACTCAACCCGTTAATCACTAACCATGTTTAAACGAAAAGGAAAAACTGCTACGCAGGAAAAGCCAACAAAAAAAATGTTCAATAAAATTCTTATTGCCAACAGGGGAGAAATTGCCTTGCGCATTATTCGTACCTGTAAGGAGATGAATATAAAAACCGTTGCTGTTTATTCAACAGCCGACAAAGATAGTTTACACGTTCGTTTTGCCGATGAAGCTGTTTGTATTGGTCCTCCACCAAGCAAAGATTCATACCTCAACATGAGCCGCATCATAGCTGCAGCTGAAATCACCAATGCCGATGCTATTCATCCGGGCTATGGCTTTTTAAGTGAGAATTCGAAATTTTCGAAAATTTGCCAGGAACATAAAATCAAATTTATTGGCGCAACACCTGAACAAATTGACGGTATGGGTGACAAATCCAATGCCAAAGACACCATGAAAAAAGCAGGTGTACCATGTATACCTGGCAGCGATGGCTTATTGAAAGATATTAATGACGCCAAAAAAACCGCCAAAAAAATGGGCTATCCCGTTATTATGAAAGCAACTGCTGGTGGCGGTGGTAAAGGTATGCGAATTGTTTGGAAAGAAGAGGAAATTGAACCTATGTGGGACTCAGCTAAAACAGAAGCTGCTGCTGCATTTGGAAACGATGGCCTTTACATGGAAAAATACATTGAAGAACCACGTCACATTGAAATACAGGTTGCGGGTGATCAATATGGGAAGGCTTGCCATTTATCAGAACGCGATTGTTCAATTCAACGCAGGCATCAAAAGCTGGTTGAAGAAACACCATCGCCTTTTATGACCGATGAACTTCGCAAAAAAATGGGAGATGCAGCTATAAAAGCGTGCAAAGCCATTAAATACGAAGGCGTAGGAACTGTTGAATTTTTGGTGGATAAGCACCGCAATTTCTACTTCATGGAAATGAATACCCGCATACAAGTGGAACATACCATTACCGAAGAAGTAATTGACTATGATTTGATCAAGGAACAAATTAAAATTGCTGCTGGCGAAAAAATATCAGGAAACAATTACGAACCACGCCTGCATGCTATACAATGCCGCATTAATGCCGAAGACCCTTTTAAGAATTTTGCCCCTTGCCCGGGAAAAATCACCAACTATCATTCACCTGGCGGGCACGGTATTCGTATTGACACGCATGCTTATGCAGGTTATGTTATTCCTCCAAATTACGATTCAATGATTGCCAAGTTAATTACTGTTGCGCAAACACGTGAAGAAGCAATTACCAAGATGGAGCGCGCATTGAGCGAGTATATCATTGAAGGCGTGAAAACAACCATTCCTTTTCACCAGGCATTGATGAAAGACGAAAACTTCCGTAAGGGTAATTTTACCACCAAGTTTTTAGAAGAATTCTGGAAATAAGTTTAATTGGATTTATACAGAAAGGCGCAAAGAAGTTTGCGCCTTTTTTATTTTAATAAGTTACATCAATGGTGGCGGAAGCACAGGTTGTTGTAAACTTAATGGAATCCAGCTGAGTTGTTGTTATACCGTTTTTTGTAATAAAGCTTTTAATATAAACCTGATCATATAAATTTAATTGGAGTACATCGGTGGCGTTAACTGAGGTTCCCGTGTAACCCGAAACAACGCATGCGGTTGCTGCAGGGTCAAAAGCATAACAAACGTGATCAAGGCTGTCAAAAGGTGTGGTGTTTTGAAAATGCAAATACAATGTTCCATACGAATGCATTTTCCACTCAATTTCATTTTTTTGCGCGGTATGAATAATTTTAAGAGCGCTTTTGTCAAAATAGCATTCTGACGGTTTTTGAAATTCAAGGCCGTATTGCTTGTCTTTTAATGCATGAAACTCAAAACTAAATTTACCATCAGTGCCTGTAATAACCGATGCGTATGTACGTTGGTTAACCGGTTCAAACGAAGACGATGTTTTATCCGATTCCTGCAGGTAAACTTCTACCCCACCTAAAGGATAACTGCTGTAGTAATCTTTTACAGTACCGGTAACAACTGTCTTTTTTCCTTGTTTCTTACATGAAAATACCGCCATACTACAAAGTAGTACAGCAAAAAATGCAAAAAAATACCCGCGTTGTTTCATGTGCCAAAATTAAATAAAAAAAGCCGGAACCCAATGGATACCGGCTTTGCTTTATAATGTGTGTTAATATTACCTTAAGAGTGTTACGTGACCTTTGTACTCTACTTTTTCCTGTGTAGCACTTTTCTTTACGCGAATTTTCCAAACATATACATCTTCCTTGCTTTTCATGGCTTTGTGTGTACCATCCCAACCTTGTGTAACATCAGTTGATTTGAATACTACTTCGCCCCAACGGTCAAAGATGAAGAACTCGAATGTTTCGGATTTAAAGCCCTGCATAACTGGAATAAAAATATCATTGATACCATCACCATCAGGGGTAAATGTATTTGGTAAGTAAATCAGGAACACATCGTTCACAATTACATCCTGACATATTGAAGCCGCACAACCTTCAGCGCTTACAGTGTTCATACACACGTTGTACACACCACCTGCATCAACCGGGAAAGTAAATGTTGGATTCATTACTGTACTTGTTCCAAGACCACCGAAATCCCAGGTGTAGGTAAATCCACCAATAGTCATATTTGTAAACGTAACCTCTGTATTAAAAATATCAGTTGGGTTTGGGTTATGAATGAACATTGGTTGCGGATAATCATATACCGTTATCTGGTTGTTGATTGTGGTATCAACTGAGCATCCGTCAGAGGTAATTATTGTTACTGAAATGGTATACTGACCACCTCCGCTGAAAGTATGCGTTGGATTTTGCAATGTACTTGTTCCACCATCACCAAAGTTCCATGCATATGTTGCAGTTGCTCCTGCGTTTGTTGTATTCTGGAAGTTTACAACCACCGGAGTACAGCCTTCAATTTCATCAACATTATATGTTACAGCTGGCAATGTAAACCAGGTAACAACCATTTGATCAGTTGCTGCAGGTGTTCCACAACCATCCGTTAACGTAACTGTATACGTTGTAGAACCTGTTGTAGGTGTTACTACCTGGTCAGCACCAAACAATGATGATCCTGATACGTTGTTTGTCCATGTGTATGTATATGTTCCATCACCACCTGTTGCACTTAATACACCCAGTGAAGTTGAAGCACCCGGGCATATGCTAATGTCATTGAAAGCAGTTATTGCCAATGGAGGGCGTAACGTAACGTTTACACTTGCAACTATAGGGCCGCAACCATTAGCATCAGTTACTGTAACAGTATAAATATTTGAGCCAGTTGTGGTAGGCGAAACGTTTATTGAGGAGGTACTACCAACTACAGCAGCGCTTGCATCTGTCCAGGTAATTGTATACGGAGGAGTAGCTCCACCAATGGTAGCAAAAATATTTGTACTCTGGCCTTGGCAAATTGTTACTGGTGAACTAGGTGTTACCGTAAGCATACTTGGCTGATTAACGGTTGCAATCATGCTTGCCGTACAACCTGAAGCATCAGCCGCAGATGTAACATATGTACCAGCAGAAAGACCTGTAAATGTATTGCTTGCCTGGAAAGTAGCTCCACCGTCAATACTAAATAAGGTAGCTCCACCGGCTGCATTGATCACAATTTGGCCATCCGTTCCACCATTACATGATGGAGGGGTTGTTGTTACTGAACTAATAGCTACTACAACCGGGCCACTAACGGTTGTTATACCTGTTGCGGTACATCCGTTGAAATCGGTTACGGTTACATTATATGTTCCTGAGCAAAGACCACCAAGGAAAGACGTTGTTCCTCCGGTCGACCATAAGTAAGAATATGGAGCTGTACCACCACCAGGGGCTGTACCAGCAATACCATCACAAGCACCTGCACACGTTTCATCAGTGAAAGACATTGGAGCAACAAGAACTGCTGGTTCAGTAACAGTGGCTGTAGTTGTTCCAACACAACCATTTGCACTGATTACTGAAATATTATATGTACCAGCACCAACCGTAAACACGTTTGAAGGGAAGTAAGTTGCACCACCATTAATACTGTATTGAGTTACACCCACTGCGTTAATTGTGATGGTACCATTTGTTGCGCCATTACATAAAGCTGGAGTTGTAGGAACACTGCTTATAACAGGCATTTCTACGTTTACAATTGCAGTTATTGGAGCACCCACACAACCCGTTGCCGGATCAGTTGGTGTAATTGTGTATGTTGCCGATCCGCCAGGAGCAGAAACCGCTGTTAATGTTTGCGCAATGCTTGATCCTGCACCTGCAGAAGCACCTGTTACGTTAGACATTGTTGCAGTCCATGTAAATGTTGAACCAGGTATGTCAGCCGATAAGCTTACCGCACTAGTAGAACCTGTACAAATTGTAGATGTAGCAGGTGTTGCCGTTGCAACTGGTAACGGATTAACCGTTACAGTTACTGAAGCTGAACTAGGACATGCTGTTCCGGTTTCTGTTACTGTATAAACTTGGGTTGAAGTAGGATTTACTGTTACTGAAGCCGTTGTTGGTGTGCCAGCTAACCCGGGAGCCGCTGTCCAAGACCAACCTGTACCTGTTCCGCCAGAGGCTGTAAGCACAACACTGCCACCATTACAAATAACTGGAGCTGCAGGAGCAATTACAACCGGGGCACCGCCACCAATAGGTGTAATTTTCACATAGCCATTACCAGTCCAGGTACCCGTTGTTCCGGTACCACCAGCAGGCACAAGGCTTGAACCGCCTCCGCCTCCACCGCCACCAAGCGAATAAGAAGGGAAGTCATCAGAACCTCCGCCTCCGCCTCCGTAGCGTCCGCCACCGCCTCCACCACCAGGGCCAAGACCGTAACATACATCTGTTCCACCAGCACCGCCATTTAGTAAGGCTCCATTTCCACCCCACTGACCGCATGATCCCCAAGGAGAACCACCAGCACCACCAGCACCAGCTGTACCACCTGCACCAGGAGCGCCATAAGACGCTGTTCCTGTTGTACCACTTGGGTCACCACCTGAACCACCTTGTGCGTAAGTATCGCCACCTCCGGCTCCCCCACCAGCTCCACCAATCACAATTCGATCAGCTAAACCATATGGTGAAATACGAATATCTGAAGAACCACCACCACCACCTGAAGCAGCGGCACCTGGTTTACCATTACCACCTCCGTTAAATCCACCGGCAGTTAATGCACCCATATTTCCTACGTAAATTTGCAATACCTGACCTGGCGTAACATTGATTGTTCCTGTTACCAAAGACCCGTCTCCACCACTTCCACTGGCTCCGCCACCTTCGGCACCGGCCACCTCAACATCAAGTTGAAAAACGCATGTTGGCACTGTGTAAGTTTGAACCCCACCAGTATAGTTAAAGGTTACAACCTGGCTTTGTACGCTGGCACTGCTAATTGCAGTGATGGCTAGGGCAAGAATTAATTTTTTGTTCATTTTTATTTCTTATTCGGTTCCTAATTCTTTTACAAAAAACGGAAAATTATCCCGCTTTGTACAGTAAAAGACTGAATTTTAAGCAAAGGTTGCCCAACTTTGTGTTATGGTGTGTTAAAAGACACAATTTAACGGCTGAACGTTTAATTATAATCGCCTTTTTTTCAGCAAACTACGATACTGGACTGAATTCGAATAAAATAAAAAAGGAGCCCGTTTTACAGGCTCCTTTGCTATATTAAGTTTAGATTTTTACTTCTGAATAACCAACCTGGTTGTTGAATGAAAATCAACACCTTCAATTCTTACAAGATAAACACCGTTTGCAAGCGTTGACAAATCAATTGAGTTCATAGTGCCAGACAAATTGCCTGTATATATTTTTTCTCCGAGCTGATTGGTTATTGCAATGGTTTTACTTGTCACTGAAGTTCCGTTCAACTCTACAGTGAAAATACCTTGTGTTGGGTTTGGATAAACCCTTACAAGATCCGAAGCCGCAAAATCTGTGAATCCTGTACAGTCATCCACAACATAGGTGTCAGTTGCTTCATCGCTGCAACCTGAACCGTTAGTAAATGTATATGTAATTGTATGGGTTCCGTTATCAGCCGCAATTGGATCAAATGTTGATCCGGTTACGCCTGTGCCTGTATAAACACCACCTGCAGGACTACCGCCAGTTATGGTAATTGGAAGATCATCATCACAAATTTGAACTGATGGTAAGGTTAGTGTTGCCGAAGGATTGGCATTTACAATAATATTGAAATTACAGTTGGTAATATTTCCTGATGCATCTGTTGCGCGGAAAGTACACAATGTTGTTCCTATAGGGAAAACGCTTCCTGAAGGAAGCCCTGCCAATTGAGTTATGGTAACGCCTGAACAGTTATCAGTTGCTGTTGGGTCTACATAAGTTACAGTATCGTTTTCACAAACGGTTTGCGTTGACGGGCAACCAACAATAGCCGGTGCTTCGGTGTCAAGAACCGTAACCGTAAATGATTGGTTGGTAACATTACCGTTTATATCAGTAACCGTATAGGTAACGGTTGTTGGTGTACCTACTGAAAAAGTTGAACCGCTGGTGTGTGTTGAAGTTACACTTAACACACTGCAGTTATCAGCTGTTGTTGGCGTTGTCCAGGTAATTACAGCATCGCATGATCCAGCTGTAGCCGGGGTTGTGATGTTAGAAGGAAATGTAGGAAATGTTGGGTTTTGCGCATCCACAACGGTAACCGTGAATGAACTTGTTTGAATATTACCATTTACATCAGTTGCAGTATATGTAACCGTTGTTGTTCCTACAGGGAATGAACTTCCAGAGGCTGATGATGGAGTTAAAGAGGCTATTGAGCAGTTGTCAGACGCTGTTGGTGTAGTCCATGTTACCGTTGCAGCACACAAACCGGTTGTTGCATTTGTGGTAATGTTTGAAGGTGTTCCTGATATGGTTGGCAGTTGTGTATCATTTACAGTAATTGTAAAATTTGCTGTTGAAATGTTTCCATTTACATCAGTTGCTGTATATGTAACCGTTGTTACTCCTACAGGGAATGTACTTCCACTGGTGCTGGTTCCGGTTAACGAGGCTATTCCGCAGTTATCAGATGCGGTTGGGGTGGTCCATGTAGCCACTGCCCCGCAGGTTCCGGCAGAAGCCGATAGTGTTTGGTTTGAAGGCATTCCTGAGATAGTGGGTAAAATATTGTCTGTAACAGTTACGGTGAATGATGCTGTTGTTATAAGACCATGAATGTCGGTTGCAGTATAGGTTACAGTTGTAGTGCCTACAGGGAAAGAGGAGCCTGAAACCACCGAAGGTGTTAGTGACGCGATGCCACAATTATCAGAAGCGGTTGGAGTTGTCCAGGTCACCACTTTTGCGCAGGAACCTGCTGTAACATTCGTAGTAATGTTTGATGGCATACCAGAAATCACGGGGTTGGTCACATCGTTTACCGTTACAGTGAAACTTGCAGTTGTTACATGTGAAGCATTGTCAGTTGCTGTATAAGTCACTGTAGTTGTACCAAATGCAAATGTAGATCCACTCGTATGAGATGAAGTGAAAGAAAGCAAACCACATTCATCAGTTGCATTTGGAGCGGTCCATGTGGCCACTGCTGTACAGGCAGCTCCTGCGTTTAAGGTAATGTTTGAAGGAATGCCCGTTATAACAGGTGATGCAAAATCACCTACCGTAACTGTAACAGGATAACGTGGGCTCATGATGCAGCCTGTGCCTGGCTCAACTGCCTCTATATAATAAGTAGTTGTAGACCCAAGTACAGGGGTAGTATACGAAGCGGTTGAGCTTAGCATAGTACCTGCAGATGGCATATCATACCAATCAAGATCAGCGGTTCCAGTTGAAGCGTTAGCCGTTAATGCTGTTGAAGCACTTGAACACACGGTTGTGGAACCGGTAATGCTCAAAATTGATGGTGCTGGATTAACTGTTACAACTATGTCATTTGACTGGCTTGAACAGAGTCCGCTAAGGTTCGAGGTAGTAACATGATAGTTACCAGACGTGGTTGCTGTAATTGATGAAGTGGTTGCAGAACCAGGACTCCATAGATACGTTGTTCCCGGTGTTGATGATAACATAACGCTGCCACCTGCACAAAAAGAAGTTGCACCCGTTGCTGTAATAACAGCTGTAGTGTTTAATAAGATAGAAACATTGTTTGCGTCATAATTTGTTACAGCAAGGTCAATGAGGGTTCCTCCGTCAATATAACCAGCTATTATACGGCTTGTATAATTACTGGCAATAAAATCAGTTTTGGTACCAAGGGCCCCTGTTCCGTTACCCATTAACACAGAAACGGTACCAGTTGCACCTGCTGCTACCCTGTTTGCCGTTGCTACATCGGAAAAGCCATCGTTGTTAAAATCTGCAATCACTATTGATTGTGGTGAGGCATCAGTTGCATAATTGCCAAATGCGGTAAACGTTCCTGTTCCTGAATTTTTTAAAACCCTTACAACTGATGTTCCATTGTTTACAATAACAATATCTTTATCACCATCGCCATCCATATCGCTTGATGCCAGCGACAGAGGAGATGTTGTTACGCCACCGGTACTTGCAGTCAAAGCACCTGAAAAAGATCCGGTTCCGTCTCCAAATATCACCGTAAAGTTGGTGGTTGTATTATTCACTACTGCAATATCAAGGTTTGCATCTGCGTTAAAATAGTCGGCAATTATTTCACGGGGTGATGTACCTACTATAAAATTGGTTGCAACACCAAAAACACCACCACCTAACCCAAGTAGCACTGAGAAATTGTTGCTTCCTGAATTAACAACTGCAAGGTCAAGGTTGGTATCATTGTTGAAGTCCTTGCAAACTACCCCTACAGGTGTTGTACCTACAGGATAATCTACAGCTGCTGCAAATCCACCCAAACCATCACCTAACAAAATTGAAACCGTTCCGGAACCTGCATTGGTTACAATTACATCCATGAATCCATCATTGTTCACATCAGCTGATTTCATTCCGCTTGGATTTAAACCAACCATGTAAGTTACACCAACTGCATAAGTACCATCACCGTTACCTTCTAAATACGAAATGGTACCAGACATATCGTTTGCAACAACAAGATCGCTTTTTGAATCACTGTTAAAATCAGCCATGGCTATTCCCAGCGGGCCTGTTTGTGTGCTGATATTTGATCCTGTATTGAAATCTCCTGCCCCATCGCCCAACATAATGATGATACGCGCACCTACTTGTGTGGGCACAGCAAGGTCCATGTGTCCATCCTCATTATAATCACCGCTAACCATGGCTTGTGGTGTACCTATAACCGGAAATTTCACCTGTGTATTTAAGCGGCTTCCTGCGGCATTTACTCCTGTTCCTGTGAACAGCGAAACTGTATTTTCACCGTTATTCACTACTGCCACATCAAGTTCTGAATCTTCGTTAAAATCTTCAATCATCAGTTGGTTGGGTCCGCTACCGGTTGTATAATTATCAGTTACCGCAAATGAACCTAAGCCGTTACCAATTAACACTGAAATCGTATTTGATACAGAGTTTGATACAACAAGATCTTTATGCAAGTCGGCATTTATATCAGTACAACCAATATTGAAAGGAGAGGATCCAACAGCAAAATTCGTTACGCTCCCAAAAAGAGCAACCGTTCCAGTACCCAGCCTAACAGATACGTTTGCAGAGCCACTGTTACCTGTAGCCACATCCATATGTCCATCCTCATTAAAATCACCGGTTGTGATTGTACGTGCCCCACTTCCCATTGGAAAATTCACAAATGGATCAAAAGTTCCTGTGGCATTTCCACTTAAAAAAGCAAAACCAGGTGTACCTGCCTGTACCGACACCATTAAATCCATTACTCCATCTTCATCAATATCGGCAATAGCAATACCATTTGGTCCGCTGGAAGTTCCAGTACCATAATTTACAGCTGCAGCAAAACCTCCGGCACCATTTCCAATAAAAATAGAAACGTTGTGGGTAAAATTATTCGCAACTGCAAAATCAAGATTGCCATCAGAATTAAAATCATATGCCTTTATGAATCGGGGATTTCCACCTGCTGTGAATGTTGTAACAGCTCCAAAACTTCCGTCACCATCACCTAATAAAAGCCCAATATTATTTGTACCTGTTGTATTAATACCAATGACAAGATCCTGATGTGTATCATTATTAAAATCACCTTTTTCAATACATCTAACATTACTTAGACCCGTAAAGGAATAATCACTTAACGATGAAAAACATGAGTTTTGTGCGTTGGAAGTGCCAGATATTAACAATCCGGTTAATAACGCCAGAGCGGAAAATTGCTTCATTTAAAACGGTTTAGTGTGAAGGCAAAGTTATGATTTTTAGGTTTATCAACAAATTTTTATTGATCAAACAGCTGTTTTTTTATGTAAAAAGGCGGATATTATCCGCCTTTTTTACACTTAATAATCGGGTTATTATTATCTTAAGAGTGTTACGTGACCAATGTATTCCTTTACATCTCCGTTAATATTACTTGCAGCCTTTATTTTCCAAACATATACATCTTCTTTAGACTGAATGTTTTTAAAGGTTCCATCCCATCCACTAAATTTATCATTTGTATGGTAAATTATTTCACCCCAACGATTAAATACGTTGAATTCATACCCATCCTCCAATACACCTTTTACGCTTGGCAATAAAACATCGTTAGTTCCGTCTCCGTCAGGTGTAAATGCATTTGGTACATATATCAACATTACATCGTAAAGATGTATAGGCTTACATATCTCGGCAATACATCCGTTTGGTGAAACTGCTTCAAGACAAATGGTGTAATCACCTGCCTCAAGGTCGTCAAATGCATAGTGAGGGTTTACCTGGGTTGAAGAATCATATCCGCCAAAATCCCATGTATATGTTGCCCCGTTAAATGTCAGGTTCACTAAATCAATATCCGGTTCAAGAATATTAGGCTGCGAAGGATTCCATGTAAAGTCAGGGATTGGATCAGGGTAAACTTCAATTACGCTTGTAAATGTTGAGTCATTTGTACAACCCATATCAGAGGTAGTAGTGAGTGTTACATCATAGAAAACCGAAGCAGTTGTTGTATTGTAATACGTATTTGTAACCGTAATGCATCCTGCTCCCGAATTCCCATCGCCAAAATCCCATGTACATGTTCCACCACTTGTCATAGAAGTTGGTGTTGTGTTTACAAAAGTTACATCAAGTGGTGAACATCCTGCAGCAGGCACCGGAACAAAAGTTGGTTGTGGAAGCGGATAGAAATAAACCGTTAAAACAATTGTATCATTCAATGGGCATTGATCAAATGCAAGCAAGTTGAATGTTGTTCCGTTTGTAGTAACAGCTGGAGTTGTCCATATAGAGTCGTTTGACAACGAATCAATTGGATTCCAGTTCGAATCGTACCACCAATAATTATAACCCGGCACACCATCAACACCACTCGCTTCAAAAACACCTTGACCACCGGGGCAAACTGTATCGGTTGCCGATACAACTGAGGCGTCAAAAGGAGGAATAATAGAAACATCAGCGCTTTCAGGGTTAGATGTACACCCGTTTTGGTCAGTTACCACACAGGTAAATGTTACCGGAACTGTTGATGTTACGAAATAGTATTGGGCAATATCACCTGTATTCCATGTAAACGTATACGGTGGTGTTCCACCAGTTGCACTGGCATCAAGCTGACCATAGCCACCATAGCAAATGGTAATGTCGGCAATTGGATTCTGAATAAGTGGAAGTGGCTCTACAATAGTTGCTGATGTTGTAGTTTGACAACCATTGACATCTTGCGCAATTACACTGTAAACTCCAGGGCAAAGGCCTGTGAAATTAGGGCTTGCCTGGAATGTTACCCCACCATCAACACTATACTGAGTTGCGGCAGGAGCAATCATACTTATTGTTCCGTTACATGCACCATTACAGGTTACATCAGTAACCGAAAAACCTGTAATAACAACTTGCGGTGGCTCCGTAAGTGTGAAGCTTGCATTGATTGTACATCCGTTGTCATCGGTAACAATAACCGGATATGTTCCAGCACAAAGATTTGTTGCATTATTTTGTGTTGGTCCTGCAACACCGCCTGCCCATGTATAATTATAAAGGGCTGCAACCGTTCCTCCGGCAATATTTAATGTTGCTGTACCATCACACGCTCCAAAACACGATATGTTTGTTTGCGGCTGACTTGTTATTGTTAACTGAGCTGGCTCGGTCAATATTTGCGGGCCTGTTACCGTACATCCATTTGCATCTTGCAATACCAGGTTGTAATTTCCTGCTGCAAGATTTACCTGTGTTGAAAGCGTGGTGAATGTTGCACCTGCATCATAGCTGAACAAATAAGGTGTGGTTCCGCCTGCTGGTGTAAATGTAATTTCTCCTGAATTGTCATTGAAACAGGTTAAATTAACACCGGCCGATGTAAATGATAAAACAGCTGGTTCGGTAACGTTGAATGGTTGTGTATCACTACAACCGTTAACATCTGTTACCGTTAACGTGTATGCTCCTGCGCAAATAGCAGCGAAACTACCTGTTGGTTGAACTGCGCCTCCAATGTCAAATGAAAGAGCACCTGTACCGCCTGTTGCAGTTGATGATAATGTTCCATCACATGCTGCATTACATGTTACATCGGTTACAAATGCCGAAGTAATTACTGGTGAGGCCTGATTAACCACAGTTACCGTTTGTGGTATTTGACATCCATTTGCATCTTGTACAAGAATATCATAAACACCCGCCAATAAACCTGTAAAAACTGGTGACGCCTGCAGCGTAATACCGTTGTCAACACTATAATCGTAAGTAGGGGTTCCACCACCTACACCGGTAAAGGTAATACCACCGTTTGCATTACCGCAAGTTGATGGCGTTAGCGTGGTGTTGTAAACAATAAGCGTTGGTTCTGATACACTTTGGGTTGATCCTATTGTACAACCATTTGCATCTTTAATGATAACCTGGTAAGTACCTGCACAAAGGTTATCAAGACTATTTGAAACCTGGTAAGTAACACCATTATCAGAACTGTATTGGTAAGCAGGTGTTCCTCCACCGGCAGTAACCAATATTGATCCATCACATGATCCAAAACATAAGGTTGCGGATATAGTGTATGCATCTGTTAAAGCAGCTGGTTCATTCACCGTTTCGATTCCAGTAACCTGGCATCCTGCCGCATCCTGTATTACTATAGTATAAGATCCAGCGTTAAGTGAAGGGAAAGCCAAACTGGCCTGGAAAGTTGTACCACCATCGTTGCTATAGGTATAGCCCGGGGTTCCTCCGCTTGCAGCAATTAAAATAATACCAGTTCCATCACCATTACAATTTAAATCGGTTATGCTTGCTGAATAAGTAATTGGGGTGGCTTCGGTAATAATTACCTGATTCCATCCAAGACAACCATTACCATCCATAACCATTAGATCGTAGGTTCCTGCTGCAAGACCTGTAAAGTTAGGACTCACCTGGTATGTTGATCCGTTGTCAATGCTATATTGGTATGGACCACCGTCACCACCGGTAACAGCCGTAAATGTTATTGTGCCTGTTGGTGCACCATTACATGCAACATTTGTCGAAACAGGTGTATAAAGAATTGTATCGGGTTCGGTAATTATAAATGGAATTGTAAATATACAGAAACCGTTATCCACAATCGTCACAATATGGCTACCTGCACACAAGCCGGTATAATTACCAGAAATGCCAAATGTTCCATTTAAATCCAATTCGTACTGAATAGGAGGAGCACCATTTACAGCATGTGTTTGAACAGTACCATCACATGACCCATAACAAGTTGCAGGTGTAAGCCCATCAAGGATACCATCCATTTCAACATCATTCACACCTACAAACATATTTTCAACACAACCATCGGCATCGGTTACCACAATGTTATATCCACCGGCAAGAAGACTACCAAACAAGCCGCTTGCCTGCGGACCAGTTCCTAAGGTGACGTTATCATATGTATAGGGAGCTGCTCCACCCGATGCAGCAACTTCAAGGCTTCCGTCATTAAATCCGCAATGTGATTCGGTAGTATCAATAAGATTAATTGTAAATCCTGGAGGATCTGTGAGCACTGTATTTGCTGTCATTTGACAACCATTTGCATCCTGTACAATTACAGCATACGTTCCATCACATAAACCTGTGAAAGAGTTTGATAATTGCAAAGCGCCTGGGGGTGTGGGTCCAAATGGATCCAATTGATATTGAAATACAGGGGTACCACCACCAACACCAGTAACTGTAATTGTTCCGTCACAAACTCCAGGACAAACAGGATTTGTAAAGTTAACTGTTGCGGTAATTGCAGCGGGTGCAACAAGATTAATTGTTGAGTTGGCAAGACATCCATTGGCGTCCTGCACAACCACGAAAATTGTTCCTGCGCATAACCCTGTCATAGGATTAGCTGGTGAAAAGGTAAGGCCGTTATTACTTGAGAACTGGTAACCTGGTGTTCCACCAGACGGGGTTACAGTAATTGTTCCGTTACAAACACCATTACAGGTTGGATTGGTAAATGTTGTCGTATATGTTAATGCTGTTGGCTGTGTAATGGTAAACGTAGTTGTACCAGTACATCCATTTGCGTCAGTTACCGTTGCGGTATAATTACCAGCAGGTAAGTTGACAAATGAATTGGATGCTTGCGGACCAACAGGAGGCGTTGGCCCAGCGAGGTCAACCGTATAGCTGAACGCAGGAGAACCACCTGAAGGTGTTAGTAAGACTGAACCGTTTACACCACCAAAACAAGTTACGTTTGTAATGGATCCTGCGGCAAGTGTTGGTGCAGGTGATGATCCAACTGTTATACCCGTAACCGAAGCAGTACAACCATTTGCATCAGTAACAACAACGCTATACGTTCCTGCTGCTAAACCGGTAAATACGTTTGATGCCTGTACAGGACCAGGATTAAGGTCGTACGTTAATGTTCCTGTGCCACCTGAGGCGGTTATGGTTATTGTACCGTTGTTTACGCCACAAATTGCGGGCGTCACACCTCCTAATGATGCTGTTAACAACGGTGGATTTGTTAATGTAGTTGTGAATGTTTGAATACAACCGTTTGCGTCTTTTACGCTAATGGTATATGTGCCAGCCGCAAGACCTGTAAAAACATTTGATACCTGGTAAGCACCACCATTCAATGAATAGGTTAATGCACCTGTGCCACCACTGGCAGTAACCGTAATGCTTCCGTTAGTTCCGCCATTACATGTTGGATTTAAATTGGTAGTTGCAACGGTAATTGCGGTTGGTTGTGTAATGGTTACTGTTGCCGTAGATGTACAGCCGGTAGCATCCGTCATAGTTACCGTATAGGTTCCCGCAGGAACTCCAGTAGCTGTTTGTGTTGTTTGAACAGGAACTGTATTCCAACTATAGGTAAAAACTGGTACTCCAGTTGGTGTAGCGGTTAGTGTTCCTGTAGTTCCTCCGTTACATAGCACATTGGTGCCTGATGCGGTTACACTACAGCAAGGAGGTCCCGGATTAATGGTAAACGTTCCGTTGTAGGAGCAACCTGCTGCTGAAGTTACGGTATAGGTATAAACACCATCGGGTAAACCTGTAAAATTGGCAACACCTGCTACAGTATTGGGTTCAACAACCGAGCCGGTGGTAGGTCCGGCAATAGTGACCGTAAACGGCCCGGGGCCAGGTGCGTTGTTAATTGTAACACTTCCGTTATTGTATCCTGCGCAGGTTTCTGCAACAGGTGTTACAACCGGAGGTGGTAATGTTGACATAGTTATAGTAACTGGATCCGATACAGTAATCACAACCCCATCACAACGGGTATAAACGGCTGATGCAGTGTAGGTGGTGGTTGCTGTAGGACAAACTGTAATTGAATTTCCTGTACCCAATAAGGTTGCACCGTTATACCAATTTACAGTGTAAACAGGTGCGCCATTTGGGGTGAAGCGCCACGCTTCCGGAGAAGCGGTTGTAACTGACCATGCGCCCGAGCTTGCATTGCGGCCGGGGGCACCAACACCAGCAGTACCACCTGTATTTTGAACACCCACAACGCAACGACCACCATTCCACGTGGTACAAGCGTCTTTGCGTTGAATATGTGTTTCAATTACATTGGTGGTTTCATAAAATACCATTTGGAAAAATGAACGCATTCCAGTACATGAATAGTGCGAACAATTGTAAAAATCAACTACAAACATACGGCATGGTGCAGCACCAATTAAATGCCATCTGATTTGGCCTGCTACCGGAGGATACATGTCGTGATACGCACCAAAAGCATGGCCCCTGTTACCCGTTCCCCAAAGCGCTGCACTTGGGCAAACATCTGTTGTGGCAACACCCCAAGGGTTATACGTACCACCAATACCAGCTGCCGGGTTAAAAAGAACACTTCCGTTTGAAGAAACTGCGCACGTTGTGTAAGCGGTTCCGAAATAGCAAAATGTGAAAGGAAGGTTGATCAAGGGACTCCATACATCATCAGTACCAGCTGAGACCATGGTTCCTCCGGCCGAACCCGGGGTAATTACCGGGGCATAAGGTATTGACGATACCGTATAGGTTGTTGTGGCTCCCACGTGGAAAGGCACAGCCGTAAGGGTTGTACAAGGCGTTGTACAAGGCAGGGTAAAGTCAGCCGGAGCGGTAATGCTTGGGCAGCCTGGGGCCTGCGAAAGAGCTGATTTGAAAGCAAATAAGCTCAGTATAAGGCATAGTATTCTGGTACGCATACAATATCGTTTGAATATTAGACGGTTAAATGCATTTAAGTTGCCTTAAGGTTAGACTAAAAAACTCATCGGACATAATTGAGGATCCATGCCTTGGTCAAACCGTTTTGGTGGGCCTTGTCTCTGGTCTCAAATATGGGTTGTTTTTGATTTGAGTACTTGAATATAATATACTTATATCCATTACGCTTGTTGTAGATGATGCGCGCATCCGGAAAATCACCCTTATATTTTTTTAATTGTGCCTGTGCAAGATCGTCTTTACTGAATGCACCAAACACTACGTATAGTCCTTGCGGTGAATCACTTTGATCAAGCTCTATAAAATAATCATTGTCAGATTTTTTTATTTGCGTATCGTCAAATTTAACCGGAGGATCGTTTTTTACAGGAGGATCGTTTTTTACTGGGGGATCATTCTTAACTGGCGGATCATTTTTTACAACCAGATCGGCTTTTTTCTTAAGCAGTTCATTCAATTTGGCTATTGAATCATTATCTTTCTGAATGGTTTCGTTCTTTTGAGTTTCCATTGCAGTATACTTATTTTCTGCAGCAACCCGTTCACGTTCTTTTTGTTTACTCACGGTATCAATTTCCACTCGTTTTGCAACCACTTCCTGGTTGAGTCGTTCAATTTCCTTTTGTGCTTCTTCGAGTTCCTTGTCGTTGTTTTTTCCCTCCATTTTCACAGGGAAACGATAACCCAAAAGAATTTCCTGGTTGATACCCGCATACGTTTTACCATTGTTTAAAATCACGTCATAGGCATAACCTATACAAATACTTTTTTTAATACAAACACCTAAAGATGCTGACACGGCATATCCTGATTTATATGTTGCATTCAACCAAATAAACTCACGGAAATCAAGCACAAATCCACCATCATAATAAATTGGTGCACCAGGAACATATTTAACCAATGCAAAGGGCGATAATTTTAATCCTGCCTTTGCAAATTCAAAATCATAGCGAAGGTTTCCAATAAAATGCCTCTCGAAAGTAAAGCTACCTCCTTCAGAAGTACCATCATTTATCAACGCTTTGAATTCAGAACTAAGTCCCAACAATTGAGGAACACTAAACCCAAATTGGAATTTTTTTATTTGAAGTAAAATACCTGCGGTTGCATTTCCTACGATTTTGCGACCAGGATTAAAATTATTCAGTTGTTTATCGTTCGGGTCCTTTACTATTGCCTGGTTAAAATTTATGCGATGATCTTCGGCTCCGCCAGCAATTCCAAACCGTAAAAATGACGTCTCTGAAAAGTTCACTTTGTAGGATGCACTAACCATTCCACCGGTAGCCGATGAAGCGCCAATAACATCACTGTAAAGGGAAAGGCCGAGCCCCAGTTTGTTTTGAAACATACTTCCATCAACTGTTAATGCGTTTACAATATTTCCGCCTTCAAAACCAAGATTACGCTGGTTGCGCATAAAATAAGTGTTGGTGTTTTGCGAATATCCTGCCATGGCAGGATTCAAAACCATTCCATTTATAAAATAGTGATGATAAGCAGGTATTTGTTGTGCACTAACTACCTGGAACGAGATGCAAAAAAGAATAAGTAAACGTGTCTTCAAAATATAAACTTTATTTAGAGCTGGTAATGGTTAATACGCCTTTAAATATTTTATCTAATGCATTAATTCTAACCAAATAATAATAAGATCCATCCGGCAAACCATCTCCGCCCCACGTATTATTATATGCTGTTTGTTCAAACAAAATCTGCCCGTGATTATTCATAATCATAACTTGATTGTCAGGATACATATCAATATCAATAATGTTCCAAACGTCATTATCACTATCGTTATTTGGTGTAATGAAATTGCACACTTGCAGGTTGGGAATTTTGGGAGGTATAATCACCGGTGTTGTATCCAATACAGTGACAGTCACCACATCGTTATCTGAACATCCCATTGCATCAGTTACTGTAACAGTGTAGCTAAACACTCCAACCATTGTGGCTGTATCAATGCACGGGCTTGCTATATTTGTAAAGTCAAGCATAACAGCAGGGGTCCAACTATACGAAACACCACCTGATGCGTTTAAACATGTGCCTTGTCCCAAATCAATCGTTACATCGGTTCCTGCATTGGCTACAGGCAAAGGTAAAACAGTTACTGTTGCACCTAACGATGTATCGGCAGGACAAATTCCGTTTTGCAGTACAACCGCGTAGGAAGTAGTTTCCGTTAAACCGCCATAAGCATAAATATTATCGGTATCAATGATAGTTGAAGTGCCCGACCCCGTTGTAGCTATCCAGTACTGAATAGATCCTGAAAAACCAGTAAGTGTAAGTATTCCGGATGAGCCATAGCACACGCTTGTATCGGTTGATACCATGCCGGCAGTTGGAGGAGCGTCAACCGTTATTGTTACAACGCCTGCCGTATCGGGAGGGCAAACACCGTTTTGCACAATGGCATGATAAAAAGTAGTTGTACTTAGATTACTATAACCAATGGTTGAGCTGGTTACACCTCCCATTGAAACCCAGTTTGTACCATCAACTGATGATTCCCAGTCAATGATTGAACCATTGTTGCCCGTTAGGTTTATGATGCCGCTATTACTGGTTGCGCACACGGTTGCGTTACCCACCGTAAAACCTGCAAATGTGGTATCATCAACTGTAATTACTGCCCATGGAGACCACCCATCAGGACAAAAACCGCCATCAAGGTGAACGCGGTAAGCCGTTGTTTGGGTCAATCCACTGTAATTATAACTATTTGTTGTATCACTTATATTCGTCCAGATTCCTCCTCCATCAGTTGAGTACTGCCAGTAATCAGGATATCCTGTATATCCGGCTAGTGTTAATACACCTGAATTGCCACTTATACAAACTGTATCAGAACTTAGTAACGCACCCCCTACTACCGTAGTATCGTTTACAATTGTCATTGTAAACGTATTATTTGCCGGATTAATATCGCCAGGTAAACTTACCGTAACTGCAACCGTATATGTTCCCGCGTTGCAAAAACTGGCAGAATCGGTAAAGGTGAATATATAACTGGCAGAAGGAGAGAATACGCCTGAAACCAAAACTGTTTCAGTTGCCATTGTTGTTCCGTTAACGCTGTATGAAACCGTATAAGAAGTACTTACAAGTGGTGTTGGACTATTAAAAATGATTGCCGTAATGGGTGTTGAACAGGAAAGGTTACAACCTGAATCAATAGAAGTAATTGTTGAAACACCTATGTCTTGCCCAACAATTTTCCCATGGTATATACCAACAAGAACAAAAAATATTTTTAACGCTTTTTTCAAGGTGCAAATGCTTTCACTACTTACTGCTTGTGACCGTTAATACCCCTTTAAAAGTTTTTGGTATTGAATTAATTTTGACAACGTAATAATAGCTTCCATCGCCAATACCGTCACCATTCCATGTATTGTTATACCCAGTTTGCTCAAACAATATCTGGCCATGATTGTTCATGATCATAACTTCATTGTCAGGAAACATATCAATGTCATTAATATTCCAAACATCATTATCGCCATCGCTGTTTGGTGTCATAAAATTGCAAACGTAGAGATTGGGAATTTTTGCTGGCGGGGCTGGCGGTGTAGTGGCAGTGTCAAGAACAGTAATGATTAACTGATCCGTGTCCGTGCATCCATTAACGTCTGTTACAGTTAACGTATAAACAAACGTGCCTAATGAGTCGGCTCCTATTATACACGGATTTTGAACACCGGCATTATTCAACATAACAGCTGGTGACCATGAATAAAAAAGTCCACCTGAGGCAGTAAAGCAAATTGTGTCACCCAGGTAAATCATGGAGTCAAGTCCTGCATTTGCAACGGGTGGTGTAGCCATGGTTACTGTTGCACCTACAGAGGTATCAGCCGGGCAAACGCCATTTTGCAAAATCACATAGTAAGTTGTGGTTTGTGTTAAACCTGAATAATTTTCGAGGGGTGTAGAATTGGAAATTGGTGTGAACGTTGCGCCTCCATCAGTTGTAAAAATCCAGTATTGAATTGTTCCACTGTATCCCAATAAAGCCAGGCTTCCACTATTAGTTCCCGGACAAACAGTAATATCAGCCGAAACTGTTCCGGGAACAGGCGGTGCCGTTACTGTTATTGTTGTGGGTGTTGAATAGTCAACTGGACAAACGCCATTTTGTACAACAGCCTGATATATGGTTGTTGCACTAAGGTTGTTATAGATAATAAAATTGGTATCTACCCCGGCTGATGTAAACGTAGCTCCACCATCCGTTGAATATTCCCAATCGAGAATTGTACCGTTGTTACCTGTTAGATCAATTTGGCCAGTATTACCAGTGGCACATACTGTGGCTGCACCAACTGTAAACCCGGCATCAGTTGTGTCATCTACTGTAATTACTCCCCATGGTGACCAATCATCAGGACAGTAGCCACCATCAATGTGTACATGGTACGCAGTGGTTTGTGTGAGTGATGAATAGTTATAAATATTTGTGGTATCAGCAATATTTATCCATGTTGTTCCACCATCAGTTGAATACTCCCAAAAATCAATGTAACCGTTGTTACCTGCCAATGTAAGCGATCCCGCGTTTCCGCTTGCACAAACTGTATCTGACCCCAGTAAAGTACCTGGTACAACAGTGGTGTCATTGGTAATTGTAACAGTTAATGGATCATTTGCTGGATTTAAGTCACCCACCATATTGACTTCAGTGGCAAACGTATACGTTCCTGCTGGACAAATAGTAGCGTTTGTAAAAAAGGTATAAATATATACTCCACCAGCCGGCAATGTTAAGCCTGGAATTGTTTCGGTAATTGTAGTTGAACCTGAAGGACCGGTAACCGTATATGCAACATCTACATTTGTTACAAATATTCCAAATGGGCCATAGTTGTAAATGGTAATGGTAACCGGGTTGGAACATGGTAAATTACAACCCGAAGCCACTGAAGGTATGGTTGTAATGGATAAGTCCTGCGTTTTTGAAGTGAACGTAAGTGTGATGAAAGACGCTAGGGCAAATAGTATTTTTCGGGTCATCATCGTGCGAGGGGTTTTTAAGTCTTATAAAGATAAGGATAATTACGGATAATATGCGTGAATACCATTCCATACATGGCAAAATTTTTGGAACATTATTTGTTAGAATTATATGTTTTTTGTTTAATTGAAGTAACTAATTGTTTTTCAGTCGCTGAAACGTTTTAATTGGTTGAATATGGCAACCAATTTAAAGTTTAACGTCTGTAAATTAGCATTAGTTTTGATTTACCTCAACTAATTGAATTTTATGAAGAAATTATTCCTTAGCCTTGTTATTGTGTTTGCCTCATCGGCAGTAATGGCGCAAAAACCACTTGTTGCAAAAATTGAAAATTCAAAAGCTTCGTTTATACAAACCGAAACAACAAGTACAACTAAATTTGAACTTTCTGCATCTTATTCTCAAATACAGGACTTACAAAATAAAGCTTCACAAATGCAAACTATAAAGTTTGTAGCTGTTGCAAAAACAAATAATGTATATGAATGCCAGCTAACGGCTACTGAACAAAATCATGCAGAGTATGTACACAAGATGTTTCTTACGCTTGGTATTGAAAGCATAAGTGTTGATGGTAAAGAATCTTCAATCGAAGAACTTCCTCAAGTTCTAACTAAATTGAAATGAATTTAAATCTTGCATAATTTTTGTCAAGGAAATTTTCTGTCCTGCTTTGTTTGTTTTTTCTAAAGTGTTAGATGATTTTTAACACACTTGATTTTATTTTTTATCACTTCCTGTAAAAACCTGCACTAAGAATTTTATGTTAATAAATGTGGATCAAAAAATCCGCTAGACCTGTTTATTGCAAAAAATTAATGTTAATTTTCCAACGCTTTTATAAAATCAGTGTTAAATCTAACTAAAAGTTTAGTTAAAAGCCTAACCAAACAACCATGCTATATGAAACAATTTCTTTTACTCGTTGTCCTTACCTTTTTTATTTCACTGAGCGGAAATTCACAACGGCATTACAGTGAAATGTCAACAGAAATCCAAAAAAGAATGGACCAAAACAAATCCAAGGGACTTTATTTATGGGAGGGTGTAAAAGTTGATTATGAAATGACCATTGAAGGTGTTAAAGACCAATCAACTGCCAATAGCTTTAAATCTTTGCTAGCTAAAGAATGCGAACTTGTTTCATTTACCTATAACGCATCCAATAACCATGTTTCATTTACGCTTCCTGCAAAATACGACCTTGAAAAAATAAAACCCGCCATAAAAGGATCCTCTTTTGGATTCGGATTATTTTTTAAAGAAAGCTATCATCTGTAAAACCAAATCAAGTTAACGACCACACAACATGAAATACGCTGTATTGATGAACACGTTTAAAAATACATTTTTCACAGGTAAAAAAATTACGCGTTTTGCCTCGATAGCCGGAATCGTTTTTATTTCAAACTTTTCAAAAGCACAATCTGATAATCCTTGTGGAGCTACCAACCTGGCGGTAAACACCGGTTGTACCTACCAGATTGGAACGCTTTCAGCAGCCATGACAAATACTACCGGTGTACCAGCTCCGGGTTGTGCATCTTATTCGGGACCCGATGTTTGGTATTCAATGACCGTTCCTGCCTCAGGTAGCGTAACCGTTACTATGGATGTTTCAGGAGCGGGACCTACAGATATGGGCATGGCTTTATATACAGGTGCCTGTGGTTCACTTACACTTAATTCATGTGATGATGATAATGGACCAGGGTTAATGCCAACACTTACCGTTGGTAGCTTAAGTCCCGGTTCTACAGTATATATTCGTATCTGGGAATTTGGTGGAGGCACTTTTGGAGATTTCAGCATTTGTGCCCAGTCAGCTGCATCAAGTGGTTGTACAGGTGGAACAGCAAACAGTTCGTGCGCACTTGCTGACCCATTTTGCACAAGCATTACTTATAACCTGTGTAATACAACAGGTGTTGCCTCACTGGGAGGCGGAGGAATTTATGGATGCCTAGGATCTACACCAAATCCTGCTTTTTATTACCTGAATATTTCAACTTCAGGAGATATTGATATTTTTCTAAATCAAACTTCAACAGCTGGAGCACCAATTGATGTTGACTTTTGTTGTTGGGGGCCTTTTCCCAACCAGGCATCAATGTGTCCTGGTTTATCAGCAGGCAATATTGAAGATTGCAGCTTCTCAGCTGCCGCAACTGAAACGGTAGACATAACCGGAGCTATTGCCGGTGAATGGTATATGTTGCTTGTAACAAATTATTCAGGCATTGCAGGAAGCATTGATGTTTCACAAGTAGGTGGTACCGGTGCAACCAATTGTTCAATTGTTGCGCCATGCTCAGTTACTGCTACAAGCACCCCGGTTTCATGTTTTGGTGGTGCCAACGGAACCATTACCGCAACATGTACTGGCACACCTGCTTATACGGTAAACGTTGTGAATTCAGGCGGAGCAACCGTTGCAACATTATCAGGTGCAGGTCCAACATTTAGTTTCACGGGTTTACCAGTAGGAACTTATACCATTAATTTGTCGGCCATAGGCCCTTGTACCAGTACCACTACTGTAACAATTGGCGGACCTGCTTCTGCTTTATCTGCAACTTCTTCGCACACAAACCTAACATGTGCCACCCCTTGCAATGGAACATTAAGTGCAACTGGCGCGGGCGGAACACCGGGATATACCTATTCCTGGAGTGGCGGACTTGGAACAGGCGCGAGTAAAACTGGTGTTTGCGCAGGCACCTATACATGTACCGTTACAGATGCAAATGGATGTACAACAACAACAACTCAAACCATTACCGCTCCTCCTGCATTAACGGTTAGCGTTGCACCTGTTGCAACAACTTGTTTTGGCACCTGCAATGGATCAATCACAGCAACAGCTGCCGGTGGAACACCTGCTTATACGTCTTACACATGGTCGGGTGGTATTGGAACAGGCGCGGTGCAAACAGGCGAATGTGCAGGAACCTACACGGTTACTGTTACCGATGCTAACGGATGTACAGCCACTGCAACAGGCACAATTGCCAACGGTCCAAACGTTGTTGCCGGATTTACCTATACAGGAACTGCTTGTCAAAGTTCAAACAGCTTTAATTTCACCAATACCTCAACCGGTGCAACCACTTATTCATGGAATTTTGGCGCTGGCGCCACACCCGCAACGTCTACTGCTACCAATCCTACTGGCGTAACATATTCTACAGTTGGAACACATACGGTAACATTAACCGCAACAAATGGCGGATGTTCCCAAACCGTTACACAAACCATAACCACATTTGCAAACCCAACTGTTACTGCTTCCAACACACCTCCCCCTTGTAACGTAACAACAGGAACTGTAAGCGCTGCAGGTGCTGGCGGACTGCCATCATATACATATAGCTGGTCAGGCGGACTTGGAACCGGTGCATCGGTTTCAGGTGTTGCTCCAGGAACTTATACTGTAACGGTTACTGATGCAAATGGATGTACAGGAACAGCCACAACAACTGTTGTTGCAGGACCTGTTTTAACTTTAAGCACAAGTTCAACTCCATCAACCTGCGGTTCTTCAAACGGAACAGTAACTGCAAGCGGTGTTGGTGGCGGAACAATTACTTATACCTGGTATGCTGATGCTGCACACACAATTGTATTAGGTACAGGTGCCACACTTGGAAGTTTAGCGGCAGGAACATATTATGTTGTTGCATCAAGCAGTACAGGTTGTACACTTAGTGGTTCCGCAGCTATAAGCACAGCTAGTGGACCAACTATTACAGCAATTACCAATTCAAACGTAACCTGTTTTGGACTTTGTAATGGTAGCGGCACTGCAACCGTTTCAGGTGTAGCGCCACTTAGTATTTTGTGGTCCAATGGCGCAACAACAGCAACCACAAATACCCTTTGTGCCGGTAGCCCATGTGTAACTGTTACCGATGGAAACGGGTGTACTGCCAGCACATGTATAACCATTACACAACCAGCAGCACTTACCACCGCATTAACAGGAACAAATCCACTTTGCAACACATCGTGTAACGGATCTGTTAGTTCACTTACAACTGGTGGACCAGGCGCCTACACATATTCATGGAGTAATGGGGCAACAACTGCAAATATTTCAAGCGTTTGCGCAGGAACGTATACATTAACGGTTACCTCAGGAACCTGTACAACAAGCGCAACAACAACATTAACAGCTCCTCCGGCCATTACCATTAACCCTGCTGCCATTACAACCCCAAGTTGCAACGGATTATGTAACGGGATCATAGTAGGATCGGCAACAGGTGGAACAGGTTCATTAACCTATGCCATTACAGGTTTAACTGGCGGACCAACATTCAACAGTGTTTGTGCCGGTACATATACATTGAACGTTACCGATGCAAACGGATGTACATCAACACAAACAATTGTTGTAACACAACCTGCGCCTATTGTTATTACCACTTCATCAACAGCGGCTAGCTGTACAGCTGCAACAGGAACTGCAACATCAAATGTTACAGGAGGAACATCGCCCTATACCTACGCATGGTCAAGTGGAGGAACAACTGCAAGTGTTAGCGGATTGGTTGCCGGAACTTATACGGTTACTGTGACCGATAGCAAAGGTTGCACGCAAACGGCAAGTGTTACGGTGGGAACGTTGGCTGGTGGAACAGCAACGGCAAGCACTGTTTCAAATGTTTCATGTAATGGCGGTTCCAACGGATCGGCTACTGTTACCATGGCAGGTGGAGCAGCCCCTTTCACCTATGCATGGTCAAGTGGAGCAACAACGGCAACTGCCGCAGGATTACCGGCAGGAACTTACTCTGTTATCGTAACCGATGTGAATGGATGCACCAGTACATCAAGCACAACAATTACGCAGCCAACTGCTTTAACTTTATCAGCAACACATACAAACGTATCCTGCAATGGTGGAAATAACGGAACAGCTACTGCTACTGCTGGTGGCGGAACTGGTGCAATTACGTACGCGTGGTCGCCAAGTGGAGGCACCGCTGCAACAGCAACCGGACTAACAGCAGGCACGTATACTGTTACCATTACCGATGCGAATGGCTGTACCACCAACACATCTCAAACAATTACACAGCCAACTGCACTTACCATTTCGGCAAGCATGAATCCTACCAAATGTGCAGGGTCATGTGATGGGCAAGCCATGTCGTCTGCCTCAGGTGGAACGGGTGCTTATACATACCAGTGGAGTGACCCGCTTTCTCAAACTACTGCTAACGCATTCCTTTTATGTGCAGGAGCATATACCGTTACAGTAACCGATGCTAACGGTTGCACAGCAACAGCAACAACAACGGTTACGGAACCCGCTCCTTTGGCCTCAACTGTTACCATTACAAATGCCCATTGCGGAAATGCTGATGGAAGTGCGTGCGTAACCATTACCGGTGGCACACCAGCCTATACCTATTCATGGTCTAACGGTTCAACCACTAACTGTATATCAAGTGTGGTAGCAGGAGCATATGTTTTAACTGTAACCGATGCCAATTTATGTACACTGGCTGTGCCTGCAACCATAACTGATTTGGGGGCACCAACCATTTCTATTCTTTCATCAACCAACGTTTCATGTTTTGGCGATAATGACGGATCGGCAACAGTAAATCCGGCAGGCGGAACAGTTCCTTATACCATTCAATGGGATGCTGCAGCTGCAAGCCAAACCACACCAACAGCCAGTAACCTTACAGCAGGAACATACGGTGTTACATTAACTGATGCTGCCGGATGCATTACATCTACAAGTGTAACCATTACCGAACCGGCCTTGTTGGTTCATAATGTAAATACCTATGATCCTACCTGCTTTGGGTTCTGTGATGGATCACTTGCTGCATTTTCAGCCGGAGGAACCTCACCCTATACATATCAGTGGGTAAATTCAGGCGGTGCAACAATAGGAACACTTGACAGCATTCCAGGATTGTGTGATGGAACGTATACTGTAAATATTACCGATGCAAATGGATGTGCGTTAAGCGCAAATTACACCTTAACACAACCGGTTCCGGTTAGTGCAACACTTTCAAGCACAAACGTGACTTGTTTTGGCGCGTGCAATGGAACCGCTACAGCAACACCCATAGCAGGCGTGGCGCCATTTAGTTATACATGGACTACCGGTCAAATTACACAAACTGCAACTGGATTGTGTGCAGGTGCCACCTCTGTAACGGTTACCGATGCTGATGGCTGCACGGCTTCCTATCCGGCAACCATAACCGAACCAACCGTACTGGATGTAGTTATTTCTGCATCGCAAATGGTAAGCTGTGCCGGATTGTGTGATGGATTTGCTGATATAAATATTACCGGTGGCACTGCTCCTTATTCTGTTTTATGGAGCAACGGCACAACCAGTAACCTTAACAACAGTTTATGTACGGGAACATATACCGTTACCGTTACAGATGCAAATGGATGCCAGGACACAACATCAATTGTAATTGCACAACCAGGTGGTTTGGTAGTTACAGTTTCAGGCGTTGACCTTGTTTGCAATAACCAATGCAATGGATCGGCAACAGCAAGCATTACAGGTGGAACTACACCTTACACCATGCTTTGGGATGATCCAACGCTTTCAAACACACCCAACATCACAAATGTTTGCGCTGGTTTTTACACCATAGTTGTTACAGATGCAAACGGATGTTTTGTAAGCCAAAGCATAAACATTAGTCAACCTCCTGCCATTAATATGAGCTTAGCCGCAACGGATGCTAATTGTGGACAAAACAACGGGCAAATTTGCGCAACAGCATTTGGAGGTGTGTTGCCTTTAAGTTATGCCTGGAGCGATCCGGCTGCGCAAACAACACCTTGCGCGCAAAACATTCTTGCAGGATGTTATACTGTTACCGTTACCGATGCAAATGGATGTTTCATTGACAGTTTAATTTGTATAAATGATATTGCTGGTCCAACATTAACATTAAACAGCTCAAGTGACGTTACCTGCTTTGGTTACAATGACGGAAGCATTTCGGTAACTGGAACGGGTGGAGTTGGAACGCTATCTTATACCTGGGTTGATGCAACAGCGGCTGTTATTTCTTCGTTAACTGATCAAACATCTTCATCAACACTTGGTGGCGACACTTACGGAATCACGGTAATGGATACTGCAGGATGTACAGCTTCGCTTACACAAATCATAAATGAACCCGCTTCATTTGTTGCCGCCATAAGTGCGCAAACAAATGTAAGTTGCTTCGGTGTGTGTGATGGAACCGCAACGGTTGTAACTGCCGGTGGAAATGGTGGAAATACATTTTCATGGTCATCGGGAGCAAGTACAACCACAGCTGCCAACACAGGTATATGTGCAGGTACTTCAACTGTTACGGTTACCGATGCTTTGGGATGTACAGCCAGTGCCACAGCAACCATTACACAGCCAGCAGCATTGGTATCAAACATAACAGGATTTACCAATGTAAATTGTTTTGGTAACTGCAATGGAACTATTAATACGGCTACCAGTGGTGGAACACTTCCTTATTTTTATACCTGGACAGGCGGTGTTAGTACCACTGCAAATGCAAATAGTTTATGTTCGGGAACGTATACGGCAACCGTAACCGATAACAATGGTTGTACTGCAACATCAACACAAAATATAACTGAGCCTACCGCGCTAAGTGTTATTGCCAATAAGGTAGATGCTTCATGTGGAATGTGCAACGGATTGTCATTGGCAAATGCTTCAGGCGGAACACCGGGTTATTCATACTTATGGCCTACTGGTGTTACTCCTACTGCACCAAACAATTCAGGATTATGTGTTGGCTCACACACAGTGACCGTAACCGATGCAAATGGCTGTACCGCCAACGCAACGGTAACCATTGTGGACCAACCAGGACCTACCGTTGGCTCTTTAACATTTGCCCAGCCATCGTGTAACGGGTTTACTGACGGAACTGCTACAGTAACACCGGCAGGTGGAACTGCTCCTGTAACAATTGCATGGAGCGATGCACAAACAACAACCACTGCATTTGGATTGGCAACCGGTAATATTTGTGTAACATTAACAGATGCAAACGGATGTACCGCTACACAATGTGTAATGGTAACCGAACCGAATGTGCTAACCGGTGTTGCTGACCTTGATCAAACCATTTGTTTTGGTGATAGCGCACAGGTATTTGCAAGCGGTGCCGGTGGAACGCCAGCATATACCATTACGTGGACAACTGCAGGCATGACTGGTGCGGGACCAATCGTAGTTAGCCCAACAACTACAACCACTTATTGTATGACCGTTACTGATTCTAAAGGATGCGTATCACCACAGGATTGCGCAACCATTACTGTAAATCCTCCACTTAGTATTACCGCTTCGGTTGACCAGTCAATTTGTAACGGTGATAACACAGCCGTGAATGCAACCGCTACAGGCGGAAATGGTGGACCTTATACCTTTACCTGGGTTGATCAGAATAACAATACAGTTGTGTCAACAACTTCGGGCTCTACATCAAATGCCGCGGTTAGTCCCACCACTACTACAACCTATTTTGTAACAGTTGACGATGGTTGTACAAATCCTGGCGCAAGTGATTCGGTGATTGTAACTGTAAATGCATTGCCCATTTTATTTTTGAATGCCATTGACCAGGACGGATGCGCACCATTTAACGCACAGTTTTTGTTGAATACCGATATTGGCACCACCTTCTATTACGATTTCAATTGCGATGGTGTGGTTGATTTGACCGATGTTGTTACAACAGCATCGCATACCTACACCAACCCCGGAACGTATGATGTGTGTGTAATGACAACAAGCGCTGCAGGTTGCTCAACAAGTGTTTCACAACCCGGATTAATCACTGTATATCCAAACCCGGTTGCTGAATTTGTTTTCACACCGCTTGAAACAACTATTCAAACACCGGGCATTGATTTTGCACAAACATCAACAGGAGCCATTAGCTACGACTGGAATTTTGGCGATGGCTTTGGTATTGATAGCACCAATGTAATTATACCAAATGGTACTAACGGAGGTATCACTACCGGAACTTATGGCTCACCAAGCCATGTGTACCAGGATACAGGTTCGTTTGTGATTACATTAACCGTTACAAATGAATTTGGCTGTACCGATGACGTTTCTCATACCGTTCACATTAAACCTGATTACGCCATTTACGTACCCAACTCATTTACGCCTGATGGGGACGGAACAAACGATGTGTTTTATCCAATGGGAATTGGAATAGATGTTGAGCATTTTGACATGTATATTTTCACGCGTTGGGGGCAAATCATTTACGAAAGCCATACACCAAATGACGGATGGGACGGAACCCATAAAGGTCAAAAAAGCAAAGAAGACGTGTATGTATGGAAAGTGAAAGCTACAGACTTTAATGGAATTGAGCATGAATACATAGGTCATGTGACCTTGTTGCGATAACCTTGGAAATTCATCAGTAAATTAAAATCCCACCTTGACCGGTGGGATTTTTTTATTCCAATAATTCTTTCGGTATTAAACAAACAGGAATGGGATCCATTTTATGTTTATTGGCTGCATTGAATTTTTTATAAATCTTCAACACTTCTTCCTGTCGTGTATTTACCGGAACATTGCTTTTCGAGTCAATATATTCCATAGCCCATTCCAGCTCCGGGTAGGTTGCGCCCAATTGATCTTCATCGGTACGGTCAACTTCCCACAACCCATCAGTAGGTTTGGCAATTTGAATGCTGTTTACAATTCCTAAATGTTTTGCCAAAGCAAATATGTGTGTTTTGGTCAAATCAGCAATTGGACTTAAATCTACTCCTCCATCACCATACTTGGTATAAAATCCCACGCCAAAATCTTCTACTTTATTTCCTGTTCCGGCAACCAATAGCCCATTTGACTGGCCAAGTGCATACAGCGTTAACATGCGCAAACGCGCCCGGGTATTGGCCATACTCAGTTTATGCTCGCCTGTTTCGGCAGGTAAGGCCGTGCGTACCGATTCAAATGAATTACTCAAATCAACTTCAAGCGCTTTTACGTTGGTGAATTTTGACTTTAACCAGTCCATGTGCTCGTTTGCACGTGCAAGCTGGTCTTTTTTTTGGTGAATGGGCATACTTACCACAAGAATTTCTTTACCCGTCATAGCACACAATGTAGAGGTAACGGCTGAGTCAATTCCACCCGAAATACCAATGATGAAACCTTTCATGCCGGCTTTTTCGCAATACCATTTGAGCCAGTTAATAATATGCCTGTTAACCTGTTCTGCTTTCATACATTCATTGTTTTTTTTAAAGCCATGCGAAATACGCAAAATTTATTTTACAATAAAGCGCCTGCGTACTACATACATGTTTAAATAAAAAACCCGCTAGTTTTGAAGCTGCGGGTTTAGTTCAATTTGTTTTTTATGTATTAGAATAAAATTCCGATTGTAAGCGTCATGCTTTGCGAAAGAAATTTTTGCTGTTGTGCTGTTGGTTTTGTTTCTGTTGATGCGTTTGTTTTTTCACCATCAATCAGGAATTTCGAATCCTTTTTTACAGCATTCATAAAGCCCTGGTTAAATGAAAGTCCAAACATTAGCGAAGTGGATCCCGATAAATTCATTTCAACACCACCACCCAAAGCAAGTGAAGTACGCAAAATGTTCATGTCTTTTGAATTATCCAGTTTTTCAAGTGTTACATCCTGTTTTGCACCCGTTGAGCTCCATGAAGTTGACTCATCGGTAACTTTTGTACGAATGTGAATTGAGGTATTCAATCCAAAATGACCATAATATGTCAGGTAACCTATCTCCTTTGTTTTTAAACGCAACTGCAATGGAATGGTAACATACATGCTGTTGTATTTACGTTTATTAAGCATATAGGTAGTATACTTTTTTGTTGTAGCTGTATCTGCTATGTAATCAAAATCGTTTTCAAGAAAACCATCATCTTCATTATACAGATAATAGATAGAATCGTTTTTTTCAATTTTACCACCATCGTAGTCAACCTGTAAACCTGTAGTAAACCAGGCCACATCGGTAATTTTAAATTCGGTAATTAAACCGTAACCAAATTTCAGGTTTGCCCCGCCTTTTTCAAAGGTTTTTTCATCGTCAATTTTAAACCAGTTGATACTTGGGGTTGCTTTTAAACCGAAACGGAAATTTTTGTCTGCATCCTGTGATTTAGCCATTGTAAAACCAAGTAATGCTAATCCAAACAATAAGGTCTTTTTCATTTTTGTTTTTTTTGTTTTTTATTTCATAGTCCATCCATCAAGATGGTCAGCCTTTGGCTGATTTTGCTTTATTAAAATTTTTGAAACTTTTTTTCTCCGGGGCGTTATACTGCCACTAAGATACAGTTTCGAACGTTAAATCAATTAACTTTATGCAATATTAAGCATTAATCATATGACAAATAGGGGTTTATACAAAATTTGGCCAATTTTTTTGCTGTTTATTACTGCCTGTGGAGGCAATAAGCTGGATGTAGACGTATCAGGCGTTAACGTAACTGTACAATTCATAGATTGGGTTCCTGCACTTGAGGACAAAAATGCTGCCAAATATTTACAAACCCTCAAACAATCAGGAGGCGAATTGTATAAATATTACCTGGGAAGAATGATTCACACCAATCCAGACGTTGATAGCCAGTGCATTAAACAACTTGATCAGTTCATGTATTTTCCGTCAACGGTTGAGGGGGTTAAACAAATAAAGGAGGTGTATGGTGATTTTAAACCCTATAAAGATGAGCTAACCGAAGGGTTAAAGCACATGGCATATTATTATCCTGAAAAAAATAACTTTAAAATCTTTACCTACCACTCGGGCTTCAACTTTGGCATTTTTCCGGTTGAAAATGAAATTGGAATTGGGCTTGATATGTATTTGGGTGCTAACAACAAAGTAACACAGGCTTTACCCATACAGGATTTTCCGCAATACATGAAAAACAACATGGATCCGGCCAACATGGTAGTTGACTTTTTCAGGGGCTATGCTATATTTAACCTTATTCCCGAAAACAAGGAAGATGATTTGCTAAGCACACTTGTTTACGAAGGTAAAGCCTTGTATGCATTGGATGCATTTTTACCAGGTAAAGAAGAACATGTTAAACTTCGCTATAAAAAAGAACAACTTGACTGGTGCAATCAATATCACCGCCAAATATGGAAGGAAATAATTGACAACGAATGGTTATATACAACCAATCAAAAAGTAATTTTGCAATTTACCAATGAGGCTCCATTTACAGGTTCGCTTCCAAAACAATCGCCACCGCGCGTTGGTGCCTGGCTGGGATGGCAAATGATAAAAGCCTATGCCGAACAATACCCCGATTTAACCGTGAAGCAAATTTTAGAGGAACCCGATGCAAAAAAGATTTTGAGGAGTTATAAGCCACCAAAATGATTTAAGATTTAAGATTTAAGATTTAAGATTTAAGATTTAAGATTTAAGATTTAAGATTTAAGATTTAAGATTGAGAACAAAACAAAGCGCATTTTATTGCATTATACTTCTTTTTTCCCTTGCTTTTTCCTGCTCAAGCGGAGAAAAAAGTTCTTTTAAATTTCCCAGGCAAAAACTTATACCCCTTCATGCAAAAATGGGTGCACCCAAACCTGGTGATTGGCTAACCTCCCATGAAGAGCGGGATATGACGCTTGACCAATACAAACAACGTATTCCCATTCGCCCAACAAAAACAAGAAATATTATTTACATACAACCTATTGGGAATTTTACTGCTTATGAAGTTTTATTGATTCAAACTACAGCACACTACCTGGAAGCTTTTTTTGGGTTACACACAGTTGTAAGAAAGAACTGGGATAATAAACGTGTGCCTGAAGAAAACAGGCGTTACTTTCACAAAACCGGCATCCTGAATGCTGACAGCACCGCAGTTATTGGATACATAAATGACACTGGAAAGGTCCAGTTCAACACACAATACATCTTGCATGAACTTTTATATCCTGACCTTCCCGGTGATGCAGCATGTATGATTGCGTTGTGCAATAAAGACCTTTACCCCGATGAAACATTTAATTTTGTATTTGGACAGGCCGCTTTAAAAAAACGCGTTGGTGTTTGGTCATTTTACCGATTTGGAGATGCTTCCAAAGAATACAAACCTGTTTTATTACGCACATTGAAAACCGCAAGCCATGAAACCGGGCACATGTTTTCATTAAGCCATTGCAAAAAATATTATTGCATAATGAATGGCAGCAATCACCTTGACGAAGCTGATGGAAAACCAACCTGGTTGTGTCCTGATTGTTTAGAAAAATTTTGCTGGAATTTTAACATTGAACCAAAAAATTATTTTGAACGCGTTCGGGAATTCTGGAAAAAGAATGACATGAAAGAAATTGTTGAAGGATATGACAGGTTTATAAAAGCTATTGAGTAAGATTTATATTTAACAGCATGAAAAAAGCATATTATTCCTTGTTGTTTTTATTTGCTATATTTTCATGCTTGCACAAAAATGAGTCCGAAAGTTTTGAAAATATAAAGAAAAAACTTAGTCCGCTATGCAATAAAATGGGCCGGAATTATAACGGCACCGGTCGTTCATGGATTAACCATGCAAACATGTCCTTTTCAAAATACAAATGCTTGAAACCGGTTCGTCCCGATAGCATACGAAAAACACTGTACATTTTGCCATTGGGAAAATTTGATTCGACAGAATATTCGCTTGTACCTATATCTGCCGAATACCTTCAAGCTTATTATGGAATTGCTGTACACGTTTTACCAACTATTGGTACTGATGTTGTTCCTGCCAAACACACACGAAACACCTACATGTCAATATTTGAATGCAAAACGCTGGGAAGCACAACCAGCTGCCAATGGGTTGACACGCCAACAGTACAATTGAACACAAAATATTTGTTCAAAAGTGTATTAAAGCCTGCTTTACCAAATGATGCTATAGGTGTTATTGCTTTGACCAATAAAGATATTTATCCAAGCGACACACATGATTTTGTATTTGGCATTGCTTCTTTAAGCGATCGTGTTGGGGTTTGGTCGTTTGCACGCTTTGGCGATGTACATAAAAAAGAAGATTTTAAAACCATCTTAATTCGTACGTTAAAAATTGCCAGTCATGAAACCGGTCATATGTTTTCAATAAGGCACTGCTATGACTACCATTGCGTATTAAACGGAACTGAAGGTTTGTTTGCCGTTGATGGAAGACCTGTGTGGCTTTGCCCAGATTGCCTGGAGAAATATTGCTGGAATTTTAAAACCACGCCTGTTAAACAGTTTAGGCGCTTATCAGCCTTCTGGCGAAAATACCGTTTTGAAACTGAGGCGAAAGTTTATGAAAAATTCATTGAAGCACTAAACAGTAAATGAATCATTTCTGATTGTACTTATCAGTATACTTTTTGTAAAGATCCTTTTGATGTGTATTCAACGAAACTTTTTTTCCGTTTACCCAGGCCATAATTACATTGTTGGTGCGCATGTCCATGGCATCACCATCCGAAACAAAAAGGGTTGCTGATTTTTCACCTTCCAATGTTCCGTAAGATTTATCCAATCCAAGAATTTTAGCCGCACTTTGTGTGATGGCCTGCAAGGCCTGTTCTTTTGTTAGACCATAGGCCACACTTGTTGCCGCCTGAAAAGGCAGGTTACGCAAATTGGCCGCTTCCTGGTCACCTTCATTTTGAATGCAAAATAATATTCCTTCTTTCTGTAATAAATAGGGCAATTTATATGGCAGGTCAACATCCTCATCATCACGCAGTGGTAAATCATGTACCCTGCGCAACATAACCGACACGTTATTTTCCTTCATTAGTCCAGCAACCAAATAAGACTCATATCCGCCTACAATGCATTTTTTCTCAATTCCCAGTTCACGGCATAACAAAACCGCATCGGTAATTTCCTTTACCTGGTTAGCGTGAATATAAAGCGTTTGTTTTCCATTAAAAATGCCACGCATGCTTTCAAAACGTACATCAATCGGGTCGTACTTTGTTTGCTGTGCATAGGCTTTTGCTTCTACCAGGTATTTTTTTATGGCTTCGTATTGTTTTGCATATTCATTTTCAGTTGCACCTTCTTCTTTTGGCTCAGCATTCCTGCGCCTGCGCGGGGCAAATGAAGGCCAGTTCATGTGCAAACCATCATCGGCCTTTACCGTAGCATCTTCCCAATTCCATCCACTTGTTGTCATTACACTTGAGCTTCCGCTAAAAATTCCACCACGCGGGGTTGTTTGCACCAGCAACACTCCGTTGGCTCTAACGGTAGGAATAATTTTTGAATCGGTGTTGTAAGCAATTTGTGCACGTGTATTGGGATTGTAATTGCCAATTTCATTAAAATCGAGTGTTGAACGTGTGGATTCAATTTCGGCTAGCCCCAATGTTGAATTGCAACCAATAAAACCTGGGTAAACATGTTTTCCCTCAATATTAATAACTGTATCAAACTTACTCATGTCAATTCGTACAACCAATGCATTGCCCACAAGCATTATTTTACCGTCTTTAAAACCTATCACTGAATTATTAATGACTTCCCCATTTCCCAAATGTGCTGTACCGTTCATTAAAAGAACGGATTTTGTTTGCGCAAACGCATTTAAACAAAATAACGCTAAGGCTATACTTAAAATTTTTCTCATTAGTTGTGATCCTCCTCCATTTCCTCACCAATGGTATCACAGTGATATTGTTTGTTTGTTTTACGGGTTGGCTTAACTGTTTTTTCACCGCTAGCCTTCGCCTCCATCATTTTACGTATTAAACGTAGTTTCTCAGCTGTATTGCGTTTGTCAAGCGTCACATCGCGCTCTAAATCGTAATACAATATTCCATCTACAAATGTTTTTTCCACTTTTGCATAAATGCTCAGCGGATTATCGCCCCAAACAACTACATCAGCGTCTTTCCCTGTTTTTAAACTCCCCATTTGTTTGTCAAGGTGCAACATTTTTGCCGGGTTTAAGGTCACCATTTTCCATGCATCCTCTTCACTCATGCCGCCATACTTAACTGACTTGGCCGCTTCCTGGTTTAACCTGCGGGCCATTTCTGCATCGTCAGAATTGATTGCAGTATTTACGCCTACTTTTGTCATAATGGCTGCGTTATAAGGAATAGCATCATACACTTCAAATTTATACGCCCACCAATCACTGAAACTGGAAGCATTGGCACCATGTGCTTTCATTTTATCGGCTACTTTATACCCTTCCAGTATGTGTGTAAACGTGTTTATTTTAAAGCCCATACTGTCCGCAACGTGCATTAACATGTTAATTTCTGACTGTACGTATGAATGACATGTAATAAACCTTTTTCCCTGTAAAATTTCCAACATGGTTTCGGCCTCGAGGTCTTTTCGCGGAGCATCAGGTTTAATTCCTTTCGATTTGGTTAATTTATCGGTAAAATCTTTCCATTCCGATTCATATGCTTTAGCCCTGAAGAATGCATCGTAAAAAACCTGTTCAACGCCCATGCGCGTTTGCGGGTAACGCCCTGTTGGATCGCCCCAGTTGGATTGTTTTACATTTTCACCAAGAGCAAATTTTATAAACCCGTCAGCACCTTTAATCTTCATTTCTTCGGGCGTCATTCCCCAACGCAATTTTATGATGGCGCTTTGACCACCAACCGGATTTGCAGAACCGTGTAACAATTGTGCTGCTGTAACACCTCCCGATAACTGGCGATAAATATTTATATCATCAGAGTTCACTACATCGCCCATGCGCACCTCGGCACTTACACTTTGACCACCCTCATTTACACCCTGCGACAATGCAATATGCGAATGTTCATCAATGATACCACTGGTAACATGTTTGTTTGTTCCATCCACTTCAATTATTTTTCCAAACGGCTTTGGCAGGTTTTTGCCCACCTGCACAATTTTTCCGTCTTTTAAAATAACATCGGCATTCCTTATTATTCCATCAGCCTCATTTGTCCAAACGGTAGCGTTTTTGATGAATACCATTTCTGCTTGAGGAATACTGTCCCATCCGTATGCCATATTGGGGAAATATGTTTTTCCAACAATTACCGAGTCAGGAACAATTGGTTTCTTTTTTTCCTCCTTGAATTTATCTTTTCGAATGGCTGTCCATGAAATTAAACTCCCATCAGGCAACTGTCCATTACCATCCCATGAGCCTGAATCAAAATTAATGGTTCCTGAAAGGCGTACCGGGCCGTTGTTTACTCTGTCTTTGGCAACAAAACCCAAACCTATGGTGTTTACATCCTTTTTTAGTGTACCGGTAACTTTAATTGTATCGGATTTTATTTCTGCACTCGGGTTAGTTATATCACCTTTTACGCTTAACGTATACATGGTTTGATTTATGTTCAAACTGTATTCACCACGAATATCCAGTTGCTCTATTGGCTTAATTTCGAAACGCCTTCCCTTCACCCAATTTTCCTGTATAACACACTTCTCAGTAAACAGGGGTTCATTGGTAATTATGAAATTTGCCAGCTTTGACTTCTCAAGTGTTCCAACCCATTCAGCAACACCCATTAAATTTGCAGGTGTTTCGGTTAATGCTTTTATGGCTTCGGCTTCAGGAAGACCGTAGGTAATTGCTTTTTTTATGTTTGCTAAAAAACTTCCTTTTTCGCGCAAGCCATCAAGAGTAAACGTAAAAGGAATTCCGGCCTTGTATATAGCCAATGCATTTCCGGGTGCCTGTTCCCAATGCTTCAGTTCAGCAAGCGTTACATTTTGCGCATCGTAATAATCTTCCACATCAAATGCCTCCGGAAAATTCACAGGAATAATGAGCGAACCTCCAGCTGCTTTTATATCGTTTATACGCTGGTAGTCGGTACCATTTGTTTTGTAAATACACTTCAGGTTAAACTCTGCTGCAATTTTTGCTGCGCGCAATACACTTAATTTATCACCTGTTTCAAAAATATTTATCAGCGCGTTGTTTTCACCCAGGGCCTGAAGTGACGGATTAAATTCCTTTTTACTTCCGCCTGCCTCGTACCAGGCCTTGTCATAATAGGTTTGACGCAGTAGTGCAATGTTACCCGTTAACGATGAAGGGTATGCCTGCCTGCTTGAACCTTTACGAAAAGATAAATTGTTGGCGGCCTTTTGACGGATGATATTTAAATTTTCCTTGTCTTCACCCAAGGTTACTAACGCACTTGTACCACGCATCAATCCATCGGCATAAATTGAATTTACTGTGCCAAAACCAATGTTTCGTAACTCTTTTGCCGAATTCGCATCTGTTTTAAACAATTCAATGGCATTTGTTTCGGGATGCACACATTCGTTCCAATGTGTTGCTCCCTTTTTATTGTTTTCGTACTGCCGTCCGTCATCGCCTGTTTCACGCTGAATAGCGGGCATTCCATAAGAAGAATATAGATCAATAAATGAGGGATAAATGTGTTTGCCTTTTAAATCAATGGTAACCGCATTTTTTGGAATGGAAATTCCTTTTCCTGCGTCAATAATTTTTTCTTTTTCAATAAGCAAGGTAGCGCCCTCTATAACTTTGTTAGCGCTAACATGTATAGTGGCGTTGGTCAGGGCATATACACCCGGTTTGTTGTATTTAGGCTCGTCCTTTGGAAAAGTAGGTTGTGCAATGGCGTAAACGGCCATCGTGAAAAATAAAAAAGAAAAGAAAATGCGTTTTCCCATACCTGTTAGGTGAGCCAAGATAGTGATTTTATTTATACAGCCAAACTCCATAACTTACAAAACAGCTTTTAAATGATGCTCCAGGTGAACCACATAATCGTCAATGATATACTGCAGGGTTTGGGTGCCATAATCGGGAAAGCTGCCCGTGTTACTTAATTTTGTTTGATCAAGGTTTTTCCAAATGTGCACAATGTGCCTGTTCAAATCCTGCCATAAATCAATTATGCGGTTCCAATCCATGCCCTGGTAATTTTGCAAAGTCACCCATTCATTTTGTTTGTACTGCAATAAATCCTGGTGTTTTTCCAATTGCATGCGCACAAACCGTTGCTGGTTGTTGAATGCCGAATCAATTAAATGTCCCATTATTTCTTTACGGCTCCATTTACCGGGACCTGGCCGTTGCGATACAAATTCGCCTGTCATTGCCCTTAATTTTGCTGGCACTTCATACAGTATGGCTTCTAACTTTCCTGTGGCCTCCATCAAAATTTCAGAATAAATGTTTTGCCAACTTCTGTTTGCTGGTTTAGCATGATACTTCCGTTGTTGTTGATCACCAATTGGCGGGTAAGGGTTAAGCCAATTCCACTGCCTTTTTCTTTGGTAGAATAAAATGGCA
This sequence comes from Flavobacteriales bacterium, assembly GCA_035299065.1. Taxonomy (GTDB): domain Bacteria; phylum Bacteroidota; class Bacteroidia; order Flavobacteriales_D; family UBA2798; genus DASPJQ01. The sequence continues at coordinate 68,222 of DATGXI010000011.1, forward strand.
TAAAAATTTTATCAAGGATTTCGTGGGGTATTTTTTTCCCGTTATCATAAATACTTATTTCAATACGGTTTTTACTTGTGTATGCCGATAATTGAATGCGTGCATCGCTTGCATCCTGCAACACCTCAATTGCATTTTTAATGAGGTTAATGATTGATTGCTCCAATTGGTCAATGTCACAAAATAACTCCAAGCGCTCATCTTCCAGTTTAATGCTGAAATCAATGTGGCTGTTGAGCATGGTTTCACTTAACAAAATTTGCAGCCTGTCAAACAAATCGCGGATTTTAAATGTTTCTTTTTTGGGCGAGGGCAGGCGGGTAAGGCGCCTGTAGGTTTCAACAAATTCTGTTAAACTTGTACAACGGTTTCCAATGGCTTCAAGTCCGCGTTTTACGTCTTGCAAAGCATCACGAGAGATCGGGTCGTCTGATTTCATTTCATCGTTTACCAGTTCTTTTAAGGTGCCTGAAAGCGATGAAATGGGCGTAATGCTGTTCATGATCTCATGGGTGATAATCCGTACAAATTTTTGCCAGATCTCAATCTCATGTACTTCAAGTTCAGTTCGAAGATTTTGTAACATGATCAGGTTGCACGAAGTTTTTCCGTAAGAAATAAAATGCCGCCTTACTGAAATGTGTACTTCTTCACCTGCAGCATTCATGAACTTGAAAAAATCCTGTTGACCGTCACCCAATGCTGAAATAACTTTAAACAAGTTGGGATGTGAACGGCTCAAAAAATTCATTTCGGGCATGTATTCAACACCGGTCAGGCGTTTTGCGGCCTGGTTGAAAAGAATCACTTTTCCTTCAACATCTTCGTAACATATTAGTGAAACCGGCACGTGTTCAATTACGTGCTGCAAAAAAAAATGGTTTTCCTCTTTTTCACTTCGTAAACGCTGGAACTCCTGCGTAATCATATTAAACGTTTCACGCAATTCACGCAGGCTTTTTTCGGGATGCGGAGCATACTTTTGCGAATAATCTCCGTATTTTATAGATAGCAAAAAATGGTTCAGGTCTTTGTTTGTCTTATTGGCGAACCGAAAAAATTCAACAACCAAAAAGAAAAATATTACGGTAATGATGAACGTTGTGTAATAGAAACCGAAGTAGTAAAGACAAAGTGCAGCCAACATGGCTGTTGACACAAGTAAAATAAGGCGAAAAAATATCTTAAACCGAAAACTGTTAAAGTTCATATTTTTCTATTCTCCGGTACAAAGCTGCACGGGTAAGTCCCAATTCCTTTGCTGCCCTGCTTATGTTCCGGTTGTACATGCTTAACGCTTTTATTACAGCCGATTTTTCAATTTCATCCAGGTTCAATGAATCGGTATTCATATCCATTTCTTTGTACGTATCGGGTACAAGGTAAGCAATTTCGGGTTCATTTCCCTCGGTTAAAATTACCGCCCTTTCAATGGCGTGTTGTAATTCCCGCACATTTCCCGGCCACGAGTACTTTTTAAGGGCTGTTAAGGTTGCATTGCTGAATTTCATACCCTGGCGAAGGTATTTTTTTGAATACATTTCAAGGTAATAGCTGGCAATAACAGGTATATCGTCAGGACGTTCACGCAAAGGCAAAATCTGCAATTCAACTGTATTTATCCTGTAAAGTAAGTCGCGCCTGAACTGGCCGTTTGCCACCATTTCATTTAAGGGCATATTGGTAGCACATACCAGGCGCACATCAATATCACGCACCTGGTTTGAACCCAGCCGAACAACCTGCCTGTTTTGTAAAACTGACAACAATTTGGTTTGCATGGTGAGTGATAAATTGCCTATTTCGTCAAGGAATAACGTTCCCCCTGAAGCAATTTCAAATCTCCCCGGGCGGTCTTCTTTTGCATCAGTAAAAGCCCCCTTTACAAACCCAAATAATTCACTCTCAAAAAGCGATTCGGGAATTGAGCCAAGGTCAACTTTTACAAAAACATTGTTATGCCTGGGCGATGATACGTGTATTTGACGTGCTGCTACTTCTTTTCCTGTACCGTTTTCGCCCAATAAAAGAATATTGGCATCGGTTTGTGCCACTTTTTTAATTTTTTCAGCCAATTTCCGCATGGACTGGTTGTTCCCAAGTAATTCGCTCAGTTCGCCATCTTCGGCTTTTACCATTGCTTTTTGTTTTTCCTCGAGCTCACTTACCTTTTGTTTGTTGCGGCTCAATTCAAAAGCAGCCATTACCGTTGCAATTAATTTTTCATTTTGCCATGGCTTTAGTACAAAATCCATTGCACCAGCGCGAATCGTTTTTACAGCAAGGTCAACATCGCCAAAAGCGGTAATCATCACAACAACCGTTTCAGGACGCTGCTGTTTTATGCGTTTAAGCCAGTGTAATCCTTCGCCACCACTGTTTTCACCGCGGCTAAAATTCATATCAAGCAACACAACATCGTAAGCGTTAAAACGCAAATGCGCAAAGGCATTGGCAGGATCATCATACGTAGTTACCGTTTTAAAATATTTTTTAAGCAAGAGTTCGGCTGACAATAAAATATCGGCATTGTCTTCAATGATTAGGATTCGTCCCTGGTTCATCTTTTGAAAGTTTGATGCCATATTAGTCAAATTATATGCCCCGTTTATTTTTATGCGCGAACAGCTTGATACTCTTGCTGAAGCCCTTGATTTGGGTTTAACAAAGGTAAGCAAAAGTGTACGATAATGTACTGAAAACGGACACATTTTTGTACCGTTAATGAACACATTTTTTAAACCCCATCGATTTTAAACATGTGGTTAATAGCCATTTATCCCAATGGCACGATGCTTGGCTATAGGGGTAACGCAATGGACAAAAAAATCGAACGCAAACGCTTTAACGCCAAAAAACTGCTGATCTACGGGTCGGTAATAGTTGGTGTTGCGCTCATTGTTTCGTTCTACGTTAGTTCTTACTCCGTTAACCGCATAAAAGTTGATGCCGAGAAAATAACCATTGATGAAGTAAGCAATGGAACATTCCAGGAGTTTATACCCGTTACCGGAAATGTAATGCCTATTAAAACTGTTTACCTTGATGCCATTGAAGGCGGCAGGGTTGAAGAACTTTTTATTGAGGATGGAAAAATGGTTACAGCCGGAACGCCCATCATGCGGCTGTCAAACCAGGAATTTCAAATGGATGCCATTAACCGCGAAGCACAATTACTTGACCAGCAAAATAATTTACGCAATACGCGTTTGGGAATGGACCGCCAGAGTGTTCAATTAAAACAGGATTTGCTGCAGCTGGATGTGGACATTAAACAGGCAAAAAAACAATTTGAACTAAACAAAGCATTGGTGGCCGAGAACCTGGTTTCCAAAAATGAATTTGAAAAATCGGAAGACAATTACCAGCATCTTTTAGCCAAGCGGAAATTACATGTTCAAAACATGCGTGTTGATTCTACCTTCAGAAACTCACAATTAAAACAAATTGAATCTTCGCTTGAACTTATTCAAAAAAACCTGGCGTTTTTACAGGGAAGCCTTGAAAATTTAGTGATTAAGGCTCCTATTGACGGGCAATTGTCATCGCTGAAAGCTGAAATAGGAGAAACTAAGTCCAAAGGTGAAAATATAGCGCAGATTGACATTATTACCGATTATAAAATTCGTGTACGAATAAGTGAACATTACGTTTCAAGGGTGGTTATGGGTCTGCGCGGATCAATTGAAGAAGATGATAAAACATATTTTTTAACCGTTAAAAAAGTATACCCCGAAGTAAGTAATGGAGAATTTACAGCCGATATGCTTTTTGAGGAAATAAAACCAACCACCATTAAACGCGGTCAATCGTTCCAGTTAAAATTGGAATTGAGTGACAAAACAAAAGCCGTATTGCTTCCACGTGGCGCTTTTTACCAGGAAACAGGCGGGGCATGGATATATGTTGTAAAGGATGGTAAAGCGCAAAAAAGAGAAATTAAACTTGGAAGACAAAATCCCGATTACTATGAAGTATTGGATGGACTTGAACCAGGTGAGCAGGTTGTAACATCAAAATATACCATGTTTGAAAATGCCGATGAATTAATTATTGAATCAAAAAAATAAAAGCTATGAGTACTATCAAAACCGTTGCCATGCAAAAAGTGTATCGCACCGAGGACATTGAAACCACCGCGTTAAACAATGTTTCTGTCGAAATCAAAGAAGGCGAATTTGTTGCCATCATGGGACCATCAGGTTGCGGCAAGTCAACTTTGCTCAACATTTTAGGATTACTGGATAATCCTGACTCAGGCGAATACTTTATTAATGGAGAAGAAGTTTCCACGTATTCGGAAAAAAAACGGGCTGAAGTACGAAAGGCAAATATTGGTTTTGTTTTTCAAAGCTTTAACCTTATTGATGAATTAACTGTTTTTGAAAACATTGAATTGCCCTTAATATATACCGGAATAAGCTCATCAGAACGAAAAAAGCTGGTAGAAGAAGCCATGGAGCGCATGAACATTGTTCACCGCAAAAATCATTATCCGCAACAACTTTCGGGTGGTCAGCAACAACGTGTTGCGGTTGCGCGTGCTGTGGTAAATAAACCAAAGTTGATTCTAGCCGATGAGCCAACGGGTAACCTTGACTCTACTCATGGTGAAGAAGTAATGAAATTACTTTCGGGATTAAATACAACAGGAACAACCATTGTTATGGTTACCCACTCCATGCGTGATGCAGGGTATGCCCACCGCACCATTCGACTGCTCGATGGCCGCGTTTTATTTGAGGCAGCAAAAGAAAACCAATTGCAATAATTCATGTTTAAGAACTATTTTGTCATAGCCCTGCGCAACATTCAGCGCAACAAACTTTTCTCGCTGTTAAACATTGCGGGACTTGCGCTAGGAATTGTTTCCTGTTTATTACTGTACATTTTTGTACAGGATGAATTGAGCTTTGATGCCCATCACAAAAAAGCCGACCAACTCTACCGCATTCAGTGTTTCTATAAGTTTGAAGATGTTGAGGATAAGTTTGGCATTTCGCCTTTCCCGGTAATGCCTACCCTGAAAAAGGAATATCCCGAAATTACTGACGGAACACGTTTGTTCACTTTAGGCGGACAAAACATTCACAAAGAAGATAAAGTCATAAACCTTGCCAACGCATATTATGCCGATGAAAATTATTTCAAACTTTTTGACTATAAATTCTTAAAGGGTGATCCGCAAACTGCTTTATCAGAGCCCGGAAATGTTGTACTCACGAAAGAATATGCCACTAAAATATTTGGTACAAAAGAACCTATGGGCCAACTTATTGAGTGGGCCAATAAAAGCCTGAAAGTAACAGCTATTGTGGATGAAAAAGGATTCAACACGCACACCGAAGCAGGCATGTTTATTCCCATTAGCAGCATGTCACCCGAAAACCGTAAACAAATTGAAGCCAATTGGGGAAATAACAATTCGTTTAGTTATGTAGTTATTCCAAATGCCGAGGTAGCGAAAAACTTTCAGCCAAAAATGGATGACTACGTAAAAAAATACATTTTACCTGAATGGAAAAAATTTGGATTCAATGGAAAAATCACATTTCACATTGAACCATTGCGCGACATTCATTTTAACAACTACCTTATTTATGATTCACCAAAAAAGGGCAATTATGCTTATGTAAAACTATTTAGCATTGTTGCCATTTTGATTCTTACCATTGCCTGCATCAATTACATTAATATGTCCACTGCGGCCGCCACCAGGCGGTCAAAAGAAGTTGCCATGCGTAAGGTATCGGGTGCTTCACGCAGGCAACTGGTTATGCAGTTCATGGGCGAATCAACCTTAATTTCATTTATTGCACTTTTGTTTTCATTTGGGTTGCTGGAAGTATTCCTTCCCATGTTCAATGAAATAACCGGAAAAGAAATCACCATTGCTTCGGTTTTAAGTGTAAACATGATCCTGGTTGTTTTAGGCTTGTTATTTGTAATTGGCGTTGTTGCGGGCAGTTTTCCTGCATTTTACCTTTCGCGCTTTTCGCCCCATCTTATCCTTAAAAATTCATTTCTTAAAAACGGGAATAAACATACGGTAAGGCGGGTTTTAATGACCGTACAATTTGCCATTTCGCTTTTCATGATCATTTCAACACTCATGGTTTATACGCAACTAAGTTTTATGCGAAAAAAAGAAATGGGCTTTGAGCGTGAAAACATGATGGCCATTACCATTCCTCAAAGTTTTGGCGATACGTTGTTGGTCAAAAAATTCAGAACACTAAAAAATGAACTGAAAAAACAAAGTTTCGTTTCAGACGCATCATTTACCGCTTACCTTCCAGGCCAAAATTTTTCACGTTTTGTATTGAAAGTAAAAACCAAAAATGGCATGGAAGATAAACCTATTGCCACGATGGTAAGCGATTATGATTTCCCCAAACTTATGAACATGGAGCTGGCCGAAGGACGCTATTTTGATCCGAAAAACAATTCTGACCTGAACAATGCCGTTATCATTAATGAAGCAACTGCACGCATGCTTGGTTGGAAAAATCCATTGAAAGAATCGTTGTTCATTCCTGCCGACTCGGCCAACATTGAATTGAAAGTGATTGGTGTTTTAAAAGATTTTCATTTCGCTTCACTTCATTCACCCATTGAACCCCTAACCGTTTTCATGAACGATCCCAGGTTTACATCCGGCTACATGATGGTGAAAATGAAACCTGGCAATATGTCGGCAAATATTGCATCCATCCAAAAAACATGGAGCACCATGTTGCCCAACAAAGAATTTGAATATGAATTTTTGGATGATTCCATATACAAACTTTACCTTGCCGAAGAGAAAATGTTCAAAGTGTTTGTATACTTTGCCACCCTTGCACTCCTGTTGTCAGCCATGGGAATTTATGGACTTTCATTCTTCTCAACCCAGCAACGCACCAAGGAAATTGGTATACGCAAAGTAATGGGTGCCTCGGCAGGAAGAATCCTGATTTTACTCAACAAAGAATTTGTGGTGATGATTGGAATTGCTTTATTGATTGCTTTTCCTGCTGCATGGTATATTATTGGAAACTGGCTCGAAGGGTTTGCATACCACACCAGCCTATCGCCATTTGTATTTGTCATTTCTGTTGTAGGCATTTTATTGCTAACGGTATTAACAGTTTCATTGCAAGCTTTGCGCACCGCATGGCGTAACCCTGTATTATCACTCCGCTACGAATGATACGTAATTACATATTAACGGCTTTACGCAGTTTATGGCGACATAAATTTTATACGGCAATTAACCTGCTGGGGCTTGCTGTTGGACTTGCCTGTTTCGTTCTTATTTACATGTACGTTAACCACGAGACGAGTTATGATAAATTTCACAAAAACTCAGAACGCATTTTCAGGGTTGCCGGAAAATTGGAACTTGAAGGACAGGGCGAACACTCATCCAGTTGTCCTTTCCCTGTTGGGCCAACACTTATACACGATTACCCACATTTAATAGAAAGCCAGGCACGCCTGTTCAATTTCCAGGACCCCCAGCATTCGCTAAAATACAAAGAAAAAATATTCAACGAATCGGGCCTGTTCCTTGCCGACTCCTCGTTCTTTCACCTGTTTGATTTTGAGTTGGTGAAAGGAAACAGGTCCGAAGTGTTGAAAAATCCAAATACCATTGTACTAAACGAAACGCTTGCCAAAAAATACTTTGGAAGTGACAATCCCATTGGTAAAACGGTAAAATTTGACGGAGTTACCGATCTTATTGTAACCGGTATCATGAAAGACATTCCATTGAATACGCATTTTGATTTTGATGGTCTTATTTCATTTACCACTACTGATAAGTTAATGCCCGGTATTTTGAAAAACTGGGTTTGGAACCCCTGCTGGACATACGTCTTGCTAAAAGATAAAAAAGATGCCGGTGAACTGGCTGCACAATTTCCCAAATTTGTCAAAAAATATTATCCTGATTTTTTAAAAAACCAGGTTTCACATGAATTACAGGAACTATCCTGGATTCATTTGAATTCGCACCTTGATTACGAAATGAACCGCAATGGCGATGTTTCGATGGTTTATATTTTTTCAATTATTGGAATTTTTATTTTAATAATTGCCTGCGTTAATTATACCAACCTGGCCACAACACGTGCCGCATCACGTGCCCGGGAAATTGCCGTGCGAAAAGTTACAGGAGCATCACGCCAGCAATTAATTATACAATTCATAAGTGAGTCCATTATCATGAGCTTGCTTGCCGTACTGCTCTCGCTTGCACTTATTGAATTAATGCTGCCTTTCTTTAATTCCATCTCCGGAAAAGAATTTGGGTTTTATGACATTTCCAATGCAAGTGCTCTTTCGGCCATTTTTGGAACCGGAATTCTTACCGGAATAATATCAGGCATTTATCCGGCATTTTTTCTTTCTTCTTTTTCACCGGTCGCTATATTAAAAGGCAATTCGAAATCAACTACACGGGGTTCAGGCTTGCGAAAAACACTGGTTGTCGGGCAATTTTTTATTTCTGTTTCACTTATTATTTCAACCGGCATTATTTACGACCAGTTTTGTTATTTACAACAAAAAAATTTAGGTTTTGACAAAGAAAAAGTGATCCTTTTACCAGTGCGTCCACCCATGTTAAATACACTGGTTAAATTTTTACCCCAACTAAAATCCATAAACGGTGTTGATGGTGTGGCCATTGGTAACGATGTGCTTGGTAAATCTCACAATACCCATGAGTTCAATTACGATGGTATGGAGGCTGGCAAATGGAAATATTATCCGTGCCTGCTGGTTGACGAGCCGTTTATTGACGTGATGAAAATTGAAATTATTGCCGGAAGAAATTTTTCGAAAGACATTGCGCGCGAGGACTCTTTATCGGTAATTGTGAATGAGCAAATGGTAAAAGAGCTGGGCTGGGGAACTCCCCAAAATGCGTTGGGAAAACGCCTCAATACTCCACACGGATCTGAAAAAGTAATTGGCGTGGTTAAAAATTTCAACGGAGATCCACTCAACAAAAGCCTTGGCCCCTTTGTACTTGATATGCCACACAAAGAACAAAAGGCATATTGGACACGTTATATTTATGTACGTTTAAACAGTGATAACCCACAATCCGTAATTGATAATATCAAAAAGCAATGGTCAACACAAACCAATGAATTCCCGTTTGAATTCATGTTCCTTGATCAAAGTTTATCACAACAATACGCTATTCAGCAAAAATTATTGGTTTTGGTTGGGTTCTTTAGCTTACTGGCCATCTTTATTGCCTGTTTGGGCTTGTATGCACTGGCTTCATTCTCTTCCGAAAAACGCACAAAAGAAATTGGTATACGAAAAGTTTTGGGTGCAACTACACCAACCGTTGTGTGGTTGCTCATGCGCGAGTTTTTAATCTTAATTGGAATCTCCGTACTGTTTGCAGTACCTGTAACGTATTTCATGATGGGTGAATGGCTACAGGGATTTGCTTTTCACGTAAACCCCGGTATTATTTGGTTTGCGGCCGGCATAGCCCTGATTGCCGTAGTGGCCGTAGTGACCATTATTTTTAAATCCATGAAAATTGCGCGATCAAAACCGGTTAAAGCGCTGCGATATGAATAAAATTAGCAAAAGCGCAATCCTTTTCCCGGTTTTTCATGCACTGGGAAAAAAAAGGAAAGGTGGAAAACACAAGTTGGTTGTGCTGATAATTCTTATTTTTTACAAGGGTACTTTTGCACAAAAAAAGGTTACCGAACTTGACCTCGAAACCTGCATCAACAAAGCAGTAACTGAGAATATTGATTTAAAAACAGCTACCAATAACACCTTGTTTTATACGTATGAGTACAAAAAATCATGGGCTAATGTGTTGCCGCAGGTAAATGCAAACTGGAACATGAATAAAATTTACGGAACCGTATTTGACCAGGTTTCATTCCAGCGCATTACAAAAGCAACCACCACTTCGTTTCCATCTGTAAATGCTTCCATTGTTTTGTTTGACGGGTTAAACGGCTATGCAGCCCAGCAACAGGCAAAAGCCCAATTAAAAACAGCCGAGTATACAAAACTATACCAGGAGCAACAATTGATGTTAAATGTAAGCGATACTTATTTTCAATGCCTGAAATATTCAAAAACCCTTGAAGTATATAAAAGCCGAATAAAAGCATTGCAAACCCTGAACAAAGCCACAAAAATACAGGTTGAAAAAGGCGACCGGCAATTGATGGAATTGTATGCAGTAGAATCGCAACTGGAAACTGAAAAAGCAGCTTACCTTGAAACACAAACATTGTATACAAGCGGATTAAACACACTCTTAACACTCATGCGCACTGAGATAAAAGACAGTGTGGTGCTCAAAGAAAGCGGTCTTGAGTTTAGTTCTGCAACAACCATTTCAACCGAAGAGCTGGTTAAATCCAACTTAAGCATCCTTACAAAAGAAATGGAATTTAAAACAAGCCAGTACACAAAAAAAAGAACGTTTTCGGGTTTTCTTCCAACGGTAAGTTTAACCGGTACACTGGCATCAAGTTATTCATCCAATGGAATATTTGATTTTTCCATGGGAACTGTGCTTTACCCAACGTATAGCGAACAACTCAACCTTAATTTTTACCAGGTGGTTGGCTTAAACGTGTCTATTCCCATTTTTAACCGCATGAGCAATTATTACAACGTGCGTCAGCAGACAATAGTAACTGAAAATAAAAAATTAGAGCTGGAAAAAGAAAAACTGGTAGTCCAAAATCAATTGTCAACCTACCTTGACAATCAAAAAACCATTGCCCAAAAACAAATTGCCCTTGAAAAAGCAAGCGCAGCTGCCAATGAAGCCTATAAAGCCGGGGAAATTCAATACAACAAAGGTGATGGAACATTTTACGATGTGCTAAACTCACTCAATAAAAAAAACCAGGCAGAGATTGATGTGTGGCAAAATAAAGTAGATGCCTGGATGGTGCAGAAACGTATATTAAGTTTAATTGGAAAATAAAAACCTCAAATTATGAAAAAAATACTTTTACCCCTGTTGGTTTGCTTTGCATGGAATGCGAGTGGCCAGTTAACTTTTCCGCCTGATGCCGACAATGAAAAATCACGTGTCAGCCAATGGATAGGTCCTGTTGAAATTACCATTACTTACAATAGCCCTAACGTTCATACCGATGATGGAGCCGACCGTACCGGACATATTTGGGGCGACTTAGTGCCTTATGGTTTTACCGATCCACGATTCGGTACATCAAAATCATCACCATGGCGGGCCGGAGCAAATGAAAACACAACTATTTCTTTTTCGCATGATGTAAAAATTGAAGGAAAGGAACTGCAAGCAGGAACATATGGCTTTTTTATAGCCGTTGAAAGAGAAAAACCGTGGACGCTCATCTTTTCAAAAAACAGCACCAGTTGGGGGCATTACTTTTACGATGAAAAAGACGATGCTTTGCGCGTACAGGTTAATGCAAAAGATTCTGAATTTACTGAATGGTTAACGTATGGATTTGAAAACCGCCTGCCAAACACATGTACCGCTTACCTGCAATGGGAAAAAAAGAAAATAGCATTTAAAATTGACGTGGAAGATGTAAATGGAATTTATCTTGCCGGGATTAAAAACGATTTGAAAGGTGCAGCAGGTTTTGACTGGAAAAACTGGCAAAGTGCCGCTATATTTTGTGCGAGCAATAATTACCAGTTGGAAGAAGCATTGAAATTTGCTGAAGCCGCTATTAGCATGCGCTTTGTGGGTGTCGAAAATTTTCAGACCCTGCAAACCAAAGCAAGCGTATTAGAAGCCATGGGGAAAAACGATGAAGCTTCGGCAACCATGAACAAAGCGCTGCGCCATTCGTCAGCTGGTGTTTTTGATGTGCACACCTATGCCAAACAACTGTTAAGCGAGGGTAAAAAAGAAAAAGCGCTTGAGATTTTTAAATTGAATAAGGAATTGCATCCTGAAGAAAAATTCGTAACTTATGTTGGACTTGCACGCGGCTATACCGCCAACAACGACAAAAAGAATGCGATAAAGAATTGGGAGATTGCTATAAAAAATTTACCAGCCGACCAAAAAATGTATTTACCGCAATACGAAGCTGAATTGAAAAAACTTAAAGAGAGTTAATCTCGTTCCATACACACCATGAAAAAAATAATTGTTTATACCGCTTTGTATTTTTGCACCCTTAATGCATATAGCCAGCAAACCTATGCAAACCTGCAGGAAGCACTTGGTGCGCAAAGTAGTCTATCTGGCGGAAACGGGCCTGCAAGCGTGAACTGGATTGAAGGTGGAAAACGGTACTCCTATAAAAACAATGATGGAAGCATTTACCTGTATGACCCGGCTTCCAAAAAGGATGAACTTATTTTTGATGCCACCAAAGTCACATTTCCAGCCTCGGAAAAATTATTCGATTATGAAACGTTTGAATGGTCAAACGATTTTAAATTTTTAGTGTTCAGGACCAACGTAAGGCAGGTTTGGCGTAACTCGGGTTATGCCGATTACTACCTGTATTCCATTGCAACAAAAAAACTCGAATTGGTTGCCAGGGATGCCTATACCGCCCAGCTTTCACCTGACGGGACAAAAATAGGGTTTGAGCGCGAAGGAAATTTATTTGTAACCGAACTGGCAAACAAAAAAGAAAAACAATTGACCAGTGATGCAGGAAAAGCCTTTTTCAATGGCCGCTTTGGCTGGGCTTACGAAGAAGAATGGGGTTTGGTACAGGCATGGGAGTGGAGTGCCGATGGAAAAAACATTGCATTCTGGCAAACCGATGAACGCGAAGTGCCATGGTACCAATATACCAATTACGATGGGTTTGATGAAAAATACGAGGCAATTCCTTATCCGCGTGTTGGCGACAAAAATCCGGTTGTAAAAATTGGGGTTATAAACCTTGAAACCGCTAAAAACACCTGGATGAATGTAGAATGTGGCGATGATTATATACCGCGCATATACTGGACCGCTGATCCGGGTAAACTGGCCATTGTACACATAAACCGAAAGCAAAATCACATGCAATTGTTTTTTGCCGACATTAAAACCGGTGATGCGAAAAAAATATTTGAAGAAAAATCTGAAACATGGCTTGAGGTATTCAGTTTTGGAGCTACCATCATGCATTATTTTTATTTTCCGCAAAAGACAAAAGAATTTTTCTGGAAATCAGAGCGCGATGGCTTTTCACACGTTTACCGTTATGATTACGAAGGAAAACTCATTAACCAGGTTACCAGCGGCAACTGGGATGTGGTAAAAGTGGTGTATACCGATGATGCCAAAAAACTGGCTTATTACACATCCACCGAAGTTTCACCACTGGAAGCGCATTTGTACGTGGTAGGATTTGATGGGAAAGGAAAAAAGAAACTGACCAGTGTGCCCGGGCACCACAAAATTAATTTTGGCGGTAAATATTACATTGACACCTACTCATCAACCACCATGCCCAAACAGGTTGACCTTTGCGATGCATCCGGAAAAGTGGTTAAGGAACTCGAGAACAATGTCAGCGTTATTGATTTTTTGAAAGACCACGTTTATGCAAAAGCAGAACTGGTGCAGTTTACAACTGAAGACGGGCAAAAAATTGACATCAGCATTATTAAACCAACCAACTTTGACCCGAATAAAAAATATCCTGCCGTGTTGGACGTGTATGGCGGGCCCGAACATCAATCGGTATTCAATCAATTTGAAACAAATGGCTGGCGACAATATATGGCGCAAAAAGGATATGCAATTGTGCAGGTGAACAACCGTGGCAGTTCAGGTTATGGGTTAAAATTCAAAAGCTGCGTGTATGCAAAACTTGGCCATTGGGAATGTTATGATTTTGCCCAAACCGCAAAGTATTTGGCAAAGCAATCGTGGATTGACGGACAAAAAATTGCCATCAAAGGACATAGTTATGGGGGCTACACTTCAGCCTACTCTATTTTTAATTATCCCGATGTGTTTGCGGCCGCTTTGGTTACAGCTCCGGTGAGTGACTGGCGCATTTACGATGCCATTTATACCGAAAGGTTCATGGGACTTGAAGGTGAAAATAAAACCAATTACGATAAAAGTTCAGTTTTACCCTATGTAAAAAACCTGAAAGGAAAAATGCTACTGGTGCATTCAACTTACGATGACAATGTGCACGTGCGAAACACCATGCAATTGCTTTCGGCTTTGGTGGACAATAGAAAAGACGTGGATTTTAAATTGTATACCCACGGTGGACATGGTGTTGCCCATAATTTTTCAAGTTATGTGTTGTTGCAGCAACAGTATGTTGATTTTTTGGAAAAATGTTTTTATAAAAAAGATTAGAGGTTCTCTTGTATTATGCTGACTTGACCGGTAATTAAAAGAAAATTGAATTTTCTTTCATGTCAGTCAGCACAATACCCGACTTTTTAATGGATTAAGGTTGGTATTGGTTCCTGTTTTAGTAGCGCCATGTTCTGATTTTCAGGGCATGGCGTTTTTTATTTTGGCTATTTGCTAAACCAATCCAAAAACAGTTTACTTTAGCGACTACTAAGTCGCTACTATATGGTCGCTTTAAAAACGTTTAAAAATTTACCACAAGAAAGGCAAGATGAAATTATTGCTGTTTGCTTACGCGAGTTTGCCGTGAACGGGTATCAGCACGCATCGCTTGGTAACATTATTGCTGAACTGGAAATTGCCAAAGGCAGTTTTTACCGGTACTTTGAAAATAAAAAATCGCTTTACCTTTTTTTACTGGACCATTGTGCTGAAATACGTTTGCAACACGACTCAAAAATGGTTCCTGACCCATCGGGCAATTATTTTGACCGGATGCTCCAGCACTTTAAAGGGAAAATAAAGTTTGATAAGGACCATCCCCTTGCAAGCGCATTCTTACATACAGTGCTGGAAGAAAAGAACAACGATGAGATAAGCGATATTCAATTCCGCAGCAAAGAAAAAATTCTCAAACTTATTCGCCCGCTGGTTGCCCAACAGGTAAAGGATAAAAAATTGCGGAAAGACATTGACCAGGACCTGGTGAGTTATATGTCACTGCAAATGAATTTATCCATTTTGGACTATATAGCACACAAACATAAAATTGATTACAGAGAGAATATAAAAAAAGGGAAACCGCTTTACGGTATTTCTGAAAAAGAAATGCTCAAGGCAGGAAAGGAATTTATGGAGATTTTCAGGAGGGGGATTGCTGTTATTTAACCGCAGAGGGTACAGAGAAAAACAGCCACAGATAACACAGATTCTCACAGATTACAATATACAAAATGAATGAAGAAATTAAACATTTTTAACCACAGAGGGCACAGAGAAAAACAGCCACAGATAACACAGATTAAAATATATACAAAATGAATACAGGCGTTAAACATCAAAAAAAATGGACAATTGCAGCAGGAATTGCCCAGGTAATTGTTATACTGGCAATGGTGCGATGCATTGGCGAGTGTTTCAGGTTAAATTACACCAATGAAATTTCGCCTGGATTTTCCGAATTAAAACCCTTCTTAATCGGTGCAATGGCTTGCGGAATCTCGGTCATGGTCATGCTTACCCTCTCTTTCTTTAATCAACGTAAAAGTATACTTGCGGCTGCTGTTCTCACTATTGCCGTACTTGTATACATTAAATCTGCCTATTTATAAAAAATCTGCGGGATCAGTGAGATCTGCGCGCCATTTAATATAATAAATCGTTATGAAAAAATCCCATTACAAAACCCCGACCGACCTTGAATGGTTTCAGGACTGGGAAAAACGTGTACTTGCACAAAGCAGCATTCCTTTTCAACACACTTATGCCGAAACCAATTTTGGCAAAACGCACATATACACGCACAATGCCGAAAACACTAACCTGCCTGCAGTATTTTGCTTACCGGGCATGCGTACAAGTGGGGCCTACTGGATTTTGAACAACAGCATGGTTCGTTTTAAAAACACGCACCGTATTTTTATTCTTGACAACATTGGACAGCCTGGCCTGAGTGCCGGCACGAATCCCAATGTAAAAACAAGTGAGTATGGAAAATGGATTAAAGAAGTGCTTGCGTTTTTCAACATAGAAAAAGCTTTTTTTATTGGAGCTTCGTTCGGTTGCCAGTTAATTGTAAAACTATCGCAGGTTGCGCCTTCAGCAATTGAAAAGGCTTGTTTTATTTGCCCCGGAGGCATTAACCAGATTGGCATGACCTGGAAAAATTTAAGTTCTAACATGTTTTTGATCTGGTTCAAAAACGAAAAGCGCAACCAGCAATTTATTTCGAACGTTATTTATGGCAGCACATTCAAACTAACTGGAAAAGCACATGAATTGCTTAGTGAATCGGTGCTTGAAACGGTGAAACGTTTTGTTATGAAAACCGGTTTACCTTACCCTGCCAAAAAAGAAGAATTTGCGAACATGAAAATGCCTTTATTGGTTTTACCGGGACAGGACGATCCCATGTTTCCACCTGCTAAATTATTAAAACGCATACAGGAAGTATTCCCCGTTCAACCTAAATTTGAGGTGCTTGAAGGACATGGACATGGAAGTGAGTGTTCGCCTACTGCGCTTCAAAAAGCATATGATTTCTTAAACTAAAAAATCCCCGCTTTAAGCAGGGATTCTATTTATTTTTTCTTTTTATCTGGTTTGCTTCGTCCGCTTTCCCGCAGCGCCTTTTGGAGCAAAAATTCAATTTGCCCATTTACACTGCGAAACTCATCGTTGGCCCATTTCTCAATATCCTTGAGCATATCGGCATTGATGCGTAATGCAAACGCTTTTTTATCTGGTTTTTCTTCCGCCATTAATTGTGTAAAGTACCGGCATTAATTACAGGACTCACGGTTTTATCGCCACATAAAACTACCAATAAATTACTTACCATGGCTGCTTTACGCTCTTCGTCCAGGTGAACAATTTCTTTTTCCGATAATTTGGCCAGCGCCATTTCCACCATTCCTACCGCACCTTCAACAATTTGTTTACGGGCTGCAACCACCGCTGTTGCCTGCTGACGTTGCAACATAGCGTGTGCAATTTCAGCTGCATAAGCCAGGTGACTAATGCGTGCCTCAATTACTTTAATACCAGCAGGCGCTAACCGTTCGTTCAATTCCTTTTCAAGCATTTCATTTACTTTGTCGGCACCGGCACGCAGGGTTAAATGCGCTTCAACATCGTCAAACGTATCGTACGGATAAGTACCCGCCAGGTGGCGCACCGCAGCTTCACTTTGAATGGATACGTATTGTATATAATTGTCAACTTCAAAAACAGCTTTTGCGGTGTCTTCAACCTGCCATACAATTACAGCTGCAATTTCAATGGGATTACCAATGCTGTCATTTACTTTTAACGATTGGCCGTTGTGGTTACGTGCACGAAGTGAAACTTTTCTGCGGGCGTAAAACGGATTTACCCATAAAAACCCGTAGGTTTTCACGCTTCCCTTGTAATCACCAAAAAGTGTACATACCACCGACTCGTTGGGATTTACAATCAGGAATCCTTTGGCCATGAATGCAAATAACAGGATGGGAACAATACCCATGGGTATTATTTCTAAAATAAATCCGGCAATACTTGTTCCTAGTAACGCAATGGACAAAAGGAGCACGCCATACCCGGAAATGGGCTTGATGTTTTTTTCAGTTATCATAGTTGATATTATTTTGATATCATAAAGATATTGAAATAAAACGTTGCCTGATTGCTAAAAAAACAAAAAAAATTATATCCTTCAACTACTTATGAATCAAAGAATAACCTTTTTTTGGTGGTTTGCAGCAAAGCCACCTGCCCTATTTTATTTACTTTTCAAGGGTGAACCCTGTGCAGCGCATTGTACTTACTTCAACATTATTCCGTTTGCAGTCAATGCGTGGGGAAATACTGCAATTGATTCGCTCCGGAAACTGGGGCACACTGCCAGGCATGATACCACCCGCATAAATGCCTTTATACTTGCGGGCGAAAATTTTTACCCTGATTATCCTGACAGTTGTACCATTTATTGGGAAAAGGCCATTCAACTTTGCGACAAAGCCCTGAAAAAACACGGAGGAAAAACCAAAACACGTTTATTGGTTTTAAAGGCAGCCGCCATTAACAACATTGCCATTATTTACACCTTTAGCGGTCAAACCCAGCTCGCACTTGACTGGAACTTTAAAGCATTAAAAATACGCGAGGCGGCAAAAAATGACCACGGCA
>DATGXI010000012.1:0-14450 GCA_035299065.1 Flavobacteriales bacterium
TATTGGCAGGTAAACTTTCGCGTAAATGTTCAGGGTCATTGCCATTGATTGCAAAAACAGCTGTTACCGCTTGTGTCTGTATGGTTATCATGTCGCAAATTGCGCGTGACATGTTGGCAACTGTGGCTTTTATCCAATAAAGTCCATTTGTGAGAAGGCTATTATCATTGTCAATTTTTTTAGGAATGCTGAATTCCACAATGCCTGAAGTGAGCAATCCATTAGTAGAGTCTGAAAGAATGTTGAATTTTGGGAAGTCAATCCATTCGTTGTCTCTCAAATAACTCCAGTTTACATTTTGTTTTGGCAAATCGGGATCAGCACTGCCCTCAGCCACCTTAAACAATACGGAAAGGTTTTGCGGAGGGGTAAGGTTGGTTATTCCAATATAAAGTGTACCCTCATCATTAAATACGGGTAAAAGTGTTATTGAAGGCGATGTTTTAACAATAAATGGATGAATCTCATTAACACCAAATGGCTGCACATGAAAAAACTGGTCAACACGGTTTTCAAAAGCCAGCTTGTTATTGGTACTTGTATTACTTACCAGGTTAACACTTGTGCTCGAAACATAATCAAGCGTAAGGCTTGACATGGTTGGTGTATACGGTTCGTTTGGTAATGGATTTGATGTCAATCCTCCTTTGCCTGGTGTTGAGGCGTTAATTGCCTGCGTTGCATAAGAAAGCTGGTAATCGCTATGTCCAAAATCAACATTGGCCAACTGAACACGCATAAATCCTTTAGGTGTGGTATTATCCCATTCTTCAACAACGGGCATATCCGCATCGCCCGGTATACTCGTAAGTTTTGAATTCGCAATACTTATTTTCCTGAATGATTGTACAGGGTTGGTTGGGTTGAATAAAATGGAACCGGCTTCTGCAGGATTTATTAATTCATGCCAGGCATGACCGTCAAGAATAGAGATGGCTGTTCTGAAACCTGTATTAAATCGTTTGTTGTTTTCACTTACAGGAATATAGTTGTGATAATAGCCGTAAAAGCCAGCTGTATCTTTTGGCAATCCTTTCCACGATATATTTAAGTCAACTGATGATAATTTTTTACGGAATACTTCATTACTGCCTACATAAAAATTGGATGTTACAACAGGCCTTCCCCCAAAAGGTAAAAATGGTTTTGAAGCATTTAAGGTGGATTCATCGTTTTGTACGATCAGTTCTTTAACACCATTCACATCCACAGTAACTGTGCAATTGGTAACAATAAGGTTTTTGAGTTTATCGTATATATATGGATTGGAAGTGTCTTGCGTGTTCAGCAAAATTTTCATTACGGGCCATTGTGTTTCAAAAGGATCAAGCAAGATCTCTTTGTTGTAAGCAATAACAGGAGGTTGATCAACTGTAATGGTACGTTGAATAACAATGGTATTTGTAATTGGTGCGCCCAGGTAAGTGAAATCCTGTGGTAATTTCGCGGGATTTGTTGAAGGTGTTATCCATTCTTTTTCTCCGCTGAATAGTACCGAAAAAGCGTTTTTCAATTCGGCCGTGGTAAGCCCGCTGTATTGTAAGTTGGAAAACTGTAATGTTATTTTTACGTTTCGGTTTCCTTCGGCCATGAGCAATACAGGCGATGCAAAAGCAAAACCAACACTGGCTTGAGTACGGTCAGCTAAAGGCGAATTAAATGGAGCGGATAAATCAGCAATGTTTCCAAATGTTCTCCAACGTGGCTCTTCCGTCTCAATTGGTTCGCCAAGACCATTTGCTGAATTGGCTACTGGCGATGCATATAGTCTTGAATCAAATGCTTTATTGTAAAAAAGAGATTTAAATTCAGTTGCCTGTGCAACATTGACCACAATTTCTTTTTCGGTTTTATAAATCAAATCAACCCCTGTTTTATCAGGACCACCATTCACTTCGGTATTTGCAGCAACAAGGGCCGAGATAATTTGCTGTGCCAATTCAAAAATAACAAATACCTGGTCAGGAACAGCCGGTTTTTCTTTTATGCGTAAAACATCTTTATAATAAAAATCAAGGTGGCGTTTGGTAATGGTGTTTATATCATCCTGTGCAAATTTGAGGATTTCAATAAACGACATGAAGAGGGCATAATGCGGTTCGGTTTTTTGACCAATTTCATCAACAACCTGGCTTATAAAAAATGCCGACCAGTCTCCGTCAGGCGTGTTGTCTTCTTTGTAAAACTGGAACAATTGTGCATAACGCGATACAAGTTCACGTAAATCGTTTATGCTGCGTTCATCAACCGAAACGTAAGTAGGTAACAATGCCTTGAGCAAACGTTGTTGCTGGCTTGTTCCGTCCCTTTGAAGGGGATTTTTATTTTCGCAGTTTTCACTCATTGCTGTACATCGGTTCCTTCGTTCAGGTAATATGGGAATACTATATTCGATCGGGTATTGGTCGAAATAATGGTGAAGTTGACGGTTATATCAACCTTGCCATTCACTACATCCTGGAAATAATCAATGGTATCTGGTCTAACGCGTGGTTCATTATACAGTATAGCTGTTTTAATCAGTTCAGTAATGTATGTGCTGAATGTTGTGTCAAGCGGTTCAAACAATAATTTTTCAAGGTTACAACCAAAATCAGGTTGCATAACGCGTTCACCCACTGCAGTGGCTAAAAGTATTTCCAGGCTGTTTTTAATGTCAGCTTCAGCCTCAAGCATGGTAACAGTTGTGCCGCCCCTGCTAAACGTAGGAGGGAATCCCCAGCCGCGGCCAAGGAATGCTTTACTTGATTGTATGAAATCGTCAGCGCTCATTTTTATCCTATCATTACAGTTGGGTCACCTATTGCTACTGTGGCTTCACATCCGCAGGAGTCACCCACACGCAAA
Organism: Flavobacteriales bacterium; assembly: GCA_035299065.1. GTDB lineage: Bacteria > Bacteroidota > Bacteroidia > Flavobacteriales_D > UBA2798 > DASPJQ01. The sequence continues at coordinate 2,848 of DATGXI010000012.1, forward strand.
GCCTGCTTTCCATTTATAAATACTTTTGTACTGCCAATTAAAAAAACACTTGGCTGCACGTGCCCGGTACTTGCAGGTATGGCGCACAAATGATTGTCACCCATTACTGCGGCTACTTTACCGCCAATGAAAACGGTTGGAACACCGGGACCTAAAACCTGGCCTCCTGGTATGGTTACATCAAGTACACGTGCTGCTGCCGGCATAATTTTTATTTTTATCCTGGTGGATTAATGTCCACCTTGGTTGTTCCTTTTAATGTTAATACGGTGCTTGCCTTAACATCAACTTTTCCGCTCTTAGAGGTCATGGTAATGTCTTTGGTGGCCGATTTGGTTATTTTTCCTTTTGTATCTAAAATGATATCCTTTTCGGCCTTAAGCGTTATTTTATCTTTTGATGTTAACGTGATTCCATCCTTATCAATTTTTATTTCACTTTCTTTTTTATCTTTCAATGAAATAAAATCATCTTTATCTGAAATTGTAATAGTGTTTTTATTGGGCGTTACAATAGTTATAACTTTGTTTTCATCGTCAAATTTTACTTCAAGTTTCCCCTGGGTGTAAATGCCTTTTATATAATTGCTTTCTTTTGGCTCAACAGGGGGAGCGCTTAGGCATTTGTTGTGCAATGAACCCAATATGATTGGTTCGCGCGGATCATCGTTTAAAAAACCAACAACTACTTCATCATCTACTTCGGGCCTGAAAAAAACACCCCAGCCATTGCCTGCATATGGAGCTGAATACCTGGCCCAAATGGCATCACTGTCACCTGAATTTTTATTGAACATTTGCAAAACAACCTGCACACGGTAATCGGTTCCGGTTTCAGTTTGTTCAACAACTTTTTTTACTTTTCCAATCATTAAACCGTTTACTGCAGGCAAAAGGCCCGAGGCAGGTTCATCGGTAATATCTTTGTATTTTGTAGCAAACCATTCTTGCGAAAACCCAAACTGAATGTCGGTATACCAGGCGCTGTCAGATGTTAAAATATGGGTTACTGCTGTTACATAGGCATGGTCGTTAAAGCGGGGAGAAAACTGGTTTATATTGATGATATAACCCGGTTTTATACCGGCAAAACCTTCTATTTTTACGCGTCCCTGTATTTTTGACAAGCGGCTGCGCATCATTTTTGCTTTCGCCCAATTTTCAATTTCAGATTTTTTGAGGTTACCCGGGTGTTGGAGCAGGAATTGGTCAAGGTCAACAACGTCACCCGCAAGTGTATCGGCAGTTATATTACCTTCTTCGGCTATTTCTGAAGCCGATGAAGATGATGATTCGGTAAAGTCTCCCTGCGCATCATCCCAGCTGCGTGCAACTACTTTTTTATAATCATCACGCGCATCCATGGTGGCATCAAATTCATAAATATTGATGCCGTAAGTTAAATTGAGCATGGGCGCACCAACCGATGATGGATGTATAAGTGAAATCCTTCCGTCTTCTACATATATGAGCTTTCCAATTGCCTCGGCTCGCGTAACAATAAAGTCCCAATCGGTACAATAATACTGCACCATTTCTTTGTGTGGATTTGGAAGTTCGCTGGCTATATCAATGGCTTCCTGGGCTGCGGCCTGAGCTGCGGCTGCTGCAACAATGGGGTCAACCGGATTTCCCGTTACAGAAATGATGGGCAAGCCAAAACTAAGCCCCTGTTCTGATACAATGCTTTTTATGATATCCCTATCGGTCTTATTGAAAAAACATTTGTTTTTACGGCCAACAGTCAGTTTAACAGCCTCATCTTTTAATTCAACAACAAGACAAGTTGGGCGTCCTGTTCGTACCTGTATGCTATGTGAAACAACAATGCCTTTAAAAACAGGAAGGTTTTTGTTGTGGTAACCCATCATGATTTTTATTTCGGCACCAGGAATAAATAAATCAGAAGCGCTTGCTTCAAATTTTTTCATTACATTTTTTGCTGTTGTATCTCCATCACGAATAATAAGTTGTGCTGTAGGTATTTTGTTGAACTGGTTGTTTACGGTTATGCCTGCAACACCATACGTTGGGTCCAACGGAACTTCGTTTACAAGAATTTTAAACGTACTAAGATCCGTACTCGCTGTATTTATTATGTTGGTAGGGTAGGCCATCAGTTAAACGAGGTGGTTAAGGGTGGAAATAATAACTGCGAACCAGGTTTAAGTTTTCGGTAATTGTCCAGTTTATTTACGGCAGCCACTTGCGTGTACAATGCGGCATTTCCATAAATTTTGTGACAAAGAAGTTGAAGTGAATCACCTTCAACAATGGTTACTGATTTTGATAGGTCAGGAGAAGAAAGGTTCAGTATTTTTCCTATAAGACTATCATCAATATATTCGGTTACGGAAATTGACAGGCGTGCCCTCAAAGGAGTTCCATCGCTGTCAAACATGGTATAATTAACCGAAGCACTATCCAGTTTACAGGTCATCACAAATGTTCCCCAAACCATCATGATGTAAAGTGGACCGTGTTCTTCACTTCCAATTTGGTAAGCAAGTTTAAGGAAAAGTTGTACCTGTACGTCCACGCGTTTTATATCGCCCACTGTTGGTATACCGGCATCAGACGCAAGTGATGTAATGGACTCAAGCGAAGAAGGTGAAGCCCCGGTTCCGTCAAACAACAATTCCAGGCTTACGGTGCGCGGATTACTGCTTAAAAATTTCGGCATTGCTCCTTTAGGAGTAATGTCTGTCAGGTCGTGTGAAACCGAATGATTGATGTTAAGTGTTGTAGGATTGTACTGTACGGGAAAAGGTATTCCCACCCCGGGAAGTTTTGGATCGGGGTAGAATATGAATGTAAGTTTACCTAATTTGCCGTCTAACATAATTATCTCTCTTTTTCGTGTTTAATTATTTTCGAAACAATATCAATCACGTCAATCTGTACTTTTTCTTTTTTGGCTTCGTCTTTGACTTTTTTCTTTTTCTTACCACCAGTTCCAACAAGGGCCTGTATAATGAGTTCTTTTATTTCAATGGGCATAATAAACAGTTTAGTTGGATGATGTTTTTTCTCGGGTGAAGTATTGATAAGAAAAGGTAATGTTGTCAACCATTATTCCATTGTTTTGCGCATCAAACCCGTCAATGGCCCACTTGGTTGGCCAGGCATTTATAAATCGCCATGCCTGCAGGGGTTCATGTTTTTCATTCAGTAGTGTTACAGTGATGTTGCGCGGGCTAAACTTAAACCGTTCAATGGCATCGCGAAACCATTCAATGAGCTGTGAATTTATCAGCATGCCTCTTTTCAACACAAGATCGCCATAGGTTGCCCTGTTAGGTAAACGATGAACAAAACGGTTTTCACCACCTTCCTCGTGCGTCTCAGAATTGGGTACTGTTGCGTCAATACCTGTTACGGTCTGAAAACCGATGTCGCTACCCGAGGGTATGCCGTCAAAGTCCACCCTGAAGTGGAACCCAACCGGTGGGTATGGATTAACTGCCATGTTTTGTGTTTAACTAACGTTTATAACACTTACGCCAGAACTTCGGTTAACAACTGCTCAAAGCACACGTCAATCGATTCTACGGCTACTTCATTGCCTGTTGAGTTGAGTGATACGCCTGTAAGTTTGCATGGCCAGCAGTTAAGTGCTTTCCAAACCATCATTGGTTCATGGTTCTCATTGAGCAAACTTATGGTTAGGTCGCGTCTTTCAATGGTGTTTAATTTCACAGTGGTTAACCAGGCTACGAAATCATTGTCTCCTGCAAACACGCCACGTTTCAGCGTGAGGTTGCCGAATTTTTCCATACCCGGCATTTTTGTTACAAAATAATTCGGGCTGTTGCCTTCACGGTATTCAATGGCTTGAACTTCGCGGTCAAGGCCTGATACTTCTGTAAAACCTACTCGGTTTCCTCCCCATTCAACGATGAAGTGAAAAACAGGTATTGGATATTGTGCCATATTAAATTTTTTTAAATGTTGTTTTTAATTTTATCTGTTAAATTTTATGACTCCTGCAATTTGTGCATGAAGTTCAGGATGATGAATTCTGCAGGTCGTACAGCGGCCATACCTACTTCAATGATCAAACGCCCTTCAAGAATATCCTGTGCAGTCATGGTTGAACCAAGTCCAACGTTAACAAAGTAGGCTTCTTCAGGTGTAGAGCCAGCAAGAGCACCATCGCGCCATAAACCGTTCAGGAACGACTCAATCATGCCTTTTACTTTTTGCCATAACACAGCAGTGTTCGGTTCAAATACCACAAACTCGGTGGCTTTTTCAATAGACTCTTCTGCAAAAAGGAACAACCTGCGAACTGGAACATAACGCCATTCATTGTCGTTACCGGCAAGCGTGCGTGATCCCCAAACTAAAATTCCTTTTCCTGTAAATGCGCGAATTGCGTTGATTGATTTTCCTGATCCGGCATCCACGTTAAGGGTTTCCTGTTGCTCGTTGGTAATATTTATTGTGGTTGCTGTAAGCCCACGTATGCCAACATTGGCAGGTGCTTTCCACACTCCACGTTCACGGTCAACACGTGCGTATATTCCAGCAATAGCTCCTGAAGGTGGAAGATCTACCACTAAATGGGTGCTGTTAATTACAGCAATAATTTCATTGTAAACACTTGGATAATTTGTTGCAAGTGATGCAAGGGTCATTCCAGTACTCAGGTTAGGATCTGTTCCAGGGCTTGGATATGTAATTGTTGAAAGCGTTTCATTGATACCAAAATTTAAAAGAGTATTTAAAAAAGGCATATAAGAAGCTCCATATTTTAAATTGTCGGGGCTAACGGCATTCCTGAAATTGGCTACACCGGGTGTTAATGTATTGCCCCAAACATCTGTAATCGTAAACCTGTCCTGCATTTTGGCGCAATGTGCCAATGAAGCGTCAACTACGGCAGCATATTCTGCCACGCTTGATAATTTTACAGCGTCAGGAAAAACTATAAGCGTAGGTTCATCGTATTTTTCAAGTGATTCGATTCCGGTAATAATAGTTGGATCATCAATAGTTGATCCATATCCACCTATTGCTACAATCCAGCAAGGGCCACCACCGTTTGCAAAATACATTTTCATGCTGTAATACAGTAAAAAAGGTGATGGTGATCCAGGGGCAAAAGGAGCTGTTATAGTTCTTGTTGCTGGTGGATAAGCACCACTGTCTGTGATGGTGATGGCAAAGTCCTCTTTGTTTGGCCCGCCAAAAATTGATTCGAATTCCAGCAATGAAGTTACGCGTTGCGCTGGTGCCGGACCACTGCCATAGTTCCATTGAACACCTTCAATAATTGCTTTTTCGGTGTAGCCTACAAATGCCGGTATACCGGTGGCTACGGGTGCTACGGACGCAGGAAACGTGCTGATCTCGTTCACATAGACACCGGGGGTTAAATAATTTGCCATTTGTTTTTTTTATTTTTAGTTTATACTATTACGTAGATTATGGTTGTATTAAAATCAGTACTCAAAGCACTTATTACATTTTGTGCCGGGTTATTTACATTGTCCTGCACAATGGTAGCTCCGTTCATGACCCGTAAACCTGTTTTTGCTTTTTCGTAAAAAGGAATAAGGGTGGTTGATTCATATACGATTGTTTGCACACCGTTTACAACTGGTGCAGGTGGCGATGTTATGTTGGTAAACGCATACAGTACCTGTGGACTCCCGGGATTATACGGGAGTGGATTTATAACCGCATCAACAACGGTAAGGCCCGCTGCCGGAATACCGCTTAATTTGGGAACAACAATAAACCTCCATTTTGTTTCACGTCTTATTAAATCGGTGAAATATTGTCGGGCAGGTTCTCCGCCTGATGCTGGTGGCCAGTCAGTATTGGCAGCACCTTGTGCTTTAATTTTAATCACCCCGCTAATACCTGCTGTTACAAGTTCATTATCTATATAAAAATCTTTTGTCTTGTTGTTGGTTCCAACGGTTGTTTTGAATGAATACATACCAGGAGGAAGATGACTCAGGTCAACGGGGTAAAAGAATTTGCCATTAACATTTTGAATTCCTGTAAATGGAGGACCTGGAGGAGAAGTCGGGGTTACAACAGTGCCTGCTTCATTTTTTATCTCTATGCTGCCTGTGTCAACCAAACTTGTTTGTGGAAATTCGTACATGAACTGGTTAGGTTTCAACTCATCCAGTATTTCGTATTTTAGTTTATGTGTTGTAACATTTGTGTTGGTAAAATACATGATGTTACCAGCTTTAAATGTTTTGGTTGGTGACTTGTCAAGGTTACTGAAATTTAGAAACTCAGTTACGTTTTTCATGGTCATTCCAAACCGTAACTCAATATTTGCAAAATTCACAAACGAGTCGGGTGGTGGAGTGCTGCTTTTCCTGTACATAACCCTGAAACCAGTATTGTCTATTTTAAAAATCAGTTTATTGTTTTTGAAGAGTTGTTGTGTAGATTTTGTTGGCGTTATGTCAAAATCATGTGTAATGCCTCCCGTGTAAAAATTATGCCGGAGAGCCACATTAAACAATTTTCCGTAATTTGATAATGCCATATTTATACTACTGTTGTGCCCGTAATGTCGAGCGTGATAATTGGTTGGTTTTGGTTGAGTAAACGTTTTTCCTGGAAGGTCACCAGCCTGACACGGTATAAAACCGATGGAAGGTATTTAGCTCCTAAAATGCTCCAGAAATTGTATTGCTGTTCAAATGTGTATGAATACAATTCAACAATTAATTGATGCAGGTTTGCATCCATTGCGGGTGTGTTAGCGGGAGTAAATACATTTTTGCCCTGGAAAAAAGCAACTATGTTGGATATTTGCTTTAAGCCTTCCTTGTAATTCATGTCGCTTGTTGATGTATTCACATAATTGGTGCAAAACAGCACGTATAAATTCAGCTTTATTTCGGGGTTATATTGTTCAATGTTGCCAGCATCATTCCGGTAATTAAAACGTTGTTCTTTAAAAACTCTCTCCTCTTCAATGTTTATAAGTGACATGCCAATGCGGTCATCAGGTATAGCCCAGCTTCCATCCTGTTTGGCAACATTGCTTAATACAATAAAACCCTCAGGTGGGGTTGCATCACTGTTTACCTGTTCAAGGTAAACTTCCAGCTCATCGCGCAATGTTACAAGTGCCTCTTTGATCATGTCCTTTTAAAATCGTTTAGTCTTTGATAACTCGTATTCTAATATTTTTTAATAAAACACTTCCCTGTGTTCCAAAAAAGCGATAAAAGTCTACTTTGAGGTTTTGAATTGTAGCTGGTAATATGGTGCTGTAAAAACCGCCAAAACCAATATATTCCTGGTCATCGCCAATTCGTGGGGCGCTTTGACCAATCACTTCATCGTTCAATAAAATGGTTGTTTTGTTTGTTACGTTTGTGCTTGAGTTGCGTCCCAGTTCACAATACCATTCAATAGTATAAGCACCCGCAACCAGTGGTACAAAATCTTCGTCAAAGGGAATTTCTACCGGAGTATCTGTTGCCGAAAAAGGCCCGGCCAATGTCCATTCAAATTTCAGGGAAGGACTTATTTTCCTCCAATCAGCCATGTTAAAAGGTCCGGTTGTATCTGCAATGGCTATATAAATATCTTCTTCAAAAATTACCGTCTCGTTGGTTAAATAGGCATTTGCGGGATTGTATAAGCGTAAACCAAGTTTATTACGATCTTCTGCATAATGCAGCAATGAATCTATTAAACTGTCGAATTGTGCCTGTGTAGGTTTGTCACCAGTTTGAAAAAACGATTTAAGAATATTGCGTGATACCAGTGCCATAGTTTACAGTTTTGGTAAAAAATAAAATGTGCTTTTTTAATGCTTCGTAAAGTTTGAAAAACAAAAAATGAAAACCAAGGACACTTGCATGCGAAAAAAACGTACAGATTTTGACACGAGGATTCCTATAGCGAAATGAGAATCATTTTATTGTCCCGCCCCGACAAGTGTTAAAACAGGCGAAAAAATGCTTTTTTTTTCTGTTGAAAACTTCTACTCAGTTGAAATTCATTCAAAAACAAATTTTAAAAAACGGCATTTGTTTAAAAAACGTATTCGCTTGAAAATTAAATAACAAAATGAGTTCGCTCAACTTATCAACACAAAAAAAATCTAAAAAACAAGGGTTTTAACAAATACTGCGTCCGGGCAGTTTTTTGAATTTTAAATAAAAAGGCAAAAGTAGCGCAACCCTTTATTGGCAGGTGTTTCGGGTGATTGTGTATAGATAAAGTATACGTTCAAAAAAGCCGGTTAAATTGATAGATTTTTGTAAAAAAAACACTGTTTTTCCGTGCATGAAGTGTCCTTGATATTCCAAAAATATGGTTGTAACATTGTTTGCCGCAAACTGTAAAGCTGCTGGATTACAATTGAAAACACATTAACGTTTACCGTTTTTCTACGCAAAAAGGACCGTAGAAATACGCTTGATATTTATAATAATGCTAAAATAACTCTACGGGCTCAGGGCAAACGTTGTGCTCTATGTGGTTAAAACCAGCTGATAATATGGAAAATGAATTTGAAAAAAATACTGAACGCATACATACCGGTAAAACACATGAACGTGTAAACCTGCGTGAAGATGAAGTGACCCGCCTGGTGGCAACCATGCTTGAAGAAATAAAATGGTTTGCAAAGCTGGTTGATCAACGCATAGCTGAAATTGAAGACCCATTGGTAACACCGCTTGTGTTTTCACAATACGCCTTACCGGTTTTGCATGACCATGACAATCCATACGCACAGCTTGTAAAACAGTTTTCACTGGGAGGGGCCGAAAGGTTGTTACTTGTGTGTAGTTTGATTCAGTATGTTTCGCCTGAATTATTAACCCAAAAACTGCGTGATGATGAAAACCATGTGCGGTTAAAATACGCGGAGTTTGGCGGATACATTGACCGCGCGTTTACGCATTTTGTTCCATCGCTGCAAACAGTTTTGTTTTTACTGGCCGGGAACGATAAAACCAATGCTGCATTTTATAAGCTGGCTATACACAAGCACGGTAAACTTATTAGTGAGGGTGTTATACGTTTTAACCCCATGTCAATGGCAGGTAATGATGACAATGAAATGCAACATATTCCGCAGCTTGCCCAGGAATACCTGTATTATTTCCAGGCAGGTGTAAAACCGCGGCCTGATTTTGGGCGCGCATTTCCCGCAACCTGGGTTACAACCGGGCTTGACTGGGAACATTTGGTGCTTTCAGAAAAATCAAAGAAACAGGTTAAAGAGGTTATGCGTTGGGTTGAGTTTGGCGATGAATTAACCGGCTCCAGCAGTATGTTCAATACTTCATACCCTTGTTTGTTTTATGGCCCCCCGGGAACAGGAAAGTCACTCACGGCAAAACTCATTGGTAAAAAATACAGCAAAGATGTTTTCAGGGTTGATCTTTCAATGGTGGTTTCTAAATATGTGGGTGAAACCGAAAAGAACCTGGCGCATTTATTTGACCGTGCCCATGGTAAAAACTGGATACTGTTTTTTGATGAAGCCGATTCACTTTTCAGCAAACGAACTGAAGTTGGAAATGCCAATGATAAATGGGCTAACCTTGAAGTAAGTTATTTGTTACAGCGTATGGAAGAACATAAGGGCCTGACCATACTAGCAACCAATTTAAAAGACAACCTGGATGGTGCAATGACCAGGCGTTTTCAAAGCATTATTTACTTCCCGTTTCCATCAAAAACCGAAAGGGAAATACTCTGGAAATCGCTTTTGCCTTCTCCCTTTACGTATAGCAGCGATATTAATATAGAAAAGCTGGCAGCCTTTGAATTAACAGGCGCCAACATTGCCAATATTATTAAGGATTCCTGTTTATGCGCGCTTGATCATAAAACAAAGACCTTGGATGCGTTATGGTTAAGTGATAGTATTAAAAAGGAATTTATAAAGGAGAAAAGAACACCGTAAGAAAAATGGGTATGGACCAAACATATCAAAGCAATGAAGATCGTCTTGTAGCAATGCGTCAATTCTGGGCGCAAACCGATGACGATTGGAATACCGGTGCGCTTGAAAAACAGGCTAATGATTCCTCTCAGCAAATCGTAAATGATATACTTAGCACATCGTCTAAAATATGGCCATTTAGTAAAGATCCAATTAAGAAAACGATAAGACTGAATAAAAGGGAAGTCAAGCTATTCATAAAAAAAGCAAAAGAAACGGTTCTAAGATTAAAAGAAGCAGGAGCAGGTGAAGAACACCTGGATTCTATTATTCAATTAATAACCGCATATGAAAATGAATATGAAAATGGTAATTTTGATTGGTCAGCTAACGATGCTCTTCAGCGGTTTAAAGATAAGGTTGCTGACGAAAATATGCGTGATGAAATTTTGCTTGATGTCTATTACTTAAACGCAAATTTTCCGAGCGAGCGTATGGCTCTTGATGATTTGTCAAACGATGCTGACAGGCCAGTTTACATACCTAGTATAGAAATAAACCGATTAGAGCATGAGGAGCCTGTTAATGATATAAGAACTCATATTAAGATAGAACCAACATCAGAAGAGATTAAGAAAAATACAAACGATGAGCGTAAGCAACTTTTAAAAGAATCAGGGACACTGGGAGGGTTAACAAAAAAATTAGTCGAAAAAACCGGTGACGATGCTTACTCATTAAAAAATCTTCAAACTAATTTTTTTGAAAAGGGAACCGACTTTAGCGGCAATCTTGATCTATACGGCAATGTTTATGGTTTATGGCCCAATCTCATTCTTCTATATTATCTTACTCAAGAGGCTTGGACTCCTGCCGAAGGCTATCCGGTAGTTAAAAGCTATGTTGCACCGGGAGGACAACTTGTCATCCTCTCTACCTTTAAAGGGTCCATTCAAATGCAAAAGGATGAGAAAAAACAAGGAGATAAAAATCCCGGAAGTGCGGCCAACAATAATGCGGTTATCACAGCTTATAATCATATTGCTGTAAAGGGATTGAAGGATCAAGCCGCAAATGGTTTTTATTTATACAGCAATGAAGAAGATTATGAAAATGTAATTTCGCTTAGTGATCCTGATCTTGGGTTTAAACTTCGTGATGATGTAAAAGATGGAATAGCCTTAAGTCGTGGGTACAAGTTAAAAGAAAGTCAGTATCAGCAAGAATATAATATTTTGCGTGAGAATGGCTATACCAAAAGTATTTCCGAATACCGTGCCAACCCTATTTCGTTGCGCGATTTCTTAGAAGGCGGAAAAATATTTGAAAACGTAAACATTCCTGCTATTGTAAACAATGGTGAAGGTGTTAATATTCGTAAAAATCCATTCTCACCTGATGATATTGAACGTTTGGGCAAAAACTACGAAGGACCAAATCCGAATTTTATAAAATTAATTCCATTCAATACACACTTAACCGTTAAGCGTAAAACAACGCAAGTGGGTGAAGATTGGGCTTACATAGAAACAGAGAATGGTGATAAGGGTTACGCATCTCTTGTGTATATTGAAACAGAAATGCCCGAGCCAAAAGCCCGTTACCACAAGGTAAAGGAAGGTGAAACCATCAGTCTTGTTGCAATAAAAAGTCATGGATCAATTGATCTTACTGACTATATAACGGCACTGGAAATAATTAATCCATCGATT
>DATGXI010000013.1:0-15460 GCA_035299065.1 Flavobacteriales bacterium
GGCGAGCAGCAGCGCTTAATTTCATCCTTTAATTCATTTTCATTTGGGAAAACAAGATTAAAGGTAGAAATTGTTTTAGCGGTTTTCTTCACGTTGTCGCGAAAGTATAAAGTAACCTGCGTATCATCAGGAGCAGTAATTGGTTTACCATCCACTTTATATAACTCAGCTTTGTCAATAACCAATGAGTCGCCATCATAAGCCAGAGGCTTGTTGATTGATTCACCATTGTATTTATACGAAACGTAAAAGAAATTGTCCTTACTCATTTTATATTCAGGAGCAGCAATTTTCACTTTCATTTTATTGATCACACAAAAATTTCCTGCGAACAGGTTTTGCATGTCAATGATGGTCAAAATAGCTCCACCGCGCGATGCAATGTTATTAATTGCCGGAATAAGATTACTGGCTTTTGATGATTTTGCCTGGCTGGTCAAAATAAAACGACCTTTTTCAGCATTAATTACGGTTGCTTTTGCTTCAGGACTGTTGAAATCAAGTGGGGTATTTTCCTTAAACACATCGCCCGAGGCAAGTGCCTTACCGGTTGATGTAACCACAATTTGACCATTTACTTTAATTACTTTGTAATTATCGTCCTTCATTGAAGGAAAATTGAACGCAACCAGGGCTATTAAAGCCGGTAAAATCAATACAAGTGTAATTTTTGTTTTCATAAAGGTTATTTAGTCACCCGCCTTTATACAAATACAATGCCTGAATTGTTTCGGTAAAGAAGGATGAATTATTAAAAGTTTTTATCCGGACCGGTGATCTTCTTAAACTGCTTCTTTTTAGGTTTGATTTTCTCGGTAAATATCACGTATACCTTTTCAAGCCCATCAAGGGTTGTAAGGGGCTCTGAAATACCGTTGTAAATCTTTGCTTTATCACTTTTGTATTTCTTGTCCAAATACTCATAGGTATTGTCCTCATAAGCAATGTAAATTGCCGTTACCAGGTTTGCCTCAACTTTAGCCTTACCTGAAAAGCAATCGGTTCCGGTTTTTGTAACAATGCTGACAACAACCGATTTATAGGTTCCGTCTTCAATGGGGAATGAACCCCTTTCGGCAAATTGCTTTTGGTACGCTTCAAGACATGTGGCTTCCTTTTCTTTAGCCTGCGCATTCACATTGTAAACCAGCCCTGAGGCCAATAAAAGCGTCAATAATTTTTTCATCCTGATCTTGTTTGTTGTGGTTCGTGTAAAAATAAAACTTTTATTCAATTATACGCCCTGTTTGTTCATATTCTTCTAATTTTGACCCTAATGTCATTAGAAAACATAAAGAAGCATTTTTCAGAGGCTTATACCCTACTTGAAAGTTTCATGAACGATGAAAACAATTTTCGTGCCATTGAAAAGGGTGCCTTGTGCATGGTAAATGCTATTAATAGTGGAAATAAGATAATTAGCTGTGGTAATGGAGGCAGTATGTGTGATGCCATGCATTTTGCCGAGGAACTAAGTGGCCGTTTCAGGGACCACAGGGCAAGCCTGCCTGCTATAAGCATTTCGGACCCCAGCCACATTACCTGCGCGGCCAATGACTACGGATTTGACAAGATTTTTTCCCGTTTTATTGAGGGCCTGGGTCAAAAAGGCGATGTTTTACTGGCCATAAGTACCAGCGGGAATTCAAAAAATATACTGGAAGCCGCCAAAGCTGCTAAAGCAAAAGGCATGCTGGTGGTAGCGCTTACCGGCAAGGACGGTGGTGAACTAAAAAACCTGGCCAATGTGGAAATTCGCGTACCACATGCGGGGTATGCCGACCGTATACAGGAAATTCACATCAAAATCATTCACACACTCATTCATACCATTGAAACAAAATTAAACGTATCTTAGCGTTATGAACTTACACACACACACATCTAACACACACACATTATGCTTATCAAAACATTCTCCAGTGCCGTATTTGGCATCAACGCAAACATTGTAACCGTTGAAGTAAACATCTCCATAGGTGTTAATTTTTTAATCGTAGGACTTCCTGACGCTGCCGTAAAAGAAAGCCAGCACCGCATTCATGCTGCTTTAAAAAACACAGGGTATAGGGTACCCACCAAACAAATTACGGTGAACCTGGCCCCGGCCGATGTAAAAAAAGAAGGCTCGGCTTACGACCTGCCCATTGCCATTGGTATTTTGGCTGCCTCAGAATTAATTGTTGCCCCCAACCTAACGGATTTTTTAATGATTGGCGAAGTTATGCTTGACGGAACCATTCAAAAAGTAAAAGGTGCTTTACCAATTGCCCTCAAAGCAAAAGAACAGGGCTTTAAAGGAATTATTCTTCCAAAAGCCAACGCACCCGAAGCGGCCATTGTTGATGGTGTAGACATTTACGGGGTTGAAAACATTACCGAAGTAATTGAGTTTTTTGACAAAGGAATTGAACCCGAAAAATTCAGGATCGATATTGAAAAAGAATTTTTTGCGCAACTGCACGATACTGATGTTGATTTTTCAGATGTAAAAGGCCAATTTAACATTAAACGCGCATTTGAAATTGCAGCGGCCGGTGGCCACAATGTGATTTTGATTGGTCCACCCGGTGCAGGAAAAACCATGCTTGCAAAACGTTTACATACCATTTTGCCACTGCTAAACATTGATGAGGCCTTAGAAACTACAAAAATTCATTCAGTAGCCGGAAAAATTTCAAACGCAGGAGGTTTATTAACCAAACGTCCCTTCAGGTCACCACATCACACCTGTTCTGATATTTCCCTTGTGGGCGGTGGAAACAATCCGCAGCCGGGCGAAATTTCACTGGCACACAATGGTGTTCTATTTTTAGATGAATTACCCGAGTACAAAAGGTCGGCACTTGAAGTCATGCGCCAACCCATTGAAGAACGTAAAGTCACTATTTCGCGCGCAAAATTTTCAGTTGACTATCCAGCAAGCTTTATGCTCATAGCGGCAATGAACCCGTGTCCGTGCGGATATTTTAATCATCCAGAAAAAGAATGTGTGTGCTCAGGCGGATCGGTTGCCCGGTACATGAGTAAAATTTCAGGTCCATTACTTGACCGCATTGACCTGCACATTGAAGTTGTGCCTGTAAGCTATGACGAACTTTCAGCACAAAGTGCAGGCGAGGGCTCAGCTCCCATACGCGATCGTGTAATCAAAGCCAGGTTGATCCAGACAAAACGTTTTGCCAATATGAAAGGCATATACTGCAATGCACATATTCACTCCAAAATGCTGCGCGAGATTTGCAGAATTGATAACGCAGGTGAAACACTTTTAAAAAATGCCATGCAACGCCTGGGATTAAGTGCACGCGCGTATGATCGTATTTTAAAAGTGGCCAGGACCATTGCCGATTTGGATGCGGTTGAAAACATTGAAGCAAGCCATTTAGCTGAGGCCATACAGTACAGGAGCCTGGACCGGGAGGGATGGGCTGGATAATGAGTAGGTGGCTATTTTAGCAGAATACGTATATTGGAAACGACACCAACAAAAAGTTTGAATATGTAAAAGGTAAGACTGACAAACCAGCGTTTAAAAAAGATTCTTCATCCCTGCTAATCTGCACATTTGCTATTCCGGTAATCATTTTTGTGAAATAAACGCCAATTTAACATCTTGCATAAATACATATAGTTATATTTAATGCAACCTCAAAATTCAACTTATGAAAAAAACAACCGCCTTTAAATCGCTATTACTTGCTACGTTTTCAGTAGCAACATTAAATTCATACAGTCAAATCACCCTGGCAAAAGCTGATGAGTGGAGTGACATAAAAGGCCGCACCCTTATTGTGCAAATGCTTGAGGAAGATCCTGAAGTAATTGCCGACATGGAAAAAAAGATCAGCAAAGAGAAAAAAGCTGATGATAAAGCCAAAGCCCAAAAACAACTGGACGACACCCGTAATTTTATAAAAAACTACAATAAGTTTATGAAAGATGCGGTTACCAAAGTTTGGGACTTAAACAAAAAAGTAGAATACAAAACCATTTCAGAGGTTAAAGCTTTGCGTAAATCGAAATCGAAACAGTATACAGTGCTTTTTTACTCAGAAAGCAGCTCAAACAGAACCGATGAGTATGGTTTCAGGTATTTTCCTGACATGTCAATTCCAACATTAAATTATTCCCGTATTGAAGAAGGTACCATTCGGATTGATTACAGTTTTTTCATGGCATCAAATGGCACCAACCCCTTTACCTATGCCGATGCACTTCTTTCGTTAAAGCTGATGAAAAACCACATTGCAGAAATTCAAAAAGTGGGCAAGAAAAACTATACCATGCAGGATTATGCCAAAGACCAGGGCGAAGCAAATTGCAAAGAATTGAAAGACAAAACCATTAAAATGGATAAAGTTTACATGCACGACAAAACAACCGAAGCCGATATGAAAAGCAATTTTACAGCAGGTAAACTTGAGTTCATAAACAGTGCTGATGTTGCCAAAGCAATTGAAAACGAAGAAGACGTTATTATAGGTTTTCCTATTCCCTATTCAATAGCCGTTGGATCAATGGGACCTTTAACTGCAGCACGCATTACTTTTTACCGTTGTTTCATAAATGTAAAAACGGGTAAGATTATAACTTTTAACGGTACCAGTATGGGTGATTTTAACGACCAGTACTTCAGGCCTAAAGAAATGAGAGCACACAGCGAATGTAAATAAACTGTAAAAAGCCCACTGAAAAAACAGTGGGCTTTTTTATTCATGCTTAGGCAGGGTTATTAAACCTTCCCATAAACAAAATACTACGCGTCTTATTATCACGTATAATAAAAAAGAAGGGATGGTCAGCCCTGAAATTTTTTGGCATTGAATAGTCAACACTATCAGTAACGGCCATAACAACTGCTGTTGCGGCAGCAGCTTCAGTTCCTTTTTCACTCACATCAATAAACGCTTTGTGAATGACTTCCGATATTTTTAAATCACCTTCAGACATGCCCGAAAAGTCAGCTCCATCACCAAATGCCGATTTCATTCCCATTTCCATTAATTTACTACCGAGCATAAAATCAGTTGTCATTTTGAATTTAGGCACTGCAAGATTAACTTCTTCATAGGTAAATAATTTATCCCATGCCTGGTAATTTTCATATGTGAGCAATTTTTCAAATTCATCAAGACCTTCTTTTTCTTTTGGTAAAAACACCTCCATGCTCATTGAATTTCCTTTGTATGGTAATCGTATAGCCTGCAAGTCATTGTTTTCCATGTATTCAAAATGAGCGGTCTGCGACATAAAATTAGCATCAATTGTCTTCTCTGAATTCGTATAAAAGTCGCCCTTTCGTGTCCTGTCAGCATCAAACTGGTGCGCCCAATCGCCATAAAAATAAATAGCGTTTACCAAAACAAGCTTAATTGAATCGGATTCTTTGATCACATCTTTTTTTAGCAGGTCCTTAATTTTATCATTGGTTTTTTCCTCTACCCACGCATTAATGCGCGAACGGCTTTTCTCAAATTCCTTTACAAAATCAACTTTTTCCAACGGAGCTTTGTACAATTCATCGGTTTGTTTGATAAAGCCGCTTTTGAACTTATACCGTTTGTCGCCAAAAAGCCGGTTGGCAACACTTAATTTTACGTCCTCACCGTTGCGGCTGTTAATTTCGTTCATCAAACCTGTAAAATCAGCATGAAAAATTGTTTGGCCTCCTGTAAAGTGCATCACTTTTTCCATTTCGGAGGCTGTAGTTGATCGCGCACCGGCATAGGTCATGGCAAGTGCCGATGAGATGCTATATGGAGAAAGAAAAATGTTTTTATTTGTTTTGTCAAGTTTGTTGTAAAGTTCAAAAGCAAATTTTGAATTTCCTTCAACTGCTTTAAATCCTGCCTGAGCCAATGCAAAAAATGCATTAAAAAGTGTGAATAAAATTAAGAGTGATTTTTTCATATGATGGTTTGTGTAAACTGGTTACCCTCTGCCAGCTGCATGGTTAAACCGCCTCCAAATCATTCCCAGTACTATGCCATAAATAACATGCCCAATAAATGATCCTGTAAAAGTAAGCGGAGTTATTTTAAACATCATTTCGCGTGCTTCCTTAAAAATTAAAAGAATACACATGAGTGATGCAAATATGAAAAGGCCATACAACAAACCAATCAGCACCATTCGTTCTGAACGTTTAAACTGGTACATCAACACAAAAAATGCTGCGCCCATTCCACCACCATTGCCCACATACCTCCATAAATAGCCTAATAAAACATCAGGTTCATTTGTGTTTGTCAACCATGCGCCAATTTTCGGAATAAAATCACTCCACCCATTTAAAATAAACGGCACGCGTGATAAATCGTATAAAGCAACAGCAACAATACCGGCAATCCATCCTTTTAAAATTATTTTTCCAATCACAGGTATTTTTATTCCTGCCGCAATTACAAAACTAAAAGCCGGCAAAATAATACTGAACAAACAAACCTGCAGCGTGATCAAACCAAGGCAATGCAAAACGATTGATAAAACAGGAAAAAATCCGGTTATAAAACTAAACCATAAAAGGCCGTTTCCTTTATAAGGCAACTGTGCTATGTGTGTTGTACGGCTCATGGTTCCTGATTTTTATATACCTGTAAACGTTGCAAAGGGCTTGGTTCATTTTACCTCCCACTTTGTGTAGGTTAATTACCAAATAGCTGTTTTGTAACCCTTAACACGTGTTAAAATTTAATTGCAAGCGTTAAAAAGCATTTCAATAAAGATATAACGTGGTAATGCCATAAGGTTACTCGTTTAATAGAATTGAGTTGGCGAATGATAAGTTGGGCGCGCCCGGGAAGTCGGGATTTTGCCTGTAGCCCTTGGAATTTTAACATCGAAACAGGTAAGACTGGGAATTTTCCAACAAATGAATACGTGGGTGAAATTACTTTATGATAAAATTATTATTCAAATTCTCTTTCCTCGCATTTGGCACCTGCCTGCCTGCCGTCAGTTCAACAACCATATATGTAACATATTCTTTCAATTCATCAATTCGTATAATGCCATCACCGTTAAAATCGGCTGCATTGCTTTTTAAACCGCTTAAAATTGAATAGGTGAATACACCGTTGTTCCAGTCTGATGATTCAAGGGCATACTCCATGCCCCCCGCTGCTGCAATTACTGTTGCACCCATGCCTTTTGACACATCGTCAAACAAAACCTGCATGTATGCAAATGAATTGGTTAAACCCAACCGAGGAGCCACCCCGTAATTTCCGGCACGCGTTACCAGTTTTACATTTTTGTTATCCGACACACTGGTGTTTTGCGCCATTTCCATTTCTTCCTTATCCACCTCGCCACTGTGGCAGGCATCAATCAACATTAAGCGGTTGCGCGAAAGGGCTTTTTCCATTGTATTTTCCAACTCGGTATAAGGCAAACCGCGTTCAGCCGGATTCGTAAACACCATATCAGGCGTAGCAAGGTAATAATCCATTTTTTCGTCCATTACCCCATGGCTTGACATGTGTAAAATAACCAAATCGTCTTCTTTAGATTCTTCAAACATTTTGGCCGCTTTCAAAATATTGTCTTTTGTTGCTTCAGCATTTTTTAATTCTTTAATCACCACTTTTCCAAACCGGTTTGAATTCCTGAACGCATTGGCCAAATCGGTTGCATCTTTGGCAGCGTATTTTAAATTGTGGCCTGCCTCCTTAAATTCTGAAACGCCAACAACCAGCATATACAAATCAGGTTTCTTTTCCATTTCACAATTCACATCAAATACTTCGCGCAGGCTTTCAACCCCTTTTTCATTGGTAACCGAAACCTGTACGTGGTTCAACCCGGCTGACAAAACAAGGTTTAGTTTTTTATTTACCTGCTTTGGTTTTCCAGCCAGCTTCATTCCTGAACTTCCGTAAACAGCCACATCGTTCACATAAATATTAATGCGATCAATGCCGTATAAATTATCAGAGGCAGTTAAATTAAATCCAAGCGTGTCGTCATACTTAACCAATGGCAGCGTATACATGTTTTTTATTTCGGCAACAGGCAAATGAAAATCGCTGCCAAGCATTTCCTCGGTAAAACCTGCCTTTTTTAGGCGCTTTTGATAGGCCAGGTTATACATTTTTATTTGTTTATCGTTAGCCAGTTCCAGTTTCTTAAATACTTTGTCGGGGCGGTTGTATTTTAAATCAAACTGCTCAAACGGAAATATTTTTTTGTTTGACCTGAAGGCTACTTTTTTCAGGGCTCCACGCGTAGCGAAATAATATCCCTCGGGTGTTGTTATGATAAAATCGGTTGAATCAATGGCGGCCAGGTTACCCAATTGTTCACCCGTTAAAGGATTCCAGAAAATAATTTTTGAATCAGGGCCGGCACTCACCAAAATATCTGAATTGTTTTTGAAACAAACTGATGTAGGCGCCAGGTCATGACCGCGCAGGGTTTGCAATTTTTTTCCTGAAGGAAATGCGTAAATTACTATGGTTGTATCGGCATAGGCTACAGCCATCAGGTTTTCTTTTGCATTTACAGCAATGTTGTTCACAACCCTGGGCAATCCATAACTTATTTTTTCCTGGTTCTTATACGGTATATCAATTATTTTTTCCTGTTTTTGCAAATCATATACATGCACTGAATGAAGCCCAAGAACAAAATAGTTACTGCTTGCGGTAACTGTGTAAAAATTCTGCAATTCATCGTTTTCGTATTCGTTTACACCAGTCTCAATGGTTAAAATTCCGGTTTTATTGCATTGTTCAATGTTGTATATGTTTACGTTTACCGTTTTTGAATCCTTTTTAAGTACCAGTAGATTTTTATTATCAGGGGTAAATGTTTTTTCGTGATTCAAATCACCATTGCCTTCCTCTCCCAGAAAATCGGTGCTGGTATAGTCCTTACCAAGGTCAATCATGCACAACGGTTTGCCATTGGTATAATCAACCACGCGTTTTATGCCTGCCATTAATTTATAGTCGGGTGAAATTGCATTACCGGTAGGATGTGCGTCTTCCTTATACGAAAAATGGCTGGTTATATCATGAAAATCGCCAGTGCCCAGGTCAGTCATTATTTCACCAGTAACTGTCACCTTGCTATCAGGACTCCAATAAACCGATTTTGCGTATTGCGTTTGTTCTGCAAGTTTAACCATACGACCACCTGCCTTATCCATTTCCCATATGCGTGTTTCCTGGTTATCGTCTTCAATTGGCAAAATGCATAAATGCCTGTCATCAGGTGAAACCGAAACTTTCGCTACCGATGATTTAAAACCAAGTGTTTCACGTATTACACGTCCTGAACGGGTATCAATGTAACGGATGCTGTATCTTTTACCGGGGTGATCATACTTTGAGGTCATTGCACCAATAAAAACCTTACCGGCATCATTGAGTTTAGCATCTTGAAAATAGGTGTCGTTTCTTTCATTTTCTTCTTCGGTAAGGCAATTGCTTTGTTTTAGCAATACACCTGACCATAAATCATAAAATGAAAGCAATTTTTTTTCATACACGCCCATAATGGTGTGTTCCTTATTGACAACCACAAACTCAATTTCACGCAACTCATTTACTTTGTCGGCCCGGCCCCTGCGTGATTCCAGCATTTTTCCGGTTGCCATATCCCATTTTTGCCAGTTTACATGTGCATTGGCGCAATAATAATATTTTCCATCGCGCGTAATAAAATAAGCCTTGGCCTGCTGTTGTGTTCCAAAAATAAATTTCTGTTCATAGGTTTTTGCGTCCATGACATATACTTTTGACTCACATATAAGCAACAAGAGTTTTGAGTCGGCTGTATATTCGTAATGCAAAACACGTCCTTCCTGTGGCAAGTGTATGCGGCTTACTTTACCATCAAGCATACTCATTCCATATTCGCGCCCGTCTTTAGCTGTAAAAATAAAAAGGGTGCCTTCGGGGTTTACCGTTGCAGCAGGTTCATAATCTTCAACACCCATTTCGGTGTAGGCAAATAACTTCTTTTCCGTCTCAAGGTCCCACACTATAATTTCAAGTTTGCTACAGGTCACCATTTTTTTTCCATCGCGTGTAAATACAATTCTACGAACGGGTTCGGTATGGCCATGCAATGTTTTAAAGGTGGTTCCTGTAAGCACATCGGTAAGCAATACCAGGTTGTCCTCTCCGCCTGTTGCCAAAAAGTTTCCTTTAGGCGAAAATTCAATTACATTAATCCTGTTGCTGTGTCCTTTCTGCAAAAGCAATTCTGTGTTTTGTGACCTTCCTTCACAAACAAACAACAGAACCATACATGCAAAAATTATTTTCATGTGCTTATCCTTTCGTAAAGAAACCGGTTTTTGGATGGCGATACATGGTAACCTCTTCCTGGTTTTTTGGGCCGCCTGCTTCTTTCATTTCTTTAATGTCTTTTTCCGTTACAATGAGTGAAAACTCACCTTTGCAAACCAGCTCACCGGAATGGTCGGCCGTTGTTTTAGCCAGCAAAGAGCACGGATAAATTTCTACTTCAACTTTATGTTTCCCTGGCTTTGCATTGTCACGCATGTAATAGTACAAGGGGTAATATTCATCTTTGTCAGCCATGGCCGCATATTTCTCTTTCGCATTGGGTTCGCGTTTCTGGTCATCATCGCCCCAGCGCACATCGGTATCAACTGCCCAAATTAAATTTGTAAAATCAAGTCGCTTTGAAAAATCGGTTTTAGCCATTACAAAATAAAATGCACCAGCTTTTACACCATCTACTTTTACTACATAAACAAAAGCACCCAATACTTTACTGGTTTGATCAAAACCGGGATGCGAGGCATAATACGTCAGGTCTTTTTCATCCCAGTTAGGCGTATAATCCCAATCGGCCTTTTTTCTTTTTGGATCAGCAAGGTACCTGTCGTAATAAAATTTAAGTGGATTTTCAAGATAAGCTGTAAAATAAATTCTGCCGTTTACATTGAATTCGGTAAATTCGTGTGCAGCGTTTTTACTTACAACATTTTTTGCAAGTTTTTCATCGCGATCGTCTTCATCATACGGCCTGAAAAAAAAACGGTTTAAATAATGTGCGTGTAAATTGCCTTCAATGCTCACCTCGGGATTGGCTGCGCGATAAAAATAAGGAGAATGCTGGGCCGATGCCTCCAGGGCCGCCAATACGAGTAAGAGGGAAAGAAAACGATTCATAAAGCCTTAAAGGTAAGGTTTTGAAGCAAATTTTAAACCCCTTTTGATCAGTTTAATACACTGTAAACCAGTCTTTTTAAAAAATATTTTGGTGAATTGGATTTATAACTATATTTGCAACCCCATTAGGGAAAAAATGGGAGCTTAGCTCAGCTGGTTCAGAGCACCTGCCTTACAAGCAGGGGGTCATAGGTTCGAATCCTATAGCTCCCACAACCCAAAAGCCTCTTTCTGAAAGAAAGGGGCTTTTTTATTTCCGAACCAACCCGTTGAAAGCTTGCTTTCATAAGGGTGGTTCGGAAATAAAAAAGGCGGATGCTCAGCATACGCGCTTTTGGTTGTAAGGGTCCACGTGCTAAATAATGATCAGCGCTAGCTAATCCTGAAACTATGGCAAACAATAAAAAAGGCGGATGCGCAGCATACGCGCTTTTGGTTGTAAGGGTCCACGATTAGCTTGTCACATTAACAGTGTGAAACATAAAGTGGATGATTAAACCGTGGCAACCATATATGCATTTCACCGTCCAAACATAGACGCATGTCAAACCAATATGCCTAACAGAAAAGAACACGAGCTCATCAGCACAATATGCAGTGCCGTTTTCACTGGTCTCATGGATTATAACCGCCAGAGACGAGAAATGCTTTTCGGTATGCGATCAAGAGTAGACATGAACCAGGTTGTAGGAAATGCGGTTCTTGGAGGAGGTGTTGGATATGCTTGTGCAACTTTACCCGACATACTTGAACCTGCTACAAACCCTAACCACAGAAACTTTTTTCACTCGTATACCACTCTAGGCCTTACCGCGTATGGTGCATATAAAGTCCATCAGTCCACGATGACGCATCAACAAAAACTTTTGCTCAATGCCGCTATTGTGAGTTATTGTAGTCACTTGTTAGCTGACTCAGAAACTCCCAATTCTCTCCCGTTGATTTAGTATTGAGTAACCAACAACCCATTTTCGTCTAAGAATTAGTCACACAATAATACTGTATACGCATGTCATCAATATCTTCCAACATCTTCCCGCCCGACTTCCCGTATGAGGACTTCGATAAAGGTTTCACTGACCTAGTACACAACTTGCCTGGAGGTTTTTTCGAGTATCTCAAGAGTAAACTGATGGCCTCTAAAGCCATATTTCAAAAAACAACTACACACCTCGAACTTGTGTTAGACACTAATGTCGCCTTCTCACAAGTTCGCACAATGGTACTCAAAAAAGATTGTCTACTCATGAAGCTGGTGGATAAACCATTCTTAAAACTCATCGCGCCATCAACTCTGCGAGACGAATTACACGAAAAGATTCGGCTCAAGTTTCCCAAGGATAAACAAACACGCGACATCGATATTGAAGCATGCATCAAGCAAGCGGATAAGTTGCTCGATAAGGTTACTATACATGATGTCATCTGCGAAAACGCACAACGTAGAGCATCAGAATATCTTAATGAACGCGACAGCAAAGATGTGCCTTTCCTTGCGCTTGGACTATCAATGAATACACACGGCATAATGACAAATGACAAAGACTTTTCAGTACAAGGCGAAGTTAAATCGTGGGACTTGAAAGAAAGTGGCAAGGTTGTGAGCGATCTCAGTAAAGGTAGCTTTGTGTTCTTCTTGTTTCAGGCAACTACAGAGTTATTGTTTGAACTTCTCGTTAGGATAATATCCGCAATATGGGGTGCGCTCATATCGATTGTAATAGGACTTTCGACACTCTTCCTGGAACTTCTTGCAGGCAGTTTTATTGCGCTATTCGACTTACCACGTCCACTCCTTGCAATAGTAGGTGTCGCTTTCATAGCTATTATGCTTAACCCGGAAGCACGAAAAGCAAGTGGCGAAGTGTTTAGAGAAATATGGGAAGGTATTAAGGAGTTCGTGCAGTACATTCGGGATTTCCTATTAAGTATATGGCAAATGTTTAAGGAACTGTGGGAGCTTATAAAACCGTTCGTCATGCTCTCGCTTGGTATACTTGCGTATCTGTTGGAGAACTCTCAACTTGCTATTAACAAGTTAGACGAACTTGAGAAATCACGACCATCAAACAAGGACAATATCTCTGAAGAGTAGTAAATCCGAGGCAACCCACCATGTCAGTCGCGTCTGTAATAATAAACTTTATATGGGAGTAAAATCGTCAGATGTACACGAATTCGGAGTAGACAAGCTGAGTCACTTTTGGAACACTGGAAGGTTACCGATATCCAACTTTGGCTTATTTTTCGGATATGAGAAACTATACTGCTCAGTTAGCTGTAAAATTACTGTGATAGATGTGTCTGGTAATACGTATACACATACAATTAACCAAATAACGGTTGGAGCGATAGAGTTCGCCAGCATATTCAGCGAAAATGCGCATCCCATATCGAGGAAAATCGAGATTGAGTTTACGGCACAAGGAAACGTGGCGGACTCCTCATGGTATGGCTTTTTGACTACGTATGATGAAGATCGCAAAACGGAGGCACATGATGTTATCAAGTTTACAAATGAGACACGCATACGTGATTGTTATATAACACCAACAATGACTCTCGGTTTGAGCGTAGGCGTAGATTCGTTGGAGCAAAACACAGCAATAGGTCTTGAGTTCTACAACGGTACTATTCTTGTGGGAACACAAGAATTAGTTGGCCAACCTGTCCGCCCTTTCAATGCACCCGCACCTAAAGATAGGAATACGCGCAAGGTTAGTAAGATTAGGTTGATATACCGTAACGAAGCGATACCAAGCAGTGGTAAAACTATAACGCTTCACGCTTGGGAAGAGTACTAAACTGTGCAACCCAACATAAGTCGTAATTAGTATTAACCAGACTCCACTTTGCAAATGACACGCAAATGATTTCCTCCCACGCCATAACACACTGAGAATCTTAGCTCAGCTGGTTCAGAGCACCCACCTTACAAGCAGGGGTTCCACATGCTAAATAAGCATCAGCGCAAGCCAATCATTCATCCAAAGAAACGCCATGTAAATCCTGCAACTTATTCCCAAAATTCTGTACGGTAAATCTTTTAAATTTCATCAACTTTAAACGCATAGAATTTAAAACGATTAACTTAAACAATACATTTATGGCAACGAAAAAAAAAGCAAAGGCTAAAGTCAAATCAAAGGCCAGGGTTAAAAAAATAAAACCGGTACCTAAAAAAGCAAAATTGGCTAAAAAGAAGGCACGTAAGAAAAGCAAAATTTCAACTACAAAAAAAACTTCTGTCAAAGCGAAATCTCCTGCTAAAAAGAAAGCCGTAAAAGCAACAACGAAAAAGAGCAAGATTTCTACAAGGCCCAAAAAAAAGAAAACCGGTAAAAAGGCAACCCCTGAAAAAGACGTTTTGCTAACGAGCGAAATGCCCGAAAACAAAGTGAACGCTCAACTTGAAGCCTTAGCGGAAGATGCTGAAAAAAAATCGCCCATTGTTGAAGCCCATAAAGTTGAAAAGAAAATTCACAACCTTGAGGAAATTGCTTTTCACATGGAAAACCGAAAAGTAAATGACGCACTCTCTTCAAAGAAAAACCTGGCACGGCACATGCGCAGTAGGGGAAGAAGGTAATGTTTTACCCTATTTCAGCGGGAAACCGCATTGCTTTTAAATCGGGAGTCCTGAAATTTTTGCGGGCATCGGTACTCATTAAAAAATCTTTGCTGTAGTAATTCAAGGGGTAATTTGAATTATTAAACTCTCCATCCAACATAGCCCCAATTAATTCGGTAAGATCGGTTATGTGTTCATTCGTGCAAATGAATTCATGAACTTTGGCAATCCAAAACATGGTAATGGTTTCATGGTAACCTGCCGTGTCGGTATTTTCGCCACCGGATGCAACATTGTATTTTATAATTCCCTCGCGAATAAGCGGAACTGCTTTTTCAATTCCAAATTCCCTGATAAATCCTGCCGCTACAATTACGTGTGCATGATGCGTCCATTCGGTTTTTGCAAGCGTTAAATCTTTAAACCTGGAGAGTAAAATTTCTATTTGCGATGTATTGTACACTTAAACCGGAACTAATGCGTCAAAGTTAACATAAAACCAACTGGTATATGCCAAATACAACACCTTGCGAAACCCGCGCCCACAAAGGAAAATATAGGGTTTTCGCTGTTAAGGCATTGTTCTGCTACCTTTAAACACTGTGCAAAAACAATTTAATATGCTGATTTACAGATTAAAATAATTGAAGCTCATTCTTGCCAACCTATTGACCGTTTGCCTGAAAATGATTAATATTATGGCTTATAAAATCCATGCAATCTGATCTCTCTATAT
>DATGXI010000014.1:0-43292 GCA_035299065.1 Flavobacteriales bacterium
TTTAAAATAGAAGCCGTTTCATTCATTTCAACCATAAAGGTTGATTCGCCCGATGATAAATTATCACTGGCACCCACACGGGTAAATATTTTATCCACCACACCAATTTCAGCTGCTTTTGCCGGAACAAAACAACCAATTTGTGCCAACAGCACAATTAACGCTGTTTGACGCAGCAATGCCGATTTACCTGCCATATTAGGGCCTGTAATCATCATAATTTGCTGTTTGGCATCGTCAAGGTAAATATCATTGGCAATGTATGATTGCCCGTCAGGCAAACACAATTCAATTACCGGGTGACGCCCGTCCTTGATCATAATTGCTTTTGTATCGTTTACAACAGGGCGTGTATACCCGTTTTTTGACGAACAAATGGCAAATGAAACCAGGCAGTCAATTTGCGCAATTACATGGGCATTGTGCTGTATGGGAACAATAAATTCCTGTACCGAAGATATGAGCTCATTGAACAAACGTGTTTCAAGTGCAAGAATATTTTCTTCGGCATTCAATATTTTTGATTCGTATTCTTTTAATTCTTCTGTCACATACCGCTCGGCATTGGCAAGTGTTTGCTTCCGGGTCCAGGTAGCTGGCGCTTTTGATTTGTGTGTATTGGAAACTTCAATGTAATAACCAAACACGTTGTTAAAACCAATTTTGAGTGATGTAATGCCTGTTGCGTCAATTTCACGTTGCAACATTTGCTGTAAATACTCACGGCCGTTTTGCAATAAATTGCGCAATTCATCCAGCTCGGCATTTACACCCGCTTTTATCACCCCGCCTTTTTGAATGGCAACCGGTGCCTCGTTTGAAATATGCTTATTTAAATTTTCTACAAGGCTTTTGCAGGTATTCATTTGATCGCAAAAATACTGCAACGCATCGTTCTTGGAAAGCTTCAGTAGTATTTGTACGGGTTCAATGGTTTCAAGGGCACGTTTGAGCGCAACCATTTCACGCGGATTAATGCGACCCACTGCGGCTTTTGAAACAAGGCGTTCCAAATCACCAGCCTGGTTAAGTTGTGCCGAAAATGCTTCTATTTTATCTTCATAACGCACCAAATAATCAACCGCTTTATGGCGGTGTTCAATAAGGCGTAAATCTTTTAACGGCATTACCACCCAGCGCTTGAGCATACGTGCCCCCATGGGCGTAATGGTATAATCAAGCACATCAATAAGCGTTTTTGCATTCTCATTGGCACTGTATACCAATTCAAGGTTGCGTATGGTGAACTTATCAAGCCAAACAAACTTATCTTCGTGTATACGCCTTACGTTAGTAATGTGCGAAACTTTGTCGTGTTGCGTTTCAAAAAGATAATGCAATACAACCCCCGCAGCTATTACACCTTCGTGCATTTGGTCAACACCAAACCCTTTGAGTGATTGTGTAGCAAACTGGTTGGTTAGTTTTTCATATCCGTAATCAAAACTAAAAACCCAATCATCCAGTTTGTACGTATAAAATTTATCGCCAAAACTTTCATTGAATTTTTTGCCCTGTTGTTTCTGGAACAACACTTCATTGGGCTTAAAGCTTTGCAATAATTTGTCAATGTATTCAATGGAACCTTCAGCCACCAAAAATTCACCGGTTGACACATCCAGGAATGAAACCCCGTTGTTTTTTTCGCCTATGTGAACGGCTGCCAAAAAACTGTTGAACTTATTTTCCAGCACTTTGTCATTGTAGGAAACACCAGGTGTCACCAATTCGGTAACCCCGCGTTTTACAATGCCCTTAACCATTTTTGGATCTTCCAGCTGGTCACAAACAGCCACGCGCAAACCGGCACGCACCAGTTTTGGCAAATACACGTCAAGCGAGTGATGTGGAAACCCTGCTAATTCATTTTCACCTTGCGAACCATTGTTGCGTTTGGTAAGGGTAATACCCAGAATTTTTGAAGCCTTTATAGCATCTTCGCCAAACGTTTCGTAAAAATCGCCCACACGAAAAAGCAATAACGCATCAGGAAACTTGGCCTTAATGCCGTTGAATTGTTTCATGAGGGGAGTTTCCTCTGTTTTTTTCTCTTTTACCTTTACGCTCACTGAAGGAAAATCTTTTAAGCCGTCTCAAAAACACCACTAGCCTGAAAGCTAAAAAGCATTTTTGACATGACTTCTTTGGAATTCTAATTTATGGCTTAGCTTTGCACCCCCATAGCCATGTTACCAACAAAAACCCGCTGTTATGAACAGGAAATTGAAGCTTAGTGAATTAAACCGCCTGTCGGTTGAGGCGTTCAAGGCTGCTGAAAAGTGCCCCGTAATTGTTGTTTTGGACAATATTCGCAGTCACCACAACGTGGGCAGCATATTCAGAACCGCTGATGCCTTTGCCTTTGAAGCCATTTACCTGTGCGGGTATACACCTGTTCCACCTCACCGCGAAATTCATAAAACGGCCCTTGGCGCTACTGAATCTGTAAACTGGAAAAAATTTGAAACCACCCTTGATGCCGTAAATGAATTAAAGCAACAAGGTTATTCGGTAATATGCATTGAGCAAACCGAACATAAAATCATGTTGGACAAATTCAAAAAAGACAGCACCAAAAAATATGCACTTGTATTTGGCAATGAAGTTGAAGGTGTTGAACAGGAAGTAATAAATGCAAGTGATGCCGTGGTGGAAATACCTCAATTTGGAACCAAGCACTCGCTCAACATTTCAATTTGTGCAGGCATTGTCATGTGGGAGTTTTATAAATAACACTGTATTTCAAATAATTACTATGGGTATTTGGCTGCCTCCCCTCACCTGAATTTGAAATTCGTAATTAGGGATTTGAAATTGTTCAGGGCCGGGCTGTGCGCTATACTCCTCGCCTAAAAAGCGCATATATTCCTGATGTAATCCAAATGATCTGCGCTTTTTAAGCTGCGGGGTGCCGCTTCCATCCCTGGCAGAACTGGATGAAAGCAAGGCCCAACGTTTGAAAAACGTTGAATAGAATTTGTGATAAGGCCGTTGAAATTCCTTTTCATAAAGCTTTGAACAAATTCTATTCAGCTTCATGAATCATGAATTATGAATCATGAATCTATTCATGAAGAATAATAGAACCAAAATTTGTTTCCTTGTTCCATGTATGCTCACCTATGGTTTGCCCGTTTTTTGAAAACGCAACACCCCATTTGTTTCGTGTCATAATATATTTATCGGCTTTGTGCTCACCTACAACCAATCGCTCAGTTATCACTTCAACTACTTCCTTTTTTGAATTCAACCGTTGTGTTTTCCATTCATGCACCCCATATTCAAGGCCATTAACGTTGTTGGACAGGCTGTTCGCAGTTTTTGCATGCGCAGCAGTATCAACATTACCCATCTGTAACGTTTTTTGCTCTTCAATGGCATTAATTTTTCTCAAACGCAACTCATCCTGGTTTTGACTTGACGCAAGCATTGAAAAACTATTTTCATTTAATTGCCGTTGCTTGTTATACGAATCCCGCGCATCCTTGTCATTTTTGCCTGCATAAAAATTTCGGTTATTTTCTTCAACTGCTATAAACCTTTTTGCCTTTTCATACGAATCATTGCTCATTGTATGCAAAATTGACGCTTTTGTACCTGGCCTGTTTTCCTGTACAACCGTGTTTTCTGTTGGCTTAATGGGCTCGGTCATCACCATGTTTGAATCAAGCTTCATTTCGCAAGCCGTTATTTGTTGAACGGGATATGGCTCATTGTATTTAAAATTAGTTTTAGCGCGCTGGTAGTATTCTTTCGCGTCAGTATAATTTTTTTCGCCAAATAGTTTATCTGCCACGCTTATAAGTGAATTGTACAGCTTGCGGTTGGCATCACTGTTTTCTTTTTTGATTGCCTGGGCTCGTTCAAGTTGGGCTGCAGCCGTTTTGTCATTTTGTTTTATTTCAAGCGCTTTGGTATATGCATAAATTGCGGTATCAAAATTTCCTGCGGTAAGCCCACTGTTTCCGGCTGCCATAAGCGAGTCATATTTGCTTTTGTCACGGTTTTCGGTTATCTCTTTTTGACTTGCCAGTTTTAACAACCTGTCCAGCTCGTTTCGATAACTCACAATTTCCGCATTGTTAAAGTCCAATTCTCCACTTGCCTTATTGAATTTAATAACCGATGAACGCCTGCTTTCTAACACCGTTAAATCAACGCATTTATTTTTTTCAACCATTTTCATTGGTAATTCAAAGTCCCATTCCCCGTATGTTTTGTCAGCTGGTATGTTTTTAAGTTCAAACTCAACAAAACGTGAAACAAGGTTTTTCCCGGTAAATACCACTTTATAATCCTGGAAAATTCCAACGCTTTTGAATTTGAATTTTCCCCCGGTTGAACTTGTTTTTGTTTCAATTAGTTGTCCGTTTGAAATTAATTGCACAGTAACTCCCGCAATTTCCTTATCGGTGATATGATTTTTTACATCGCCATAAATTGTGACCTGCGGAATTTTTTCCTGCGCAAATGAATCAAGAGCAATGTAATTGACTACCAAAAATACAAGTAGTGCATTCGAAAGTTTAACGTGCGTTCCCATAATTAAATATCAGTACACGCTGTACAATGGCAGGTTCAGCATAAAGGAATTTAAAAAGGAGGCCGGAAACACTGATTTACAACTACATATCAAACATCGCTGTTTTTTGGTGAATCTATTTCAACAATTCAGTAGCTACAGGCAAAATCAATTTTTCCCAAATGGCGTATTCTTTGGCTGAGGGGTGTAAGCCATCTCTTGCTTCCAGTGATTTATCGGTTTTCATTTTCAATGACGGTTCAAACAAATCAACGGTTTTTAAATTTCTTTTTTTTGCCTCGGCTAAAATCACATCGTTGAATTCTTTTATTCCCGCTGAAATATCACGGCCATTCGCGTACATGGGCCCAACCGTACTTGCTGAAAAATCAGGAATGGTTAATACTATGATTTTTGATTTGTCTTTTAATTTCTTTTGCACATGATCAAGTATGTATTGCAAATTTTTGGCAAATATTTTTTTATCTACTCCCTGCACCCAATCATTCACACCAATACAAAGTGTTACAAAATCGGCATTTGCGCCATCAAACACCGGTAATTCATTGTCAATTAAATCCTGGGTTGTCCAACCGGTACGCGAAGGGTTGGCAACCATTTCGGTTTTTATTCCTTTTTCAGTTAAATGGCTGGCTAAAATAGTTGGCCATTGTTCTGTTGCTTTGGCGCCTTCACAAATAGTATAGGAATCACCAAGAGCAACATAGTTTATTTTATTTTCATTCATTGTACCATTGTCAGGCGTTGCCGAGCAACTTAAAAAAAGCAGTGAAATAAAGAATAATCGCATGTGTAAAGATACGAAATAAGGCAAAGCACAGATTTTCACGCCTGTTTATCAAGCAATTACACATACCTTAAAACAGCCTATTTACAAACCAATGATTATTTTTTGTATATTTGCACCAGTTCTTTGCAATTTACCCCGTGTAAAAACGGGTATAGTCTATCAGGAAAGGTGGAGGGAAAACGCCCTTTGAAGCCTTGGCAACCCCAATTAATTCCGAATTCGAAATTTCGAATTCGAAATTGGAGGAAGGTGCCACATCGTTCTCTATAAAAAGAGACAGATAGGTTGAAAAAGATTTAAAACATATAAACTAAAAATATAAAATCTCTTTCGGCCTCCGGAAGGGATTTTTTTTTGGAGTAAAAATTAAAAGAGAACGCCACGAATCGCACCAATGTCACGAATATAAACGACAACAACGCGTTTCTTTCACGAATGGACACCAATAATAAAAATTCGAATTTATTTGTGTTGATTGGTAAATGAAACAATGTGGGATTCAAAACGAATAACATATTAGTGCTATTTGTGTCATTCGTGGCTAAATAAAAACAGAATTAAAATTAGTGTATGAAGATTGAAGATTTATTAAAAGAACGTGTATTGGTCATTGACGGGGCTATGGGCACCATGATACAACAATACAAACTAACCGAAGAAGATTTTCGCGGGGAGCGATTCAAAGACCACAAGCATCCGCTAAAAGGCAATAACGATTTGCTTGCCCTAACACGTCCTGATGTTTTAAAAGCCATTCACATCAAATACCTGGAAGCCGGGGCCGATATTTTAGAAACAAACACCTTTAGCGGTACATGGGTTGCGCAAGCCGATTATCATTTGGAAAGTGCCGTGTATGATATCAATTATTTGTCGGCAAAAGTTGCACTTGAGGCACGTGAAGATTTTTACAAGGCAAATCCGGGTGACAAAACAAACAAACCACGTTTTATTGCGGGAGCCATGGGACCCACTACTAAATTGTCATCCATGTCGCCCAATGTAAATGACCCTGGATTCCGCTCCATTACATTTGACGAACTTGTTGCAGCGTATAAAGAGCAGGCAACAGCATTAATTGCAGGCGGTGTTGATTTATTATTACTTGAAACAATTACCGATACACTGAATGTAAAAGCAGGTTTATTTGCCATTGAAACTGTTTTTGAAGAAACAAATACTCGCATACCGGTAATGATTTCGGGAACAATTACCGATCAGAGCGGTCGTATTTTGAGCGGACAAACCGTTGAAGCATTTTTAAATTCTGTTTCGCACGTGCCTTTATTGAGCATTGGTTTAAATTGTGCACTGGGAGCAAAAGACATGCGTCCGTATTTACAGGAACTTTCTGAAAAATCGCCATTCTTCATAAGTGCTTATCCAAATGCCGGTTTACCCAACCAGTTTGGCGAGTACGATGAAACACCGCACGACATGGCTTGCCAGATTCACGACTTTTTGGAAGGTGGATTTGTCAATATAGTGGGTGGTTGTTGTGGAACAACGCCTGATCACATACGCCACATTGCGCAACATGCGGCCAAAGCAAAACCAAGGCAAAAACACGCTGTGGAAAATTACCTGCGCTTAAGCGGGCTTGAAGCATTTAATTTACGCCCCGAGAGTAATTTTATGAACGTGGGTGAACGAACCAACGTTACAGGCTCACGCAAATTTGCAAAATTAATTATTGATGGAAAATACGATGAGGCCCTTTCCATTGCACGTGACCAGGTTGAAGGCGGTGCACAGGTAATTGATATAAACATGGACGAAGGCATGTTGGATGCGGTTGAAGCCATGACTAAATTTTTGAACCTGATTGCAGCCGAACCTGATATTTCACGTGTTCCCATTATGTTGGATTCATCAAAATTTCATGTAATTGAAGCAGGATTAAAATGTATACAGGGCAAAGGAATTGTGAACTCCATATCACTCAAAGAAGGAGAAGACGCATTTATAAAACATGCTAAGCTAATTAAGAAATACGGTGCGGCTGTTATTGTAATGGCATTTGACGAAAAAGGCCAGGCCGATACGTATGAGCGCAGGATTGAAATTTGTGAACGCGCTTACCGCGTTTTGGTTGACAAAGTAAAATTCTTACCACAGGACATTATTTTTGATCCAAATATTTTCCCGGTAGCAACCGGCATGGAAGAACACCGCAGGAATGCACTTGACTTTTTTGAAGCAACACGCTGGATAAAACAAAATTTACCACTGGCAAAAGTTAGCGGGGGCGTTAGTAACGTTTCTTTTTCTTTCCGTGGTAATGATGCCGTGCGCGAAGCCATTCACAGTGCATTCTTATTCCACGCCATAAAAGAAGGCATGGACATGGGAATTGTAAACCCAAGTCAATTGGTGGTTTATGATGAGATCCCGAAAGAACTGTTAACATTGATTGAAGATGTATTGTTGAACCGTACCGATGATGCAACCGAGAAACTGGTTGCCTACGCTGAAAATGTAAAAGGTGGAGCAAAAAAAGAAGTAAAAGACGAGGAATGGAGAAATGGTACAGTTGAAGAACGCCTCACCCACTCGCTGGTAAAAGGCATTGTTGATTTTATAGATGTTGACATTGAAGAAGCACGCGTTAAATACATTCAGCCCATCAAGGTAATTGAAGGCCCCTTAATGGATGGCATGAACGTGGTGGGCGATTTATTTGGAAGCGGAAAAATGTTTTTGCCACAGGTGGTGAAAAGTGCACGCGTGATGAAAAAAGCCGTAGCCTATTTGCAACCCTTTATTGAAGCCTCAAAAGAAAAAGGTGCCAAAGCCAAAGGAAAAATATTGATGGCTACAGTAAAAGGCGATGTACACGATATTGGAAAAAACATTGTGAGTGTGGTGTTGGGATGCAACAATTACGAGATTGTTGACATGGGCGTGATGGTTCCGTGTGAGAAAATTCTGGAAATGGCCCGTAAGGAAAACGTAGACATAATTGGACTGAGCGGGTTAATCACACCTTCGCTGGATGAAATGGTATACGTTGCCAAAGAAATGCAGCGCGAAGGATTTACCATTCCGTTATTGATTGGTGGAGCCACCACATCAAAAGTACATACTGCGGTTAAAGTGGAACAACATTATACAAATGCACAAACGGTACACGTGCTGGATGCATCACGTTCGGTACCCGTTGTTGGTAGTTTACTAAACGAGAAAAAAGATGCTTTTGTAGAAGACATTAAAAAAGAATACGAACGTTTACGCGACCACCACGCCAAAAACCGTGGTGCGAAAAATTATTTGTCGCTTGACGATGCCCGTAAAAACAAGTTCCCCATTGAATGGAATAAAAAAGATGTTTACAAGCCTGCTTTTACGGGTGTCAAAACATTTGAAAATTTTGACCTTGCAAAACTGGTTGACTTTATTGACTGGACACCTTTTTTCCAGACCTGGGAATTGGCTGGTCGTTTTCCTAAAATTTTAAACGATGAAGTGGTAGGAAAAGAAGCTACTAAGTTATACAACGATGCGCTGGAAATGTTGAAGAAAATTGTGAATGAAAAATGGATAAGCGCACAGGCGGTTGTTGGCATATGGCCGGCAAATGTTGTGAACCATGATGACATTGAAATTTATGCTGACAACAACCGCGACAAAATAATTGCTGTTAATCATAACCTGCGCCAGCAAACAGCCAAAACAGCTGCTGCCCATAATATGTGCCTGGCCGATTTTGTTGCGCCAAAGGAAACCGGGCTACAGGATTATATTGGAGGATTTGTAGTAACTGCTGGTTTGGGAATGGAAAAATGGATTGAGAAATTCGAAAAAGACCATGACGATTACAACAGCATTTTATTAAAAGCGCTTGCTGACCGCCTTGCCGAAGCCTTTGCCAAATACATGCACAAAGAGGTGCGCACCAACCTTTGGGGCTATTCAAAAAATGAATCGCTTACCAACGATGATTTGATTGCCGAAAAATACGAAGGCATACGTCCGGCACCGGGTTACCCTGCATGTCCTGATCATACCGAAAAAATTACCTTGTTTAAATTACTGGATGCTGAAAAAAACAGTGGCGTAAAACTTACTGAGAGTTTAGCTATGTATCCGGCTGCAAGCGTTAGCGGCTGGTATTTTGCGCATCCACAATCAAAATATTTTGGTTTGGGACAAATTCAACAGGACCAGGTTGAGGATATGGCAAAACGCAAAAAGCAAACCCAACAGGAAATTGAGAAATGGTTAAGTCCGGTACTCGCGTACTAAGTATCAATTGACAATTATCAATGATCAATAGGCGGAACGATTTTAAACAGGCAATATCAAAAAGATGTCAAACGCTTGGTCGTTCTTTCATCCTGTACCGATACCACTGAAGGAAAATACGGGGTGTAAAAAGCCTATTGTTTGGCCAGTGGAATGGTTTGTGAAAAATTTTTGCCTGAAACGCGCATTGCATACATGCCTTCAGGAAGTCCTGAAACATCCAGTTGATTTTGGTTCTTGTGTGTAAACAGCACCCTTCCTGAAACATCAAGAAGCACAAATTCGAAGTCCTGGTGTTCGGGCAAACGTACATTTAACACGTTGGAAAACGGATTGGGATAAACATTAACAGCAATTTCATTTTCCTGATTATCCACACCCAATTCACCACCACGTTTAAAAATTTGTCCTGCATAGCCATTTATGACAAATGCTTCATTGGCCGGGCTCACGTGTGTTCTGAATGTTTCAATACCCATAAATGAAACGGGCAACCCTTCATCAAGCCATGTTGAACCATTATTGACCGACAGGGTTACTTTACCTGTATCGTTTACAGCCAGGCAATTGTTGTTCCTGCTATCAATAAAAACCGCTTCAAAATTATAAACCGGTGTCCAGCTAACAGCACCGTTTGTTGTAATAAATATTTCACCCATTCCGCTCACATCCCGGGTTGACAAATAACCTTTTGAATTAGAAGCAAACGAAAAAGTAAATGGATAAATATCATTTGTCAAACCGGTTGGCATGGTATTCCAGCTTACCCCGCTATTGGTAGTTTTGAGCACATAATTGTTGCCCGCAATATAACCTGTGAATGGATCTGTAATTTCAATGTCGCTCCCATCGCACGTATCAGCAATATAGCTATAATCATCGCCACTGGAAACAATTTGACGCAAGCGGCCTGCATTGTTCATGTAAAAGCCCATGCTGTCATTAAACATGCCAAAATCCATGACCACAAAACTGCTGTCAAGAAACTCACCTGTCCATGTCACTCCACCGTCAATTGTTTTAAGCAATTTAACAGGTACACCACCTGCTATGACATAACCGCGGTCATTGTTCATAAAATACAACCTGTTGGCAAAAGACAGTGGAAGCGTTAATTCAGTCCACGTTAGTCCACCATCAATTGTTTTTAAAAGGAAGGCATTGACGCTATTGTCGCCAAGCACATAACCTGTGTCGGCACTGGTAAATTGAATATCAACCAGGTTTTTGGAAGGATCGCTATAAACAGTATTCCACTGGGCTTGCGAACTGATTGCAAAGAGCGAAAGGGTGATGAAGATAGGTATGCGCATGACGAATGTTTTTTTTTACAAATTTAACCATATAGCTTGTTACCGAGTGCTTAATAATTATAAATACGAGGAACGGTTGGTTTTGAAATAAAAACGGTTAAAAATCACAAATAAAGGCAGGCTTGTATGTTTTTATTGTCTTTTTCGGAGGAATGAATCATTTGCTTATCTTAACAGGATCAAATTAAACCTGTATGAAAAGAAATTTACTTTTAGCATTTAGCCTTGTGTTTTTCACAACAGCTACTTTTGCACAACCAATTTGCAACCCTTCGGGGAACATTGTCATTTTTTCAAATTATGATGGTGGTGTGTTGAACATTGATGTGGATGTAAATATTCCAAACCTTAAAATTGGTATAGTTTCATATGAAGCAGTCACTATAAATTTATCGGGTACATATTTGAGCAACCTTGTTGAAATCATGTATGCGGGTTATAACAGCAGCCCAAGCACACATTGTTCCATGACCATACCCACAACAACCATAAGTGGTGTGCCGGGAACAGCCACCAGTACAATTAATACCATACCTGCTGCAACAATGAGTGACCCTGATGGATATCCATATATAATTTGTTCCTACCAATGTGTTTCAGGACCAAGCGGTGGATGCAATACACCTGACCAGGTGGTTCATTATTTTGTGACTCAATTTGGAGGTTCACTTTATTCGCACGAAACACAGTACGGTTGCTGGAGTGGCACTCAAAGCATTTCAGGCAGTGGAAATTGTTGCATTGAGCCTGCAATGGCACCCGTTGCAAGCTTCTCAACGCCTGATGACAGTATTTGCGTAAGTGATTGTGTTACTTTTACTGACATGTCAAGTGGCACACCTACTGGTTGGGCCTGGACATTTGCAGGTGGAACACCGTCTTCATCAACCTTGCAAAATCCAACAACCTGTTACAATGGTCCCGGAACATTTATGGTAACCCTTGATGCAACCAACGGTACGGGCACCGATTCGTATTCGTTTCCAATTGTAGTTTCCAATATAAATGCAGCTACAACATTTGCAGGAACTACCATAACTGCTACCGCTTCGGGGGCAAGCTACCAGTGGATTGATTGCAACAACTCAAATTTACCCATTGCTGGCGCTACATCACAATCGTACACAGCAACAGCAAACGGCTCTTATGCAGTTATTGTCACCAACAACGATTGCAGCGACACCTCATCGTGCACAACCATTTCAACCGTGGGATTAAATGATTATACCTTAAGTAACCTGTTAAGCATTTATCCCAATCCGACCAACGGTTTGTTTACCATTGACGGAACCTATACCGGTTTAAAATCAGGAAAAGTTACGGTGTTGAATGTGTTGGGCGAACCAGTTTATACAGGCACCATCAACTCACTTAAAACAAGCATTGATTTGAGTGGGGTAATGAAAGGAATTTACTTTGTACGCATTGAAACTGCTACGGGTAAAGTGGTGAAGAAGATTACCAGGGAGTGATGAAATTGGGTTAGTGTTTTTTATTGTAACCGATAAACCATCCTCCTTTTTTAAAAGGAGGTGCTCAAACGATATTCATTTTTAAAAAGAATAAGGGGCGGAGAAATTCTGTAGAAACTTTATTGTAACCGATAATCCATCCTCCTTTTTTAAAGGAGGTGCCCAAACGATATTCATTTTTAAAAAGAATAAGGGGCGGAGGATTCTGCCAGGGATAGAGGTAAATAGCCTTTTGCGAAGCAAAAGCTATAACCGATAGCCCGGCCGCGCTACCGCGCGGGGCAGCCCACTAATTGTGCATTTATAATTGATTATTTCCCAAGCCCAAAGTCCTTGGTGGAAAGCGACTCCTTGTAATCGACATCAATTTTTTTTCCAAAACCAAACACTTTGCCCTTTACCCACCCTTTAACGCTGATGCTTACTTTACCACTCATGGCAATGGGAATTGCCGCTGCAATAATGGCACTTTTTATTTTTTGCGAATCGCCAATAATAACAAACTCATATTCATTTTCGGCTTTTTTGACAAGGGTAACGGGTGTTTCCAGTTTGAGTTCTCCCCCATCATTGCCGCTTAATGAAAGCTTGAGTTTTGTTTTTTTGATCTTGATGTTGAACTTGTTTTCGTTATTGATGGTGGCACGTAATGTCAACTTCATTTCCTTTTGGTCCATGCCTGAAAACTGGTAACCATTCATACTCACCAGGTCAACGTCCTGTATGGCACAGGAGGTCATACAAAGCAGTAATATTGATAGAAAATATAGTTTCATTTTTGGTTCTCTGTGGTTCGTTCTTCGTACTCCAGGGGTGTGATCAGGTTTTCGTATTATGCGGGTGTGGCTAAAATCATATTGATGAAACGTGTTCAGGAATAAAAGTTACCCGATGAATTCATAAATATTCCCAAACACGGTTTTAACTCGTTTTCCGTTGTGTGAAATCTCTTTGTACTTCATGCCCAAACAACACACTATTCAAATCACACACCCGCTCACGCAGAACGGCTTATTTCCCGCTATTCTCAGTATAATACTTGTAAAACAACGGAATGGTTTCAATTCCTTTATAATAATTGAATAAACCATAATGTTCATTTGGTGAGTGAATGGCATCACTGTCCAACCCAAAACCAAACAATACCGAGTCAAGTCCTAAAACCGATTTGAATAAGGCAACAATTGGAATGCTTCCACCACCACGTGTAGGCACCGGTGTTTTTCCAAATGTTTCCTCCATGGCTTTTGCTGCAGCTTTATACGCAACACTTTCGGTTGAAACCACTACAGGTTCACCACCGTGATGCGGACGTACTTCAACTTTAACCGATTTTGGTGCAATGGATGTAAAATATTTTTGAAACAATTGGGTAATTTCATCAGAAACCTGATTAGGCACCAAACGCATGGAAATTTTTGCAAATGCTTTTGAAGGAAGAACTGTTTTTGCCCCCTCGCCAATATAACCACCCCAAATACCATTTACATCTAACGTAGGACGCACTCCTGTTCTTTCCATGGTCGTGTATCCTTTTTCACCATGAATGTCATCAATGGCAAGGTCTTTTTTATACGCATCAAGGTTAAACGGTGCTTTTGCCATTTCGGCACGCTGTGCTGCGGTTAATTCTTCAACCTTATCGTAAAAACCGGGAATGGTAATGTGGTTGTTTTCATCGTGCATACTTGCAATCATTTTACACAGTATGTTGATTGGGTTTGCCACTGCGCCACCATACACACCCGAGTGAAGGTCGCGGTTTGGCCCGGTTACTTCAACTTCTAAATAACTAAGTCCGCGAAGACCTGTATCAATTGAAGGAATATCATTGGCAATAATGGCTGTATCGGAAATTAAAATAATATCGGCTTTGAGGCGCGCCTTGTTTGCCGTAATCCAGGGGCCAAGGTTATCAGAACCCACTTCCTCTTCACCTTCAATCATGAATTTTACATTACAAGGAAGATTCCCTGTTTTGTTCATTGCTTCGAAGGCTTTTACGTGCATATACACCTGGCCTTTGTCATCGCAGGCGCCACGGGCATAAATTTTTTCGTTTTTTATAACCGGTTCAAACGGTGGTGAGGTCCATAATTCATACGGGTCAGCCGGTTGCACATCATAATGGCCGTAAACCAAAATAGTTGGTTTTGAAGGATCAACCATTTTTTCGGCATATACAATGGGATTTCCATTGGTTGGACTGCATTCAGCAAAATCAACGCCTGCCTCAATAAGACGCTTTTTTACTTCCTCGGCTGTTTTTAAAACATCGTTTTTGAATTTTGGGTCGGCACTAACCGAAGGAATGCGTAACAGGTCAAGGAGTTCATTGACAAAT
Source organism: Flavobacteriales bacterium (assembly GCA_035299065.1). Classification (GTDB taxonomy): domain Bacteria; phylum Bacteroidota; class Bacteroidia; order Flavobacteriales_D; family UBA2798; genus DASPJQ01. The sequence continues at coordinate 14,708 of DATGXI010000014.1, forward strand.
CGCTCCTTGTTTTCTGAAATAAACGTATTTACGTTGCTCATGAGTTTTGATGATTTCGTGTGCAAATATGTGAAAATAATAACATGGGAAGGCGCAAATATCCGAATTAATTCTATTTTTAATCGCAGAATGAAAAAGCATGCAACTTATAAGCGCGCGGCCACGTCATTTATACACTCAAATTAACCCGGTTATGAATAAAATTTTCACACTTTCTGCCCTGTTTTTGTTGAATTTATCATTGACAAAAGCGCAGATTACGGTAGATAATACAACTCAAAGTCCTGCCGACCTTGTATCAAACGTGCTTGTAGGTGGCGGTGTTACCATTTCAAATGTAAAGTTTAACGGTTCAACAGCTTTGGCATCAAGTCCTCATCAAAGTGTTGGCGAATTTACAGGTACTTCAAGTATTGGACTTAGCCACGGTGTGATAATTGCAACCGGTGACGCACAATTGGCTGACGGTAATAACAATAGCGGTGGTTTAACCATGGGATCAACAGGTGGTGGCGGTAGTGATGTTGACCTCAATGATTTGAGCGGGTTGCCCTTATTTGACCAGGCTGTTTTGGAATTTGACTTCGTTCCTGCAGGGGATTCAATTCGTTTTAAATATGTTTTTGGTTCAGAAGAATATCTTGAATGGGTAGGCAGTGGATATAACGATGTATTCGGATTCTTTTTAAGTGGCCCTGGTATATCTGGTCCATTCTCGCTGGGCGGAATTAACCTTGCAACGGTTCCATCAACCACAACACCCATTTCAATTAATACAATCAACAATGTTACCAATGCCATTTATTACGTTGATAACGGAACAGGTACAACCCCATTAGTAAACCTGCACATACAGTATGATGGTTTTACCGTGATTATGACAGCAGAAGCAGCAGTTAATTGTGGCGAGACTTACCACATTAAATTAGCCATTTCTGATGCCGGTGATGCAGCGTTGGACTCAGGTGTGTTTTTGGAAGCAGGAAGCTTTTCTTCAGATGGAGTAGACGTTGATCTTGTTACCACATCAGGAACAAATACCATTATGGAAGGTTGCTTACAGGGAGGAACGTATACATTTACCCGACCAGTTTCTGCTACCGGAGATACGCTAACCATTTCGGTTGATGTATCGGGTAATGCTGTTAATGGGGTTGATTATACACCGGTTATTGATTCAACCATTACGTTTTTACCGGGTGAAGACACCGTAAGCTTTTCATTCCTTGCGGTTGCTGACGGTGTTGCTGAAACAGTAGACTCACTTGTTATTACCATTTACAACATCAATTCATGTGGCGATACTATTCCAAGTACGGCAACTGTTTATATCATTGACCTTGTGCCAATGGTTGTGGACATAGGCCCCGATACAAATTTAGCGTGTGCAGGTGGTGCAGTTCCATTGACATCAACCGTTACCGGTGGTTATACGCCTTATACATATTCCTGGAGCACCGGAGGTACGGGATCAAGCACAAGCCCAACCATTACTGTTACACAGGATATTATTTTAGTGGTGAACGGGCCATGCGGCACCACCGATTCAGACACCATGCATGTTGATGTTGCCGGTTCAATTCCTCCGCTATGGACATCTACAAATTATACCATTGTTTGCCCTGACTCAGTAGAAATTGGAGCCACCTGGGTAAGTGGGGGTACAGCGCCATTTACCTATGACTGGAATACAGGTGAAACAGATTCTTCGCATTTTGTAAGCCCTGGCACAACTACAACATACAACCTAACCATTACCGATGTTTGTGGAAATGATGTTACATTGAACATTACTGTAAACGCTTCATCCATTCCGCATAGCTGGAGCCTTGGTCCGTATGACACATACTGTCCTGGTGATGCTATTACACTTTCTCCATCACATATAAGTGGCGGTGCAGCGCCTTACAGTTACAACTGGTCAGCTGGCGGAGGAACGGGCTCAAGCGCAACTTATTCACCATTTGCCACAACAAATTATACCGTTACCATTACTGATGTTTGTGGTGAAACTACGGTTGTTCCTGTTACGGTTGACGTTCGTATACCAACGCAAATTGAAGTTTCAATATCAAGCGACACACTTTGTATACAGGATGGATCGGTTACACTTGTTCCCATTGTTGCAAACAGCAACGGAAGTACCGTTTATACATGGACAGAAGGTGGCGTCCCTATTTCAAATGCATCAGAACTTACAACTACCGACCTGACAACACAAAGTTATGTAATTACCGTAGTAGACGTTTGCGGAAGTACCGATTCAGATACTTCAACCGTGGTAATTGAAGCCTGCGATATTACCGTACCAAATATCATGACACCAAATGGTGATGGATACAACGAGTTTTGGATAATTACCAACCTTGAAAAACATCCAAACACTGCGGTACAGGTTTATAACCGCTGGGGGCAATTGATGTATGAAAATCCAGCTTACCAGAACAACTGGGATGGTGGTGATGTGTCAGACGGAGTTTATTTTTACGTTGTAACACTTACCGATGGAAGTACACCGGCTAACCACCACGGAACCGTGCAAATTGCCAGGGGGAATTAATTCCTTAAGAAAAATTTAATTGCGATATTTCGAAGGCGTCTGACTCAAGGACGCCTTCAATTTTTTTAAGCAGGTCCTGTATAAAAAGCATTTCAGGATATTGTGTGGCAATGAATTCATGCTTCTCGAAACGTTTACCAACCTGCTTATACTCTGTCCAGGTTTTGTCAGAGGTAATGATAAAAAACGATTTTAGGTTGGCGTATTTTCGGTAAACAGGAAACTGCATTATTGGGCAGCAAATAAATATTTGTTTGGACTAACCAGGTTACACTTTACGGCATACATCACAATGCCTGCTGTATTGGTAACACCTAATTTAGACATGATGTTTTTGCGATGTGTATTTACCGTATGGGTACTCAGGAAAAGTTTTTCTGCTATTTCCTGATTGGTAAATCCTTCAGCTATAAGCGTAATAATTTCCAGCTCGCGTTCAGTTATGGCAACCGGTGCGCAGGCAAGTGATTTAAACTCTCCTTTATTAATGTCAATAGACTCAGCTTTGATTTTCTCCAGAATTGATCCGCAAAAGAATTTATTTCCCTTGGCCGATTCGTATACCGAGTCAAGAATTTCAGCAATGTCACAATCCTTTTTAACGTACGATGTAATACCGGCTTTAATTGCACTGATGATGGCATTGCCCGTTGGTAAAAACGTAACTGCCACAAAATGAATGTCAGGATATACCCTTTTGATCTCTAAAATAACATCAACACTAAAGCCCGGACTTGAAAAATCAATGATTACAACCTGGGGCTGTTCACGGGTTATGGCCGACAAAAGATGCTCGCGGTCAGTACATTCAGCCAACACTTTAATCTCTTTTTCACGACCCATAATAGCCTTTAAGCCCTCTCTAATCAGTTCGTTACTATCGGCTATAATGACTGTTACCATTCCTTATTTAGAATTATTATAAACAAATATAGGTATTGAAAGCATACCTGAAACGGGCCCGGGCAAAAAAAATTGGCAGGTTATGAAAAGGAAATGAACAGTGGTTCCCGGATCTTTGTTGTTAGTTGCAATTGAATTTGGATGCAAGCTGGATAACACATTAAAATGTGGTTGAACCCAAAGCGTTTGCGGCAAAAACTAACTGATATTCATTTTTGATTTAAAAATAACCGCCATCAGTTTAGCGTGATCAATTACCTTTTTTGAATTGGGACCTTCAAAATTTTCATCAACTGCTTTTGTAATACACTCAATCCATGCATCAAAATGTTCTTTTTTCAAATTCAGTTTGGTATGTGGTAAAAATGCATTGCGTGTATACACCATTGGCGTATGCAATACAACCATTTCCCAAAAATCAAAAATATTTGGCAAGTGGTGTTCAAGGTCCAGTCCTTCAAATATGGGTTTCGTAACCGCGTTTGACAACAATAAGTCATATTGTTTACGAACCATTGTTTCAATAGCTGAACGCGATTCTATATCTTTTTTCATTTTAGCGATAGTATTTTCAATGAAACTTCATTTTTAAATTGTTCAACACATAAAACCGGAATTTCACAGGTAACTTTGCACAATTCCGTCTGCTCATTGGCAATAATATTTCCTTTTGCCGATTTTATACTTTTTAAGATCAATGACAGGTTTTCATACGTTGATTCTACGACAAACCTTTTTGTTACGTTTTTTTCAATGATGTGTGATTTACCCAATACCATTTGTGCTGAAGTTTTATAGGCCTGTATGAGTCCGCCAACGCCTAGTTTTGTTCCACCAAAATAACGCACTACAATAACAAGAACGTTGGTTAAATCAAAAGCGGTTATTTGTCCAAGAATGGGTTTCCCTGCTGTATTGGATGGTTCACCAGCATCATTTACCCTGAAAATTTCTTTGCCTGCACCAAGCACATAGGCATAACAAACGTGCCTGCTATCATAAAATTCTTTTTTTACCGCATCCAGTATTTCTTTTACTTCTTCTTCTGACGAAACCGGGTACGCAAGTGCATGAAATTTACTTGCTTTTTCTTTAAACAAATCCCTTACCGGTTCCTGTATTGTTTTATACGAAGAAGTCATACAAAGGCCATCAGGTAAATTGCCAGTATAGCCACTCCTACACCAGCCAGGTTAATTAAAGAAAGTTTCTCCTTAAAAAAAACAAACGCCAGCAAAGCAGCAACCAATACCGTTCCCATGTTTAATACCGGATAAAAGACACTTACATCCCATCCGGTAGCCGACAGCCCTTTAAACACAAACACAATGCTTCCAAAGTTGGGTATACCCAGAATAATGCCTGCAAGTATGTTCCTTGATTTTATTTTTTGTTTACCACCAATAACCTGTATGGTAAGATAAACTGACCCAAAAAAAGCCGCAAACATAAACAGGCAAGCCGTAAACTGGAATGTATTTTCGCGGTAAACATATTTTCCTGAACAATATCCCAGTATAATATCCAATACACCACTTGCAAAAAAAATAATGACTGGAAATAACAATGAACCTTGTTTGTCTTTTGGCTTTCGGGTAACAAAGTACAGTGCAACCAATGCCAATAGAATTCCTGCTATCCTAAGTCCTGTTATTTTTTCCTGCAGAAATGCAAAACCAAATATAACCGGTAGTACAACACTCATCTTATTGGCCACTGATGTAACTGAAACCCCTGACTTTTGCGAGCTTATACCCATTAGATTAAAAATGCTGATAAACATGAGTCCAATTAATATGGCATACGGCCACCAGGGGCTTGAAAATACGGGTTGGTAAGTTGCCGGGTTGTAATAATTTACTGCAATGACAAAGCCAAGCGCTGATGCAACAATGTAATTTACTACAATTGCCTGAAGTAAATCAATTTTAAAAATCTCGAATGCTTTAAAAATAATATAAAGTACCGAAGAACAAAGTATGCATGCAATGACATAAATCATGAATTGGGAAGTAAAATGGTTAGTTTATCTTCTCCTATGCAATCCATTGATTTTTGCTTACCTTTTATGGCTGGGGCTAATATTCCGTCACCTATTTTTTTGGGGCTTGTAAAAATACGCGCTTCGTCCCATAATCCTGCTTCAATAAACTGGCGAAGCGTTTCTGTTCCACCTTCAACCAATACTGAAATTATTTTTTGATTATGCATGACCATCATGACTTGGTTTAAAAAATCCGTTTCGCTTACTTTTACCCATTGCACATTTTTTTCATCCAATGCTTTAAGTGTATTGAAAATAATTGTGGGCGCATCGGCATTAAATACATTGTGTTCCGTATTTAACTTGCATTGCGGATCAAATACGACACGCACCGGGTTTGTACCCGAAACATGGCGAACAGTTAACAGTGGGTTATCTTTGTCAATGGTTTTTCTACCAACCAAAATTCCCATTTCCTGGGCGCGCCATTGATGCACCAACGTATTGGCCATACTTCCTGTTAATTTATAATTACCTTCATGCACCGGTGCAATGTACCCGTCTTCACTCTGCGCCCATTTCAAAATGATATACGGACGTTGTTTTTCATGGAATGTAAAAAAACGTTTATTGAGTTCGCGGTTTTCGGCATCAAGAATTCCCTGCTCTACTTTTACGCCTTCTGATTTTAGCGCTTCTACACCTTTTCCGGCAACAAGTGGATTGGGATCAACCGAGGCAATAACAACATGTTTTACACCTTGCGCAATAAGTAAGTCAGCGCATGGCGGTGTTTTTCCATAATGCGAGCACGGCTCCAAACTAACGTAAACGGTTGCTTCTGCCAGGTCAGGTTTTTCCTGTTTGCTCATGGTTTCAGCTTCGGTTTTTGCAAGTGCCTCCACCTCGGCATGCGGGCCTCCATAATACCTATGAAATCCTTCTGCAATAATTTTGTTGTCTTTTACCACAACACACCCAACCATGGGATTGGCACGCGTTGTTCCCAATCCTCTTTGCGCCAGTTCGAGGCAGCGTTGCATGTATTTTTTATGGTCTGTCAATCGAAAACAAATTAATTTGACCCGTTTAACATTTCATCGGGAACGGTGCTGTCAGGTTCAACATCAATGGGCTCTTCACGTTCTTTTTTTCTTTCCTTGCGGCTCTTCTTTTTCCTGGCGGTGTCTTTCCAGTCGCGGCTGGCCGGCCTGAAAATATTCAGAAATTTTTGAAGCATACGCAATTGCTTTGAATTATCAAAATCCTTTTGGTAGAATATAGCCATGCCTTGTGTGTATGGTGCCTGCTGCGAATTGGTGATGTCAAATGCATTTGATTCATTGTACCCGCGCACCCGTATGTTTCCGTCTTCAGTCAATAAATACTCAATGTTAAAATCACCAATCAGGGAGTTTTGACTTTGGTTTGCTGCAGCCGCAGCCGAACTGCTTACTCCTACATTGGTGCTTATGTTTAGTCGCCCGTTCAGGGTTTGCGTTGAAAGTGCCAATGCCACTTCGGTTCCTGTAATTTCATCGCCTGGTTTATAGTTTATACCAATGTCATAATCTTTTGAAATTTGCGACAACAATGAATTCAGCTGGTTAGTTAATAATTCACTTGAATAATTGGCCGCGCTTGAAGCTCCTGTATTGGCTGCTGTTGTACCAATTGCATTTGCAGGTGTCAAAAATTTATTAATAAGCAGTAACGACATGCTTTGCCTGAACAATTCCTGGTTGGTGCTTTTTACACTGGCCAATGCGGCCCGTACATTTTCATCGGCTTTGGGAATATTGATATCAAAAACAAAATCGGGTTTGAACAATGAATTTTTTAATTGTATCTCAACTTTCACGTCCATATTTTTGCGGTAACTGCTTTGTATGTCAACCGGCATAATGTCAAATACACTTGCCTTAACAGGATAAACAGCTGTAATATCAATTTCAGCGTTTAGCGGATCTCCGTACCACTTGATTGTTCCTCCTTTGGCCACAATAAAGTTTTTATTTATAATTGACTGCATGGCCAATTTATACGTACTTGGGTTATCAACTTCATACGTACCGTTCATAAGGAAGTCGCCAAGAGGAGTAATTTCCATTTTTATATCGCCCGCACCCCGCGCCTTCAATTGGGCCCCGCTTAATTTATCAAATACAATGTTGATCTCTGCCTCGGGTGTAACCCTGAAGTCAAATGTCATGGTAATACCGTCCAAATTTATTTTCTTCTCAGAATTTGATGTGTCTTTATCACTTTCAAAAATCACGAAATCGCCCACAGTCACATCACCTACTCCATACATTGGCATAGTTAATTTGGTGTTTTTTTCGGTCTTGGCATCTATTACAACATCTATTTTGTCACCGTAACCTTGTATACTGGCTGTTCCGCTTGCGTAGGCTTTTCCATAATAAATTTCATTCATGTCCTCGGTTGTATTCAGGCATAACATCTTATTAAAGTTAAGGTCAAAGGCATAGTCACCATTGGTAAAATTTTTATGGTTATAGGTTCCGTTTACCGTACCACCATTTCCACGCACATCCTGTATGGTCAACTTGTTTAAAGCAATCATATCGGGCATTACTTCAATCTCCCCGTTTTCCAGGAAATACGATGTATTGAGCATGGTCACTTTAATGGAACCGTTGTGTATTTTTAATTTTCCGTTGAATTGCGGTTCATCTGGACTACCTGTCAATTTAATTTCGCCATCAGCAAGGCTTTGGAAATTGGAAACAATGTCAGGCGGTAAAAACCCGTTCAGAAATGCCAGGTTTGTTCCCTTGAACAATATTCTGTAATCAAAGTTATTTTCTTTCCTGTCAAGATAGTAATTTCCCTTCACATCTAAACTTGGGATTCCTTTACGCGATAATTCACCAACGGTTACAACACGGTCACTTCCCTTTTCGTAATAATTGGTAGCACTAAAATCACCTACCCACTGGTTGTTTACAAAAAACGAATCAATGGCTATTGAGTTCACAAAATCGGGCCTGGTATAAACATTACCTAAAACAATGTTACCGTTTACATCACCCTTAAACGACAAGTCCTGGCCAATAAGCAATGGTGTAATTGTTTCCAATTTAAAATTGCATAGCGATGCCACAAGTTGATCCTGTTCGCTTTTTGAAATTACACCATCAATGGAAATGGACTGTGCACCATTGCGCGCGTCAAAGTCGCTAACACGTATGGTTGTTGAATCAATTTCAATTTTTGCAGGATTTTCGTTTTTCCAGGTTCCCTGAGCTATTTTAATTTCTGATGGCTGAAGTGTGAAATTAAAGTTGTCATGGCTTACAATTGTTCCAAGTACAGTTAAGTCACCAGAATTTCCAGTAGGTTTGTTTTTCCAGGTAATGTGTGACTCGGTATTGTTGTTAAAGGCCTGCATTTCCAACCTGAAGTTTTGAAGTTGTATGCTATCATTGATGAAAAAATTTTGCGCCTTTATATCTGTGCTCAGGAAATCACCATTGTTTTTTGAAATTATTTTTAAGTCTTCAAGATATTGGTCGCCATACTTAAGCCTGGCAATATTCTTGCCCTGGAATTTGAAGATGTCCTGGCGCGAATCAAAACGCCCATCAAACACAATGTTTCTTGACAATTCCAATTCCGGTATAAACAGTTTTTGAATTTTGGTAAAATCAAGTATTTCAATTTTATACTCAAACTTTTCGTATGAATCTACTTTCACCACGCGGTTGTCAAACATGGAAGGAACTGCTTTTGATAAAATCCCAACAAATACATTTGGCAATTCTTTAAAATTGAAAATTCCTTCAATGTTCACGGTAGCTACTTCTGACTTCAGGCTTAATTTTTTGGTGGAGTCGGTTAATTCTTCGGCTTTAATGCGCAAATTATTGAAATCATACGCTACGTCTTTTTCCACAAAAACAATGTCTCTCACGTTTACTGTTCCCCTTAAGTCATCAGGATTAATACCCTGACCAGTGGTCCTGATCTCAAATGAAACTTTTGCCGACTCATCTCTGTTACCAAAATTTAAACGGGTTATGTACGCATTGCTAACGGTTGCAGTAAAGTCATATACCGGCACCATTTTACCTTTTACCCTTCGCCCATAATCAAAATAACCATCGTAATCAAGGCTAATGTTCGGATCACGTATTTTAAAGTTTCCTATAAATGTTTCATTCCTGATTTTACCATTTACTATTGTGTTGTGATACGCATAATCATTGTACACAAGTGATTGCACATCGGCCTTCACATTCACGTTCATGGTCTTTTTAAAATCACGTCCCGAAGCGGTCAAATCAATTGTACTGGTCATTTTACCAAGGCTATTGTCGTCCAGCAAGGTTCCTACATTGAACTCACGCAGGTTTATTTTTCCATTCACCGCGTATTGCTTGGTTTCAGGATTCACTTTATAATTCAAATCGGTAGTAGCGCTGCCAATGCTGCTCAATAAATTTCCGCTTGTGCTGAATTCGTCCAAGGTTCCTTTAAATTTACCCACATAATCAATATCACCAAGGTTCCGCACTTCATCGGGCAAGTCAAGGTAATCTTCTTTGCCGTATGGCGGAATTTTAAACTGGGCAAGATCCTTTTGCGATGCTTTTAATTTTTTTATCTGTAAATCAAAATATGCTTTTTTAATGTGTGTAATGTCTTTGATGCGAAAATCACCAATGATCATGGTATTTGGTGTGTACCCAAACGTAAACCGCGTTGCTTCAAAATCATCAACTGTTCCTTCAAACTTCCCATTCAGGAGTATGTTTTGATCGGCCCCTTGCAACTCATGTGCGAAATAGGATAAATCACCAAGGTTTAATGTTGTGGCCGAAATAAATGACGACATTCTTACTTTCGCTTCAAAATCATCAAAGTCTTCAAAGTCGTTAAAACTAAAAGTAAGGTAAGGCGACTTGATGACAGAATATGGAGTTTTCATGCGAAGGGGTGAAAACGTAAGAGATGATGGCGTGACTTTTAATTTCGAGTTGAGTGTATCCAAAATAAAACCGCTTTTTTCAATAAGCGAAAGATTTCGGATGGTAAGCGATGTAGTATCGCCATAATTTTTAAACTCGCTAAGATTTACATTCAAAGGAAATAAACCCAGGTGGTCAAAATCAACACCAAACTTGCTGTAGGTTTTGTTGAAATTGTCCATTGAGAAATTTCCGCCTTTTACTTTTATCCTGCTGCAACTTATTTTCCATGGCTTTGATTTTTTATTTGGATCACTTGGCCCGTCATCAAAATAATCGGCAATGAACTGGAAGTTTAAGTCCTTTTCACCTTTGTACTTGGCAATTTTAATGCGTGGCCCTGTAAGTGTAATTTCATTTAGCTGAATATAGCGTTTGCGTACGGAATAATTTTGCAACACACATTTCATGCTGGGAGCATATAAAATTGTATCGTTCCGAAGGTCCTTTACAAGCAAGCCCTTTAATTCAACGCGCTTTAGCAAATCAATTTCCACCCGTTCAATGGAGACCTTAGCGTTGAGCTCACCTGACATGTAACCAGCAAGAATTTGGGCCAGGTAGGTTTGAAAACCATAAAATTTAATGGCAAAAGCAAGCACAATAATGAGGCCAATAACGATATCTATCGTTACTCCGAGTGTCCTCATCAAAATCTTTACTATCTTGCCGGTCAGTTTAATATGTACAGTCTTTGGCTATTATAAACAAATATACGGATATTGTGATTCTAGGCATCGAGTCATCCTGCGATGAAACCTCGGCTGCTATAGTCATAAACGACCATATACGCTCCAACCGTATAGCCAATCAAACAATACACCAAACTTTTGGCGGAGTGGTTCCCGAACTGGCCTCAAGAGCACACCAGGCCAATGTAATACCCGTAATAGACACTGCGTTAAAAGATGCTAAATTGGATAAAAGCCAGTTAACGGCCATTGCCTATACGCAGGGACCAGGCCTTATGGGCGCTCTCATGGTGGGGAGTGCAGTGGCAAAATCAATGGCCATGAGCCTGGGTATTCCCCTCATTCCGGTCAACCACATGCAGGCGCATATACTGGCACATTTCATCAAAAAAACGCCTGACCAGGCAGTGCCTTCTTTCCCTTTTTTGTGTTTGACCGTTTCAGGCGGACATACCCAACTTGTATTGGTAAAAGACCATTTAGAAATGGAAATAATTGGCCAGACAATTGACGATGCCGCGGGCGAAGCCTTTGATAAATGCGCCAAAATTCTGGGACTTCCCTACCCTGGCGGACCACTTATTGACAAATTGGCTGTTAATGGCAACATAAATGCCTTCAGTTTTGCCGAACCAAAGGCAAATGGCTTTGATTTCAGCTTTAGCGGCCTTAAAACCTCGTTCCTTTATTTTATTCAAAAAAAGGTGAAGGAAAATCCAAATTTCATTGAAGAAAATAAAGCCGATTTGTGCGCATCCATACAGCATACCATTGTAAAAATATTGTTGGACCAGTTTGAAAAAGCAGCAAAAAAATTAAACGTAAAAGATGTATGCATTGCCGGTGGTGTTTCGGCCAATTCCTATTTGCGAAATGGCTTGAAGGCACGTGCTGAAAAAAACAACTGGAATTGTTTTATACCTGAATTTGAATTTTGTACCGACAATGCCGCCATGATTGCCATTACCGGGTATTTTAAATATCTAAAAAATCAAACCGGTTCACTAACCGATGTGCCAATGGCACGAATGGAATTTTAGCATGTACCCCATCGATTTTCATACGCATCGTATATGGAACTCAAATTACATACAGGTATTTAACCTGGTTGTAAAGAATGAAACCATACCCCAGTATACCAAACACTTTACGGCAGGAATTCATCCCTGGTACCTGACCGAATTGGATGAACGAAAAAAAGAAATTGAAAAAATTGCACTTGACCCGGCCTGCATAGCCATTGGTGAATGTGGCATTGATAAAATTTGCGTAAACGATCTTAAATTACAGCAAGCTGTTTTCGAATACCAGTGCGAACTGGCGGTTAAATTAAATAAACCAATTGTGATTCATGCCGTGAAATCACATTTTGATTGCGCTGAAATACTGAAGCGATCAGGTATCAAAAAAGCTGTTTTTCATGGATTCAACAGCCGTTATACCATCCTGGAAAAAATTCTACAGGAAGGATACATGGTTTCGTTTGGAGAACACATTATGCAAAAAAAATCGCCAGCGGCTTCACTTATAAAATCAGTACCAACCGACCGTTTTTTTCTGGAAACTGACAACTCGGAAAAGGGCATTTATAATATATACAATGCAGCCTGCGATTTGTTGTCCTTGAAATTTGAGGAGCTGGTAAATATACAACACAAAAATTTTAATACTTTTATCGCATGATGAAGGAAACTGCCTGGCTTGGGCGCACCAAATTACTTATTGGAGAGGAGTCGTTGAATATCCTCATGAAATCAAATGTACTTGTTGTGGGAATGGGTGGTGTTGGATCATTTGCGGCTGAATTTATTGCACGCGCAGGTGTGGGTAAAATGACCATTGTGGATGGTGACGTGGTGGACCCAACCAACAGGAACCGGCAGTTACCAGCCCTTGCAACCACTCATGGTGTAAGCAAAGTGGAATGGATGGCGCAACGCATACGAGAAATCAATCCTGAAATTGAATTGACCGTTAAGAATGAATTTTTACGTGTGAAAGAATCGAAAGCGTTGGTATTGGAAAATGAATTTGATTACGTGATTGATTGCATTGATAGTATTACGCCTAAAATCACCATCCTCTCAACCTGTTTTTTCAACGGCATTCCTGTTGTGAGCTCAATGGGAGCAGGCGGTAAAATGGATCCAACCCAAATACGGGTAGTTGATATTTCAAAAACCTATAACGATGCCCTGGCTTATTACGTTAGGAAACGTTTGAAAAAAGCAAAAATTTACAAAGGCATACAAACTGTTTTTTCACCTGAACAGGCACCACCAAACTCATTGATGATGACCGATGGGAATAATTTTAAAAAATCGGCTTATGGAACCATGAGCTATTTACCTGCTGCTTTTGGCGGGGCCTGTGCAAGTGTGGTGATACGCGACCTGGTGAAGTGGAAAGAGATTAAGCATTAGAATTGTTCTACGTTATCATTATGGACTCTTGTTGGCTTTGCATGGGCTACCAGGTTTCGCATAAAGAGCAATAAGCCTGAGACAACTTTATTTCCCGTCAACTTATCTTTACCAATCCAGTGGGTGTCATGACTATCAGTGTAATCAGCGTTCTGATTTTTAATACACCCTTAACAAATTTTATCACAATAAACCCCAACACACAAAACACCTTTTCGTACTTATATCTACTTTTATACCTGCATGAAATCGCTGAAGCCAAGAAAAATTGCCCTTATTATTATGACTGCCATATACCTGGTAGTATCTTCATTTCTTGCATGGAACATTTATGTGAACGGCACTGAGTTTAAAAAACAAAGAACCGAACAGGCAAAAGTACTGGACAGTAAACAACGTTTAACCGATTGGAAAGAGTGGTTGGGTGATAAATTCAATCTTGGAAATTTATTTGACAGGAGCAACGTTGAAAAAGGGGCCGAAGCAGAAAGTGAAGCACAAACATTTTATACCGAAGCCGTTTTTTATGGCTGGTTGCTGGTGGGATTATCGCTCTTTTACTTTTTAGTGACATTGTTCCTGTACCGTGGTGCCACTTTATTGTGCCGCTACCTATCCTTTTCACTGACTATAATTGCCTTTGTATTTCTTGCCGTAGGCATTACGGTTCCTATGCTTGAAATTGGTTTCTTCAGTGACCTGTTGAACATTCCAATTGAATTTGACGTGCCTTATATTGACAAACATGTTGACCTTAGCACAAAATTCCAGGGACGCATGTACTTCTTTTATCAGAATAAATCAGTGGTAGATGTTATTTACCTGCTGTTTACTCATGACAACATACTTGTTGGATCCATTATTTTGCTATTCAGTGTTATTACCCCGCTTCTTAAACTTTCGCTTTCACTGTACCAGTTTTTTGTTCCGAAAAGCGAAAATAAAGTGGCTGATTTTTTTATCCAGTACCTTGGAAAGTGGAGTATGGCCGATGTATATGTTGTGTCATTCTTCCTTGCCTACCTGTCTATTCAAAACATGGCAGCCGGGGTTCAAAGTGAAACCAATGTATTGATTGGGCTTTACTTCTTCCTTTCGTTTGTGGTTTTGTCCATTGTAAGCAGTATGTTGCTGAAAAACTCGGCTAAAAGGCGGATGGACACCATCATTATCAATTAACACTCTTTTTTTCATTACTCCAGGCACAGGTTCTGTACCAACCCATTTCTTTTGTATTTTAGGGCCATCATGTTGTCGGAAAAAAAAATACTCATTACTGGTGGTGCAGGCTTTATTGGTTCAAACCTTTGCGAATATTTTTTACAAAACAATTCAGTTGTTTGCTTCGACAATTTAAGCTCAGGTAAAAAAATCAACATTGAGCCCTTTTTAAAAAATCCTGATTTTACATTTATTGAAGGCGATATACGCGATTACGATGCATGTGTAAACGCAGTCAAAGGATGTGAAATTGTTTTACACCAGGCTGCACGCGGTTCGGTACCACGCTCCATTGTTGATCCTTTAACAACCAATGCTGTTAATATTACCGGATTTTTAAACATGCTGCAGGCAACCAAAGAAGCCGGAATTAAGCGTTTTGTTTACGCTTCAAGCAGCAGTGTTTATGGTGATTTGGCTGAATTGCCCAAGCGTGAAGAAAAAATAGGTAACCCCTTGAGCCCTTACGCAGTTACCAAACTGGTGAATGAGCATTATGCACAGGTTTATCATCGTTTGTTTGGCATGGAAGTAATTGGGCTACGTTATTTCAATGTATTTGGAAAAAACCAGGATCCTGATGGCGAATATGCAGCTGCTATTCCACGTTTCATCAAAGCCATTTTAAAGGGTCAATCGCCTGTGATTTTTGGCGATGGAAAACAAACACGTGACTTTACTTATATAAAAAATGTGGTGCACGCCAATGCATGTGCAGCCTCTACTCAAAATAATGACGCTTTTTCAAAGTTGTTCAATGTGGCTTATGGAACTGAAACAACCGTGAGTGAATTGATTGATGTATTGATTCGTGAAATTGGCAACCTTAAAAATCAAACGTTGACCATAAAACCATCATTTCAACCCGAACGCAAAGGTGATGTAAAATTTTCGCAGGCTTCGGTTGATCTTGCCCGCAATTTGATTGGTTACAATCCGCAATATTCATTTGACGCTGGAATAAAAGAAGCGGTTAAGTGGTATGTGGAGAATTTATAGGGTTTTCTATTCGGGATTTGAACCTGAAACCCGGTAGTAAACAGAAGCACTTGTATCAGGCAGCTCTAATCCGAATTCTTCAAAATCGCTTTTCCTAATTAAAATGTAACTATCGTTTGGATCCAAGCGATGATAAACAATATTTAATTTTATGTCTTTTATTCTATCCAGATCCTGCATGTAACGAAAATTTGAATAAGATCTGGCCTCATATTCTTTACCTCTTACCTTAAAAGTTGCAATTATTGTACATTGCTTTTTTCTATAACAATCAAGTTCAACACAATGTCCTTCTGCAAACTTCATATCGCTGAGAATCGCTTGCTTTTTGTGTGTTGCATTATAAAATAGAAAAACGAGAGTTAATGGCAAAATAAAAATCCATTGGTTCTTTCTCACCTGGTCTGTTTTCTTACATTTCTATAACTTAAACTCCTGATTACTTCCCGCAACTGCAATGATGGCCATGGCCTTTTGCATCCAAGGTACTTTCAGTACACCCCGCTGCATTGGGCATTTCCCAATAAAAACGCGTACGCTTTTTGTCAGAAGTACCATATTCGTTCATTGAATCGCAATCATACATAACACCATTTATCATGGTGTATTTTACTGTTTCCGTATTTTTAATATCCTCAAGCGGATTTTTATCCATCACAATCAGGTCAGCCAATTTCCCTTTTTCAAGGCTGCCAATCTGGTCTTCCATCCCAATATAGTAAGCACCATTCATGGTTGCAGCACGCAAGGCATCGTGGTTACTCATACCTCCCTGTTGCAACATCCAAATTTCCCAATGTGCACCAATGCCCTGTATTTGTCCATGAGCACCCATATTTACTTTTACTCCCTGGTCACTTAAGGCTTTGCACGAACGGCTTACCAAAATATGACCGTTTTCATATTCTGCCTCGGGTGCTGCATTGCGGTGACGTGAGCGTTCATCAATCATACTTTTAGGCGTAAAACTCAGCATGCGCGTTTTTTCCCACACATTGGTATGCTGGTACCAGTAATTTTCACCGTTCAACGCACCATAAGCCACAATTAAGGTTGGTGTATATCCACTTTTGCTGTTACGCCAAAAATTCAAAACGTCACTATACAAAACAGGCATTGGAATATTATGTTCTACACCCGTATGTCCATCCATCACGTGTGTCATGTTGTAATAAAAAGTAGAACCTCCTTCAGGCACAACCAACATATTTAACTCGCGTGCTGCCTGTATGATCATTTGACGCTGCTCCCTGCGTGGTTGATTGTAGCTTTTTACCGAAAAAGCTCCCACAGCTTTCATTCTACGCAATGCCGACCGCGCATCACCAATTGAATTGATCACTGCTTTAAAATCACCTTCAGCACCGTATAAAATAGTTCCCGTTGAAAATACACGCGGCCCTACTATTGCACCAGATTTAACCAGTTCGCTTTGAGAAAACACATATTCAGTAGTTGCCGAAGGATCGTGGGTGGTGGTAACACCATAGGCAAGATTTGCATAATAAGGCCAGTGCTTTTGTGTATTCAGGCTTCCTGAAAAATGCCCCACATGTGCATGCACATCAACAAATCCAGGCATAACGGTTTTGCCACTTACGTCAATCACTTTTGCATCAGCCGGTATTTTAACTGTCTCCATTGTTCCTATTTCCTCAATTTTATTCCCGTTAATAACCACTACTCCATTTTCAATAACTTCATCGTCCTTCATGGTTATAATACGTGCACCTTTTAAGGCGATTTTTTGCGAGGGCTTAGCCGTTTTAATCATTAACCCTATTTTTATTCCCGTTGTATCAACGGGCGGAATTGAATCAGGAGCACCTTCCAAAAACGCAAATCGTTTGTTTAAAGCCACAGTAAAATATTCTTCGCCCAACATCCAATGCAGGTTTTTACTGTCGGCACTCCAATGCATATACATTCCTGCATCACGTGTTACCCGTGTTGTTGGTGACGTTCCCATATCAGCCGACAGGTCCATGGTTTTTCCGGATTTAGGAAAAGCCGCAACATATATATTGTACAATTCGCGAAAAGCCACCCATTTTTGATCAGGACTAATGGCAAAATCATTTGCGTATTTGGATGTAAAATGCGTTGCAGGTTCATGTCCCGTCAAACTGCAGCTTTTGTATTCAAAATTCGGATAATCGCCTGCAATGTAAAACACACGATCACCTGAAGGTGAAAACTGCGGATTGGTTCCTTCGTTGATCACCAATTCAGATTTTGATGTAGCTAAATCAAATTGGTATATACCCGGATTTAAAGTAAACGTATAACCCTGGTTCCCGTTTCCGCCTTCGCGAAAATAAACCAGCTTTTTTCCATCAGGTGAAAACCTTGGTTGGCGGTAAATTCCTTTTTGCGTTGAAATTTTTACAGCTTTTGCTGTTTTAAAATCATACTTCCACATTGCTCCCAGGTTTTCATCGTTCCAGGTAACATATACCATCGACTCTCCCTTTGGCGAAAAGCACGGTTCATACTCAAAATCGGTTGACGTTGTTAAACGTACCGGTTTGCCATTCGGTAAATCCTTTTTCCATAAATAACCAACAGCATTGAAAACAATAAATTTTTCGTCAGGCGAAGTAACCGTATGGCGAATCATTTTTACCGTAAATTCATTTTCATCAATATTTTGTTTGAAATGCAGGGCGTCTTCAATTTTTTGCTTGATGGTTGCTTTAAACGGAATGTTTTGTTCCATTTGAACTCCCTGTCCCATAGGAACGTCTTTTGTTTGAAATGCATTTATCTTTTTAATTTGTCCATCGGCCCAAATTGCAATGTTTTTATTGTCGGGGAACCAACTAAAGTTACTGTACACACCAAAAATTGCCCATGCTTCCTGTTGATCTTTTGATAACCGGTCGTACGCCATCCACTCTTCGCCCGATTCCAGATCACGTATAAACAAACAGGTTCTTTCGCGAACGCGTTTTACATATGCCAAATATTTCCCATCGCGTGAAATTTGCGGACGAAATGCACCGCCCGGGCCACCCGCTATTTCATCAATGGTTCCTTTTTCCAAATTGTATCGCCTTACAACGTAAATTTGGGTGTTCGGATTCTTATTGTACTGAAAAAATCCACCGGGATACATGTCTTCACTGAAATAAACGTACTTTCCATCAGGACTCACGCAAGGCTCGCCAACATCCTGCTGATCATTTTTGCGTTTTGTCAATTGAATTCCATCACCACCCGTAATATGATACATCCAAATTTCGCCAGCACCCAATGAACGTGTTGATGTAAAATGTTTACGCGCTATAATATAATTTCCATCGGCCGTAAAAACCGGGTTATTCAACAAACGATAATTCTCTTTTGTAATTTGTTTTGAATCAGAACCATCATTTTTCATGGTCCAGATATTATCACCACCACCGGCATCACTGCAAAAAACTATTTTCTTTCCATCAGGGCTAAACCGTGGCTGTACATCCCATGAACGACCTCCGCGCAATAATTTTGCTTCGCCTCCTGTTGCTGAAATTTCATAAATATCGCCCATCATATCAAATACAATGGTTTTTCCATCGGGACTAATGTCAAGGTTTAACCACGTTCCATCTGTAACGGTGTATTCCACGTCTTTATAAGGGCCGTGGGTAGCATTTACATCCCATTTACTTTTATCGTCCTGTGCAAAAGCCGAGGTCGTTAAGGCCGCAAAACCCATTAAAACTATTTTTTTCATATTCATGCTGAATTCGGCAACAATATAGTGAAAGCGCACGGTTCAAGCGATATCCGGTTAAAAAAATCACGTTTCGGGGAACTGTTGAACAGTTTATGTGTTCGAAAATGAAAGAAAATAAAGATTGATTGCTGTTTAGACCATTTGAGCGAAATGATCTGGTGTTACTTTAGAAATTAAGAAAATGTAAATGTGCTGTACAATCAGGCTGTAACCGTTTCGACAACTGATTCAACACCTGAAATTTCAGGTGCGGCTTTTCGTATAGACTCTTCAACCCCTGCTTTAATGGTCATGGAACTCATTGAACAACTTTTACAAGCGCCCAATAATTTTACCCGGGCTACTTTATCGGCAGTAATTTCAACCAATTCAATATCGCCACCATCGGCAATCAAAAAAGGACGTATTTCATTTATTGCTTCGTTAACCCTGGTATTTAAATCGCTGCTCATAATTCAAAAGTAAACATTATCTGGTAATTTCCACTGGTTTTGTAGGAGGGGCGTTTTTATTGCGTAAAAGCACCTGTTCGTGCATATTAGCAACCAAAAGATCAAATGCAATTTGTACAGGCGTGCCTTCCTGCAACACAGCCGGGCGTCCAACATCACCACTTTCACGAATGCTTTGAACCAGGGGAATTTGGCCCAGTAAGGGGATGCCAAGCTCAGTGGCAAGATTTGTTGCACCGTCCTTACCAAAAATATAATACTTGTTTTCGGGAAGTTCGGCAGGTGTAAACCAAGCCATATTTTCAATCATGCCAATAACAGGAATATTGATGTTTTCCATTTTAAACATGGCAACACCTTTACGTGCATCGGCCAACGCAACACCTTGCGGTGTACTTACAATAACCGCACCTGTGAGTGGCAATGTTTGTACCAATGATAAATGAATATCGCCCGTACCAGGAGGTAAATCAATAAGCATATAATCCAAAGGGCCCCACCAACAATCAGTGAACATTTGGTTAAGGGCACGCGAAGCAACAGGACCGCGCCATACAACTGCCTGGTTTAAATCGGCAAAAAAACCAATAGACATTATTTTGACACCGTAATTTTCAATTGGCGTCATGTAGTTTTTTCCATCAACAGTTACCATTGCCGGTTTTTCAAACTGCAGGTCAAACATAATGGGTTGTGAAGGGCCATAAATATCGGCATCAACCAGGCCTACAGTGAAACCTTTTTTTGCAAGGCCAGCTGCAATGTTGGCTGTTACGGTTGATTTACCAACCCCGCCTTTTCCTGAAGCGATGGCAATAATATTTTTTACACCCGGCAAAATTTTACGTTGATCAATGTCGCGGTCACTTCCAAGAGCAACTGCATTTACAGTTACCTTAAAGTTTTTTCCATGTACCCGTTCAATTGCAAATTTACACGCCTCTTCCATGCGTTTGCGGTTGTGCATGGCAGGATTACTTAGCTTCACTGTAAATGAAATTTCAGTACCGTTTACCTGTACATCTGAAACCAGGTTTAATGTTACAATGTCCTTTTTCAGGTCGGGTTCTACAACATTTTTAAGCGCTTCAAGGACCTTTGCGGCATCCATATTTTTTCGTTTAAAGATCAATTTTTTTCTAAATGTAAGTGGTTTTCACTGAATACCGCCTGTTTTTTTTACTCCTGTTAATTTGTTTTGTACTGCGTAAAAAGGCGTATATTTGACTTAGGGAATGACCTTATTTTTACGAAGTTATATAATTATTTGCTCCTTTATTTGCCCGGGTGTTTTACACGCGCAGGACACCCTTGGCGTAAAAAAAATTAACTCCCCTGAAATTGGTGTTAAAACGCAATTAGGGTACCTGGCCATTCACAGCACAAAAATGATTGCCCTTGTTGAAGGGCATGCAACATCATTTGAACTTTATGCCGAGAAAATTACGACTGGTAAAAAAAATTGGCATCAGGCATATCGCATTCCCAGTGTTGGTTTGAGCGCGCAATTAATGGCTTTTGGAAATCCTGTTCAAATGGGTAAGGCTTTTTCGCTAATACCTTACATGAAATTGCATTTAGCAAAGCGCAGGCATTTTGAATTAAACACACGTTTGGGAGCAGGATTGGGATACCTTACTAAATATTTTGACCGCATTGAAAACAATAAAAATTCAGCTATTGCATCACCCTTAAATGCTGCTATCAGCATAAATCTTGAACCGGAATGGAAAACCAGGTATATAGACCTTGGTTTAGGTATAAGTTTTATTCATTTCTCAAATGGAGCCTTTAAAACACCCAACATGGGTTTTAATATTCCGTCACTTAGTTTTTCTTTGGGATACAAATTCAACCATCAGCAACCGGTTGAGAACAAGCAAAAAGTTTTTAATGAATTTCAAAAGAAAAATTATTTTGACCTCATGGCCATTGGTGGCGTAAAAGAGATCATGCCTTCAGGTGGTCCAAAATATGGTTTTGGAGGCATTCACTTTCAATACCGAAGGCATTATTCAGTCAAATCAAATTTTTTAGCAATAGCCGATGTGAATTACAATGCCGGTTATGTACGGGCCTATAAAAATAAATACAAAGTAGATGTAAAGCAGGCTTCGGGTATAAGGGCTGGAATTGGAATAGGTTACGGACTCTCATTTGACAGGCTATGCCTGAGTATACAGAATGGGATTTACCTTTATGATCAACTTGATTATGATGGTATTTTTTACCACCGTGTGGCCGCCCGGTACTATTTTGACAATGGTTTTATTGCAGGTTTTTCCCTTGATACACATTTTGCTACGGCCGATGTGGTAGAACTGGGATTTGGGTATTCGTTTTAATTTTCATCAGTAATTGCCTTCAAAACGTTCAAAGGCAAATCGTAACGTGTTAACAAAGGTTCTGAAAAACAGCCGTTTTTGGCGTAACTTTGTGGCGCGAATCTTGTTATATTCATACCATATGAAATACCTTGCTGCATGAGTTATTTACGCTTGGTACTGAATATAACCATTAAAAAAAGTTTCCATATGAAAAAGTACAGCATCATTTTTACTTGCTTTAGCCTAATGACTACTCATGCTGCCATTGCACAGGAGTATGTTGAGCCTGCAAAAGGCAATGAAAAAACAACTACCAATCCGAACGAAAAAAATAAAAGCCAGGAAAATGAATTTGAAGTAGACTGCAATTCTGATCTTGAGTACGACCAGGATGCTGACATGGTGTACCACATGAAAACGTCAAAACCCTTTACGGGAACATGCAGGTCATACTACGAAGATGGAAGCATGGAAATGGAAACAAAATTTGTAAAAGGTAAAATTGATGGTGAATCAACCAAGCTTTACAAACCAAATGACAAAGGGCAACAGTTTAAAGAATATCAGTTAAACTATGTTTTGGGAAATCCGGAAGGAACGTGGGAATATTTTTATGATAATGGACGAAGGGCCTGGACAGAGACGTATAAGGGTGGATTCAAAGATGGCCCGTGCAATTATTTCTATTCAGACGGCAAACCAAAAAAGGAAGAGTTGTGGAAAGGAAATTTAAAAAATGGTGTTTGTAAAGAATATTACCCCGGTGGAAAAATAAAACAGGAAATTGAATACAAGGATGGAATAATGAATGGACTTTTCAAAACCTATTATGAGAACGGTCAAATTGAATACGAAGCAAAATACATTAACGGTGTACAGGATGGTGAAATCAATATGTATTATCAAAACGGTCAAATGAGCTCACAGCTTTATTACAAAATGGGAGTTGAAACGGGTGAATGGAAAACCTGGTTTGACGATGCAAAAGAACGGTCAAATTGCAAATACGTTATTACAAAAAAAGAAGGAAAAGAAGTTGGCGTAAAGGACGGTATTGCCAAAGAATTTTACAAAGATGGACAGCTTAAAAAAGAAGAAAAATGGGTAATGGGCAAGCGCCACAGCATTGAGGCCTATGATGAATTTGGTAATAAACTGGATCCTGATGAAATTAAAGATTGATCTTTTATACACCTTTAATAATCAGTTTATTTAAATTCAAATATTTCATTTTCAATATTTTATCTCGTTTTAAAGCGAGTTGTAGTAATCAGTTTTAAATTACCCGATTTCGCACCATGTTATGCGTGCATACTTTTGAGTCATAAACTTAATGTTATGAACTCAATTGCGAAACTTATTATTACAACTGCATCGGCCCTTCTTCTCATGCAATCATGCAACATGTCAAAGCATTACGCAAACCTGCGCATTGATCATGATGACGAGCCATTCACCGCAACAACAAAACAAGCTTCTTCATCAGGCCCGGTTGAAAAACCAACCATTGAGACTATTGTTTTTGAAAACGAAATCAAGACTTGCGATTCCCTGGGAACTCAATCGGTACCTAACACACATGCCGAAACGAAAAAAAGCCTGAAAAAAACAGCACACAAACCAACCCCTTACAAAAAAGCATTATCCACAACCAATACCTGTTCAAAAAAAACAAGTCCGCTTGTAAAAAATAAAAAACGCATTAAACTTCGTATACCTGGTTCAGCCCAAAAGGAAATGACCATTGATGATTGGGGAACCGTGGGCCTTATTGTTACGGGGCTTGCCTTTATTGCTGCCATTATTATTACCGGATCTTTTCTTCAGGCCCTGCTTCTTGCATGGGCAGTACTTCAGTTTTGTTTCACCCTGATTGCCATTGGAGCAATTATTTATGCCATTGGTTGGTTCCTGTGGTTTATTAGCGGTGGCTTTTTAGCATGAATCAACTAAAAAAAACAAAATGAAAACACGTATAAAATACTTGTTGATTATGGGTGCAATTACACTCACCCAATCCTGCAACATGTCAAGGCATTACGCCAACATGCGCATTAACCATTGCAATGAAATTGTGCAGGAAAAACAAGTGCCAATGGTAAAAGCATCCACTAACAAAACTCTTCCTGTAATATCTAAGACCGATTCATGCATGACCATTCCAATTATTGGAACAGAAAAGCAGGTGGAATTGACTGATGCGCCTGCTCAGAAAAACTCTTTAACAACAGAACTGGCTACCGAAAAAAAAGAAACACGAAAAACGTTCTATGTATACGTGAAAAAGAAAAACATTTTTTCTGTTCACAAAGCAAAAAAAATGATTCTGAAACAAAATTTTTATGAGGCAAAAAGCAAACCGGATTTAGGTGGGTTACTGGCCGACTTAGGCTGGATGCTTGTAACCGCAGTGCTGGTTGTGGTTATCGTCTTAACCTGGGAATTCCTGGCGGCCTTTTGGATTGCGCTTGGTGCCATTTTCCTTGTAGTTCTTGGTATTGTAATAGGATTTGCAATAATAATAGGAGGTTTGCTTAAGATTATTTTTGAAGGCCGGTAAAAAAGATTAATTCAGTGCCTGAAAATTCAGGAGCCCGAAACCAGTGCCGATAACTCTTTTCCCACTAAACTTCCCAGCGCAACTCCCATTCCACCCATTCTTACACCGCAAAACACATTGCTGGAAATTGATTTAACAATGGTTTTCTTTTCATCGCCAACTCCCATTGTTCCACTCCATCGCATGTCTACCTCAAACTTCTGCCCTGGTAAAATAACTTCTTTAAGAAGATTTTCAAGTTTGTTTTGTACAAGGTTGGTGAGTCCTTTTTCATAGGTAAATTCAGTTTCAAAATCAAGGTTACGACCACCACCAAATAAAACACGGTCACTCCCAATATTCCTGAAATAATAATATCCCTGGTCGTAATGAAAACTTCCCCTGAATTTTAACTGTTCAAGCGGTTTTGTCACCAGCACCTGTGCGCGTGCCGGTCTCACATTTAAATCTGGCAACAATTTTTTGGCGAATCCGTTGGTGGTTATTACCAATTTTCTGCAGGTAAAGTCGAAATCTTGCTGCGTATGTACATACACGTTAGTTCCTGTATCGTCAAACGAAAGCGCTTCGAGCCCGAAATAAATTTTCACACCCAGTGATCGCGCAAGCTCAAGCAACGTCTTCATCATGGCACCTGTATCAACCTGGCCCTCGTAATTGTTTTTGATCATGCCTGCTAAACCGGCAAAACCAAATGCGTCAATTTGCGCAGAGGCATTGCTGTAAACATTCCTGCCAATTTCTGCTTCAAAAGCCTTGTTAAGCTCAACCGATTTTTCAAAATACCGCTCAAAATCGCTTTTTTGGGTAAAAACCTCATAACCACCTGAATTTTCGTAAACTAGATTATTATCACCGACCATTTCCCTCAAAAGCCCCAATCCCTGATATCTTTTTACGGCCAAATCCAAAACAACGTTTGAAGGCCATTTTTGAAGATCATCAACCAGTTCAGAGACACTGCCAAAACAGCAAAATCCTGCATTTTTTGTACTGGCCCCGTCCGGCAAAAAACCTTTCTCAATCACAACAACATCACTTTCAGGGCTTTGCTTTTTTATAAAAACAGCTGTTGCAAGGCCTACAATGCCTGAGCCTACAATACAAAAATCGGGTGTATCAATA
The DNA here is from genome assembly GCA_035299065.1 of Flavobacteriales bacterium. Lineage (GTDB taxonomy): Bacteria > Bacteroidota > Bacteroidia > Flavobacteriales_D > UBA2798 > DASPJQ01. The sequence goes on from DATGXI010000014.1 coordinate 40,669, forward strand.
AAATGTTTGCGTTCCCAGTAACTAAGCATTCCAAAAGTGGTTTAAGTAGTAAATATTTACGCCCAAAAATTGAACGAATTTAGGTTATATTTGTATATGGTATAAAGACACGCATGTTGGAGCAACTTTATAACCTTGTGGGGAGAATCAAAATGACAAAAATTACCAGGTATCTTATAGCGGTTTTTATGTTGGTTTCGGGCACACTAAAAGCCCAGGAAAAACCAAAACTTGATGTAGTTGGAAAAGTAAGCAACTACCTGACTGACGCGCCTATTACCGTAACCATCGAAGTTTTTAATGGCAGTAGCCTTGTTCAAACAAAAACAAGCAGCAGCAACGGAAAGTATAAGCTTGATGCACTTCAGCTTGACAACAATTACAAAATTGTATTTTCAGCACCCGGTTATGTATCGCGTTATGTCACCATTAATCTTAATTCCATTCCCAACGAAGACATTCCAAAAAAAGGATTTGAATTACCACTTGACTTTACCCTGGTAGAACGTTTTCCCAGTGTTGACTTTTCAACCCTTGAACCCAAAGCAACATCATCGCTTAAATGGAATACATCAGCAGCTGAATTTGACTGGAACATGGGTCAACGTGACTCGTATAAAAAAGAACTGGACAAGTTACTTGCCAAAGTTGAAGCCGATAAGAAAAAACAAGAAGAAGAAAAGGCAGCAACTGAAAAAAAATACACTGAATCAGTAACCGCTGCCGAAGCAGCCATGAAAAGTGGTGACTATAAAACCGCTATAGATAAATACAAAGACGCGCTTGCAGCTAACCCCGCCAAAAAAGCCGAGCTTGATTCAAAACTTGCCGTAGCTGAAACCAAGTACAAAGAATTCCAGGGAGCACAAAAGGTGAAAGACGAGTACAATGCGTTAATGAAGTCGGGTAATGAAAAACTTGCCGCACAGGATTATGACAATGCCATTGCCATTTATAAAGAAGCTTTGACAAAAATTCCAAATGACGCAACGGCCAACCAAAAAATAAAAGATGCCGAGGCTGCAAAAAAAGCAGGTGTTGACAAACAATTTACCGAAAACATTCAAAAAGCAGAAAAAGCCTTTAAGGAAAAAGACTATGGCCAGGCAAAGAATTTTTATGCCGAAGCCAAAAAGGTGAAACCATTGGATCCAACTCCCGATCAGAAAATAAAGGAGATTGACGATATCATTAAAAAAGATACCGAAAACGAAACCAAATATTCAACCGCTTTGTCAAACGGCAATAAAGCCAATCTTGCTAAAAAATATGACGAGGCCATTACCAACTTTAATGAAGCATTAAAAATACGTCCGGGCGATTCAGAAGCCACAAAAGGATTGGATGAAGCCAAAAAAGCAAAAACCGCTTCTGAAGCTGAAGCAACAGCCGCTGCACAAAAGAAAAAAGAATTTGATGATTTGGTTGCGAAAGGTGATAAAGAGTTTGCCGGGAAGAATTATGAAGCTGCCATGAAAGCGTATGATGAAGCTTTGGCAAAAATGCCTGACGAAGGCGTAAAGAAAAAGAAATTTGATGCTGAAGCCGCTAAGAAAAAACTGGACGATGAATTGGCTGCAAAAAAAGCAGCTGATGAGAAAAAAACAAATTACGATAAATTAATGGCCGATGGAAGCACCGCTTTCAGTTCCAAATCATACGATGCCGCCATTAAAAGTTACCAGGATGCTTTGGCAACAGGCGTGAACAATACCGAGGCGCAAAAGAAAATTACGGAAGTGCAAACCGCAAAAGCTGCCGATGAAAAACTGGCAGCCGACAAAGCTGCTGCCGATAAGAAAAAGGCCGATTTTGATGCAGCCATTACTGCAGGTGATGGAAAATTATCATCAAAAGATTATGCAGGAGCCGTTGCTGAGTACAACAAAGCCCTGGCGTTAAAAGTTGATGATCCTGCTGCTCAGGCAAAAATAAAAGCAGCTAACGATGCTAAAACCGCAGCTGATAAAGAAGCCGCTGATAAAGCACTGGCCGATGCAAATGCCAAAAAGAAAGCCGATTTTGATGCAGCAATTAGTTCAGGAGATTCAAAATTATCGTCAAAAGATTTTGCAGGAGCCGTTGCTGAATACAACAAAGCATTGGCATTAAAAGTTGATGATCCTGCAGCGCAAGCAAAAATAAAAGCTGCAAACGATGCCAAAGCTGCTGCTGACAAAGAAGCCGCTGACAAACTTGCAGCAGACGCTAATGCTAAAAAGAAAGCCGACTTTGATGCAGCAATTAGTTCAGGAGATTCAAAATTATCATCAAAAGATTTTGCAGGAGCCGTTGTTGAATACAACAAAGCCCTGGCGTTAAAAGTTGATGATCCTGCAGCGCAAGCAAAAATAAAAGCTGCAAACGATGCCAAAGCTGCTGCCGACAAAGAAGCCGCTGACAAACTTGCTGCAGACGCTAATGCTAAAAAGAAAGCCGACTTTGATGCTGCCATAAGCGCGGGTGATTCAAAACTATCATCAAAAGATTTTACAGCTGCCGTTGGAGAATACAACAAAGCACTTGCACTGAAAGTGGATGATGCAGCAGCCCAGGCCAAAATAAAAGAAGCGAACGATGCCAAAGTAGCTTATGATAAAGAATTGGCTGATAAAGCCACGGCT
>DATGXI010000015.1:0-22643 GCA_035299065.1 Flavobacteriales bacterium
GACTTCGAGGTAACGGCTGTGTATATCTTCGGCATCGCCCGGTAAAACACGTCCCACTTCGTTCATTTGGAATTTCTTTTTGGCAAGTATGGCTACACCGTTCCAGCTTTTTTGTCCGTGGTAAATGCAATTGTAACCCAGTTCCTCAATGGCAGCTTTGGGAAATTTGTCATTTGGCGATTTTAATTCCTGTAAACAAACTACATCGGGTTTTGATTCTTTTAACCAACGCAGCAATACCGGCAGGCGGCCGTTTACCCCGTTTACGTTATAGGTGGCAATTTTCATGGGGTGAATTTAATAAAAATGGAGGTTAATGTTTTGTATTTAAGATTGGAAGTGTTGTAGTTGCACGCAATTTTTTAGCCACATAGAACCAAATTCCGAATATTAATTTGTTGCGGGTGTTTTTTTGGCGAATATTTTTCGCATGCAGAAAATCAAAACCAGTAGGGCAACAAGAATACCAAACACAGTTACGAAAGCTGCTGCACCGCTTTGGCCCGAGCAGGAAAGCTCGCAGCTTATGATAGCCGTAAGGTAAAGTATACCGGCAACAAGCAACAGTGTAAGAATAAAAAACAGCACCATTGTACCGCTTGAAAGCGCATATTCACTGTTGCCGTGAAGGTTTGTGTTTGAAAATCCATTGGAAAACGACCATTTGCTTATGTTTCCAAAAACATTGCCAAGGCCTGCCATAAACCCGGCAAACATTCCGGTCAATGAATTCAGCAGGATGTAAAATTTAGATTGGCGAAGTTGTTTTTGTTTTTGGTGCGGCAAACTTTTTTTATGCAGGAAAAAAACCAGGTAAGGTACAACCATGATGCCCGCCCACAAGGGTGAAAAGGTAATGGCCGATGTGCTCAGCAAAAATCCGAGTACCCCGGCTAAAATAACACCTGCCATTTGAAGTCCGGCAATGGTGAGGCGTGCCTTGCGCGGATTTTTAGCTGCCCACAAGGCGTGTTTTGCTTGGGTGCGGTTTTTTGCAAAAGCAATGAATAGCAAACCTGCGCCAAAAAACAAGGCAGCATGGGTGAGCAGTCCGTTTGTATTTTGATCCTGTTGCTGGTTGACTGTAAGGTGTGCAGTGGATTGTGCGTTAATTGTTGCGGTTGCGTGTGGTTGATTTTGCGCATGAGTTTGAGCCGAAGCAATAGTTTTTTTCCGGTTGTTGTAAGTGTTTGAGGTGTTGTTTACAGGATTGTGTTGCGCAATGTATGCTTTGTTTTTGATCGTGTTTGTATGCGCAGGTTCTGCGTGTTTTTTGTAGGGTGATTGAATAGTTGGCGAAGTGTTTTTTTGAGCAGCGGGTTCAAGGGAATCAATCGGTGTTGTTGATGCAACAGATGTTTTTGAATGAAAGTTGATGTAAAATCCTTTGTTATACCTGCGTTTTTCAATGCGTAAACCTCCGCACGAAAACACAGACATAAGTATGGCCATGGCCAGGAAAATGGAAATGCGTTGCATGTTTATTGATTTGGCACAAAGCTACATAAAAGGATTTAATTAAAAAATGATGTTGCACATGAACTGATTTCGATGATAAAAAACAAATAATTTAAAATCAGCTATTTGCGTTGGTGAGACGGGTGAAAACTGATGTTTAAGTAGTTGTTTGGTTTACAGTTTACAGTTAGTTGGTAAGAAGTTGGGGAGTTCAGAGTTTCTGGTTTCTGGTTTCGGAGTCTCCAGATGAATTATGAATTTAAATCCGGGGTGGGTTACTTTTTTCAGGGATTACCATTAAGACAAAAACACCACACATGTTCACACACACACTACACAAATGGATTTGCCTGGCAGGCATTGTTCTTGTGCTGTACAGTTGCGCATCACATCAACCCTTCACCAACGGCTCAAGCGTGCGTTTTTTGCGCGGATCAAAAGAATTTGTGTGTGGCACACGCGGATTCAGAAATAGCCGTTCAGTCTTTGTAAATGCATATACAGGCGATCCGTTTTTGCAGCGCAGGCAATTTATCCAGGAGCATCCTGCCGCAGTGGTAGCATCAAGCGGGCATTACCTGTTTGGGTTTGGCATGCAAAAGTTCTTTTTTTTGCATCCTCTCTGGCGCATGGGACTTGGTACCGACTATTCAACTCAAAAGTTCAGGGTAAATTATGGAAATCCGCTGGAGGGTTTTGAACGTGTATACCGGCAAACGTTAAATCAGCACCGTGTTAATTTCAATGCATGCCTGGCGTTGAGATTACGCGGGCGTAAAACGGCATATGCCAGTTTTCAGCCGGGTTATATATGGAGCAAACAGCATTTGACTATTGAAAGCAAAAACTGCATGCAGGAGGCTAATTCAGCATACCGGAAATTTGACTGGCGCGCAGGGGCGGGTATGTTGTTTTATTTGCGGGATGGAATCGAATTGAAACTGGAATTGGGATACGGTGGAGGAAGTTATGGCCGAATAGGAATAGGGTTTTGGTTGTTTTAGTTTTTCAGTTCACAGTTTTCAGTTTACAGTTCACAGTTTACAGTTGGGGAAGGGCGCGCAGATCTCTCAGATCCCGCAGATGGTTTAGAGTTCACAGTTTACAGTTTGGGAGTTCACAGTTGACAGTTCACAGTTGACAGTTCACAGTTTAAAGTTTGGGAGTTTACTAGCTTTTAGGAAAGTGCCTGTTCCTGTTATTTCTTTTTTTGTATCTTTCAACCATGAACGATCAATTGCCACGCAGGAATTTTGTCAAGCGGTTTTCGCTGGCACTTTCATCTTTGTTTGTAGCCCGCCATGTTTTGGCACAGGATACCACCTCTTTATTAACCGATGAAAATAAAATGAAACCCATAAAAAACACCAAACCACTCGGCTTTCAATGGGAAACCCAGGACCCGTTTTTATTTTGCGTACATCATGAAGATGATTTTCCGAAGGGAAATGATAAAATGGGTCCTGATGAAACGTATTTCAAAGGCCGTCACATGGGTGATGATTTTATTACCAAAGACGGGTTCAGGATGTACCATGGTAAAATTGTTCCCGGTTTTCCCGGTCACCCGCACCGGGGATTTGAAACGGTAACGGTTGTGCGAAAGGGCATTGTTGATCATGCTGACAGTATGGGTGCTGCCGGTCGGTATGGAAATGGCGATGTGCAATGGATGACAGCCGGCAAGGGCGTACAACATTCTGAAATGTTTCCGCTCATTAAAAAAGAAGAGGACAATCCCATGGAACTTTTCCAGATCTGGTTAAACTTACCAAAGAAAAATAAAATGGTTGAGCCGCATTTTAAAATGCTTTGGCGTGAGGATATTCCCAATTACGCGTATACCGATAAAAAAAGTAAAAAAACAAGTGTAGAAATTATTGCTGGGGAACTGGAGAATAAAAAAGCGCAAAGTCCGCCCCCTGATTCATGGGCTGCTGATCCTGCAAACGAAGTAGCCATTTGGAATGTGAAAATGGAAGCGGGGGCTACATGGCGCATTGCTGCGGCTTCAAAGGGTATTAACCGTAGTTTGTATTTTTATGAGGGCGATACCCTTGACATAAGTGGTCAAACCGTTAGTGGGTACCATGCCATTGAAGTGGAACCCGATATGGAACTTGAAATTACTGCAGGTTCAAAAGCGGCCAGTATATTGGTGCTGCAGGGGCGTCCCATTGGCGAGCAGGTTATGCAATATGGACCATTTGTGATGAATACCAAAGAGGAAATAAAACAAGCGTTTGAAGATTATCACGCCACCCAATTTGGCGGATGGCCATGGCCAAAGTATGACCAGGTGCATGACAGGGATAAAACCAGGTTTGCAAAGCATGCAGATGGAAGGGAAGAGCTAAAGGGGTAGTTTACGGTTTGCAGTTTATAGTTCAGGAAGGGCGCGCAGATCTATGGACTACATAATTTGTTTTTGGTGTCCATGAACTTCGTTTCGCAGATGTGTTTCGCGCAAAGGCGCAACGACAGCAACGTTTTTTTTTCACGCAGATAGTGCAGAAATACGCGGATTGGCTACAGTTCACAGTTTACAGTTTGGGAGTTCACAGTTCACAGTTTGGGAGTTTACAGTTTATAGGTCCTGGTTTGCGGGTGGTTTTAGCCGTTAATTGAAAATACGTGGTGCTGAAAAGGGGACTTTCTTTTTTTCTATCTTTAAGCCTTGTGAAAAAGCCACTGCCGGTTATACTGCTATTTTTTCTTATCCTGTTTTCCTGCTCCAGGAATGACAAAACAGGAAAACCATCAACGCAGTTGAGCTGGAAAGGTGAATCCAAAAAAATACTTGAACGTTCCACCGGAAATACGTACAGCGACTCGTTGCGCAAACGGGTATTGAATGCGCCCAACCAGCTGGAATCCATTGACAGGTTATCGGATTTTACGTATGTGCTGTCAAAAGAAGATGTGCTCACACTTGGTAAAGCCATACTTGAAATGGCTGAAAAAAACAAGAACAGCCGTATGTACGTGCATGGCCTGAATAAAATTGCGGTGTATTACTACATGGCCGATGAATACAAAAAATGCGACAGCGTGTTGCGCATATCCATTCAAAAAGCAACTGCCTCGAATGAAAAACAAGGTTTAACCGCGGCCTATAATCAGCTGGGCGACATGTTCAGGGTAAGTGGTGGCTATGACAGCGCCCTGGTGTATCTTCAAAAAGCGCTTAAACTGGCACGCAGTGAAAAATATGGGGCCGAAGAAATTTCAGTCCTTTCGGCTGTGGCCGATGTGCACCGCCTGCAGTCAAAACGTGCATTGGCCCGCAAAGAGTTGACCCAGGTGCTGGCCATGGCCCGAAAAGAGCGTAGCTACAACAAAATGGCGTTTGTGCTTAACGCGTTAGGTCAGTTAAACAATTTCAGCAACAACAAACCGCTGGCCCTGGCCCAGTATCTTGAAGCGTATAAGCTGGCCGAAAAAACAGGCAATCAAAACCTGGCCATTTGGTGCATGGCAACCATTGGTGAAATAAACGGTTCCATGAACAACCTGGAGAAGTCAGAAGAAGCGTTTTTAAAAGCATTGGAAATGGCCCGTAAAAAGGGCGACATGTATCAAATTGCCTATTGTGAAGGCAGCCTGGCCCAGGTGTATGAACAGCGTGGTGAATTTGATAAATCGGCAGCCCTGTACCGTGCAGCCTTGCAAAAATCATCCAACATGGGCGATAAAATACGCATGGCGCATTGTTTAACCGCATTGGGAAGTGATTATTACCGCAAGCACCAACCTGACAGCGCCATTGGGTATTTTAAAAAAGCAAAACTCATTGCCGAGGAAACACAGAACGGCAATGCCTATACAAGTGCCTGTTCGGGCCTGTCACGCGCCTACCGCGATCAGCGCAAGCTTGACCTGTCGCTTGCCGAGGGATTAAATGCCCTTAACGTTGGACAATTGATGGATGATGACGTGGAAGTGCAGGAAGCGGCACAAGAGCTGCACCAGACCTATGCCGCCATGAACAGGATTGATAAAGCCTATGACATGCATTTGTTGTATGCGCGCATGAAAGACAGTACCAGCAAGTATGACGATGTGCGCAAGTTTGCCAATGCTGAGTATACCGCCAAAGCTGAGCGATTGGCCCTGGAGCAAAAGCAAAAGGAGGCTGTGCACAAAGCCAACGAAGCAAAAAAGGAAGCTGAGCTTAACCAGCAAAAAACATTTCGCAATGCCTTAATTGGGTTTGCCGTGGTGTTGCTCTTGTTGTCAGGCGTAATTTACCGCAGTTTAAAGCAAAGCCAAAAAGCCAAGCAAATCATTACCGAAAAAAACATGATCATTGAAGCCCGGCAAAAAGAAATTGTGGACAGCATTCATTATGCCAAGCGTATACAGGATGCGTTATTGCCTAGCGAGAAGTACATCAGGAAGCATTTGGGGGAGTGAGGGGGCTTTGTTTTCCGTTCTCCGTTCACGGTTTTCGTTCAACGTCTGCGTTTTTTTTGCTGGTGTGCTTGCCCCACAGGTAACAAAACAGGTTGATCCTGAAAATGGGTAACCATTCGCTGCTGTTGGGTTCATGGGTAAACCAGTTGGTTCCTGAAGGATTGTAATGTTCAATGGTTTCCTGGGTTTTGGTACGCTGGTAAGCGCCCAGGCAAATATCCAAACCCAATTTGCCACGCGGGGTAACTGCGCAGTGCAAACCGGTTGTAAATCCTATGTCGTAAAATTTTTCCCATTGCCTGAATGTGCCAGCACTGTCAACCTGGTATTGGGGTTGGTGGTAGGTTCTTGCATTGCCAAACCGGTAGTAGGCCTGCATGTATGGACGAATGCTAGCCTTGCGCGTAAGCGAAAAAGGGAAATAAAAGCGGTAATCAACCAGTAAGGAGTTGCGCGGGTTGTAGGAACTGTATTCCACGTAATCGCTTTTTGTGGGGTCGGGGTATTGTTCCTGTTCATGCCGCCAGCGAAAAAAATAATATTCGGCACCAAAGGCGTGGTGTTTGGCAAAACGGTATTCGGCACCACAGGTGAAATTAAACACCCAGTCATCCTCAATAATTACAAAACCCAGGGCTTTGCCACGCAACAACAGGCCGGTTTTTAATGCACGTTCAAAGCTCTCGGTAAACACGCATTTGTTGTTTTTGTATGTTTTTTTTCCTGCAATCCTGCCTTCGGTGTCATAGATCAGAACATCGCCCTCAAGTTTTCCCTTTACGTAGTATTCCTCCATAGCCAGTTTCCCGTCATCATCGTACGATTTCCATAAGCCGGTGCGTAAATTGTTTTCGTAATTGCCCTGGCGTTGCAGTTTTCCGGCTGCGTTGTACCAGGTAAAAAGGCCATGGGCCTTGTGGTAATTGCAGTTGGTGTAGGTTCCCGTCATTTGGAGGATACCCGTTTGGTAATAATATTGTTTTACGTGGCAACCGGCACCGTCCTGCACGCCCACCCGGTAAAGCACGGTTAGTTTGCGTTTTTTGGGTGTGTTTCCGTTCATGTCAAAAAACAGGGTATCGGCCACCTGTGCCTGTGTGGTGGTGGCAATAAAAACAAGTATGATGAAGAAAAAGCGCATGCAGGTTTTAAACGGGGTGATTGCGAAATAGGTTTTGGGTTTTTTAGTTTACAGTATGGGAGTTTACAGTTGACAGTTGACAGTTTGGGAGTTCACAGTTGACAGTTTACAGTTTGGGAGTTTACAGTTTACAGTTTGGGAGTTTACAGTTCACAGTTTTTTAGTTTACAGTTAGGGAAGGGCGCGCAGATCTCTCAGATCCCGCAGATGGTTTAGAGTTTTCAGTTCTTTTTCTTCATTGAACCTGCCAGTGACGCTACAAAAAACACCATGCTAAGGGCAAGAAAAATGATGTTAACCGTGCGGGCAAAGGGTGGGGCCTGTTCGGGCATAATTTGGCCCATGAGCACAACAAGGTTTAAGAGGAGAAGTACAATGAGAAATGGTTTGTAAAGTGTTTTCATATGGGTTTGTTTAAAATAACCCGACTAAAATAGGGAATTTTCTGGTTGCATTTTCGTATGACAAGGGGTTTAAAATACCGTATTTCTACGGTTGTTTTTTTCGTTGGCAGGTAATATATTTGGGCGAACCTTTAATCTTTTTTTATGGCCTCCAAAACCGAACAGCAAAAACTTGCTGAGCTTAAGCAGCACGCCAATTATTTATTGAATTCACGGCCGAGTGTTTTGCGAACGGGAACTGTTATACTTGTATTGCGCATTGTGTGCAGTCTTGCCAGTGTTGCAGCGTACATTTACGGGATTTATGTACTAGCCAAAGGCACGGGAAAAATTTACCATGTGGATGTGCGCGAACAGCATTGGATGACGCTTGATGCACTTGAGGCGGGCATATTGCTCATTGTATTGGGTGTATTGTTAAATGTGATTGCCGCCCTGTGCAGGCTTATACGCAACCGCAACTGGTATATTCTGGAGAGTTATGAGGTGATAGAGTGGGTGGGGGAGAGAGAAACTGAAAAAGCGGTATAAATACCTTTTTTTAATTTGCACGCGTGTTTTTTACGGTTGGGTATTATAGGAATTCAAGAATAAATAGGCGTTGAATACATGTTGTTTTATATTTCGTTTTAAAAAGGGTGCAGGTTTTTAGTTTTGGTGTGCTTCAATTTGCGTCAAAATAGCCTGCTTTGCATTGGTAACGTAATTAACAATTGTTGAAATACCTTCGACCAAAAAGGCGTTTTAAGCAAGTATCTATGGCTTTGAGTAGGCTTTGCCATGAAGTATCCATTGCTTTGACTTGGGTGAGGTGGATTTTGGGTGGTTGGGAATGCAAGCATAATTTTGATTAAGAGTTAATTTCATAGAGTATTTTATAATCTTTTCAGCAGAAATATTTTTTTTAAAAAAACAACAAACTCTGGCCTGCCATCGATGAAAAATGACTTATTTTAGGGAAACAATGCTAATTACCAATCCCAAAAACTGTTTTTACTGTTCACACTTTCATTCAAAAATGGGTTGAGTTTATTGTAAAAAAACAGGTTTTCGGAGTTTGATACCTTTTAAAAATTACCGGTTGAACTGAATGGTGTGCCTATATTTTTACCATATCATATCAATCGCATGTGTCATTGAAGAATATTATATGAACGGATCAGGAATTTATCTTGTGAAAATTTCATATGAGGATGAGAAATATTTGAAAAATCAGACTTTGCCAGTTATTGGAAAATAGGGTTTGACAGGAATCGATATCTGGCTAATCAATTAACTATTAGGGCGTCTAGGCCGATTTTTGGTTTTACTTATAACGTTTAGTTTGGCCATATTTAAACCTTGCTCGCAAAGAAAGTAATAAATTCATTAAATGAAAGTGCATTTGGGGCTTTATCTTGCCAAACTTTCTTCTGAATTGCATATCGAACTAATGTTCCTTCAATTGAAGTTCTGACAAAATCATTTTCTGGATCAAAAGTGATGGTTGCTTGATTATGAAGTTCAGTTATGGAATTTACTTTTGTAACGCGATCTTTCAGAAGTTCAGAAATGTTGGTTACAAATCGAGCATTTGTTTTTACCATTTCAACTGTAATTTCCTCCTTGTCGACTGGAATAACACATAAAATATACTTTTCATTAGTAGAACAGGCTGTTGCGCCTTGAGTAATTGTCATTTTTACTTCTGATGTTCTAGCGGATTTAATTTCAATTAGAAATTTACTTGATGTTGTTTCGGTAGCTCTTATTAATAAAGGATGTGGAAAATCACATTCAATTTCATAGTCAAGGCCAATTGGCTGCCTTGTAATACTATAACCTGTCTGTAATTTAAACGCTTCCTCGAAAGCCTTTTCAACCGCTTGACCGATTTCTTGATTCTGTTGTACTTTTCTTTCTAATTCTTTTTTCTCTTCATATTGTTTAATGAATGACGGGTCGGACAACATGTTTGTTACCTTTTGCGGAGTCAGACTTTTATTCATCAATATAGAAACGTAGGATCTATCCCATTCCATGCTTTCGTCCTCATTAGTGCCAGATCGGATATTTCTTAATAAATCTCCCACACCTATTCCCCAAAAATGTAGAAATCTCGATACTTCTCTTTCTTGCAATGAACTGTAAAGTTTTTGGCCTTCTGACTCATTTTTGAAATATGGGAGTAAACTCTCAACTGAAGGACGATCACTTGTATTAGATGAAGAAGACTTTACCCAATCACGTTCTTTGAGCCTAAGCATCCATAAACTTGGATAAATACCAATCCTAAGATCAGGATGATCTTTTTCTGAAATATCTATCTCCTTTCGTGCAAACCCTTCTGTATCTTCAAAGAGCAAAACTGTAAAGACAAATTCAAGCAATTGTGATGTTCTTTTTATTGAACCTCTTACCCGGTCAATTACTCCTTTGTCTTTTGGACTATCAATATATGCCAGTTGGCTAAAGCTAATTGGTGATTTTATTTTCCATTCTACGTTTTCATATTTTGCTAACATCTCTTTATCTGCCAGCCTTGTTGCCAGTAATGTAATTTCTTTGCCTTTTATTTCTTCGTTTTTTTTGAAAAGAGGATCCTTTAACAACCATTTCTTTTCAGTAGTTTTTTTTAGAATTGCCTCGTTGTGCAAAATGGATGTGTAATCAGCTGATAGTATAAAATCGCTAGGAAATAGTTCATAATATGGTTTAAACTCTGGCCGCCAAATATCAACCGGACATAAAAACGGTTGTTCTCTATCTTGTTGTAGTTTGTCCCATTTTTCATTTAGCATCATTACGGGATAACCAGATAAATCATTAAATCTTTCGTGTTTTAAAAGCCATGCCAACAAATTTATTGAGCCGGTTACCCAATTTTTAACGTGATCTTCAAGATTTTTGTTTTTAATTGATTGTAATAGATTCGCAGCTATTGATGTTCTTGTTTCCGGTACTAATTTATGATCGACACTTGATATTATTATTTTTTCATGAAGCAGATTATTCCGAATCGGAAAACCCAATTCGTGGGAAATATTTTTAAGTTCCTCCCCAATTTCTTCGTCAAAATTTAATAACTCTTGCCGTAAATCGGTGGATTTTTTAAGATAGCCTGACTGATCTGGTAGAATTGAGTATTCGTTCCACAAGGCTTCTCTTTTGTACTTTTCTAAATACGGTATTAATTTTAAGATAAAGTCTATTGAATTGCCTGACTTTGTTTTTAGATTGTTTAGGGAATGTTCTTCAATCTTATCAACATGAGCACAAATTGACAAGGACGTGATCGAGTAAGGTTGAGTAATACCAAAACTTTCCCGGTCTCTTAGTACCTTAAACCAAAACTCAATATCTTCTTTGATAGGTGTTGCTTCAGGAAATAGCTCTGACGATAACTTCCAAATATCTTCAATTTCTTCTTTGTCATTAATGCCTGAATGGGTATATGGAATTTTAGATTCATTAAGAGTTATAAAATTTACAGAATCATCAAAAGCTGTTTTGACCAAGGCATGCTGGTTCAATTTTTCTGAAAGATCTTTCAAATTCAATAAGTACCACTCTTTATCAAGCCACTCGATGTCCGGAACCGGTCCCAGATCAGCTAAAATGTGATAGTTGTTCTGAATGTCTTGAGCAGAAATGACTGATTTTACAAGTATATCATATTCCTTGAATGCAGCTTCTAATATTTTTTTATTGGTTTGAGTTTCTTCGGTATTTGCTTTAAGCCATAACTTTTCTCTTTCAGGCGATGGAACGAAATCGGGGCTATGAATTAAGAAAGGCAACGGAAATGCTTTCTCGGTGCCAATTAATGGAAATGTAATGAATAACCTTGGAGTACCTGAATCCAAAACGGTAATAAACCCATTCTCATCGAGAGGAACTGAAATAGTGCCCAAACCCTCCGGTAACTCCCGAAATAAATACTGATACTTTACCTCTTTTCCGTTGTTATTTTTAATTAGTTTAATGGTTGTTCTGTGGTCTATTGCTTCTGATTTTTCATAAATTTTGATTTCTGAAAAATTTTCCATTGCAACCCTCTTAATTCTTTTTGCAAAAGACAGCACTGCCGGAACAAGTATTTCGGATTTTGAGACAACATTTTCAATTGCTTTGACACCTGATGGAGCCAAATCTAAATAGGTGAATGTTGTTTTTTTAGTTTCCGTTGATGGTGTTATTGATTTTTTAAAGGCTTCCCATGAATCATTAAGGGTTTTTGCTGTTTCCGTTGGATTGACACCTGACCTGTCCAGGATAAAATCAAAACCCCTACCGTCAGCAATACAACCCCTTATTTGCACCCGTTTTGAGAGTAAATGAGTTGTCATAAAACCAGTGCCGAACTTTCCGGTTTTGCCTTCCAATTCCTTTTTAGAGGAACCATGAAATATTAAGTGTGTTATATCATCTTCTGTAAAAGGTGAGCCATCGTGAGAAAAGGATAAAACGTTGTCACTTCTTGTTACGACTATTTCAACTGGATTTTCGTTTGCTGCATCTTCAGCGTTTTGCATCAGTTCCCAAAGCCAGCGGAGTTGGTTTTTAGGATCATTTTCAAGTGATTTGATATGATCAAAAATAGTTTGGGCATTGTTCTCAACGATCACACGATCCTTTGTGTTATCCAGACTATCACGATTTTGATCAATGTGAATATTCATTACATTTATTCGTTTATATTCATTTGTTCGGGTATGCAGTTACAAGTTTGGGAGTTTCGCTTCCGGTGTTTATAATCCAAACTGTAACAATGCAAGGGTTACGAGCATCTGGAGTAACAATTTCACAAACCAATTTGTATTTAGTGCCATGCAGGCCAGGTTGAGTATTGAAAACATCTCGTTCAAAAGCATGAACTTTTAATGCTCTTTCAAATATTTCGGGTTGCTCGCGATCAAAACCAAATTTGAAAAAGAATTGGGATTTAGGGCCACCGATCTCATGATCAGGATTCAATAAGTAGCTGACTATTTTTTGCGGTTCAACAATAGAATATTCTTTATTTGGCATCATAACGCTTATCTCTTTCCTTTAATTTGTTCTCTGCTTACAGTTTCAACCTCAGAAGAACCATCAGTTAAAATGAATTCAACCTCGAACGTTTTGTTGTCAGGATATACATGTACTATTGCTCCCTTAGTTCCTGAGGGGACATGGTTAATTTTAATTACTGAAAACACAATATCATGTTCTTTAAATTCTTCATTATTGGAAAGTGATCTTTCAAAATCATCACAAAGTTGTGTAAGGCTGTCTTTGGTTTCTCGCTTGAAGAAATCACCTAAGTCTTTATTGATGATGATGTATTTTCGGTAAATCTTTGAGAAATCCTTATAAATCTCATCCTGGCTAAATGAGGTACCACTATCTGTAATTTTAGCAATTAGACGTTTGCCGTCATCAATGGTTGGTATGTAATTGAAGAAAGCATCAATCTTTTCTTCAAAATCTTTAATCATTTCTGCAATGGCTTCTTCCTCCTTGTTCCGCTTCTCAATTACTTTGAGAATGTTGTATTTGAATTTGTTTCCCCATTTTTCCTCAGGCTCCTGAACAATAGAAGATTTAGTCTTTGTCTTTTGGGTATAATCGACTGGAGCTA
Source organism: Flavobacteriales bacterium (assembly GCA_035299065.1). Taxonomy (GTDB): domain Bacteria; phylum Bacteroidota; class Bacteroidia; order Flavobacteriales_D; family UBA2798; genus DASPJQ01. The sequence continues at coordinate 13,022 of DATGXI010000015.1, forward strand.
TGATGCCTATTTTGTTGTCAAAGTAAATTTCAACATCGTCAATAATGTCGGTTGGCTTGTTGATGTTGTTGTACTCGTTGTTGTATTTACGCAAGAAGTCTAAAAACAGAGCATCGCTATACTTGGCATCTAACTCAATTACAAATTCTATCAGGTTAAGAATGTTGAAATAATTGTTTATTGTGCCTTTCAGCTTTTTGGCTTCCGATTTACTTTTTCTGACGTAGTCTGAAAAAGCGTTTTGCATTTCCAAAATCAGGTTTACATCTTTTGTTTCGTTTTGGTATTTCAGAAAGTTTTTGTACTGCTGAACCAGTAGCGGATGTTCTTTCAGTTCTTTGTAATAAATCTCCAATTTGCCTTCATCGCCCAATGGATCAAAGTCTGATACAACCACATTGCTAAAATGCTCAAATGCTGCTTTGATGTTTTTTACGTTGATATTCTTGTAAGAGAAATCAATGATTTTACAGTCGTTTTTGTGTTTGGTGGTTCGGTTTACCCTTGAAATGGTTTGAATAGCATTGATGCCTCTTATTTCTTTGTCGAGGAATAAGGTATGCAGTTTGGGCTCGTCATAACCTGTTTGCAGTTTATCCACCACAATGATTATTCCGTTTTTAGCTAATTTGAAATTCTGCATCACAGTTTTCTCATTCAAGCCGTTGTTTACACTACTGCTGCTCGGCTGGTCCTGGCTGTCAGAATAGACGATATAAACAGGTGCATCTTGAAACCTTTCGTATTTCTTCTGGTTGGTTATTTCTTTGAAATGCTTTTTGATGAAACCCGCGTATTTAATCGCATTCGGAATGGACGTTGTTGCCAGCATTGCTTTTGCTGTACCCCTTATGTTGTGGTAAACGGTAGTAACTAACCTCTCAACAATGAATTTTGAAATGGCTTCTATTCGCTCAGGATTGGAATAAATTTTCTTTTTGCGAATGGCATATTTCTTGCCGTCAGCACCTATTCCTGTATCAGTATCATCCGGAATTTCTTCATAGCCTGTATCACCTTCAAATCCTTCTAATTCATCTTCGGGTTTTTCAAAATACATTTTGGCTGAAACGGGAACAATGCCTTTAATGGGGTTTAAAATGTAACCATCTTCAATGGCTTCTTTCATGGTGTAGCTGTCAAACGGGACCCAAATTTTTTCTGCTTCGGCATATTTGTTATACTCACCAAACCTTGCCAATGTGTGATCGCTTGGGGTGGCGGTAAAACCGACAATCAGGTTTTTCTTGTGTTGCTGTTTGGTGTAAGTAGTTGAGTTGTCAAAACTGCTTTGAAGTTCGTCAAACACACTTATCATTTCCTGGTTTTGAACACCGTCATTGCTTCGGTGAATTTCATCAATCAAAAAGGCGATTCGCAGTTTAGATAGTTTGGTAACTGTATTGCTGTCCAAAATATCGTTTACCGTACCGAATTTCTGAATGTTTACAACAACAATGCGTTTGTCGCTGGATAATGCCTTGGTAAACGTTTTTTTGTCGTAGGCTTCAATGAACATTCCTTTTTGAATATTCATATTGTGCAGCATGGTGTCTAACTGGTCACGGAGTTGCAACCTGTCCACCACCAACATTATTTTGTCATACACATACTTGCCGTCTTTGCGAAGGTCTTTGAGTTGCAGGGCTGTCCAACCAATGATGTTACTTTTTCCAAATCCTGCCGAATACTGGAGCAAAAGAGAATACACATTTTTGTTATTCTGATACTTCTGCCTTTTGGTAACAAGTTCTTTTATCCGTTCTTCACCAACACCTTTGTCTCGCAGTTCTTTTTCTAATTTCCTGACGAAGTAATCGGGTTCGGTTTCATGTTCCAAAAACTCATCTATCTTGCTTAAAATTTTATCTGTACCAAATTTTTGCTTTGGTCTTGGGCTTATTAGTCTGCCATCATTGTGCTTGTATTCTTTGGTACGGCTGCTTTCTTTTTTTATGAGTTCCCGTTCAATAAAATTGTAATAGAGAATTTCTTTCTCTATCATTTTTTTATCGTAGAGTGCTTTAAACACTTCCTCAAAACGCTGCGTTTTGTTTGCTTCACGGTTGCGAACGGGATATTGCTTAAACTCTTTTTCTACCTTGTTATCGTAAGGCGTAAAATCATAGCTGTTTGCGACTACAATGGATTTTATTTCTTCAAACTGATTGCTGATGTTACGAATTACATAGGTTTCGTTCAAATCAGTTGAAGTGATGTGTATTGCCTTCTCGAAAATTTTTAAATAGTCTTTGCGGATGGAAAAGGACAAGTCGTTATCTTCTGCAATAATCAGGTATTCCTTAACGGCTGAGAGATAATCCTGGGCAACTTTTTTTCTACCGTTGTTTCTTGCGTTTTGATTGGTGTAGCTGCTTTTGAGTTCGCTGTAACCCAAATAAATTCCGTTAAGAAAAAAAGTTAGATCAGGGCGAAATGAAAATATTTGTTTTCCCTTGTGCTTGTAGGTGTAAGGTAGTTCCTGGATTACCGAAAATATGTTTTGGTCAAATAGTTTGTCTTCGTGGGTTTCGCTGCCGCTTGGGTAAAATAAATGTAGGGAAATACCATTGATGGTAATGGTTTTGTTGGTGTTGATGAATAGAGCCATATTGGCTGATGATTTCAGCCTGTCATGCATTTCGTTGGTAATGGCATCCAATAAATCTTTTTCGTTGTCAAATTTGCGTAGCAGTTTTTTATAGTTGTCTTTGTTGAGGGTGGTTTCTGAGAGAAATTGCTTTAAATCTTCTACCAAAAAAAACTGGGGCGAAACGGTGTTTGCCTTGGCTTCTTTGTATTGCAAACCGTCTTGCCTTTCGCAAAGAAAGTTTACCAGGTATTTATCTTGCAGGTCTAATTCTTTCATTATTTATCTTTTTTGCCCTTCTTGTCTGATGACTTTAGTTTTTTTACTTCCTCTTCAAAATCACTTTCAAAATTTTTATCCTGTGTTACTCTGAATTTGGCGTACTCTTTTTCGGCTAAGCTCATTGCTACCGTGTGACTTACTTTACCTGCGTCTTTCAGTATCTGGTATTCATTAAATTGAAGGAAAGCGTCTAACCGATTGGCCCAATCAGCCATTTTCATAGGTACCTGGCGGGAGGCTTGCAGTTCGGCAAAATCTAAATACATGGTTACAATGCGTTCCAGTTCTTTAATTTCCTTTTCCTGCATATAGTTTTTAGCCGTGCCAATATCGGTTTTGAGTATCTTGCCTTTGGGTGCATTTTTCCAGGTAGTTAAACCCATATTGGGTTTACTGGCATCTGCACGGTGTGCAATGAGTTCGGCCGCTGTTTTGCCCGTTATTGCCCAATGCAACTTGTTTTGAACCGTTTTAAAAAATGTTTGTGTAATCTCGGCATCCTTGTTATAATCTATACTGCATTGCTCATAGATGTCGGTAATTTTCAGGTAAAAACGCCTTTCGCTTGCCCGTATCTCACGGATGCGCTCCAGGAGTTCGTCAAAATAATCTTTGCCAAAGCGTTTACCTTGTTTCAGGCGTTCATCGTCCAGCACAAAACCTTTAATGATAAATTCTTTCAGGGTTTTGGTGGCCCAGATGCGGAATTGGGTAGCCTGGCGGCTGTTTACCCGATAACCCACGGCTATAATGGCGTCAAGGCTGTAATACGCTGTTTTATAGTTTTTACCATCGCTGGCAGTTGTTTCCAAAATGGAAACAACTGAATTTTCATCCAGCTCGTTTGTTTCAAAGATGTTTGACAGGTGTTTGCTGATGGCCGGCACTTTAACGCCAAACAGTTCTGCCATGGCTTTTTGGGTGAGCCAGAACGTATCGTTGTTATAGACAACTTGGATGCTCACATTACCCTGTGGTGTGGTATAAAAAATAATATCGTTGACGTTTTCTTTCATGTCAATTCTTTACAACTTTTATTTTGCCCGTTACAACATCGTTGATCAAGCTTTTACGCAATTCTTTCAGCGTATCTATTTGCTTTCCGATATTGATTACTATCGCATCAATTTTTTGGGTTTTCTCGTCTAAGTAGTTAGCTATGGCGGTTTGTTCTTCTTTGGTTGCTGGGAGGTAAACATAAAAATCTGTCACCTTTTCCATCTTCAAATTAATTCGTGTAAAACCTTTGCCTTCTGTAATAAGTGATTTTCTATAATTGTCGGACAATAGCAAGTAGTTTAAAAAATAAGGTTCACAAAACTTTTTCGTAACCCGATAACCTTTGCAAAAACTATTTAAATACGTGTCTTTCATTTCTTCAGCCAATACTGCTGTTTTGCCCACGTCTTCATAACCTTCTGAACTCATTAGAAAAAATAAATCACCTTTTCTTACTTTGTTTTGCTTTTCATTTTCTCCTAATACAACTGTTCCCAAATGATTTGCTTTGAGATAGGTATTGTTGGCAATATTTGTAAACGGAATAAAGCCTTTGTTGTTAGGATTGTCGTCTTGATTGAAATCATCACCTGCCTTGCCCGATAATCCGCTGTATAGGAAGCCCAGATCTTTAAGCCTGTATCTTTTCCAATTTTGATTAACTGGAAACATATACTCACCTTCTTTCAACTTCACTTTTTTATTCATTCCCTTGCAGACGGCATCATTGATAATGCTTTTGCGGAGTTCTTTGTAGGTGTCGGCTTTTTTGGTGAGCAGATTTATTTTTTTGTCAATGACTTTGGTTTTGGCATCAAGATATTCGGCAATGGCGGTTTGTTCGGAGTAGGGCGGGTAATGAATTTGTAAGAATCTAACAAAATCCTGATTCATATTGGGTTGTGAAGCACCAACATTAATTGTCCTTATACTCTCATATTTATAGTTAAACCAAAAGAGTAAATATTTTAAGTCAATCTGTTTTGGCTTAAACATTACGCATGAAGCCTGATTGGTTGTGAAAGGGAAGTCAATTAATCCAACTGTTCCTCTTGTTTTTCCCTGACCATACATAGCTATGGCGAATGAGCCTTTTGGATAGAGCTTTAACGAAGTTTCTTCCAGTGCCTCTTTAGTTATTTTTACTTTAGTTTCTGTTACTACATCATTATTCAAGTCTGAAGTGTTTAACCAAGGAATTTCACCATTCTCATAGTATCTTGGATTGGATGCCTGTGGTGTTGTACCACTGCCAAACTCGTCAAAGACATCTTTAATTCTTTTTGCCTTCCAATGATTAGGAAATACTCCAAGCCAATCGATTTCTTTACTGTCTGAAATGTTTGTTTCGATTTTCCTCATAAAGCCAATTGGTTTTCTAAAATGTTTAATTCTTTCTCCAAAGCATCAAGGTCAGCAGTGATTTCCGAAACTTCACGCAGTTTTTCAGGCGAATAGAACACTTTATTAAAATTGACTTCAACTCCAATTACATTATCCAAATACTCAAAGGGCTTAAACACATACTTCGCCATAAAATCGGCAATGTTTTGTTGGTTGGCGGCTTCATTGGGGCTGTAAGGTATTATTTCATAGTCCTTTTGCAAATCCTGTGTGAGTTCGGCTGTTATGCTTATGTTTTTTGCTTGTTTGGTTTTGCCGTCTTTTTTCAAACTGGCTTTAATCACAATTTTGCCGCAACCCAATTCAGTTTTTTCTTTTTTGGTTTGCTCAATCAGGGTTTCTTTATCTGCATCAAAATAGTAGCTGATATTTTTGGTAAACACCGTCAGGTTTTTCTCTTTGTAGTCCAATTCTGCCAATTGGGGTTTTATTCCTTCTTCAAAGTAATTTTCTAAACTGCTGTATTTTGTATTATCGAAAGTAGTAATGTCAAACTCGGTTATTTCAACCGGGTTTTCATCGTTTGCCTGTGTTATTTTTGTTGGCGTAAGTTTGATTGATTTTTCTGCTGCCTCTTCACCATCTTTGCCGGTTTTTAATGGCATTTCAATGGCTTTGCCGTTTTCGTCAACATTGGTTAGAATTATGCTTTGGCGGTTGTAATAGAAATGCCATTTGTCAAACACCTTTGTAAATTCGTTGTCTTTAAACTCGGTAAGGGCTTTTACAATCTTGGTTCGGTTGGCTAAGTCCATTTCCTTACGCTTCTTGCCCTTGCTTTTCTTTAGTGGTATGTAAAGCTCACTGGCGTTGATGAGCATTACTTTGTCTTTTCTTTTAGCCGGTTTGTTTTTATTAAAAATCCACAAATAAGTATAGATACCCGTATTGAAAAATTCATCGGTTGGCATTTGCACAATGGCTTCTACCCAATCCTTTTCAAAAAAGTGTTTTCGGATATTGCTTTCCCCGCTACCTGCATCCCCACTGAATAAGGTAGAACCATTGTGAACCACAATGCTCAAACCATCGTCAGCCAACTTATACAGTATGTGTTGGGTAAATAAAAATTGTCCGTCACTAATTGAAGGCAGTGCAACAAACCTCTCTGTAGTGTCATTCTTGATGTCCTTTTCGTAGCCTTTCCAATCTACACCGTAAGGCGGATTGGCAACAACGATATTAAAGGTTTTATCCCAGAATTTACCAATGTCGGTAAGTGTGTTGCCATATTCAATGGCAGTATCTTTTCTGAATCTGCTTTCAATTTTTGCCAGGGCGTATAAAGTGCCGTTCCATTCTTGTCCGTAGGTGGCAGTAGGCCGGCTGGGGTGTATTTCCTGTATTTTGTCTTCTACACCAAAAAGCAGGTTACCTCCACCACAAGTAGGATCGTAGATAGTGAGGAATTTTCCATTGTCTTCAATTTTAGTGGCAATGATTTCAGAGATCAGTGAAATAATATCGTCAGGCGTGTATTGTTCCCCTGCGGTTTCTGCACTGATGTCAGCCCACTTGCGTTTGATGTGTTCTTCAAGCGTGGTTATTTCGGAGTTATTGAATGGAGTGAGGTCAATTTCACTCCAGGCCTTAACCATATCAAATAGGATACGTTTCTTTTTGAGCTGTCCTGCAACGCCTGATATGTCCAAAAACTTTTCTTCTTCCGTTCCTTTATCAACGCCCAATAAATATTTGGTTTCGTTGTCAAATGCTTTTAAATATGAATGAAAATCAACATCAAAAGTCTTGTCGTTCTTGCAAATAATTTTGAGTGTTTTTTTATGCCGGATTACAAAGTCATTGTATCCCAAACCTTCAAGGTTGAATATTTCAATAAAATCATCAATATCGTCTCTGCCTACTTCTTTTTCCAATCTGTCAGCCTCCCTGATCAACCTACTTTCCACCATTATAATGGCAAAAAATGGCATCATATATTTTGGGAAATCACTTTCTTTAATTCCTGCTCCTCTTAGAAAGTCAGCTGTTTTCCAAATGTCACTTTCGTATTTTAAAATGTTTATGCTCATTTATTTTTTTCTTTCGTTTTTAATAATTCTTTCGGGTCCACTTTTAAAATATTAGCAATCTCAAAAAGTATTTCAATACTTGGCTGCCTGCGATTTTGTACGTAGGCATTCACCATGTTATAACTTTTACCTAATTTTTCGGATAGCCAGGTTTGAGTTATTTCCTTTTCCTCAAGGACTTCTTTAATGCGATTCATTTTTTTGGATTCGAAAACGAAAGTATGTATTTTATTAAGTTTATATCTCATTTTGTGAGATAATAGGGCGTCTTATTTTTATTGATTATTAATTAGTTATGATCTTTTAGGCCGTTTAGTTCTACAAATTTATCCACATTTAAAGCCAAAAGTTCATATAAATCTTTGAGATCCAGTATTACTCTGTTGCCATTCTGTTCAAGTGTAATTGTGGTTAAATATGTGTATCCGATACCATCTTCATTTGTTTTAAAGTACACACTTGCCATTGAATTTTTAAATGGGAATGTGTATTCTCTTTTGTCATTTACCCTTTCGTCCTGTATTAATGGCGGAAACATTGGACCAGCAATTTCATTTATCGGAATATTTTTCCGGCTATGGTGGTTATTTCTTATACTTGACCGACAATTTAAAAATTTATTTTTCAAAGTTTGTGGACTGCCAAAGCAAAGCATTAAGTTGATAATATAAAAAGGTAAGAATTGGGCATATTTTTGGCTATTCACCATTCTAAATCCTCCGGAAACAAATTGAATATTTTTGCGTAAATCCTCTTTTTTATCATTTAACCAGGTCTTATGCCATTTTAGTAATTCTCGTAAAGTAATATTTTCAGTTTCAAGTAAATCTTCTAAAACAATTACCAGTGTTTTCAATACATCACTTTTTCCCTGGTGAAAGTTTGCTATTTCTTCAATTAAAAACTTCATTGATGATTTATTGTCATAGAAAAACACTTCTTTGCTGAAATATTTATTGATGTAACCGTCAAAATGCGTGTTTGGCCCATAGCGATGAGCAAATATTCTGGCCAGGTTTTCATAATCGCAGCAAACAATTATTTTGTCAAACCCAAATTTATTGGAAGAGCCATAGCCATATTCAGGAGAATCGTAATGAGCCGAAAGTACATTTAATATCCTGAACACGTGATCTGGGTCCATGCGGTCAAGGTCATCAATTATTAAAACTGTTTCTTTATTTTTGTATATATGAAGTTGTTCAACCAGGGAACGAATTAACTGAGAATAAAAATTGTCTTCAAAAATAGATCCCTCCTGGTCATATAATTTTCTTATAAACTTTAGAGCCTCTTCTTCTTCGTTTATATTCATTTCATAATGAAATTTTAGGTATTCCTTTCTGAATTTATTAATTTCTTTGTAAATTTCGCTGGCGCTTTTTCCAATGTGGGGTAGTAAGGCAATAAAAGGCGAAATGAGTTCCTCAATATTATTTTTGAAAAAAACCACACTGGTCTCAATATGGTTAAATGTTTCTCTTTTAAATTCAGCGCCATAGGCCATCAACTGAAAAAGTAACTCAGCTTTTATGTATTTAAAGATATCTTCATTGCTCGATATAGAATAATTAACCGGATAAATCTTGAAAGTTAAATATGTATGTTTAAATTGATCGAAATAGGAGTTTAAAAAAGTAGTTTTTCCCTGGCCAAACGGAGCTGAGAATAGTATTTGTGCATTTTCAGTATCGGATATATGGGCATGAAAATCGTTCCAGGGATTTCCAATGGCAACCAAATGCTTTGTGTTATAAATCAGAAGTTGTACTGTAACATCTGCTCCTGTTTTGTCTTCAAGAATCAACTCAATTTCATCATAGTCGCTGTTTTGACTCAAGAATTCTTTTAATTGGTAACCTTGGCTTAAGGATGATGGCGTTTTGACAATATTTGCCAATACAAGATTTTCCTGCGGGTTTAATCCCTCCCGTTTTTTCCTTTTTAGAATAAAATTTATGTCTTCAATGGCAGCCTTGGAACTTTTTAATGTTTTTTGTTCTAAAGCAGGAATAGTTATTTTATAAAGAAGGTAATAAGGATTTTCTTTGTTTATAGCAAACGAATGTGTATTCGACTCCTTGCTAAATTCAAGGGTTATGGTTTTCATAATTTAAGGCTTTTCTGAAAATGCGAAATTCAAAGCTAAATAACCAAAAATCCCCGAGTTTCCAACTAAACCGATGCAAATACCGTAGAAATACGGTAAAAAGAGCGTAGAAATACGGGGGGATTGCGAATTTCGAACTACGAATTTCGAATTCCGAATTGTGAATTTCGAATTTCGAAGGGCGAAGGTGGGGGCAAGGGGCAT
>DATGXI010000016.1:0-9804 GCA_035299065.1 Flavobacteriales bacterium
TTTTTTTTTTTTTTCATTATAGTATTTGAGGCGAGCCATTTTGCCAGCGATAGAAGCGGCACCCCGCAGGCAGTTGGATGTAAAATTCAGGGTTGAGGTAGGCCGAGGAGTATAGCGTATAGCGCGGTGCCTGCCAAAACACCAGGGTTCATTTTTAATTCGCGGAAATTTTGCGGCAGGCAGGCAACAACAAAATAAAAAAGCAATGTGTTCATGCGAAAAAAATAAGGTGATGTGTTGATACCCCTACAGAAATGTTTTTTTCCCAAAAAGTATTTTTTAAGACAACTAAGTATGTATGGCCGCGTCCTATTAAAAATAAAATACAAGGTGAAGTAAAAGAGAAATCGGCAGAAATAGCAAGTAAACATAATTCACAATCATATTGCTGCGATAAAAATTTAAATACGGTAGCAAAAGGGCCCCGGCAGAAATGTTGGGGCTTTTTTTTACGCGATGATTCCGAAATTATTTTTTGAGTTCAATGATTGTTCCAGCCGGATTTTCACTTGCAAAAACCGTATTGCCTGCTACCAACACATCAGCACCGCATTCAATCAACTGCTTGTAATTTTGAACCGTTACGCCCCCATCAATCTCAATATGTAGTTTAGGATTTACGCTGTTTGCCATAGCACGTGCCTGGCGGGTTTTATTGTAGGTCGACTCAATGAACTTTTGTCCGCCAAAACCAGGATTTACCGACATGATGCACAATAAATCCATGTAAGGCATAATGTCTTCCAAAGCGCTAATGGGTGTATGCGGATTAATGGCAACGCCAGCTTTCATACCCGCTTTTTTAATGGCATCAAGCGTACGGTGTAAATGTGTGCTGGCTTCATAATGCACGGTCAAAATATCGGCTCCGCAGTTTTTAAAATCGTCAATATACCTTTCAGGTTGTACAATCATTAAGTGTACATCAAATGGTTTTTTGGCGTGTTTTTTCATGCTGGCAATAACCGGAATACCAAATGAAATGTTGGGCACAAATACACCGTCCATTACATCCAGGTGAAACCAGTCAGCCTGGCTGCTGTTTACCATTTCAATTTCTTCTTTAAGGCGTGAAAAATCACTGGCCAGTATACTTGGGGCAATTAAATGTTTGCTCATGGTTTAATATAAATAAACGGTATCGTTGTTTTTTTCAAATACTACTTCAATGTGTTCCTGCATGGTTGTGCTTAAGGTAAGCCCAACAAAATCGGCACGAATGGGAAAACGCCTGTGCCACCTGTCAACCAAACACACCGTTTGCATTTTTTTAAGAGGAGCCTGTAATAAATAATGCGCGCTGTAAATTAACGTACGGCCCGAGTTCAATACATCGTCAACCAAAATAACAGGTTTGTTGTTAAAGTAAGAGAGGTCCTGGCTGAGTTTTATGGCTGAACCAAGCGGGTTGTCTTTGTTCAGTGAAATTTCATAATTCTCGATTTTTTTCCCCGAAATGCTTTTTAAAATTTCGCCAAGGCGATTTGAGAGCGTTAGCCCCTGTCCCGTTATACCAACCAGGTAAAGGGTTGGCTCATCGTAATTGGTTTCAAACAATTCGTATGCTATACGGTTGATTTTTTGCTCAACCTGTACATGGTCCAAAATGCGTGTTTTATCTCCCATATTCGCGTTTGTTGGGCGCATTTAGCAAGCGCCCGCTTGCATAATAATATTTGTTGTAATACTTTTCATTCAGGTCGCTTATAATTACCCCGCCATGAACGGCTGCGTGAGCAAATTTGTTGTTGCCTAAGTAAAGCCCAACATGACTGATGTATGATTTATTGATCTTAAAGAAAACCAAATCACCTTCCTCCAGGTCAGCACGGTCAATGGGAGCGCATTTTTTGTAATGATCACCAGCACTTCCTGAAAGTTTTGCCCCGTAAACGTTGTTGCATATGTTTTTGACAAATCCGGCACAATCAACACCGCGTTTGCTCAATCCTGCATATTTGTACCGAACACCCATCCATGCATACACCTCGCGGTACAAAGCCATTTGGCTGCACTCAGCATCATAGGCAATTCCTTTGTTCGTATAATACTCCAGTAATTTAGGTTCGGCAGGAATCTCTGTAACCGTGTCAACTTTTTCTGGTTTTGAAGAATCAATCAATGTCGGTTGCATTAAATTCACCATGATTAGCGAATCAACATGGTTGGTATCAGGTTGGCTGAATGCGTTAAAAGCCATAACAGCCAGGAGCATGAAAAGTTTGAATTTTTTCACGTTTCGAAAATAAGCATAATTACAGGTCAAAACCCTTTATACGGGCTATACATATTTTTCAACCAATGATGACCATTATAGTAATATGTATGTCAGTTGAATACCAATGAACATTGTAAAAAAATAATTATAAATGGGTATTACTTTTTCGCAAATTGAATGAATAATTCACGGTTTTGGCGTGGTTTAATCGAATTATAGCAGTTTTCAATACGCATATTGAAACAGGGCTTAAATAATTCTTCGTATTCTTTTTGATTTCCGCCAAATGGAGGATGATCGGTATTTAATTCAGCGTTGAACAAAACACCTGCCAGTTTTCCTCCGGGTTTTAACAGCGAATGTGTTTTCTCCACGTATTTTTTGCGAAGTGAAGGATCAAGTGCACAAAAAAAAGTTTGTTCAAGTATTAAATCATATTGGCCATTGTGTTCAAAATAATCGGCATGCACCAGGTTTTTAGCCGGAATGTTGTATTGGTTTTTTAACCGTTCAAGGGGTTCGGGCGATATGTCCAGTATAATTGTATTGGTAAAGCCTTGTTCAATCAAATAAATTCCTTCCCAGGCATTGCCGGCCCCAGGCAACAGAATATGCATATTTTTATTGGTCAGCTGGTCAATATATTCTTTCAGTGGCGTGCTTGGGTATCCTATATCCCATTGGGTTTCACCTGTTTTCCAGCGCTCTGTCCAGTACGCATCGTTATATTGGTTGGCTTGCATATATTTTTAAAACGTATCTTTGATATGTGTTAAAATTACGCATTCCCGATAGAAATACGCCCCGCTGGCTTGTTTTTTTTGCCGACCTGTTTTTGGTCAGCATATCGCTAATGCTTGCATACCTTATTCGATTTGATTTTAAAGAATTTCCAATCGCCATTGAATGGCCAGCTTTAAAAATAGCATTGCCCATATTTATATTGGTACGCGCTTCCATTTTTTATTTCCTGGGTACGTACAAGGGCATGATTCGCCACACGGGTACTGCTGACAGTAAACGAATTTTTTTAGCACTTACACTGGGCACGGCTGTTTTTTTCCTGCTGGTGCCGCTTCGGGTTTATTATGACGGACTGTATTTTCTTCCCATTTCCATTCTTGTGATGGAGTATTTATGCTCGTTGTTTTTAATGATCACATTGCGCATAGCCGTAAAATTGTTTTACATCGAACAAAAAAATACAGGAGCCGAAAAACTGAACGTGATGATTTACGGAGCTGGTGAAATGGGTGTAATTACAAAACGTACGTTGGAGCAGGATGCAACTGTTGCAAAGCGCATTGTGGCGTTTGTTGACGATAACGATGAGAAAAAAGGCAAAAGTATTGAAGGTGCACAGGTATACCATACTTCACGTATTGACGAAATAATACAGGAAAAAGTAGTTAAGCAAATTATTGTTGCCATGCTGAATCCTGATCCTGAAAACAAACGCAAAGTTATTGAGGCCGGGTTGCGGCATGGAGTTGAAATTTTAAATGTTCCACCTGTTACAAACTGGATTGACGGTAAATTAAAGGCAACGCAGCTAAAGAAAATAAACATTGAAGATTTATTGGGGCGCAAGCCCATACAGCTTGACAAGAAAAACATTTCGAACGATATAAATGGAAAAAACATTTTGGTTACTGGTGGTGCAGGGTCAATTGGCAGTGAAATTGTTCGCCAGGTTTTAAAATTTGAACCAAAAAAAGTATTCATACTTGACCAGGCCGAATCGCCTTTATACGACCTGGAAAATGAATTGCGGTCAAAAGGACATAAAAATTTTGAAGTGGTAATTGCCGATATTCGCAATTACAATCGCATGGAAAATGTGTTTAAATCATTTACACCTTCCATTGTATACCATGCAGCCGCATATAAACACGTTCCGCTTATGGAGGAAAATCCAAGCGAAGCTATATTTACAAACATAAACGGCACAAAAATCACAGCCGACCTTTCTGAAAAATACGGGGTAGCTAAGTTTGTATTCATTAGTACGGATAAAGCGGTAAACCCAACCAATGTAATGGGCGCGTCAAAAAGAGTTGCTGAAATTTACATACAAACAAAAAATAAATCATCACAAACAAAATATGTAACAACGCGTTTTGGTAACGTGTTGGGTAGCAATGGGAGCGTTATTCCTCTATTTAAAAAACAACTGGACCAGGGATTACCACTTACGGTGACAGATAAAAACGTTACGCGTTATTTCATGACCATTCCTGAAGCCTGTCAACTTGTACTGGAAGCAGGAGCAATGGGCAAGGGGGGTGAAATTTTTGTATTTGACATGGGTGATAAAGTGAAAATACTTGACCTTGCCGAAAAGATGATACGCCTTAGTGGGTTGGAACCTTACAAGGACGTTCAAATTGTTTTTACAGGCTTGCGACCTGGCGAAAAACTTTACGAGGAATTACTCAATGAAAAAGAAAGCGTATTGCCAACCCACCACGCTCAAATCATGATTGGTAAAGTACGGTCTTATGAAGCAACCGAAATAAATCCGAAAATTGAAAAATTAATTTCGCTTTTTAATGGTCAAAACAACAATGAGCTGGTAACGGCTATAAAAGAAATGGTACCCGAGTTCATTAGTAACAATTCGATATTTGAAAAACTAGATAAATAAACGTATGACACACGATCAGCATGTAGAAATTGCACGTTTGCAAAAAGAAATAAGTAAATACATTGGGGGACTGGATCCTGAAAGCCTTATTTTTGATTACCACCAGTTAGAGGGAAAAGTAAAACTCGATATCATTACGGTGAATCCTATTCACAGGCAAAGTTTCCTTTTTCACACAGTTGATGGGTTTGATAAAATTGATGCGCTTTTCAAAATGCTGAAGTACGTACAAACGTATAAGGAAAAAGACAGTTCGTATACGATACAATGGAGTTTGAGTGGAGATCCGGAATTGCATACTTCCTATTTTCGTGCAAAAAACGTATGGGAGGCACTTGATAAATTAACCCATAGCCGCGACATGAATGCCATTATTGTTTACAGCGTAGTTTTAAACCCTATTTCATAAGTCAAAATGAACAGCAAAATTTTTCCAATCCAGGTGCGCTTTTCAGATATTGACGCCATGGGTATTGTGCATAACGCCATTTATTTCGAGTATTTTGAACAATCTCGTTTGCTTTTTTTTAAAGAGTTGGTAGGTTCAAAATGGGACTGGTCAACGCACGGGGTAATTGTTGCCCGAAATGAGACCGATTATCTTGAGCCTGTTTTTCTGAATGAAGATATTTTTGTTGAGGTTTTTTGCACCTCAATAGGCACCACCAGTTTTTCATTGGGGTACAAATTATTGGCTAAAACGGGTAACGAAACCCGCTTAAAGGCTAAGGGTCAGAGCGTAATTGTTTGCTACAACCACGAAACCAAAACCAAAACGGCCATTTTTGACACCTGGAAAGAGCTTTTGTTTGCCCACCGTGGTGACTTTTAGCCGTTCAATAAGCCGTGGTGAATGTTTGTCATTTACCTGAACAAAAACAACTTCTCTCTCGTATCTTCGTCTAAGTATAGCTTAAGAATGCGACTACTTACGCTCGTAATCATGTTGTTAGCCTTGTTTCAGGGGGTTAAAGCCACGCACATTGTGGGTGGGGAGATGTATTATGACTGTTTGGGAGGCGATGATTACCGTATTACCCTCAAAGTTTATCGCGATTGCAGCACTACCACGGGAGCTCTTTTTGATGACCCGTTGCCATTGACCATTTACGATGCGGCCAATAACCTGGTTACAGTTGTAAATATTCCGCTTACGCCTTATTTCACAATACCACCACCACCTTTTGATCCCTGTTTAACACCACCACCGGTTTGCATTGAAGTGGCAACATATTCAACTGTGGTAAACCTGCCGGCAATTCCAGGTGGATACACAATTGTATACCAGCGCTGCTGCCGTAACCCGGGTATTTTAAATATGACCAACCCAAACAGTACGGGAATGACCTCATTTATAAAAATTCCCGATCCTGCAGTGGTTTCATGCAACAGCAGTGCGCGTTTTAATAATTTGCCACCAACATACATTTGCGCGTATGATCTTTTCACATTTGATCACAGTGCAACCGACCCTGATGGAGACTCACTGGTATATGATTTTTATACACCGTTTGAAGGTGGGAGTTTAAGTTCGCTGGCACCCAATCCTTCCACCTCTCCGCCATTTGTGCCTGTAACCTGGGTGGCGGGTTATTCGCAAAACAATCAAATAAACGGGGCGCCTAATTTGGGCATTAATACAATAACCGGTGAAATAAATGTTGCACCATCGGTGCTAGGTATTCACATTTACGGAATAAAAGTAAGTGAGTACCGTGGCGGTGTATTAATAGGCGAATCAATGCGCGAGTTCCAGGTAATTGTTACCAATTGCAATATTGTGGTGGCAAACGTTGACCCGCAAACAGCTGTTCAATTGTGTGCAGGATTAACCCTGAATTTTACCAATACATCCATTGGTGCATTAACCTATTCCTGGGATTTTGGTGACACCACCACCACAACCGATGTGTCATCGCTAACAAGTCCTTCATATACGTATCCCGATACAGGAACCTATTATGTAACACTGATAGGAACTGCTTCGGCCGGTTGTGCCGATACCTCGGTTGTGCCATTTGAAGTGCATCTTCCGCTTAATGTGAGTTTCCCGGAAACGCCTCCACAATGCATTAATACAAATTCATTTGACTTATTTGCGAGTGGCAATTTTACTTCCAATGCACTTATCACATGGACGCTTCCAATGGCATCAACACCACTGGTATACTCAAACCCAGCATTAGACATTATCTATCCTGACAGTGGAAAATACATTGCCACCGTTGGGGTCAGTGAATTTGGTTGTACCGATATTTATTCTGACACACTTTTCGTATATCCCTTGCCCGTTATAGGCATGACATATCCGCTTGAGCTGGCCTGTGAACCGTATTCAATCCAGTTTACCGATACAACCTTGTCATGGTCGCCTGTTAGTTATAGCTGGAATTTTGGTGATGGCGCAACGTCAACACTGGCAAATCCATCGCACACATACCTGGATACCGGTTATTTTGATTTAACCTTTACCATAAATGTTGATACCATTTGCATTGCCACGCAAACCATTTTTATTCCTGATGCCATACATGTATACCCATCACCTGATGCCAATTTTCACATTACACCAACTATACAAAGCGTGTTTACCCCAACGGTTGAAGTAACTGATCTTACCAGCGATGATGTAATACAGCAAATAATTTATTACATGGACGGAGACTCAACCTTGCTGGATTTTGATACGCATTATTATCACGATACAGGATGGTACAATGTTTACCAATGGGTAGTGAATGTTGCAGGTTGTACCGATACGGCAGTCCATCCCATTTATATTATTCCGGAAACAACCATTTACATTCCCAATGCGTTTACACCGAATGGTGATGGTATAAACGATGTTTTTATCCCAGTGGTTCGTGATACACGCAAGTATTTGCTCATGATATTTGATCGCTGGGGCGAAATAATATGGCAAACCGATAACCCTTTGCAGGGTTGGGACGGTACGCTTAAAAACAAACGCACCAAAGTGGATACCTATGTATACAAAGTCAAGTACATGGACCAGAAACACGTTGAACATATACTTGTTGGGCATGTGACGTTGGTAAGGTGATGTTAAATTTCGAATTTTAAATTTCGAATTTTTGAACTGGAAAACAAATTACTAAATCCCGTTATAATTCGTTTTCCATTTATCCCCTACATATTTCCATTCTTCTTCGGTTAGTTTCATTTTGCCCCAAACTTTCCAATACGTGTCCTTGTCCATTTGGCTCCAGTGTATAAGTCCGTATTTATATTGTTCGGTTTGAAATAAATTCAGCTGTATAAAACAAACGAATAAAACTCCGGCAGCAATTTTTACAGGTAGTTTGGTGTTTATGGCCCAATTTACAAAGGCGGCAAGAGGCAGTGCCAGTAATGGATAAATGTCAATCATGGCGCGTGAACCAAAACTTCCTCCGTAATACCAGCTCCACCATGAAAAAACAAAGAAAATATAGACAAGGAAAAAACCAAAAATGAAAACGGGTAATTTTTTGTTTTTGCGATATAAAAAAAACAACCCGGGAATAAACAATATCCAAACGGGTGTATACACAAACCAACCCTTCCTGTAACTGAAAAGTCCGTTCATTATTTCAGGTTTGCTGAAATTGAATCCTTCATTTTGGTAACTGTAATATATCCAATGCCCGGTGCCCATTTTCCAGTAAAGCAGCTGTGGAAAGAAAACAAGAAAAAGAATCAATGCAGTTAATGCAATATTGATCTTGGATGAAATGGCATACTGTAAATACTTTTTCAGGGCAAATTTTCCCTCGCTATTAAAAAAAAGTGGAATTAAAACAGCAAGTCCGTTAACAGGGCGTATAAGAGTTAGCAGCGAAACGGTTAGAATAATAGCCGCGAAGTATCTTTTTTTCGGAACAAGCCAATGTTTCCAGGAATAATAAATAAGTGCTGCAAACAAGGCAAAATCGGCTGTATGTGTCATGCCGGCTTCGTAGGTGCCGTAATACAGTAAGTTGGTGGCAAAGGTTACCAGTGTTACGGTTAACAAAGCAACTTGTTCGCTGTAAAAAAAATGCAAAATTCGTCTCGTATAAAGCAATCCAAGTATCATGTAAAACCAGCCTGAAAGTAAAATGCCTATTTGAAAAGGCACGGTATAACCATCAATTTTATGCCCGCTTATTTTAGCGCAAACTACTGATCCCATAAAAAACGGTGTGTACATGTAGGCCATGCCCATGGTGTACTTGTTGTACAAACGTCCATCCGGTGTTTTATTGGGTTCGGCTAAATGAATTTCCTTGCCCTGTATGTCGGCATGGTTTTCATAGTACAGGTTATTGCGCAAAAAAGCACCCGGTAAATAATTGTAATAACCGCTTACATCATGCCGTATAATGAAATGATCCTGCCAACGGTATTCCATTTTCATGTTAACCAGCATAAACAGCCCAAGCAGGTAAATATAAATATCGCCCGTTGGAATTTGCTTTATGCGGTTAAGCAACGTCATTGCGTAAAGTTAATGGTTTTAATGAGCTGTAATTGTCAATAAGTGTAGGCGTTAATTAAGAACCTAAAATGAAAGGATTTATTGTTTTGGATTGGTGGTGTTTCACAGATTATTTAGCGTGCAGATACCGGAAGGCTTTTTTGAATAAATTTAAAATCGGGTAATGCAATCACAGAAATACGATGTAACCATTGTTTGTATTCATCGGTTTTTATGGTTGTGTTTTTTGTTCACTATCATTAATTAGCTTATTAACCTATTCGTTTACTGTTCACGGTGCTTTCCTGAATTTTTTCCATCCATTGCCATCTTTCTCATAACAAATTCTGTCGTGTAAACGATTTGGCCTGCCTTGCCAGAACTCAACATACACCGGCTCAAAAACGTATCCGCCCCAGTGTTCAGGTCTTGGCACATGCGTGTCTTTAAACTTATTTTCAAATTCCATCATTCGTTCAT
>DATGXI010000017.1:0-42019 GCA_035299065.1 Flavobacteriales bacterium
GCATCATCAACAGCCGAAAACGAATCATCACCTGCATCACCAAATACCGGTGATGAGGACGTAACTGAAAAAACAGTTACCGAATCAGTTGGTGTCATATAGCCATAAACAACCAGTTTAGGCACATCTTCCGGTACAGGAATGTCGGCATCTTTTTCGCATGATGCAAGAAAAACACAGCCTACAAGGCTTATTATGTAGATTAAAATTTTACGGTCCATGATACACTTGGGATTATAGGAAACAATGAAACCTGTTTTAGTACGCGTTTATTCTGGTCAGTATCAGAATAACCTACGTAATAATAAAACGGATTTTTTCGATTATAAAAATTGTATACGCTTACTTCAAAAATTCGTTCGCGGTTCTTTTTCTTTTTGGTGAATTGGGCGCCAATGTCAGCACGGTGGTAAGCTGCCATCCTGAAGCTGTTTTTATCGCCATAATCGCTTACAAAATAATTGTTGAAATAAGACGTTTGGGAACTTGCATGAACACTGTGTGGTAACGCCACGTATTCTGATTTAGGGAGCGTAACAGCGTTGCCGGTTCCATAAACCCAGGTAGCGGAAATGGAAATATGATCATTTAACTGGTACATGACAACAATGGATGCATCATGCCTGCGATCGTATTTCGCATAAAATGGTTTGCCAAAATTTAAAGAGTCAAATTGTAAAATGGTCCATGATAAGGTATAACCAATCCAACCACTCCATTGTCCTTTTTTCTTTTGTAAAAGAATTTCACCGCCATAACTTTTTCCTTTGCCGGCTGTAACATTGTTTTGCCAATCAAACCCGGCTTGCTCCTCGCCAATAAAAAGAAAAGAGGCCCCTTCTTTATAACCCAGTATGTTGTTCATGTTTTTCCAATACCCCTCAACGGTTAAAGTAAAACCTTTATCTGAAAAATCTTTGGCAATGCCCGCTACAACCTGGTGCGATTCCATTGGTTTTGTACGGTCGGTTGCCGGCACCCATAAATCGGTTGGCAAACCAAGGCCGGTGTTGCTGAGCAAATGCAAGTACTGGTGCATTAAGCTGTAACCAACTTTAACCGATAGTTCGTCATTAATTGCATAACGAACGGCAAGGCGTGGTTCAGGAAAAATATAATTAGCCTTTTTGGCATTAAAATAACTGGCCCTGAAACCAATGTTGGCTTTCAGCGTTGGTGAAATTTTCCAGTCATCCTCAATGTAAGCACCGGCCTCAACGGTTGAAATTGAATTTACATCAAATTTGTTGTCGGCATCAAAACTGCTGCTTATTACAGTTGCACTTGGTGTAAAATAATGCCAGGTGCCTACAATTCCGGTTTTAATGTGGTGGTTGTTGTTCGCAAAAATATCTACATCGTATTTTGCGCCAAGATCGCGAATTCCTGAACGGTAGTCCAACTCAAAAAAACTATTGTCGGAGTTATTGGTACTTTTATACCCAATTCCTAATTTATAATTGGTAAAAATAATTGAAGTATTGGCAAAAACCTTATTGGAAAAAATGTGGTTCCACCTGAATGTAGCTGTGGCATTGCCCCAGTTGAGGTTGGCTTTGTCGGTTGAATAGGGATTTTTTGAGTTAAAATAGAATTTGTCTTTACCAAAATAGCCACTTAAAAAAATGCGGTTTTTTTTGTCGAGGTTGAAATTTAATTTTGCATTCAAATCATAAAAATAATAACCACCACGTGCCTCCTCTTTCATAAATGGGTAAATAAGGGCATCAATGTATGTTCTGCGTGCGCTTATCAGGAATGAACTTTTTTGTTTTTTAATGGGGCCTTCAAGGCAAAGGCGACTGCTTATTAAGCCAATGCCTGCTTCGCCCGTAAGTTTTTCCTTGTTACCGTCTTTCATTTGCATTTCAAGTACCGATGAAAGGCGGCCACCGTAACGCGCAGGAAAACCACCTTTAACAAGTTCCACGCTTTTTAAGGCATCGCCATTGAAGAGTGAAAAGAAACCAAATAAATGATAAGCATTGTAAACAGTGGCATCATCAAGAATAATTAGGTTTTGGTCAGGCCCACCCCCGCGAACATATAATCCACTACTGCCTTCACTTCCTTTTTGTACCCCTGGCAGTAGCTGAATTACTTTTAAAACATCTTTCTCGCCCAATAAAGCAGGTATTTTTTTAATTTGTTCAATAGGAATATCAATGCGGCTCATGTCAGTTGTTTCGCTCACTTTTTCCTGGTCCTCGGCAACAATCACTACTTCATTTAAAACATTTTCAGGGTCAAGATAAACATCAAGTGTTGTATCAGCAGTTATGTTTTTGGTTAGATTAAAACGGTTGTATCCTCCTGCCGCAATAACAATGTCGGCATTGCCAGCCTCAAGGGTCAATGAATAATACCCGTAATTATTGGTGCTTGTCCCTTTTTTCTGGTTGGTGCAGTATATACTTACACCGGGCAGTAATTCCTGGCTGCCCTTTTCATAAATTGTTCCGCTAATGATGACTTTCTTTTGGGCAAAAGCACAAAGCGGTAAAAACAGGAGGAGTAAACTGGTAATTCTTTTCATGTGAGAAGCCTAACGGCTTTGTGTTGGTTTTATTGTTTGAATTTTAATATGACCATTTATTGCTGTACGAATTGTAAAAGCTAATTCCAAATTTTACGGTCCAGTTAGCCTTTGATAAATTATCATCAGCAGTTACCGCCATTACACTAAACCTGAACAATTGCCTGCGTATACGTGTTACGCGCTCAATTCCAGCAAACAATTCCACGTGCCTGAAATCGCTCTCAGGAATTAACAATGTTCCACCGCCTGCGGCAAGGTTTATTTTTAATTTGTTCAGTAAAGGAAGTTTATTCATGACATTTCCATCAAAATGGTGAATATAATTTCCTCTGAAAAATTCCTGGTTGGTATTGAGTGTTGGACCCAGCAACTGGAATGAACGAACAGGATCAGAAAAGAAATAAGAGTCAGATCCGCGGAAATACTTATGCTCAAGTAAACGTAAATTTTTGTGTGTTACAAATGAACCGGCCTGCACGCTCCAGTTAAATGAACCGGTACGGCCTGCATGCGCTTCGTCCCGTATTCCTATTTCCAGGTAGTCAAAATCGACTTCACTGTTAAAAACCCCAGGCAGACCTTTGCGGTAAATAAATTGCAAAGTAGGATAATTGTTGGCAAGCACAATTTTCCTGTTTTTTTTGATCACGTATTTTTGACCAATGCAATACTTTAGTTCAAGTTTCACTTCAGTTTTTATGTACCGTTCAAAATTTACAGGTGTATTCAGGTCGCCAAACACTTTGCCTGACCATGCTTCAAGTGCAATTGTACTCAAAGGCTTCTGATCAGAATACTCAAATGTTAGTTCAGAATACAAACCATTAAAAATTTCAACGCGTTGCGCCACGCTGAACAATTGCGCGCGTATATAATTGCTGCGACTGAAAATGGATCCAATTGAAGCATAGGTATTGATCATGTCATAAAAATCACCAACGGTAATATAAGTGCGTACAAATTTTTTAGGAATGTAGGTAAGGCCAACTCCAAATTTTCCTTTTATATCTTTATTCTTAAATCCATAATCAACCATGCCATCAGTTTCCAGTTTATAACCGTTTTTGAAATCCTGGTTGTAATGTACACCCAATTTATGCCTGTAACCGCCAATGCCAATGGGATTAACCTGTGCTATAATCGGATCAAACATAACACTATAGCCTTTAGCACTGTTTCGGTGACCAATGCCTTCCAGTATTATACGCCAAAATGTTATTTGATTAAAACTTGAGTCCATGGCATGAATGTATTCAGGGCTTTCGTACACACTGGCAAGGCTGTCGGTTTTGTGCAGGTGTTTACCTTCGGCAGCGGTCAGGGGTTCAGGCCGCATACTGTTCCAGTAAGCTGAATCTTTGTCAAATGCATCATCATTGAATTTTTTTATTTCGCTGTTGAAGGTGTGTGGTTCAAATTCGGGATTTAAATTATAAGCGGTATGCGTTAATAGCAATTGGGATACAATTTTAGTATCGCCATATTTAAATTCATACCTGAAGTTGCGTTTAACAGGCACATATTTACCTTGCTGCACTTCCTGGTAATCCTGCACAATTGAAAAGTTACGGCAAGTGAGCAGTGCAGCTTTGTTGATGGTAAGGTCAACCGAAATAAGTGCCCAGGTACTGTCTTCAACATAAATACTTCCTTCAAAAAGTGGTTCAGCAATAAAAAGTGGTTTAACACTTAATTGGTATATTTTACGATTGCCCAATTGATATTCGCCAAGCAAATCATACCGGTAATTTAAAGCCGAATTGCCGGCAATGGGTGAGAGCAGGGCTTTATCACTCACCGCGGGCGCTTCAATGTAATTTTTATAAAAATTAAATTCAGATGCGTATGTTGAGTTAACCAGCAGGTAAGGATTATCGCTTTCATAATGAGTGGGGGCAATATCGTGTTCACCAAGTCCTTCGCCCAGCGTAAAGTTCATAGAACCGCCTCCATATTTGCGTTTGGGCTTATTGTCATCATAAGCTGTAATGATTTCTTTATATCTTCCTGGTTCTTTGTAATACACATCGGCATACGTTTCAATCAGGTGATATTGTTTAAAACGTTTGTGTGGTTCGGTCCTGAAATATTTTTGAGTGGAATCATCATCGTTATCAAATACCCAAAAGGCCCTTTTTTTACGTTTAGCAGCTTTAGCCCTTGCTTCCTGCTCTTCTTTTTTTCGTTTAGCAATTTGTGCCGAGTCGGGCTCTTTAAAATCCAGGTCTTCGCGCTCAACCGAAAGTTTATTATAGGTGTTGCAGGTAAAGCCATCAATTGCATGCAAATAGTCTTTGCGTTTATCGCGCACATGGCTCATAATCTCTTTGGCCTTATCGCGGCCGTTTTGGTAAATGGTTACTTCACCAAGTTCATTGTTGGCCTCGAGCACTATTTCGGCCGTAATAACGTTTTGAGTACTTACGTTGATTTCTTTTTCAAATGGATTGTATCCGGCAGATTTGGCAACAAGCGTATACGACCCGGGCAGGAGTTCAAATAAAAACTCGCCCAATGCATTGGTATAAAATTTTTGGTTGGTATTTTTTACGGTGATGCTTGCAAAAGGAATGCCCTCGCCTTCGGTATTTTTAACCGTGCCTTTAATGCGTGTGGCAAAAACGGTATTGCTGCTCAGCACAAAGAGCAGGCAGGCAACTAAACAGGCATGTTTTTTTAGTAGCATTGGCAATAGGACGTAAAGGTAGTCAATATGTTACAGGCAGGTTTGAAAATAGGATAAAGGGTACTGGCTTTCATGCCATTTTAAGATGTTTTGGGTCGGTTTTAACAAAAATGGGTGTCGGCACAACGGTTAAATGAGTAGTAGCGAGCTTCTGGGGCCAGGCGGGACCCGTACGCATGAGTGGAACAAACCAACCCTGTTTAACTTTCGGTATGATGTCAACGTATAGCGAATAGGTTATAAATCTACGTGAAACCCCGTATTTTTTCCAGGTAACGTAACCCTTAATCTTATTGCGCGTTGTAGAACCACAAAAATGCAACGGCATTCAGATAATAACAAATTATTGCGAATTAAATTATTTAAAATTTTACGGAGATAGACCATGCGAGTAAGCTTGAGAGTTATTTTGGTGGCTTTGGTAGTAGTAACTGCTTTGGCCATGCGCATCAACACACTTGTTAGCACAGGTGCAAAAACAATTACGCTTGATGAAGCGATAAAACAAAAAATTGTGACAGCTAAGTTTACGGGACTTGGGGGACACAGTGGTAATTGCGTTCAAATGCAATTAACAAACAATAAAAACAAAGACCTTACAATTGTTTTGCCTGCAGGTACCATGTTTGAGCCAGGCGATGCCGAAGCACAAAATATTCTTATGCCCCAGGAACAACTTATGGTATTAAAAGGCGGTGAAAAAAAGGGCATGAAAGTACGCGGGTTTTGTTGCCAGGCAAGTGACAAGTCGCCTTCGGCTGAAATGGACTTTGTATTGAGTTATAACGATGACGCTAAAATGAAGCAATTGTATAATTTTGTAAAAGGAAAAAAATACAATGATGCTGTACTTCAGGATGCCGTATGGGCCTTGAGCGATGACCACAGTGTTAGCAACGTATATGGGCCTGACGTTAGGCCGCTGCGTGAAGAGCTTTGTAAAATTAAAGGCACAAGTGACACGTGGTACAGCACACCACAACACCATACGGTTGATGCCGAAGGGCGTATTTCCCACGAAACCGTGCAGGTAACCGGGTTAATCAAATTCAAAGCTGCAAAAGCCGGCAAAATCATGAGCGAAATTCACGATGCTACAGGTAAATTAGTCACAAAAAATCCCAATGGCCTGAGTTTCCCGGCAGGAAACATAGAATATGAATTTAACATAAAAGTAGGTGGATGGGAAAAGGGCAGTTATACAGTACATCTTATAAATAACGGTGAAGAAATTCATAAGCAGGAGTTTAAGATTTAAGAGAACGTGCCGCATCAATAGCAGAAAGCACTTCGGAAGCAAGAGTGTTAGTTATTGATTGTATTTGTTAAGAAATCAACCTGTTTTTCGTGTTGGAAAATTAAAGTAACGGTAGTGAAATATTGCCTGGCCTTAATTACATTTGTAAGGTAAAGGCGGTATTGATATCCTTGAGTCTTCTTTAACGCAGACGAAACCATTGCCGCTTAAAAATTTGCATCATGATGTAAAATGAAAAAGTCGTTTATTGAACTTGTTACGTTCAAAAAAGGTTTTTCAGTTTTCCTGTTTTCATTTTTTGTACAAACCAGTACCGTGTTTGCGCAGTGCAGTACATTTATTTCAACTTTTCCATATACCGAAGGTTTTGAAACCAGTGCTGCCTGGACCAGTGGTGGAACAAATAACGATTGGGCATGGGGTACACCGGCTCATTCCGTAATTTCAAGTGCTGGTGGAGGAACAAAATCATGGTGTGCCGGAGGGCTTACCGGATCATCGTACAGCGCATCGGCTCAATCGTGGATCATGAGTCCGTGTTTTGATTTTACTTCACTGAATTATCCCTGGATATCATTCAAAATATTTTGGGAAACCGAATACCAGTGGGATGGTGTCACGTTACAATATTCAACCAATGGAGGAACTACCTGGGCAAACGTTGGAGCTTACAACGATCCGGTAAATTGCTTAAATGACAATTGGTTTAATTACAACAACATTTCCTGGTTAACAACTGCCAGTCCCAAGCATGGTTGGAGCGGGCGATCTGGCGCTACAAGCGGATCGTGCACAGGTGGCAATGGCAGTGGTGGATGGGTTACAGCACAGCATTGCATGAATGCGCTGGCAAACCAACCCAGCGTGCGTTTTCGGTTTTTGTTTGGCAGCGGCACAACCTGTAATAATTTTGACGGAGTTGCCATTGATGATATTTTAATTCAGGACGCGCCTGCAAATACTGCTGGTTTTACCAAGGCCTGCATAAGTTCAAACACCGTTAGTTTTACCAATACATCGGCACCCTGTTCCACAACATACACATGGGATTTTGGAGACCCCTCAACCGGTGCACAAAACACGTCAACACTGGCAAACCCCTCGCACATGTTTTCAGGGCCAGGAACGTATACGGTAACATTAACAGCCAATGCGCCCTGTGGAGCACCCGGTATAAGTACGCAAACCGTAACCATCAATGCCATTGGTGTGCTTTTTCAGAACGTAACCTGCAACGGTGCAAGTGATGGGTCGGTAACAGTAACAGGTGCAAGTTCATCGTCAACATTTGTATGGAATACCACACCGGTGCAAACAACAGCAACAGCTACTGGTCTTGGACCAGGATCCTATACAGCAACTATTAGCGATCCCATGGGTTGTTCTTCAAGTGCAACTGCATTTATTACAGAACCTCCGGCCATAACACTTACACTTTCATCCACACCATCATGTCCTGATGTGTGCAATGGAACTGTCAATGTAAGTGCCAGTGGAGGAACAGGTGCGTTGACGTATGCGTGGGCCGGGTTAGGAGCTGGGGCCAGTCAAACAAATGTGTGTACAGGCAGCTTTACGGCTACGGTTACCGATGTAAATGGATGTTCAAATATGAATACCGTTACGGTTGATGCATTGCCATCACCCACCATTAGTGTTCAGCCGGTAACCATTTGCCAGGGACAAACCGCTACATTAACGGCAACAGGAGGAATAACATATACCTGGTGGCCATCTGCTGGTTTAAATGACACAACCGCATCAACAGTGGTAACCAATGCAGATACAACTACTACGTATAACGTGCTTGGCACATCTGCAGGAGGGTGCCCGGGCATAACAACCGTAACCGTTACAGTTAACCCCATACCGGCACCGGTCACTCAGTTTATAGTTAGTACGCAGCAGCCTGATGTTTTTCATCCCGAAGTATTTTTTACTAATCTTACCAATGGTACAAATGAATATTACTGGGATTTTGGTGGAATAGGTTCAAGTACTGAAATTAACCCGTATTTCAGTTTTCCGGTTGACAGTGCAGGCACCTACCAGGTTTGTTTAAGTGCCCAAAACAGTGTGGGTTGCAGTAGCACCATGTGCCAGTACGTGTCGGTAAAAGGATTTACCAGCATTTTTGTGCCCAACGCATTTACACCTGATGGAGACGGAACAAATGAAATTTTACGGCCTGTTGCCAGGGATATAAGCCGCATGGATTATCGCTTCAGGGTGTTTGACCGTGCCGGACAGCTTATTTTTATGTCGGCCAGTTTTGAACAAGGCTGGGACGGTACCCATGAAGGAAGGCCTTGTAAAGATGGAGTTTACATTTACAATGTTCATTTTATTGAGCCCGAAACCGGTACCGCAAGGGAAATTTCAGGACATTTTACCTTAATCCGGTAACCCGGCTTTCAATTCTGCCGTAAAATAAACTATCTTTAGCCTATGAGGATAGCTTTACTAAGTATAATCTTCGCAATTTGCATCCAGGGTTTTTCAAAAGATCCTGCATTCAGGTGGACAATAGCTACCGATCCTTACCGCAATCATATTTATCCCGGTCAAACAGGTGTAAAATATTTTTTGAATTATACCTATCACATGGAATCGCGTGAGATCCGTAAATTCCTGAAAAAAAACTATGATATTAAAGCATCGGCATCAAGCCTTGGAAAAATATTAAAAGATGTTTCAAACGGAAGCTATTTTGACCGTTACTTTGATGTGAATATAAAATACATGCAGGTAAAAGATACCCTTTTTGTAAAAGTAAAATACGAGAACGGTGACAGCACCCTTGAAAAGTATTCAGGTATTCGTGGTATGAAAATGACCATTCCACTTACCAGGTATAAAAACCAGCACGATTATGCAACAGGAACAACAAAATTACCGGGGCAAAAAGGATTGGTAGCCTGTGTTGACATATTCGTAAAATCACCTGCCTGGTCAAAAGATCATGTTTGTGTTAAAACAAAATTGGTTACCGAGGCACATTTACCCGGTGTTGTTACAAAAGTTCGAGGACGTTCATTCATAAAAAAATAAACCATGGTTAAAAAATTACTATTTCTTGCTTTATTCATTCCCCAACTATCGAATGCACAATCTATTTCAAGTATTGTACTTTCGCCACCTGCACCCAATGCCAATGATACATTAAAATTTTATGTGTACCTGGACTTTCCGTATATGGGATGCGCAGGAACAGCTTACGGAAGCATAACCGGGAACGACATCAACGCATCGGCCCTGCATTGTATGGGTATGTTAACCGCTATATGTAGCGATGTGGACACAATTATTATTCCTCCGCAACCTGCAGGTAATTACCATTTTTATTTTACGCTTAGTTCAGGTTATGGCGGCCCGCCTTGTTCACCGGGAATTGTACCCGATGATAGCGATACGCTTGATTTTTCCATTACAACTGTTATGGGTATGCATGAGGTTTCAAAAAACAATTCACTGGAAGTGTTTCCAAACCCTTCGAACGGAAATTTGACCATTCAAACCAGCTTGCCTTTATCCGTAAATGAAAAATATGTTGTGCGAAACGAATTGGGGCAAACAATTACACAAGGTTCTTTCAATGGTAAAACATCGCTTGAACTGCCAGGTGGTATGTACATTGTTTCCGTACCTTCATTGGGATTACAGCAGCGCCTGGTTGTGATTAAATAAGGAAATGAATTCCGCGTACAGGAAAATTCTGGATAATGCCATGGCCAACAAAGCCGGGAATAAAAAGTTTTTTGACAAGCTAAAGAAAAAAGCACCAAAAGACCTTGACCAGGTTTGCAATCGTTTAAACGATGAGGTGTTTACAGCCATTGATTGTTTGCAGTGCGCCAATTGTTGTACAACCACAGGGCCATTGTTATTGCAAAAAGATGTGGAACGCGTTTCTAAAGCCTTAAAACTCCGCCCTGCTGAATTTACCGAAACATATTTGCGCATAGATGAAGACGGTGACACAGTTTTTAAAAAAATGCCTTGTCCGTTTATACAGGATGATAAATGTTGCAGTATTTATGCCAACAGGCCAAATGCGTGCAGGGAATTTCCACATACACATCAACGGGATGTGCTGCAAAAACTCAAAATCACCTACGAAAACACCATGGTTTGCCCTGCAGTGGCTTTGGTGACTGAAGGGCTGAAGAAAAAATATGTTTTGTAAGGTGAACTGGCAGGATTTTTGCAAATTAGCATCTTAAATGAAAAGCTTTCTATTTCTTGTCTTTCTGCTTACATCGCGCGCACTGGTTTCGCAAGCCTTACCCGATCTCATTCCTTATCTTGAGGGAAAAAAGTGGGGGTACTGTGACAGCACAGGAAAAGTAATCATTCAACCGCAATGGCAGTCGGCTGGTTTATTCCACGGAAATTACGCAATCATTTCAACCAATTACCGGTTTGGCCTTATTGATAAAACGGGTAACGTTTTAATTGAACCGCAATACGGGTATATGGAACGGGAGAAAAATTATTTCGTGGTTCAGGATGACACAAAGCGTATGTTCATAAATGAAAAAAACGAACGGGTTGATGATTTTGAAGATCCCGTTTACGCAAAAATAATTACGCAGTTAAACCGCAGGTATGGCCGCAACGTAACCAATGTTATACGGCTTTCGGGTGATTATTACCAGGCTTCCTATGATACCACTTATATTTCACAGGATCATATGGGTGATCATTACTTTGAACGGGAAATGAAAGAGAGCGTATATTTTTTATGCAATGAAAAAGGTGAAAAATTAAGCGCACCTTCATTTGGAAGTATAAAAATGTTGTGCCCCGATTTATATTACGTGGGCAACCGCAACGATAGCCGCATAGTAACCGCAAAAGGGCTGGTGTTAAATAAAATAAAATCAATGAGCGGTGTTGAATGTGGCCTGTACCGCTTCAAAGACGAAACCAACACCTACCTGCTTGATAGCAGTAAATGTGAATTATTTATGTGTCCAACAAATTTTTTGGAAGTAGGATCCTTCAAAAATAATTACGCCCACGCCAGATTAAATACACCGGGCAATTACCAGGAGCAGTTGGTTGATCGAAGTGGAAATACATTTACCAAAGCCTACCATTTTATTGGTGACTATAGTGAAGGCCTTGCCATGTTTCAGGAAAGCAACAGTCAATGTGGATATATAGACGAAAAAGGAAACGAGCTCATTGCGCCAAAGTTTACCCGCGCTTTTGATTTTAAGGAAGGGTTAGCACTGGTTGAAAAGAAAGGTGATTTTTTTTATATTGACCAGGAAGGAAAAAAAGCCCTGGATATTCCGTATGAATTTGAACGCAGTATTCAGGCTGGCGACCGTGCGGGGCGTATGAACATACCCGAAGGAGATTTCTATGGTTTTTCAAACGGAATGGCCTTGATCGAAAAAAACGGAAGATTCGGCTACATTGACAAAACAGGTAAAGAAATTGTTTCACCTATATATCATTATGCCGAACCATTTGTAAACGGAACCGCTGTTGTATACGAATTAAGCGATACGGTAAAAAAATTGTATACGCATTTTCTTATTGATGTTACAGGTAAAAAAGTGCATGAGTTTGCTTACAGGTACGATGCGCAAACAATAACTCAATACGCGGCAGGGTTTAACCAGTCAGCAAGCATGAAAACCAAAAGGTGGCGTGGATTATATGACCGCAACAACTGGATTATTTTTGACACGAGGGCAAAGCGTGTAACAACAAGTCCAATTACATCACTTTACAACGAAAACATAAGCGGGGGTAAACTAATTAAAGTGTATTTAGGCCAGGTTAAAGACGTGACGTATTTAAACCTCGAAGGGAAGTTGTTCTTTAAAGAATGAATTGATGCACAGCAATTATTTTTCTAAACCTTCTTCGGATTTTGAAAAATGGAGATGTTGATCGCTGTAATAATTTTCTTTGTTTCCGTTCGTAAAAAACCAGCCGAAGCGTTTATTAAACCAGTTTTCAATTTTTGATTGAACCAAAACAAATTTTTTTACAATTGTTTTCATGTTGGTCGTTTTAGGGGGGTTAAATAAATGTAATTAAATAGTCATACCCAATTGGGAAATCAATGCATACTTATAAACGCAGAATTGTTGCTTTCGGGGGTGGCTTTACCCCCTATATTATGAAATTTTGTGAAATGCTTAACGTTTAGGGCTCCTTATAGAATTTTTCAAGCATGCGTGGCCTGCTCATTTCCAGTATACCATACGCATTTCCGCTTTTGTCTTTGAAATTTATGCAATTCCCGTCAGGGGTTCCAAACTTTTTTCCGTCAGGTTCCCACCCTCTGCTGGTAAGTTCCGCTACCGCTTTTTTCAAATTGGGAACTTCATAAATCAGGCGTGTTGAAGCGTGTTTTACATGATCGGCCAGTAAGAGGTAAGGCTCGCCCCCCATGTTAAAAGCAGCTACTTTTGCACCAAACCGCTCAAACTCCCAAACCAGGGGAGCTTTTAAAATATTTTTGTAAAAATTATAGTCCTCGGGGTAGTTTGAGGTACCCACGTAAATGTAAGCAAGCCGTGTAAAAAGTGGTTCCATCGTTTTTTTTGTTATTGTTTGGCTGCCTCCCCCTTAGCTTAAATTTAAAATCCCGACTATTGGGATCATGTTCGCATAATCCCTGGCATAAATAATTAATAAATCTGCATAGTGCATTTTCATGTGTAAGTTAAACAAAAAATATGTTGACTTCACGGGCTTAAATGCATGCAACTTATTCATTTTAGTTGAAATTTTGACCGTATTTGTTGTTCGGGTGCCTTTGTGGCAAAAAATATCAAGTATCTTTATAAACCAATATACCATGAAACAGGCCGTTATTTATTTTATTTTTCTGTCAGCTTTTTGTTCCTGCTCGCAACAAACGGCTGATGAAAAAAATGGTGAAATTCCCAAAGAGAAGTTGCCAGTTTCCCTTACGGGACTTGATACTTACCTTGACAAGTCACTGAAGCCATTTTACCACGGTATGGCTTCGGGCGATCCTTTGCCCGATGCAGTTATTATCTGGACACGCGTTACGCCTGAATTTCATCAAACCGTTGAGGTGTTTTGGGAAATGTATAGCGATGCCGGACTCAAAAATTTAGTGCAATCGGGTAAAACCACAACCGATGCTGACCGTGATTATACGGTTAAAGTTGACGTTAAAGGTTTGCAGCCCGGCAAAGATTATTATTATCGTTTCAAGGCGTTCAGCATAATTTCAAAAACAGCACATACTAAAACAGCTCCCGTGGGCGATGTAAAAAAACTGCGCCTGGGTTTTGCATCATGCAGCAATTATGCCTGGGGATACTTTAACGCGTACAAGGCTATGGCCAACGATTCGCTTGATGCCGTTGTGCACCTGGGCGATTATATTTATGAGCATGAGCCCGGAACCTATGCACGAAAAGGAATTGAACGCAACCATATTCCTACTAAGGAATTGATTTCACTGGGTGATTACCGTACACGTTACGCACAGTACCGTTTGGATCCTGACCTGCAGGCGGTACATGCAGCACATGCATTCATTACCATTTGGGACGATCATGAACTGGCCAACAACGCCTATGATGAAGGCGCAGCAAATCACCAGCCCGAAGAGGGTGATTGGGAAACGCGAAAAGCCGCGGCTAAAAAAGCGTATTATGAATGGATGCCTGTAAGAGAAAACAATGATAACTTATACCGTGCATTTAATTATGGGAATCTGGCTGAATTGGTAATGCTTGATACGCGGGTTGAAGGACGTAAACAACAGGTGCAGGAAAATGATCCCGGTTTTGCCGACACATCCCGCACCATGATTGACCAGTTACAGTTTTCCTTGTTAAGCAATGAACTGGATAAACCTGTAAAATGGAAAATTATTGGCAACCAAATCCTGTTTGGTAAATTAAATATTTTTTTCAGTAAGCGGGCCGAATTGTATACCGATGGATGGGAAGACTATCCAACCCAGCGTCAAAAGTTATTGCAAAAAATAAGTAAAAGTGGTAATGTAATTTTTGCAACTGGCGACTTTCACAGCTCATTTGTGTTAAAAAATAACATGAACGGAAAAGCAGTTGCCAATGAAATTGTTGTGCCCAGTATTACCTCGGCCAATTATGACGAGGATTTAAACCTGGATTCGGCAAAAGTGTACACAGGCTGGTATAAAAAAGCCAACCCGAATTTGGATTTTGTAAACCTGGTTGATCACGGCTATGTGGTAATTGATTTTACAGCACAGGCCGCTGCCGTTGTTTTTAAGTACGTAAGCAAGGTTGATGATAAAAAATTTACGGTTACCGAACAGGGTAAAACAACGTTTAAAGCAAAGTAATATGGGCGATTCAAGAAATTTTAAAGACAACGAACGGGAGTTGGTTACACTGGTAACGTTTTTTAAAAAGCGCACAAATAAATTTATTGCCGAAGGTAAGTTGGGTAGTGATTATCATCAACTGGTTGAATCATGCGATAAATTGGTTGATGCATTGGGTGTTCATGCCGAACGCAGAAACCAGGTGCTGGAACAACGCGAACAATTGAAGAAACTGGTAAAAGACAACGCGGTTTGTCCCAAATGCAACAGCAATGAAAATTTGAAGCATACCGGTGTTGATACGCATGAAAAAGGATGGAAAAGCAATAAATACAAATGCAGGCGTTGTAACATCGAATTTGTTTGGGCTCGCCCCAATAACCCATGGGATATGCTTGCTTTTGTGGAAGATTTTTTGGCTATTCAGCGTACTGCGCTTGATACCGAATTGCCCGAAAAACAAGAGCAAACCAAAGCTGTTATTGAGCAAATGGAGGGAAATTTAACCGCCCTGAAACCCATTATTGAAGCCTCTGATGCTGATTATACTGAAATGTTGGAACGCGATGCTGAAATGGCCAAGATCATACGTGATTTTAAAACGCAACTCCTGATTGAGAAAGTGAAAATGGATGCTATTGAGGATGAAATGAAGGGGAATTAAGGAAATTGGTGTTCGTGACAAGCAAAATGTTAACTCAACTGCTTTTTTATTTCATTTATTTTCTCCTGCCGTTCGACCGAGTAAGTTTTGCTCAACTGGTTTACTTTTTCATACAACGCAAGCGACTTTTCAAATAAAGGATATTGTTCCTGTTTGTTTTTGCATTTTAATGCGTATTCGTAGTAAATATCGGCTATAGTGGTAATTTGTTCACAGGGTATGCCGTCAAGTAGTGAAGCAAATTCCATGCTGTCAATGTTAAATAAGCTTAGTTTAAAACTGTAATTTTCTTCCAGCTCCTTATCGGCTTCCTTTATGCTTTCCGTTATTTCCTGTGCCGATTTTGCACCCATTGCTTTTGCAAGTACACGTGCCAATACGCGCGCAAGCTGGTCAATTTGTTTTTTTAAACGATCTTCCTGGGCCATATGGAACGTTTTAGATAAAGAGATTTTGGACAAATCGATACATGAATGGTTGATTTAAACGGTAAAGTTGTATTCATGCTTTAGTAGTACATACATCACTGAGTCTTCGTTTACGCCATTCACACAATAATGTTCCCGCAAAATCGATTCAAATGAAAAACCCAGGCCGGTTAATACTTTAATAGAGGCAACATTGTCGGTAGCAACCAATGCTTCAATGCGGTGAAGTTTCATTTCATTTATGCCATATTCAACAATGGGCCTGATGGCTTCTTTCATAAACCCTTTGTTTTTGTATTCATCGCTCCCCATGGCATAACCCATTTCGGCCCTGAAATGATGCGTGGCCCATGTATGAAATCCGCACCAGCCAATTAGTTTACCGCTATTTTTTTCAAGCAACTGAAAATTCACAAACGATCTGTTCCACGTACAAATGCCTTTTTCGTATTTTTCAATTTCCTCGTTCAGGGTTTTGTCATTGGCATATCCAAAAAATGATTTTATTTCTTCATCGCTCCAGTTGGCGTATGCATTTTTATACACTTCGGGTGTTAAAGCGCGTAATGTTAAACGTGGTGTTTCAAGAATGGTAAATTCGCTCATAGACTAAATATTTTGTCGATCATTGGTTGTTGATGGCTGTGAGATTACTAAGAATTCAAGGTTTTCATTTGACTCATTGGCAATAAAATGGTTGGTGCCTGGTAAAATGCTTAGACCCTGCTGTGCTGAAATAATTTGTTTTTGACCATTCACGTAAAAAACAGCAGTTCCATTCAAAACAAAGAAAAATTGCCGGGCTTTTTCATGTACGTGCAATTCTTCGTTGGTGCCGGGGGGCATTAATTCCTGTTTAACGGATAAACCCTCTGTGTCAACCATGATCCAGCTGTCGCAATTATTTCCCCAGGTGTAATGACGCGTATTTTCTTTATTTACCATGATTATTTTGTTGCAATAATTATGTGCATGCGGTTGATTTCGGTATTGAGCATAATGGTTAATCCTGCTTTGTGCAACTGTTCAGTAGTTTCTGTGGGCGACACACGTACTTTTTTATACGAACTAGCTTTTTGTGTCCATTTGCCCTGGTTTTTTTGATGCAACAAATCAGTAACAGTTACCCTTTCCGTATCATATTCAAGAAAGCAGGTTAAAATGCGACTCTCGTCAGCGGCTACAGGAATAAACCGTGCGGGGCCTTCCAATTGCGTGGAGTAGTCACGAAATGACAAAAGTAATTTTCCATTTTCATTCAGTGAGGCTGCACAGTCGTCCAGGAATTGAAAAACTTCTTTCTTGTTATCAAGGTGTGTTAATGTATCACCCCAGCAAATGATCAATTCGGGTTTAAGGTCTTTATACGCTTTTACATTGCGTATGTCATCTTCAAAACAGGCAACGGGCAGGTTTATGCAATTTTCTTTTAATTCTTTTAATAGCTGGTCATTAAAATCAACCGCTCTAACGGTAAACCCTGCTTTTGCAAGTGCGCTGCTTTGTATGCCGTGCGCGCTGCCAAGGTCAAGCGCCATGCCGGTTCCTGAAGGAAAAATATTGTTGGCGTGCAAAAAATTATAAAACTCGTTTTGTTTTACACCAAAGTCACCGGCCATCCATGAATAAAATTCGCCCAGGTGGGTTTCGTAATGTTCTTTTACATCCATATTTTTACAATTCTACTTCTATTTCGGGTGATTCTTTATCAAGTGGGCCAAATCTCAACACAGCGGTTGCTCCACGCATCCACGGAGTTTTATCCAGTATAGGTTTTATGGCTTTAAACAGTGTTTCGGCATTGGGGCCATACAAATAATACGAGCCATCGCTGTTGTCCATGGCAATTTCATGCCCATCATAAATTCCGGTTTTGGTTTCCTCTACTTTTTTGGCCATTTCCTCGCCCAGGTTGTACATGCTGTCGTCTTCGTTTAACCCGTATTTAAACCAAATAACTACCGAATGCGGATTTTCCGGGTCAGGTTTGTAGGGATTGTCTTTTAAAAAATCTTCAATGGAAATCATACGCGTTTTTACTTTATTTTACGCTTCATATTTTTTTCGCAATTCGTGTTCTTTAATTGTCCTTTCAGGTACGTGTTTTTGTATTTGGCTTTTTTTTGGCCGGGGCCAGGTTATACATAAAAATAAGAATTTTCATTTACAGGATAGTTCCGGGCAGGCAGTAATTGCTAACCGTACTTGTGAAAAAATAAGGTATGTGAACATCCTTTTTTATAATTTATTTTATGTTTTTCAAGGCCGCAAGATAAACCTTCTTTATACTGTTCTTTTCTTCGCGCAGGCAAATGGCCTCAATGGCTGGAATTAGTTTTTTGGTTGATGGGTGTTTCGTTTTTAGAATCTCACCCAGGGCATAAGCCGCACTCCAGCGTACCACGGCACCCTCATGTTCGGTGTTGGTAAGCAAATGGGAAATGGCCTTCTCCAGTTTTCCAGCATACAAACCCGCAATGTTACCAATAACTTTTGCCGATTCCCATTTTATACGTGGCGCTTTTTCGGCCAATGAGTTTGTAACAAAATCCAAAACAGCGGTATTGCCCAATTTCGCATCATTTTTGGTTGCCATTTCCAATGCTTCAATGCAGGTGGCTTTGGCAGAATCCTTTGCCGATTTTGCATGGGTCAATAACGCATTAATACTGACTTTTTTTGAAACAACCAGTTTATAAAGCGTTTCGGTTTTTTGCTTTGGTTTTAATGTTTTGCTGGCAAATACCTCTTCAATGGTCATGGTATAAAGATATTCATTTTTACCTATAGACCCGGCCAGGGATGGAGCGGATTACCCCGCACCCTGAGGTGAGCGCACATTAATTTTAGGTTGATTAAGAAGCCAGGACGCTCACTTCAGGGGAGGAGTATGAGCGAGAGCCCGGCCCCGAAATTTTTCTGATTTCCAATTTTTGATTTAAATTGAGGGGAGGCCGCCAAACAACATTAATAATTCTTAATGTTTGCCGGTTTAATTTTTTTAAAATATTTTCGCGAAAATTGCGCATCAAGTTCATTATAAAACGCAATAATCAGTTCAAGTTTTCCGGCAATGGGCGCGTACGCATCGGCAACATTATAAAATTCCATTTCAGGAAGAAAAATATTTTCGGCAAACGAATTAAAATCGTTTTCCATGTCTGAATTGGCGTATTGATGTAAAAAACCGCGTGCATGCAAGGCTGTGTCCAATACCTGGCTTGAGCTGCCTGATTTAAGCGCGGCAACACCCCCGTCACCATACCCAACTTTATTGTAGCTCAACCATTTTTCTTTTTGAAAATAATCGGGAAAATTGCGCAATAAGATGCTTGAAAATTCATGGTGAATGGTTTGTTCAATATAATCATCGCTGTAAGCTGATTGTTTTCCCTTGTTGGCAATGTACAATACATCATTTGAATTGGTGCCGCCAAAGGGTTGCCCGTAAAATGTTATGGACTTTAAAACATATATGGCGCGTAAATTATTTTTTAAAACGGTTTCGGGGTATTTTGCAAATGCTTTTTTTACCAATTCATAACTGCGTTTGATTTCTGCTGTGTCCAGGTCTATTCCCTGTGCGTTAATGGACTCGGTTTTCCAGCTTTCAGGAAATGTTTCATCGGTTACAACAAAAAGCACGGGTATGCCGTTAACTTCTAAATCCTGCGCAAAAACTCCTGTTGAAAACAGGAGGGTGGTAATAAATGTGTAAAGCAATTTCATGGTTTGATGTATTCTTCTTTTAACAATCCGTAATAAAGTAAATCAACTACCTGTCCACTGGTGGTTTTATAATCGCTGCGAATGGTACCTTCAAGCCTAAAACCGTTGTTTTGGGCAACTTTTATGCTGGGTACATTGGCCACATGTGTTCGTATAAATAATTTATTGAATTTTTTTTCTCTGAAACAGTAATCAACAATCATGCCGGTTGCACGTGAAGCTATTCCTTTGCCCGCGTAGCCGGAATCGGTATAATACCCTATTTCAGCTTTAGGTATGCTCCAATCCACATTTTTAACCTGTAATGAAGCAATTATTTTTCCGGTAAGGTTATCCATAACGATAAAAGGAAAATAATTGCCTTGTGCTGTTTTCAATAAAATATCGTTAAGGTGCACCCTGGTGTCATGCAGTGATTTTGTTTGGGCAACGGTGCCCGCAAAAAAATCCTCAAGGCGTTTACGGTTGGCATCAATCAACGCGTAATAGTTTTCAAGGTCTTTTTCTTCAAGAAAACGCAAGGTGTATGTATCAAATTGCATCATTTTTTGGCAAAGCTCAATCCTTCGGTTTTTAAAGCAGCTTTAAGTACAGGAATTGCCGAGGGCCCAATTCCGTGCAGGGCAAGTATATCTTTTTCTGAATATTTAGCCAGTTGTTTAAGTGTGCGTATTCCTTTAGCCTCAAGCGCACGGTTAGCTGGTGCTGAAAGTTTTGCCATAAATCCATGTTTGGGTTTACGGGCTTTTTCACAATACGGGCAAGTAGGGCAATCACTTGTCTTTGTAAACGTGTGTCCTTTTGGGCATGTTTTTAAAGGCATGTTTTAAAATTACCGTTTTAAAGTTATTTTGCCAGGCATTTTAGCAAATTTTTATATTTTTTAATTAACGGTGAGAGTAGAAATGGGGTTTACCAAATTACTTTACCTGTTTCAAAATCCATTGGGTAACTTCATCCAGCACGGTTGGTGAAATGGTTTGCTCAATGCTCCCGTACTCAGCTGGTGAACCTGTTGTACACTCCTGGAACAAATGGTTTAATCCCGGGAATTCAATGAAAGTGGTGCGTGTATTCCCGCCTTTTGACAGGTTTGTTTTTATGGCATCCAGGTTTTGTTTGGCTGGTACCTGCAAATCTTTACTGCCGTTAACAGCAAGCACCGCACATTTTACTTTTTGTAAAGTAGCCGTGGGGTCGTATTTAATAAAGTAATACATCCATTCATCGGTTACGGTTTCAATGGTTTCATTTACAAAAACGTCTTCAGTCATTTCAGCAGGTAAATTTTCTTTAGGCATGGTTTTATAATAGGTGCGCAGGTATTTGTCCAGTTTTTTCTTTGCGTCCTCAGCGTTTCCTGTGCGGTAAATAATATCAAACACACCTGCATTTAGTTTGCGCTGTTCAGCAAGGTCTTTTTCGCTGGTTCCATTTACACGTCCAATCAATTCCTGCTGCGCCAGTAAAATTTCTCCGCCACGTACACCAGGTCCTGCTAATAAAACAATAAATTTTATGTCGGTTGAATTGGCTGCTACCATGGGCGCAATTAATCCGCCTTCACTATGGCCCATTAATCCAATTTTCTTTTTGTCAACATCAAGCCTTGTTTT
Source organism: Flavobacteriales bacterium (assembly GCA_035299065.1). Classification (GTDB taxonomy): domain Bacteria; phylum Bacteroidota; class Bacteroidia; order Flavobacteriales_D; family UBA2798; genus DASPJQ01. The sequence goes on from DATGXI010000017.1 coordinate 21,241, forward strand.
TAAATAATCAACTGCTTCTTTTACATCGTTGGCAAAATCGGCTGTGGTAGCTTTGCTAAAGTCACCGGTTGATTTTGCGGTTCCCCTGTCATCAACACGTAAAACACCAATGCCATTTTTTGCCAGGTGGTCGGCTATTACCCAAAAAGGTTTATGTCCCAGTATTTCCTCATCGCGGTTTTGTGGTCCACTGCCGCTAATCATAATTACAACAGGAAATTTTCCATCTTTTTTAGGTAAAGTTAATGTGCCGTGCAAATCGGCCATGGCTTTCCTGTTTTTGAACATCACGTCTTCCGAATAATAATTAAACGGTGGTTTTGGCTCCTGTGGGCGGCTACTTGTTTTTTCTTTTATTTCTTCACGCCCAAGGTTAAGTGGAAAAGCCTGTCCGCTTTGTGTAAATGTTCCGGTAATTTTTTCGCCTTCCAATGTGCCTGTGTAACTGATTTTTCCTGCAGGAATTTCAAATTTGAATGTGGGATTTTCAAATGTTGTTTTGTCAACCGGTATGCCATTTGCTTTCTGGTCAGGACTGTCCATGGTTGACTTGTATCCGTCATCGGTTTTACTTACGTGCAGGGTTAAACGCAATTGCGTGCCCATTACATTTAATGCGCCATACCAGTCACCGGTAATGTCTTGTGACTTTAATACAGTGCAAAATAACAGAGCGGGAATAAGTATAAGAAATTTCATTGTAAACTGTTTTTACAAAGGTAGTTTTAAATCTCAAATCTTAAATTTTAAATTCATTTGGCGGCCCCTTCCGCTTTAAATTCGGTAAAAAATCAGGTTAAAAGGTGCTGCAGTCCCGGCTTTCGCCTTTACTCCTCGCCTGAAGTAAAAAAAGCCGCAGTAAATCCAATTTTAATCAAAATTCCGGGCGTCTTTTGTACTTCAGGCTGCGGGGTACAGGCTCTATCCCTGGCCGGTTACACATTCCAAAAAAAAGGAGCTACAGCCCTGTTTCTAAAAATAAAGCTTTGTTGGTGATTTTATCGGTTACTGACAATGCAAAGCGCTTGTCATTTATCCATACCACATTGTTTATTTCAAACGAAGTGGATAAAATTTCGGCATGCTTTTCCAAAACATACTGCTCCCTGTATTTTTTTACTTTCAAAACAACCAGGTAACTGTTATTGGTTTCATACAGGTTATTTACCCATGAAAGCAAGTAATTTGCCTTGGGTGAAAGGTAAGGGAAACCCAGGCCATAATCAAAAGGCGATTCAACTATGTAATTTTTTCCTGTTTTTGCATCTACCAGGTTCAGGAATTGAATTTCATTGTGCCCGCTTACATAATCAACTATGTATAAGTTTAATTCCGGAATAAAGCCCAGGTATGTATTTACTTCGTAATAATGTTTATAATCGGCATAATACGTACGCGTAAAAGCATCGCTTTTCAGTGTGAAGGATGAGTCGGTGTGGTCTATTTTTGAAAAATTTGTGTCGGTAGTTAATTTATATTTTACAAGGTAAATCTCAAATTGTTTTTTTGAAATGGTATCCATTTTAAGCGCCAAACTGTCTTTTGGATGCAAAAAATAAGGGTCCTGCTGTGCCGTGTCAATAAAAATCCCTTTTTGCGCAAAAGCAAACACTGGCAGCATAAAAAGCGCAACAAAAATAAATTTAGTTTTTATCGTCCCTAACATCGTGTTCAATATAATTTATTTGTGTCCATTTGTTTTTTTTCAACCGGTAGGTTGCTTCGGCAATGTAAAACGCCCCTGATCGTGTAAGCGTGGTTAGGGTTTTATTTTGCGCGTTTATGCTATGCGGAAAATAGGTTATGGAATCGCTTAAATAAGGTTCTCTTTTAAACGTTGTGCCGGTTTGAACATAATATTCATAAATTTCCCCACCGTTTGCACGCTCGTACAGGAAAGCAACATCTTCTTTCCCGTCAAAATTTAAATCGGCCACTACAAGGTCGCCATAATAATTCTCAAGTACTTGCTGGTTTTGGTTATATCCTGTACTGTATGACCTGCTTTTTGCAGATGAATAGTAATCGTCAAATATAACGCCAACGTCTGTTTTAATAACCTTAATTAACTGATGACTGTATTTTGAATAAATGAAAAGTATAAGGCTGTCAATGGGCGCGTAGTTCCCTGACTCACCTTTATAAAGTTGGCGATAAGATTTTACTACGAATTTAAACGTGTCAGATAATTGGTTATAGGTGACAAAGGTTAGGTATGGTTTTCCCTTTGTATCTATTTCAAGCGGTATGGGTTTGCGTGGTGCCCGATCTGAAGCTTTATTGCAACTATGATGCGTCAACATAAAGGCGGCAAAATTGGCCTTAAGAAAGGGCCATGCCGGTCCTTCAAGTGTTGCTGTATTGTTTTTTTGGCAGGAAATGAAAAGCAATAAAAAAATAAATTTTCTCATTGCGCCATGTATTTTTTAAAAGAGGCAAGGTTTCCGTTAAAGGCATTCAAATCAACATAGCCGTTAATTCCTTTCACTTTACCGCGGTCAGCATATTGCCAAAATTGCCAGCCCCGGTTTCCGGGTAATTTCGGATCACCATGCACATTGCGCACCCACAATTCACAGCCGGTAAAATTACCCTTCCCGTATCGCCTGTAAAACGCAATAGGCATGTATAATACAGGTGTACGGCCATAATGTTTTTTGATTTTCTCAACAAAAGCATCAACTTCGGCAATTACTTCTTTCCGTTTTTTTCCGCATTCGTTGTGCGAGTCAAATTCCAGGTCTAAAATAGGTAGTATGTCCATGTTGCGTGGAACCACCTCAATAAAATGTGCAGCCTGTTCATTGCCTGGCTTGCAAAAGCTAAAAAAATGGTATGCGCCCAATAAGTATCCGGCTGGTTTAGCTTTCCATAAATAGTTGCTGAACTGCGGGTCGGTAAAGTTGTTACCCTCGGTAGCCTTCATGAACACAAAATGAAACTTTTCTTTTTTTAATTCACTCCAGTCAATTGACCCCTGGTGGTGTGAAATGTCAATGCCCTGAACCGGATAATTGTTGCGATTTATATACTGCAGGTTGTCGCGGTTGTAAAGCGTATACATGTAATACCCGAATATACCTGAGGCAATAAGAAAAAGCAAAAACAATATGTTAAAGAGTTTTCTCATTTTACGTGCTCACTGCCACCACAACCATCACCTTCTTCAGCGCCTTCTGCCCACAATTTTAAGGTAGCAATACGTTCAAGGGTTAATTTTTCAAGGTAAAGCGAAACACACATAGGATGAATGGAACCGTAATGCATGGGTTCTTTCCTGTCAGGATATTTCATTTTTAATTCAGCATCTCGAAACGTGATCCATATTCGTTGTGTAGCCTTGAGGTTTTTGATGAATTCTTTATCTTCTTTGTAGTTGGTGAGTATTTTCTGGTAAATGGAATTGAGTTCAGCATCTGCTTTTTTAAAGGCTGCATGGGCCTGTTGGTTAAGTTCCGCCTGGCTTTGTGAAAAGCAGGTGCCGGAAAAACAGAGGGCGGCAATTAGAAGGATTTTCTTCATGATTTGTTTATGGTTTAACTAAATTACGCCTTAAACCCAATACGGTTCATGCACTTTATTAAATGTAAAGTCCGGACAATTAACAGGCATAGAGCCATAAAAAAAGCCACTGAATATCAGTGGCTTTTATCATTATAATTGGATAAGAGTATTACACGCTCTTTGTGTATGCTCTTTTATCTGCGAGATCCGCGCGCGATTTCTTACGGATTGTTATTCGCCATTTCTTTTTTCTCAGTTGGCTTAACCACTTTCACCCAACGGCCCGGCACCCGTGCATAAATGCTGTTGTCATACATAGCCTCGGTAGTAGCCGTAGGTAAGTAGTATTTTCCAACATAGGCTGCGTTTAACCTGATGCGAATGGTTTTATTTGAACTTTCCCCAATGTTGTAATAACTATACACACGGTCGTCACGGTAATCCTGGTACGTTACAATGTCGGTTTGCATAGCTCCATCAAAATTATCCATGCGCGTGTTGTGTATTTCCCAACCACTCGGGAAAATCTGGTTCAACGCCATCTCGGTTAAGTATCCACGCGATCCCGGGTTATTAATGCTTACTTCAGCAATAAAATCAGTTCCCTGTTCAATTTCTTCCACATTAATTGATGCGCCATCCATGTCGGTATAATTAATGGCAAGTTTAATGTTGTTGTTTACAGCACTAATGCTATCGCCAGCCATGGGCACTTTTTCTACAACAACTCTTACATACACCAATCCTTTTCCTGCATTTTTAATGGCAATTTTACTGTTGGCAGCTAATTTATTTCCGTCAATTTTTTCCTGGTACATCACATTGCGTACATTTTTGCTCACCGATTTTCCATTCAGGTTATAGGTAAAGTTAAGTTCGCGTGATGAACCCGCAATACCTGCAAATTTACTCATGGCCAACAGGCAGTATGCCGTTGTTTGCGTGCTCATCCATTGGTCGGTATTTAATTCTTTACTCAACTCGCGTGCCAATTGTGCAGCGGCAACTTTGTTTTTCATCAATACCATTGTTTCCAAAATCATGGCGCGGTCACGTACATCGCTACCAAATGTATATCCCGGGCTCGAGTAAGCTGGTATTTTTGTGCTTAAGCCTGTTGTAATTTGTTTTGCAACGTTTGCCTGGCCTGCCAGTTGGTAACCTGCAGCCAATCGCCATTTTTCTTCCACGCCCAACTTATCGTATTCGCGCAAACGGTTCATGGCACCCAAATCGGCCTGTTTTCCTAAGGCAAGTACAAACAAACGGTAAGCCTGGTCATAGGTATCGGTTGAATAAGTTGATCCATAATCATAACTATACTCTGTATTGGTATTTACCGTAGTTGAAGGCAACCTGAAGTAACGCGATTTGTTTTTCAAATAATCAAGCGCTGAATTTTTTACGTTAGCCGGAACCTTGTATCCTGCAGCTTCGGCTTCCAGTAAGAAATGCGTTGCGTAGGTAGTTCCCCACCCATTGGCATCGGTTTGTCCCGGCCAGTAGCTAAACCCACCACCGCTTGTCTGGAACAGTCCAATGCGTTTAATGGTGGCCTGTATGTTTTTCTTGATCTCTTTTTTAAAGTTGGCATCAAGGTCCATGATTTTGCTCAAATACAATTGCGGGAAAGCAGCACTGGTTGTTTGTTCAATGCATCCATGTGGATATTCAATCAAATATTTCAAACGTTCACCAAGATTAACCGGTGGAATGGTGGAAACCTCAATGCTTGCAAAATTTGATCCTTTTAACCCGTTAAATGCAAGCGAAGCATTCCATTGTTTGCCCGGATCCAGTACGGTTTCAAATGCGTCCATTATTTTTGGATTGCTTGAGCGCACTTGTATCTCAATTTCATGTTTCGCTATTTCTTTGCCGCTTTTAGCAATAACGGTTACTTTTCCTACGCCTAATTTATTGGCAACTATGGCAGGAAAATTAATAACCTCGTCACCCGGTTTTGCAAAGCTGATGGATTTTGATTTACCGTTTTTAAAGGTAAACATATCGTTACCCTGTATTTCAATGCTTACATTTTTTACATGTTTTTCCATGGCAAAAACGTTTACCGGTAATTCCACTTCTTCACCAGGACCCAATACGCGCGGTAAAGTTGCCAATACCATTAAAGGAGCGCGAACCGGAACGGTTTTTTCAGCACAACCATAGGCACGGTTTTCACCGGCAACCACCATTACGCGCACGCTTCCCACATAGTTGGGTATTTTCACTTTATGCGATGCTTTGCCTCCGGCTTCCAAAGCAAACGGACCGGCAAAGTATACCATGGGCTTAAAACGGTTGGCTTTCGATTCGCTTTCACCATCTTTTTCCATTTCACCGTCACCACCAATAGCCAGCAATTCATCCATTTTAACTGCATAAGACCCCAGTACGTTATCATATACGTCCCAGGTTTTTACACCCAATGCATCGCGTGAATAGAAATTTGCCCACGGATCAGGGGTTTTAAAATTGGTAAGGTCAAGTAACCCTTCGTCAACAATGGCCAGTGTATAGGTCATGGCTTTGCCATCTTTTTCGCTTACGTTAATGGTAGGAGTTGATTCAGGTTTAAACTCTTTGTTGCAGGCAATCACGGGCGTTAAATGGGAGTCTTTATTTTCCACATTAATTGGCACTATACCATACAAACGAATTGGTAAGTCGTTTTTTACCTGTGCATGTGGCTGCACCAATGTAATGTTTACATAGGCGGTTGGCGACATTTCTTCGGTTGACTTAAACGTATATTTGGTTTCACCTTTTTTGGTTTCAACCCATGTTTTTTCAATTACACGGGTTCCGCTTTCAATGGAAACCAGCGCACGGCCTTCGGCCGGAGAAGGAATGGTTACAGTAACTTCTTCACCTACCTGGTAGGTTTTTTTATCGGTTGAGAAGGTTAACATGGTTGCATTTTCCTTGCTGTTTTCGGTATCACGGCTGCCGTTTGGCCAGTCAACATACACCTGGCTACCGGTAATGTGGTTACTTTCCAAATCACGGGCAAGAATAAGGAAACTACCCCATGTTGGTTTGTTTACACGGAATTTAAACGTGCCTTTTCCATTTGAGGTGTTAATGGTTCCCTGCTGGTGCGGAACAATACCATTATTGGTAATAAAGGTCATCATATCGTTGTTGTTATATGAATCCCACCACCAGTGATTTTCTACTTTGTAAATTTTCACTTCAATTTTACGTGAAGCTGGTTTACCATTGGCATCTACAGTTGCAAAATTCAGCAGGTGGTCTTTATCGGTCACCAGTGCATTGTTCCATCCTTCACCTTCGGGAGCCTTAATGCCCACGTAATGCGTGTATGGGCTGTACGTTAGTGAGCTCTGGTCAATGCTGAAATCGCCACCTTTTTCAAATACGCGTGTAGTGAAAAATGCTTTTAACATTCCGGGTGCGCTTTGGCCTGCATTGATCTTTACATCAAATGTGGCTTCACCGTTATCGTCAAGCTGGCCATCAAACAACACCATTTGCTGCGAGCTGAAACTTTTGGTGGGATTGTCAAACACATATTCTTTGTAATTATCAAATTGGGTATATCCGCCATTCAGGGTCATTTCAACCATTGATGTCATGTTGCGGGCCGGTGCACCGTGTAGCCATTTTGCCGAAACTTTACCAACGGTTGTTTCATCCAGTGCCGATAATTTATCTTTTCCGCCAAAATCAAGGTATAATTTCAAGCGGTTAGGTTTGATTGTTTCAACGCGAATGTTTTGATAGAATTCACGGTTGCCAACTAAAAATTTGGTAGACCAATACCCGGTTGGATCATCGGGCAGGGTAGCCGTACGGAAATCATATAAACCATTTACATTTTTGCTACGTACAATCTTTTGTACCACAACCCCGCTTGGGTTACGCATTTCCATCACAACAGGATGGTTCAATGGAAGTACTTTTTCTTTGTCTTCGAGCATAAATGAAATGAAAATACTGTCGCCCGGACGGTAAACACCACGTTCAGTATAAGGGAATCCCTTTACACCTTTATTGGTTGTTGCACCCGACACATCAAATTTACTAACGCTCAATGCTTCGCCATCACGCAGCGTTAAATAGCCGCGTTGGTTTCCGCGTTTTGCAACAATAATAAATGGTTTTGTTTTTAATTTGGTTGTGGCCATACCATCGCCATCGGTATTTGCACTTCCAATTTTTTGCTGCTGGAAATCGTAATACTCCAATTGAACACCGCCCATGGGGGCTGTTGTACGAATATCACTTACCACAACATGTAAATTGCGGTCAGTGCCGGCTTTGGCAATAATTCCCAAATCACTGGCCAATACGTTTTGCGAAACACCTTTGCCCGAATAATAACTTACATTGCAAGGGTTTTCACGTTGCGAATAATCATACCCATCGTAATAATAATCATCGTATTCGTAACCCTCATTCCAGTAACCACTGTAAAACGATCCCCAGTCACCTTCTTCCCATTCTTCTTCTTTGGGGGCATCAATGCTTGCCATGCTTTCATCGTTGGCAGCATCGCTTCCGCATTCATAGGTTGAATGTTCTTTTTTGAATTTTAATTCAATGTTATAAATGGCACCAGGTTCAACTTTTACAATATTTGAAATATCAAGATTGAAACGGTTCCATTCGTGCAGGTTTAATTTTGTATTCTCATCAAGGCGAACAGTTTTCACTTTTACCTCGCGACCAACACGCTTAAGTTGTGAGCTTCCGTTTAAATTGTTAATTTGTAAAAACTGTACAATGTTTTTTTCAAAAATTTGTGTTACATGAACTTCAACAGCTTTTAAATTCACGGCTTCAAATGGAAAAACAGTACCCTGGGTATTTGGAATGATTACGCCTTGCCCGGGAATACGAACCATTGGTTTAATGTCTTCAAAACGCACCAGTTCGGTTTTTTCAAATGTTGTTTTTTTGCCATTGTAATTATGAATACCGGCATATGCGGTAACTTTTTTCTCGTCACTAACACGGTAGGATGGGAAAAGGTAAAGGTTATGACCGCTTATGCTCGTGGTCATGCTTGAAACACCATCAATGCTTGTTAACCCAATAAGGGTTTGGTTAGCATCAAGAGGGTCTGAGAAGTGTATTTTTACAACCTGTTCAGGTTGTTGTTCAACGCTAATGTTGGTCGGATAAAAGTCGCCCAGTTTTGGCACCATTATTTTTTTGTCACCTTTGAATTCGGTGCCAAGTGATTTCCCGTCCCAGGTAATGTTTACAAATGATAAGGCATTGCCACGAACAACATTGTGAATAACGAAATTGTATTTATTATCTCCGTTAGGAGTGATTTGAACTTTTAAGTCTTTGCCATTCTGGTTGGCATGTAAAATGCTTTTTACTTTGGCTGAATCGGCTACATCGGTAACAAAAAATTCGCCTTCAATAAACTGGCGTGATAAGTTCACATTGCTGTAGGTTTCGGGTTCATTTGTTTTTACAAATACGCCCATTGCACGTGTGCGAAACTGGAATTGAAAAGTTTCAAATTTTGAAGGAACTTCCATAAGCTTGTCCAATGAAAACGAAGCCGTGTAAAGTTGGGCCGAAGGCAAATGCGCATCGGGCACAAATTCCAGTGTACGTGAATCAAGCCAGTATGTTTTTCCTTTAATAGAGGGCTCAAAACTGAAGAATTCCTCCTTCAACGGCTCATTCAGCTTTATGTGGCCTGAATAGTCGGCAGCTAAACGAATTCGGATGGTGTTGGCTTTTGAAACGGTACCAGCTGTGTAGCCCGAAATATAAGCTCCAAAGGCAGGGTCAACTTCAAAAGCTTTATTTGTATTGCGGCTGCAGGATGCAACCAGGATAACCATTAGTAAGGAAAAAAATTTAATGGCTGTTGAATTGAATCGTTTGATCTTGTCATACGAATCAGTATGGTTTGTATTCATATTGTGTTGTTGGTTTTTACAGTTTAATTACAGTGCAATATTACGGTATAGTTTCGCTAAAGGGTTATGGATTTTATTAAAAACAGGTAACAGCATAGGAGGTGTGGCTTTTGCCCTATTATGTGCAGGCTCCTGCCGGTTTTTGGTGTTGCCAGCCGATTTAACACAGCCTTTATCTAAACTAATTTGTTGATTTACAAGCAAATAATAATGAGTGGACGGTAATTATTTGGCTGATAAATACAAAACCGATTTTTTTGTAAAAACTTTTTTAAACTTTATTGTGCAAAATTGCCATTGTTCAAGAGGGCAGGCCACCCATATACAGCTAACTTTACGTTTCAAAAAAAAACGAATTATTGGGAAAGCTCACCGAATTGTATAAATCTAAATCGGCACGTGATTATTTTTTCACGTTTGCAGTTGAGATGTTCATTGTACTTGTTACAGTTATTGTGGTCAGGCTTGCCTCAACATTATTGAACGAACACGAGGAATCTGGTTATCTTGTTAGCAGGCGCATGCTTTCAACATTGCAGCCTTTTTTAATTGTTGGTTTAGGTGTGGCTATGCCCCGCTTTATAGCTATGGCCATGAATGGTGATGACCCGCGTAAGTCACACAGCTATTTATACGCATCCATGTTTATTTTGCTGTGGCCGGGATTAATTTTTTTGGTTTCATCGTTGATTTTTCCGAAGGGATTGGCATATCTTTTTTTTGCAAGTGAAAATTTCAGTAACCTTATTTTTCCACTGGCACTTCAATTGGTTGGAGCCTTAATGCACATGATTGTTTATGGGTATTACCGTGGCACATCACACATGGGAATGGCCAATACCATACAATTCATCAACATGGGAATGGTACCTCTTGGAGTTTTTTATTTTGCCACATCGGCCGAGCAAGTGTTGTATTATACTGCCTTTTCATGGATGGGAACTGCTTCTGTTTTTCTTTTCCTGCAGGTTTCACAGGCCAGTTTTGATTTAATCAAAATAAAAATTGCGGCAAGGGAAATGTTTATTTACGGAATAGCCCGTGTTCCTGGTGATTTCCTGTTGGGCTTGTTTATGTCATTGCCAATGATTATGGTGAACCATAGTGACGGGGTAACCAGTGGAAAAAATATTTCAGTAGCATTTACGTTCCTTCAAATGGCAGCAGCCGTGTTTACGCCCATATGTTTGATGTTGCTTACCGACTCAAGTCAGCTCCTGGTAAAAAAAGACTATGACGGGCTAAGGCGAAAAACCAACATGGTTTTAAAAGTAACCATAGGATTAACCTTGTTAGGTGTTTTACTGGTTATAGTATTATGTCCTTTTATTTTGGAGTATGTGTTGAAGGTGGAAGGTGACATGGTCATACTGGCCACGCGCCTTGCTATTGTTGCAGCTTTAGGATATACCGTTTTTATTTCGTTGCGTAGTGTATTGGATGCATATTATGTGAGACCTGTGAATACGTTAAACATTGCAATCAGTGTAGCTGTTTTTGCTGCATCAGCCTCGCTTTATTCAGTGTTCGGATTAAATTATATATACATACTTGGTTGTTTTATTGGTTCCATGTTTTTATTGGGACTCTTAACCTGGATAGAAACCAATAAAGTATTAACGAAGAAATTGAATTAAAGGAAATATGTGGTTTTTTGTTTTACTTACAATCTATACAGGTATTATTTATTACCTGGGCCACCGTATTTGGAAAAAAACCCGTCAAATTTCTTTTCCTATAGGTATAGCCTTGCTATACTATTGGTCACTGCTTGGGAGTTGGTTTTTTGTTTATGATGATCTTTCGGGTGGAGCAGGGGCAGCAATAGGTCTGCATTACTATATTTATCTCGAAAAAATGTTCATGGTTCATGCTGATGGTGCCTACATGATGGCCATTTCACTGTATGCACTTTTCATTATTTGCATTGAAACAGTAGTTCTTTATTTTGCTAAACCGGCATCTGAGTCGGCCGCAAAAAACCCGGTTCGCATCAATCACCCCATTTTGTTAATAGGCTGTCTTGTTGGTGTTGTACTGAGCGGGATGATTGTATGGAAACAAATTTTATTTGCCGCAGGCCATAAATTATCGGTGTATACCGTTACACGAACAACCGATAATTCACTTTTCACCATTCACCAGTTGCTTAACCAGGTTTCGGTCACAGCATTGTATGTAGGGCTCATTTCATATTTGTGCAATAAAGACGGACGAATAATAGAGGGAGGAAAGTCATACCGCGTGTATATTTTTTATATACTGGCCACGTTGTTCATTGAAGGATTCATGCTGTTTTTAGGCAATAAACGCGAAATTCTTTTCGGTGGAATTTTTGGCATGGTGTTTTATTTTGCCAACATGCAAAACCGCATAAAATGGAAACCTGTTTTTTTCATTTGCCTTATTGTGGTTATTCCTTTATTTTTTAACGATGCCTTAAGGGCGTATTCACCAACTTTTTTAGCGCGATGGTTTAACATTCCTGTCCTGGAAATGAAAATTCCCGAAGCTGAGCCAGCAGGATTCAGTGTTTCAGGAGCGGCAACCACATTTTTATTCAGTAACGAAATGTTTTGCGCCAATTTCTCGATGTACGGTGCTATTCATTACAAAGTACCTTATACCTATGGATCAAGTTTTGTGTACCTGGCAACGTCCATTGTACCACGTGCAATTATACCCGAGCGGCCGCCCGACATATACGCCTATTATGCAAAACAGCTGCACATGAAGGAGGGCCAGGGTTATACCATTCATCATGCAACGGGTTGGTATTTGAATTTTGGAATAATTGGTGTGCTGGCAGGTGCTTTTGTATGGGGACTTATCTGGGTGTTTTTTTACAATAAATTTTTGTTGCAGGATAATTTTTCGGGTTTCAAAGGAATTTTGTTCGGGTTGGGATTGGCCTTATTTACCTCGGCAATTCCATCCATGGTTCGCGGTGGTCCTGAAGGATACAAAGCATTAGCCATGGAGTATCTTTTATTTCCTGTGCTGGCCGTTTTTCTTGCATACATGATGCAAAAACTTAAAAAACAAAAAACGTGAAAATAATTTTGACCGGTGCAACCGGGTTCATAGGTCAACACGTATTGCCTTTGCTTCACGGCCACGAGGTTTGTATTATTTCACGTAAGGAAAAACCGAGTGATTGGAAATTTGGCGGGAGCTGGATTAAAGGCAGTGTTTCAGAAAAAGAAAAAATACAAAAAGCATTTACCGGTGCAGACGTATTAATAAACCTTGCAGCTGAAATAAAGGATGAAAACTTATTTCACCAGACAAACATTATTGGAACAAATAATTTGCTGGAACTTTGTAAGGAAAATGGTGTGAAAAGAGTCATTCATTTAAGCAGTGTAGGTGTTGTGGGCATGCAGTATTCAGCAAAGGACATAGTCGTAGATGAAAATACGTCCTGTAACCCAAAAAACGGTTATGAAAAAACCAAATATGAATCTGAAAAACGAATTGAGGCAATTGCCAATGAAAATGTACATGTTGTTATTTTGCGCCCCACCAATGTATTTGGAGACAATCACCCGCGCCAGGCCCTGCTTGGCTTTTTAAAAAATATTCAGCAAAAAAAACAGATGGCGTGTACAAAAGCGGCAAAAGTAAACTATGTGTATGTTGGTGATTTGGCAAACACTATAGCTTATTTTGTTGCCAATAAGGAAGCTGCGCCAGGAATTTATAATGTTGGTTACAGCCTTGATTTTTCTTATTTTTATGAACTGGCCTGTAAACTTATGGATAGAGAGCCTCGCTTAAGAATACTCGGAAGAACGTTACTCGGTTTTTTAAGTGCGGTTGGTTTTTTTGGGATTTCAAAAATAAAGCGTGCAGCACAGGCTGTTTCCAACCAGGTTATGTATAGCGATGAAAAATTACAGCAATTGCAAAAACACAGATTTGGTGTTGAGAAAGGATTAATGCACACCATTGAATGGTATAAAAAGAAAGGGGTGCTGGATGCTTAAAATATGTTTGCTTGCCGATGCTTCAAGTATTCACACTGCACGCTGGTGTGAGCACTTTTCGAAACAAGGGTTCGACATGCATGTTATTAGCTTTAAAGAAGCAAAAATTTCATCGGCAACAGTTCATTTTTTTGATTCGGGAGCTATTTCCACCTCAGGGGGCAACTGGAAAGTATTGTTGAAGCGGAGAAAAATCAAGAAAATGATTCTGGAGATTAAGCCGGATATTTTGCATGCCTTATATGCCACAAGTTATGGAATGGTAGGAGCGCTTACCGGTTTCAAACCCTATATTGTAACCGCACTTGGATCCGATGTGCTTATTAGTGCAAAGCAATCAAGACTGTACAGGCAAATGCTGAAGTTTGTGTTTAAAAAGGCCAGCCACGTTACCTGCATGGCCGAGCACATGGAAAAGGAAATCCTTGGTATGGGCGTTAAAGCTCAAAAATTATCAGTTATACGTTTTGGAATTGATCCCGCCATATTTAATAAAAACAATCGTGCCACAAAACCAGGAGAATTTTTAATAACCAGTACACGCAATTTTGAACCGGTATACAACCACGAATTGTTATTTAATGCCATTGCCTTGGTAAAGGATAAAGTACCCGGATTAAAACTAATAATGGTGGGCGATGGAAGTCAACGTGAGTACCTCAAAAACCTTGTAAAAGAAAAAGGATTGAGCGATTTTACTGAATTTACCGGTAAAATTCCTCAAAAGGAAATTGCTGCGTTGTTGAACCGTACACATATTTTTATTACAGTTTCACTGTCTGACGGAAATTGCATATCGCTCAATGAAGCCATGGCTTGTGGTGCCTGGAACATTGCCGGTGATATTGATGCAACCCGGCAATGGATAACAAACGGTGTGAATGGGTTTCTGGTTCCGGTTGATAAACCACAGGAACTTGCTCAGAGGATTATGGAATCGTATGAAAATTACAGTAAACTTAGTGAGCAATCGGCCGGGATAAACGAAAAACTTATAGCCGATAAAGCTTTGTGGAGTGTAAACATGCAGCAAATGGAAAGTATTTACAGAAAACTTATACAAAAATAGTTATGAAACGAATCATCATCATAGGTGCTGGCGGTCATGGTAAAGTGATGGCTGATCTTGTAAGTATGTTACACGAGTACACGCTTATTGGTTTTGCCGATTCATCACTCGAAACAGGAACATCGGTTATAGGTAATGCCAACGTTTTGTGCAAGCCTGAAGAAGTAAACGCCCAGGTAGCCGACTATTTTATTGTAGCCGTTGGAAATAACGACATACGCGAAAAAATATTCAACAACCTGAAGTCAAAACTTAAACCTGCTGTGTTGGTACACCCATCAGCTTCGGTTTCACAACACGCTACAATTGCGCCAGGCACCATGGTGTGCGCCAATGCTGTTGTAAGCGTTGGTGCAAAAGTTGGCGAGAACAATATATTGAATGTGTCAAGCGTTGTTGATCATGGCACTGTTATAGGCAATCACTGCCATATTCGCCAGGGAACCATTATAGCCGGCAATTGCACCATACCCGATAAAACAACCACAGCGCTGGGTGAACTGATTGATTCGCCTTACTATAAAAAATAATGTACAGGAAATACCAGGATAAAGCTTCGGAAATTGAGTATTGGATAATGCTCCTGTTGTTTTTTTTGGTTCCGGTAGAAAAAAAAGCGTTACCACCCCTCTTGATACTTTTTTTTGTGAACTGGCTGGCCCAGGGCAATTTTAAATCACGTTTAAAATGGCCAAAAGGAAAAAGCACCCTTGTATTTTGTGTATTGTTTTTTACAACCTACCTGGTCGGATTGTGTTGTACAAATAATTTTCACGATGCGGGTAAAAGCATAGAAGTGAAGTTGTCATTTTTGGTATTGGGAGTTGCATTTTTATTTCATGCGGAATATAGCCGGTATCATTACAGGGGAGTTTTACTTTCATTAATAGCAGGTAGTGTGTTTTCGGCTTTTTTGCACCTGGGTTTGGCCACGTATAATTTTTACGATGAGATTTACCAGGTAAAGATGAAAAAGATTTACGATACGTATACAAACTGGAATTTTTATTTCGCAAGTTTGCTCTCAAACAGGCATCACCCAGGCTATTTAAGCATGTATTACCTCATGGCTATTTGCGCAGGATTACATTTGCTAAATAACAGCACGTTGTATGCATTAAAAAAATACTGGCATTATGTTATTGCTTTTTCTTTTTTAATTCTTTCAGCCATGTTGTTCCTGCTTTCTTCAAAAACGGGCATTGCAGCAACATTTATGGTGTTTATTAGTGCGTTTGTTTATTATATTTATAAGAATCGCCATTCAAAAATCAGCATTGCTATTGGAGCTGTTTTGCTGGTGGTTGGCATATTTGCTGTGATGAAATCAAGTATAATTCGTTCCCGTTTTACGTATTTGATAGATGCGTTTTCAACTAAACATGAAGTTGATAAAACAAGTGTTGAAAGCAATGCCGTGCGAATGCTTGTTTGGAGCGCGTCACTGGATTTAATAGCAGAAAAACCGTTAATGGGTTATGGAACCGGTGATGTAACAGATGTTTTGAAAGCCGAGTATGTAAAAAGGGGGTATACGGGAGCGCTCGAGCACAATTTAAATGCACATTCACAGTTTTTTCAAACCCAACTTGAACTAGGTATACTGGGAACAATTTTTTTATGTCTTATCGTATTAAGCGGTTTAATGACAGCCTTACGCGAAAGAAATTTTTTGATTTTAGCCTTATTTTTCATTATGCTCATTAACCTTCCTGTAGAATCATTGTTTGAGGCCCAGGGAGGCACGGTTTTCTTTACCCTTTTTACGGGGTTTTTACTAAATGCACCAAAAAATAAATTGGTAAAGGAAAAATGAAAATTGTAACAGTCATAGGAGCGCGTCCACAGTTTATCAAGGCTGCTGCAGTATCGCATGTACTTCGAAAGCATTTTAACGAGGTAATTGTACATACCGGACAGCATTACGATGTGAACATGAGTGAGATTTTTTTTAATGAACTGGATATTCCTAAGCCAGACTACCATTTTGAAACGAGCCATGGTGAGCGGGAAGCACAAATTGAGTTCATGGCTATTGAAATTGGAAAAGTATTGGAGAAGGAACAGCCGAATTTTGTGTTGGTGTATGGCGATACAAATTCAACCCTTGCAGGCGCAAAGGCTGCCACAAAATCAGGAATTCCCCTTATTCACGTTGAAGCCGGATTACGTAGCTTTAACAATACTATGCCCGAGGAGAAAAACCGTGTTGAAACTGATCACCTTTCAACCATGTTGTTTGTGCCCACGAAAACAGCAATGGACAACCTGAGGAATGAGGGAATTACAAAGGGCGTATTTGACATAGGTGATGTAATGTATGATGCCATTGTGCATTTTACACCCATTGCTGAAAAGAAAAGCCGGGTGCTGGAACATAAAGGAATAAACAAAGGCGAATTTCTTTTATGTACCATTCACCGTGCCGAAAATACAAACGATATAAATAATTTAAAAAGCATTTGCGAAGCGTTAAACGAAAGCGGCCAAAAAATTGTGTTACCCCTGCACCCGCGTACCTTAAAGTGCCTGAAGGAATACAATATACACTTAAACAGTAACGTTACCGTAATTGATCCGGTTGGGTACCTGGACATGCTTATGCTTGAAAAAAATGCGCGAAAAATTATTACTGACAGTGGTGGAATTCAAAAAGAAGCTTTTTTTATGAGAAAACCCTGTATAACGTTGCGCAATGAGACCGAATGGGTGGAAACAGTTGAATGCGGATGGAATTTAATTGTTGGAACCAATAAGCAAAAAATAAAGGATGCCATTGAAAATTTTGTTCCGACTACGCAACCAGTTGATTTTTTTTCAAAAGCAGGTGCTGCCGGGCAAATGGCTGAATGCATTAAAAACTGGAAAAGTAAGTAGGTAATATGATAAAAACTAACCCTGTAATAGCAGTTGTAGTACCAGCCCGTAACGAAGAAAAGTATATTGGAAAGTTAATTGACTCCATTATGCAAACTACTTACGATAAAGATAAATTGCGTATTTATATTTGCGATGGATTGAGTGATGATAAAACACAGGAAATTGTAAGCGGGTACGCGGTTAAGCATAAAGGAGTTCATTTGCTCATTAACGAAAACCGTACCACGCCTTTTGCATTTAATTTAGGCATTAAGAACGCAACAGATGCCGATATTGTGATTACCGTAAGTGCGCATGCCGAAGTATACCCCGATTTTTTTGATAAAGTAGTGGAAGCTTTTACCATTTCGCCCGATATAGGTTGTGTAGGTGGAATTTCTGATAATTTATATGCCGATGAAACATCAAGAGCAATAGGATTGGCAATGTCATCGCCCTTTGGTGTTGGCAATGCGCATTTCAGGACGGGTGGAAAAGAGGGATATGTTGATACGGTAAGTTATCCCGCATATAAAAAAGAAGTGTTTGAAAAAGTAGGTTTGTTTAACGAGGCCTTAACACGCAACCAGGACGATGAATTTAATTACCGGGTGGCAAAAGCCGGGTATAAAATTTATTTAAGTAAATCAATTCGCTCAAAGTACCATGTGCGCGGCACTTTTGAAAAAGTTCATAAGCAGTATTACCAGTATGGTTACTGGAAAGTGTATGTAAATAAATTACACAAAACAGTTACAAGCACCCGCCAGCTGGTGCCACCGGCATATGTAGCTTTTTTAGTTGGCGGCTTAATTGTTTCGTGTTTTTCATACGTACTTGCATTAATGTATTTGGGTGCTTTGTGTTTTTATGCTGCCTGTGCGTTTGCATTTGCAGCAAAATCGGCTTCAAACTTTAAACAATCAATGATGATTGCCTGGACGTTTATGATATTGCATTTTGGGTATGGAACGGGATATTTAAAAGGCATTATTGATTTTACCTTGTTCGGAAAAAATCCTTCGAAAAAAGCTGAAGTATTGACCAGGTAGCAACTTTTGCGGCATCACATGTTGTTCCATTCACCGTTTTTCAAACGTTGGTTCTTGCTTTCATCCAGTTCTGCCAGGGATTGAGCGTGATAGCCCGCAGCCGTTAGTAATATAAGATTTAAAAATTCAAAATTTAAGAGGGCGAGGACTATTAGCGAAAGCCCGGCCCCGAGGATTCAAAATTTAACATTCATGATTTAAGAAAACATACGAGGGGAGGCAGCCAACTAAAGACAGTAATTAGAAATTCAAAACGCAGATTCGAAATTACCGCTTTGCTTTTTCATCCAAATACGAAGTAATATGCCTTTCAGCTTTACTTGGATAAATATCGGCAATGTTCATGAAAATTTCGGTTTCTTCAACCTCACCAAAATGGTCGTTTAAGGCAGTACCAAAGTTACGCATGGTTAGCGACAAATTCATGTAGGCATTTACCATGGGTGGAATATTTTCGCCCCGTTCACGCACGTGTGCATTTAAAATTTTATGTCCGTCCTTATAGGATAAGCCGTTTAACTCTTTTTCAAAAGCAGTCATATCGTTTTCAATGGAAACTTTAAGATGCGGGTGCGGTTTACCAAGGTTTTCCCTGTCAGGAAAATAATGATTCATGAAATGAAGTATCATGTCACGTGCTTCACGATTAAAGTCAGGATACATGGTTACTTTTCCTGAAAAATATTTGATGTGCGGATTGTCTACAACAAGTGCGCCTAACCCGTCCCACAAATTATCCAATGAAAAAAGACCTTTGCGGTTATTTACGCCTGGTTGATATTGCGGTTGTACAAATGAACGACCCAACTCAATGGTATAAGGCAAATATTCCTTCACAAATTTTTCTGAAAATTCAAATAGTTCGGCTGTAGACAGATTGGGAACATTGTTTTTGAGTTCCACTTTTTCGCATAAAATAAAGCGGTAGCCACCAACTATTTCTTTGTCGGCCGGGCTCCACACAATTAATTGCTGGTAGGGAACGGGCATGGTATCGTGATCATCAATGTCAACTGGTTTGCCGGTGCCACCACCTGCCAGGCGAAAAGAAATTTCGCGCAAGCGGCCAATTTCCTGCAATGTGTGTGGAGAATTGTGTGCGTCAACAATGTAAATTTCGTTATTACTGTTGTTGGTATGTCGCACAAAGCGATCGGCTTTCAATTCTTTTTCAATCAAAGCACGGTCAATGGGTGGAATAATGTCACTTAAATCAATCATTGTATCTGTTTTTCAAGATCGTATACTTGTTGTTTGATAATTTGGGCCCACTCAAGGTCATTATGGCTTTTATCAAAATAGGTATAAGGAATAGGTTTCCCAAAAACAAAGGTGAGTGTTTTGTCTTTTTGCTTAAACATTTCATCAATCAGGAAAAACATCTCAATGTTTGCTTTAATACCTAAACGTTTACGCCATACACCTAAGTTATAGAATTTTTTTGAATTCCTGCCATGGGTATATACAGGAATTATATCACGTTGAAACTTTTTTGCTTTGCTTATGAAGCTTTTTTTCCATTCAAGGTCCCTTACTACACCTTTTTGTTTGCGTGACACGAGGCCTGCCGGAAAAACCAGTATGGACTGGTCAGACCCGTACAAAGCATCAATTTCGCGCGCAAGGTTATTTGTTTTACCGTGCTTATTTACGCCTACAAAAAGTCCTTCAAGGTTTTTAACAGCCATTAAAATATCATTCACAATAAATTTAAGGTCTTTGCGGTGTTTGCCTAAAACATGCATGAGTGCCATACCGTCAATGCTGCCAATGGGATGATTGCTTGCATAAATAATTCCACCGGGTGACTTGCGTATGTTTTCTTCACCAATAACATTGAGGGTAATGTTAAAGTAAGCGATTACGGCTTCTAAAAATTCAAAATCATGTTTATGGCCATGCACGGCAAGAAATTCGTTGATGTCTTTTTCATGCGTAACCCGTTTGATGTAATTGATTACAAAACGCGGCAGGCGTTTATACAGTTTGGGATTTTTACTCTTTAAAGTTGCTTCAATATCAACTTTTGCTATGCCTTCTTTTTTTTGTTCCATGGGTTTAAAGGGTGGTGTTTTCAATCACCTGTTCAATGAATTCAAGTATGTGTTCTTTTCCCTTGTTTTTTTCGGCACTGGTCATGAAAATTTCGGGTAAACTTTCCCAGGATTCAAGCATATAATTTTTATACGAAGCTACGTGAGCGTTCACATGGTTAGTTGTTAGTTTATCGCATTTTGTAAATACAATTACGAATGGAATTTGTTTTTCGGAGAGCCATTCCATCAATGCAATATCCAGTTTTTGTGGTTCGTGGCGCACATCAATCAGTACAAATGTGCACAACAGGTTAGTTCGCTTTTTTAAATACTCAAACGTAAATCCGGCCCATTC
>DATGXI010000018.1:0-15171 GCA_035299065.1 Flavobacteriales bacterium
TAACCAATAAAGGGCATGGGGCATATTTAGGATTTCCAAAACCTTCGTGCAATACATTCAAAATGCTTAAGCAAACGTCAAGTCCTATGAAATCGGCCAATTGAAGTGGGCCCATAGGGTGAGCCATACCCAGCTTCATTACGGTATCAATTTCTTCAACACCTGCTGTGCCTTCAAACAACGTGATAATTGCCTCGTTAATCATTGGCATCAATATTTTGTTGGCTACAAACCCAGGCAGGTCGTTTACTTCAGTAGGAACCTTGTTCAGGCTTTTTGACATGTCCATTACGGTTTGTGTCACTTCATTGCTGGTGCTGTACCCACGAATGACTTCAACCAGTTTCATAACAGGCACAGGATTCATAAAGTGCATGCCTATAACTTTATCGGGACGTTTTGTAACAGCAGCAATGCGTGTAATGGAAATAGAAGAGGTATTGGTAGCAAGAATACAGTTTGCCGGAGCATTGGCATCAATATCCTTAAACAGCTTTAGTTTGATGTCTACATTTTCAGTAGCAGCCTCAACCACCAGGTCACAATCCTTTACCCCATCGGCCAGGCTGGTAAAAGTGGTAATATTTGTTAAGGTCTTAGCCTTATCAGCTTCGGTAATTCCACCTTTTTCAACGCCTTTGGCAACTTGCCTGTCAAGGTTTTTACCAATGGTAGCCAGTGCTTTGTCAAGCGAAGCCTGCGAAATATCAATCAGGTTTACTTTGTAATTAAATTGTGCAAATGTATGGGCTATACCATTACCCATGGTACCTGCTCCAATAACCCCAACCTTCTTCATAATTTTTCGTATTTTTGATAAATATACAATGTATCGGAATTCATGCGCAGGAAACTTATAATTTATTCTTTATTGATTTTGCCACTGTTGGCTATGAGTTTTAGCCCTGTGGCCACTGTACAGTTTGCTGTATTAAAGTACAAAGGTGGTGGTGATTATTATGCAAACCCTACAAGCATGCCTAACCTGATCGAGTACTGCAACAAAAACTTAAAAATGAACATCAATACCGAAGTGCCTTTTGTGGATGCTGACAGTAAAGATATTTACAACTACCCCTTCATTCACATGACAGGCCATGGCAACGTGGTTTTTTCAGCAAGCGATGCCGAAAACCTGCGCAATTATTGCCTGGCAGGAGGATTCCTTCACATTGATGATAATTACGGTATGGATAAATTTGTTCGAAAGGAAATTGAGAAAATTTTTCCGGGCGAAAAGTTGGTCGAGCTTCCTTTCAATCACCCTATTTACCATGCAAAATATGATTTTCCAAAGGGTGTTCCTAAAGTGCATGAACACGACAATAAACCTCCGCAGGGATTTGCCATTATAAAAGAGGGAAGGGTCGTTTTGTTTTATACCTATGAAGCCGATTTAGGCGATGGATGGGAAGATGCTGTTGTGCATAAAGACTCGGAGGAAACCCGTATAAAGGCACTTAAAATGGGTGCAAACCTTATTTATTATGCCTTAATGGGCGAAAATAATCCCAACGTTAAGTAGTGAGTCCCCAAGCCGTTATTTTTGACATGGACGGGATCATTATCGATTCTGAACCTTTCTGGCGCCAGGCCGAAAAAGAAGCCTTTGCACACCAATCAATTATTCTTACCGATGAAATGTGCCGGTCAACGGCAGGCTTACACCTTATGAAGGTTGTTGAGCACTGGCAAAAACGTTTTGGTTATGACAATGAAACCAAAATCAGCCTGTTTACCCAAATTGATGCACGCGTAATTGAATTAATAAGCACGCAAGGAAAAGCGTTTGATGGTTTAATTGATTTGCTTGAGTTTTTAAAACAGAAAAAAATAAAAATAGCCCTGGCATCAGGTTCATCACACAAAATCATTAAAACGGTGTTAAAACGCCTTCACCTGGAAGGTAAATTTGACGTTATACGTTCAGGTGAAGATGAAATGTATGGTAAACCACACCCGCAAATTTTTATTACCACTGCCACTATGCTGGAGGTGGATCCCATCAATTGCCTGGTAATTGAAGATTCGCGCAACGGTGTTATTGCAGGAAAAGCTGCACGCATGAAAGTAGTGGCTATGCCCGAACACGAAGTGAGACACGATCCGGTTTTTGCCGTTGCTGATTATTGCATTGAAAATTTATCGAAAGTGCAATTGATAGTTGGCCGGTAAAAGAAATTACCTGGTTACAAATACGGCCCAGTTTTTCATGTGGCCTTCAAAGGTAAACACACAATAATAAACGCCCGCATCAACCAAATTCCCTTCTAAATCGTTAGCGTTCCAACGTAAATCAGTCCCTTCTGTTTTAAACACACAAGTGCCCACACTGTTATAAACCACAAGTTGACCGCTTGTGCATAAGTTGGTTAATTGAATTTCTTCATTCACACCATCACCATTGGATGTTATGATGTTGTGAAATACCAAACCAAAAAAAGTAGTGCAGGCGGGGCCAGGTTTCAACAGATCGCCATGCATTAACGTGCCATTTGTGGGTGGTTTTGAAAAGGAAGGTTTTCCCGGATTAAAAGTGGTTGCATAACCGCCTAATGAAGAGATATTGGGTGGTACGTCTACTGGTTCATTGATGTTGTCGAGGCAAGGGTCCTTAAAAATTTCAAGATCGCCCATTTTTCCCTTTGGGGTATCGTAAATAATTTGGTTATGATCTACAACCAGATTTGTGCTGATATAGTGATTGGGTGATGCAACCAGCGTGTCATTACCCGTCAGGAGCATGCCGGTTGCACCATAAACTTTTTGGGTATTGAATAAAACGGCATCGGCAGTTGACCACAATGTATTTTCGCACACATCAACCTGGTAGCCCGGTGTTATGTATTTTGCGCCAATATCAATACCCCCTGCACCATCACGGCCACTGTATTCGCCTAAATAATATTCACGGTCAAAACTAAAACCACCTGCAAGGTCTTTTTTAAACCTGAAAACATTGGCCTTGTGAGCGGATGTATACATGCCACAACTGCTGCGCTGGGCCAGGTACATGTTTCCATCAAGGTCAAAACAAATGTCGGATATTGGAGATTTATGATTCGAAAAGGATGCGTCCAATTGAAATTCCAGCTGCTCGGTTCCTGTAAAATTACCCGTAGCAGGATCAAGTTCAATTGACCATATTTCGTTAAGGGAAGTTGAAGGGTAGCATTGGTCTACACCAACGCGGCTAAAATACAACCGGGCATTTTCAAGCGTATCCTGGTATACGGCAAGGGCCCATATGCGTTCGCCAAAATCAGCTGGGGCATCAATTCCCGGATCGGTTAAAAACGGGTCGTGATGTGTAAGAATAATTCCACCTGGAGAGATGCGGTATATATTCCCGTCTTCAAAATTTGAGGCAAATAAAACACCATGGTATTTATCGTAAAAAACATCGCCAAGCCCATCGCTTTTATTTGGTAGTTTATTTACCGAGGGATTGTAGGTGAATACAGGATGACTTGTAATAAAATCACTTACAGCCCATGTGTTGGCATCAACTTTATAAATACCACCGCCCCCGGCTGTGCCTGCAGGATAAGGTGCGCCAACAACAAAACTTGAACCCAGGTAAATATTGCCCATATTATCAATGGTAACACCAAACAATGGCCCGGTTCGTGAAAATTTCCAGTCAGGTGCAGCAGCAGTAGGAGGATAGCATAGTGTTACAGGCCAATTGGTGCCACCAACTGCAGTACCATCATCACGAATGTCATAAACCATGAACGACCAGTTGCCGGGTGTAAAGTCACCGCTGGTGATTACCGCCTGCCCGTATTTCAATAGGGATCCCTGTGAAAAGGAATTTAAGCAAATGCCAATGAGTAAAACGGCCAATAGTTTTTTCATTCTGCGGTTTGCACTAAAGATATTAAAAAACCGGTTCAAATAAAACAGCAAAGCTGAATTGTTTCAAACCGGTTTAAAAATGTTCCGGGTTAATAAAAGTCGCTTTCAGAGGCTGTTACAATACTTTTTAACGGGGTCAATGGGGTATTATTTCCCATGGGTAATTCCAAGGGCCTGGGCTAACGGACATTTGCCTGTAGAGGCGTGGTGCATAATGCCAAAGGTGAGCAGGCCGGTTGCGGCAACAACTAAAATGATTTTTGTTTTCATAATAATGAATTTAAAGTTTATCAAAAGTAAATGACCTGAAGCATTTGGTGTTTGCATAACCATGCTGCCTATGTGCATTTCTTGCGAAATTTATGCAGGCTCAATGGGAATAAGCAGTTCCCGTACCGAATCTTTGTAGTTGATTTCTGTCATGTTTTCTGTAAACACTTCGATGCCGTAAACCTGCGCAATTCTATAGCCACTTTTTGGCAACCATGTATTATAAAAATAGTGAATGCGGTCAAAAACCTCTTTTATTTCACCCTGCACCATAAACGAAGCAAATTTTCCACCTTTGATTTCCCAACGATGCATGTGCCTGGGCAATTTTTTTTGAGGTGAAACAGGAATGAAAGTCCTGTAAATATTATTGTGCGGATAAACCACGCCCATGAGCCGGGCTTCTTTGTCATTTAAATTATAGGTTTCAACCTGCAGGGCCATTTTTTGAATGTTTTCTTCAACACATTTCATGTCGCTGAATTCGGTGTTCATGCAAAAACCGGTAAGCGTTCCCATTGTTTTCACGCGAATGTGAACAGGTGTTTCGCACAGTGTTATTTCTGGCTTTTCATTTTCAAGTAATTTTTTCAGGTGATTGCGCGAGCCGTGAATGGTAACTTTTTTTCCATCCGGCAAATGGCGCATTTCCTCGGCAGTGATGCCAAAAAACTGTTTGAATGAACGGGCAAAAACCGCGGGTGACGAAAAACCACAATCGTGTGCAATGGCTGCTACGGTTCGTTTGTTGTGAATAATTAAATAATGTGCCGCAATCTCAAGCCGCAACCGTGCCACGTATTGTTTTGGCGATTCACCTTTAACCTGTTTGAATATTTTTTGGAAATGAAAGGGTGAATAATTGGCTACACCTGCCAGCTGATCAAGTGAAAGATCATCGCTCAAATGCTTAAGCATGTAGTTGATGCTTTTTTCAACACAATACACATATTCTTGCGGAGTATTTTCTTTCATGGCGTTGCAAATTACTTAAACAAAACCTGATTTCAATACGTAAGCTTTGCAATTCTTGCGATTAACTTTTTTTATAGTCCGATTTTAGCAGGCCAAATATTATGGTGTCTTCAAAAACACCCCGGTGAAAGAAATTTTCTTTGAAATGTGCTTCTTTTCGGAAGTTGTGACGCTCAAGTACCCTTGCTGATTTGCTGTTGGCCGGATTAATAATGGCCTCAATGGAATGCAGGTTCATGGTATTAAATCCATGTTCAATAACAGCGGTGGTAGCCTCCAGCATTAAACCTTTACCATGAAAGTTTTTATGAAGCATGTATCCGAGTTCGCCCCGGTAATGCTCTTTATGTATTTTTACAAACCCAACCAATCCAATCAGGGCATTGGTTTCTTTCAGCACAATTGCCCAATTAATAAGTTCTGCATTGGCAATACCCGTATTCATTTTGTCAATTAACTCACGTGCGTCCTGTTCGGTTTTGGCAAGTGGACGGGGAATAAAATGCATGATCTCTTCATCAGAACGAAGCACAAACATAGCAGGTGTATCTTCAGTAGTGAACTTACGAAGGCAAAGCCGTTGGGTTTCCAATACGGGAAAGGGGTCAAAATTAACTTCGAGCATGTAATTAAATAATAAGATTGAATAAGGTTGACTAACTAAACCCTGATACCAATAACACAAATATCGTCCAACTGCTCAAGGTCACCTTTCCATTTTTCAAATTCTTCATTGAGCATGGTTGACTGCTCGGTCATGCTGTGTTTTGAATTGTTTATAAGCAGCTGGGCAAGATTTTTATACTTAAGCTTTTTACCTTTTGGCCCGCCAAACTGGTCGGCAAATCCATCGGTAAATGTGTACACAATATCATCGTTGTTCAGGTTGAACACCTGTTTGGTAAATGGTTCGTTTTCGTAAGGGCTAATGCCTACAGGGAATTTATCAGGTTTAACTTCTGTTAACTCTCCATTCTTTACAATCCATACCGGGTTGTTTGCTGATGCAAGCGCCAATTCCTTTGTTTTACGGTTAAAACGGCAAATGGTCATGTCCATACCATCTTTATTTTCTCCCGCTTCACCTTTTTGCTTTAAGGCAGTAATAATGCGTGTGCGAAGCAGGTTCAATATTTGATCAGGTTCATGCGTGCCCAATTCGTTCACAATTTCATTCAGCAACGATGCGGCCAATACACTCATGAATCCACCCGGAACGCCATGGCCCGTACAGTCAACCGTTGCATAAAACGTGTATTTTTCTTTTTCAGCAATCCAGTAAAAATCGCCACTTACGATGTCTTTTGGCTTGAAAAGTATGAAGCAATCGCCAAGCACTTTTTTGAAATCTTCTTCGGCAGGTAAAATAGCCGCCTGTATTTTTTGTGCGTAGTTAATACTATCAACAATCTCTTTGTTATGTTGTTCAACAAGCATTTTTTGGCGAATCACTTCAACGTTCTTTTCTTCCAGCAATTTGTTTGATTTACGTTTGCCAAGGTAACTCCAAACAGCCCCGGCAAACAAGAATAACACAATGCTAAGCCCAATTAAAATCCATCGTTTTTGACTGGCCTGTAATTCGTTTATTTTTTTTAATTGCTTGTTTTGAGCATTGGCAATATCAATTTTTTTAGCGTTTTTATCATTTTCATAAATGGCTTCCATACGCGCGCTTTCGGCTGACACGTTGTCGGCATAAACACTGTCTTTGAGTGTAAACGCTTCAAGAAGGTACGGATATGCTTTTGCCGGATTATTCTTGTACAATTCAGCAAGTCCCTGCACAGCATTTAAAGATCCCGCGCGATCGGTGCCAATTTCCTCCATGATCATGTATCCCTTGCGTAAATGCATTTCAGCGTCACTGGTTCGGCCCATGAGGGTATAAATGCGTCCAATGTTGGCTTCGGCATTGCCAAACGAAGCGTAGTTTCCATCGCGTTCCTTCATTGGAACCGATTTCTCATAACACTCAATGGCTTTTTCATATTTGCGCGTTTCTTTGTAAAACGAGCCTAGCTCATTGTAAATCGGCCCCATGAACTGGGCGTTTCCAACAGCCTCAGCCTTGGCCATGGCTTTGTCAAAATTCTCGCTGGCCTTGTCAAACTGTTTTTTGGCATGGTAAACCGCACCAAGGTTTTTGTAAACGTTAATAATGGTTTCTTTTATAAGCGAGTTGCGTTTTAAAACTTCCTTGAACTTGTTTTCGGCAATGGATAAATATTCTTCAGCTTTCGAATAATTTTTCATTTGCAAAAACGTTTCGCCAATGTTGCTGTAAATGGTAAATTCATAAGCGGGAATGCCTTTGTGCTTCTTAAGCATATCAAACAACAATTTAAGGGCATCGTTGTTTTTTCCAATTTCCTGGAATAAACCGGCTTTGAAAATAATGGAATACAATAAATTTTCTTTGTCGCTTATATCGCTAAATGTGGCAATGGCTTTATCAGCCGATAGCAATGATTTTTTGTATTGACGGTTGGTGCGTTGCAACCACGCCATGGCCTGGTATATATAACCTACTATGCGCTTTTTGCCTTTTTGTTTGAAATGATCAATGGCACCATACATTTCCCTGAACGCATTGGCACTGTCTTTCTGGTGCTGTATGCGTACGTCCTGGCGAATATAGTCGCCCATAACCGAATCAGGATAAGTGTGTATATGGCGTATAAGTGACTGGGAATGTGATGTTTTTCCCGCAAAAATAAAAATAGCTAGCAAAGCCGTTAAGGCTAATTTGCGGTACAAAAATAAAATGCGTGCTTTTTTCACGGGTGTGAAGATAAGTAAAAATATCTCACAATAGGACTGAGTGGCAATGAAGTACCATATTTGGTAGCTGTGTTTTTAAACAGGAGGTTGTGGAGGAATCCGTTCGATTTGCCACGGAAACGCATTTATACTGTATAGACAAGGGTTTAAGTTCGATAAAACACCAGCAACTACAAGATTTAGTTGTGAATTTCAGGTCAGACTGAAACTAACGGCACCGCACTAATGCAGAAATTTCACAATTTTTTTTCGGGCCGTTGAATTATAAACTTTCTGCCGGAGGGCTGAATTCTTTTTCGCTCTTGGCTATTACGATTGTAGCCACTCCGTTTCCTATAATGTTGGTTATTGCGCGGGCTTCGCTCATGAACTTGTCAATGCCCAGTAAAACACCCAAGCTCTCAACGGGAAATTTATTCAATGCCGTTAAGGTTGACGCCAGAACAATAAAACCACTTCCGGTTACGCCTGCGGCTCCCTTTGAGGTGATCATAAGTATGCCAATTATACCAAGAATTTCGCTAATTGAAAATTGAACATGGTTAAGTTGAGCCATGAAAATTACCGCCATTGAAAGATAAATAGATGTTCCATCAAGATTGAAAGAGTATCCGGTTGGCACAACAAGGCCCACAACCGATTTGCTGCAACCTCTTTTTTCAAGTTTGTCCATTAACGAGGGAAGGGCCGCTTCTGATGAAGATGTTCCTAAAACAACCAGTATTTCTTCTTTTATATATTTTAAAAAAGCAAAAATGCGCAGTTTGTACATACGCATGATTGATCCCAGCACAAGAAAAATAAATAACGCCATGGTGGTGTACATGCAAAGCATGAGTTTTCCCAATGGAATCAAGGTGCCCAATCCAAATTTACCAACGGCATATGCCATTCCCCCAAAGGCACCAATAGGCGCCAGGTACATTATGTATTTCAAAATTTTAAAAACAAATTTTGAGGCAATTTCCAGGTTTTTGACAATTTTTACCCGGCTTTTTAAATAGGTGCAAACAATTCCTGTTATGACTGAAACAATGAGTATTTGCAACGTTGTATTGGAAAGAAAAAAACCTGACCAGGTAAATTCTTTTGCTTTAGCAGTGTATTTTGTTACGTCCTGTACATTCAACGCACTTTTGTCAATGTTACCAGGTTCAAAAACGTAAGCAACAAGTATTCCAAGGGCAAGCGCAAACGTTGTAATGACTTCAAAATACACCAAAGCTTTTAATCCCATTCGTCCCACTTTTTTCAAATCGCCCAAAGCACCAATACCCGGTACTATTGTAAGAAAGATAATGGGCCCAATAAAAATGGAAATAATGAATACAAACGAGGTTCCAAGGAATTCCATTTTCATTCCGGTTTCGGGCAGGTAATGTCCAATCAAAACTCCGGCAATAATGGCAATTAATACCTGGAAAGCGGTGTTTGTGATTAATTTGTATAAAATGGATTTTTTCAAAACGCTTACAGGTAAATATATAAATTCCCTGTAAACTATTTCTTTCCTTTTAATTTACTTTCAAACGCGGTTGTTAATGCGTCTTTTAATAATGATGCCGGTACTTTTTTCAACTCAACATAGGTAGCGCCCTGCAATCCCCATTTATTTGGAACGGGGTATATAACGGCCTTGTCAAACGTGCAAAATGTACTTTGATCCAACGGACTTAACATCAAACAGGCCAATTGTTTTTTCTCGTCCAGTGTGGCAAATATTTTTTTATTTACCCTGAATGAGGTGCGCTCAAAGTGGGGGAGTTCCGCCACATTGCCAAGGGCCATGGCCATTTTTTTAAAACCTGAAACACTAACCATTGGTCAAATCTTTAAACATGCATACACTATTCTTTACGCCAACATATTGATCATAATTCGGTATAATTTTATATCCTTTTTTTTGGTACAAATGAATTGCCGCTGTTTGTGTTTTACCCGTTTCAAGAATGGCAGATGTGTAACCTGATTCCATTGCCCACTTTTCAAGTTCATGCAAAACAAATGATGAAAAACGTTTTCCCCTGTGGTTAAAGGGTACAAACATGCGTTTAATTTCAACCGTTTTATCTTTGTAAGGCTTAAATGCGCCACAGGCCACAGCCACGTTTCCTTCGTATACCAATATTACATGCTGTATGTTGTCAATCTTGTTAAAGTTGGCATAGTAATCGGCCTCATCACCATCATTTGCCCTTAATTCCTTGTCAAGGTATTCGGTTAAAAATACAAAATCGCGGTGCCTGAAATCGGTGCGTTCAGCATATACATGTTTATCAAGCCTGTTCATTTTTTTTGTTATTGAGCTAACCTTGCCGCTATACAACTTTCCTTCAGGATTAGAAATTCGAAATTCGCAATTGCTCATCCACAAACTTAAGCCCCTCTAAAAACGGCCGTGGGTTATAACCCAAATCAGCTTTTGCTTTATCAAGAATAAATCCTGTAACGGGCGGCCTTTTTGCCGGTTGGTTTAATTGCGCACTTGTTACGGGTTTCATCAATGATTTGTCCAGTTTCCAAAAATCAGCAATCATCACTGACAAATCCCATATGCTTTTTGTTTCAGGTCCGCTCAAATGGTATATACCCGTAGCACCGCGTTCGGCAATTTGCACAACACCTTCGGCCAGGTCTTCTGACAGGGTGGGTGAGCGGTGCTGGTCGGTAATAACGTTAATGCTTTGTCCGTTAGCCAGTGCATTGCGTACCCAAAGCACTAAATTGCTTCGTTGGTTTCCATCCACAACCCCGTAAATAATAATGGTGCGGGCAATGCTCCACGGTAAGGTTGAATTCATCACCGCCTGTTCACCGGCAAGTTTGCTTTTTGCATAATAACTTAAAGGGTTTGGCTCATCCGTTTCTTTGTAAGGACCATTTTCGCCATCAAAAACAAAATCGGTGCTTATTTGAATAAAATGCGGGTGATACGTTGGTGTTTTTAATTTCTCCAGGGTTTCAACCATATATTCAACAGCAAGCACATTTGCTTTCCATGCACCTTCTTTATCTTTTTCGCAGGCATCAACATTGGTCATGGCTCCTGAGTTAATCACCACGTCAGGTTTTACCTCATTAATCAGTTGTTGAATAGCTTCCTTATCCGTAAAATCAATGTCATGGTAGGTATACCCATCTTTTTTCGCAATGCGGTTTTGGCCTTTTCCAATAGCGTGAATTACGTAATTTCCTTTACCCAGTAAATTATAAATGAGTTTTTGTCCCAATAGGCCATTGCTGCCGGTTACCAATGCTTTTTTCATATGCTGATTTTTTTACCCCACGTATTACCCTGAATTAAACGGATAATGCGCGGCTTATTAACCACAATTTCAAATGTGAAAAAGGGTGAATATTACACCAAATATAGCAACATAAGTTGTATGTAAGCTTGCGTAATGCATTGAATAAAATTCGTGAAATCCGTGGCTAATTAGTCGTGAATTCGACTTTAATAACAAAGGGAAGTATTAAAGCACCCTGCGTATACCAATGTACCTCTTCACATAGTAGCTTCCGCCATACACCGTTTCAATTACACCCCAATGGGCTTTTGAACTTGAGCAGTGTACAAATTTCAGGGGTTCGCCTTTTTTACTTACTACCATGCCCACGTGGCCAACACCAGTTGTTTTGGCATTGGTACCTTTAAACAAAATTAAATCACCAGGCTGTGCGTCTTCCATTTCTATTTTTTTGCCCATGTTGTAAAGGCTGCTGGCCGATCGGCCCGTGGCAATACCAAGCGGTTGAAAACACCAGTAAACATAACCTGAGCAGTCAAACCCCGTTTGTGGCGTGGCTCCCGCCCATTTATAAGGCGTTCCCATTACACTGTACGCACGTTTTATAAGCGTGTCAAGTTTAATTGAGTCAGGGGCAGTTTTTAAATCAATTTTAGGTTTAGCTGTAGTACCCTCGCCACCAGGTGTAAATGCATACATGGCAAAAACAGCGCTTATGGCAAGCACATAACGGAATAAATGTGTTTTGTAAAATAATAACATTGAGGTGCTAATTTACGGCTTAATAATCAAAAGGTTGTTATTTCATTGTTAAAAACCCATGCTTTCGCTCTTATTTAATGGCTGGAATTCAGTAAAATAAGCTGATTGTGAATAATTTCACTCTTCTTGATTTTAAAATTAAGGTGCCGTTGAATGCAAAGCATCTGGCGGCCCTTTCCAATTCATAATTTTTAATTCCAGGGTTTTAATTATGAATTAAGAATAATAAATTATGAATTGAAAAAGCCGGGCTTTCGCCTTTACTCCTCGCCAAAAAAAGCGCGAGATCCTTCCGTGACTCAGGAAAGCACACGCTTTTTTTGTCTGCGGGGTACCGGCTCTATCCCTGGCCGGTATTGATCCGTAAAAAAATTAAACAGAATAGTATTGAGTTCAGGT
Organism: Flavobacteriales bacterium; assembly: GCA_035299065.1. Lineage (GTDB taxonomy): Bacteria > Bacteroidota > Bacteroidia > Flavobacteriales_D > UBA2798 > DASPJQ01. The sequence continues at coordinate 12,300 of DATGXI010000018.1, forward strand.
AATTCAGGGAAATGATTTTTTTGGTAAGCAAAATAACTGTTTGCCTGTTTCAATAAGCAAGCCACTGCCTGCAACTACCTACTTCTTCACGTACCGTGACCTCAATTTGTCCTCCACGTCCTTAAGTGAATATCCCTTTGCGTGCAACAAAACCAAATAATGGTACATTAAATCAGCCGCCTCGCCCATAAACAATTCCTTGTCGTTGTCCTTGGCTTCAATAACCAGCTCAATAGCTTCTTCACCCAGTTTTTGGGCAATTTTATTTATACCCCTTGCAAACAATTTACTGGTGTATGAACTTTCGCTAGGGTGTTTTTTTCGTTCGGCAATAATGGTTTCCAAAAAACCAATCATGTCATCGGTGTCTTTTGCAGCCCTGTTTGGCTCGTTAAAACAGGTGTCGTGCCCCTTGTGGCAAACAGGCCCCATTGGGTTGGCATAAATCAACAGTGAATCGTGGTCGCAATCTTCCAGTATGCGCACCACGTTCAAAAAATTTCCGCTTTGTTCGCCTTTTGTCCACAAGCGTTTATTCTTGCGGCTGTAAAAAGTTACCTGGCGGGTTTGCACAGTTTTTTGGTAAGCTTCAGGTGTCATAAACCCCACCATTAAAACTTTATGCGTGGCATCATCCTGCACAACTGCCGGTATAAGTCCGTTTAATTTATCAAAGTTTAATTCGCCCATGGCAATCGTACAGGTATTTGGTTAGCGTGTAAATGGTTTTTCAATTCAAATATATCAATTTCACCAAAGTGAAAAATGCTGGCGGCAAGTGCGGCATCAACCTGGGTGCCATTAAATAAGCTGGTAAAGTGCTGCATGGTACCGGCCCCGCCCGAGGCAATTACAGGTACCTTTAGCGTTGAACTTAATTTGCCCAATGCCTCAACGGCAAAACCGTTTTTGGTACCATCGTGCGCCATGCTTGTAAATAAAATTTCACCAGCCCCCAAACTAACGGCCTGGGCACACCAGCTGTAAAGTTCCTTATCGGTTTCATGGCGCCCACCGCCTGTAAATACTTTCCATATACCATTTACAAGGTTGGCATCAACCGCCAGTACCACACATTGTGATCCAAATTTATTGGCCAGGTCTTTTATCAGTTGCGGGTTTTTAACGGCTGCCGAGTTTACCGATACTTTGTCGGCACCTGCTTTCAACAGTACATCCACATCGTCCACACTGCTTATACCACCCCCAACGGTAAACGGTATGTTAATGTTCCGGGCAATTTTTGTGACCAGTTCGGCAAATGTTTTTCTTCCTTCGTGTGTTGCTGTAATATCCAAAAATACCAGTTCATCGGCCCCGTTTTTTGCATACAGTTTTGCAAGCTCAACCGCATCACCTGCATCACGCAAATTTTCAAAATTCACACCTTTCACGGTGCGTCCGTCTTTTATATCCAAACAGGGTATAATGCGTTTAGCCAGCATTTATAATAAATTTATTTAAGTCCTTTAAGCTTATTTTTCCCTCGTAAATGGCTTTTCCAATAATGACTCCAGCCAAACTATGCTCCTTACACAATTCCACGTCACGCATGCCTGCAACACCGCCACTGGCTATTAATTCCAGTCCTGTTCGTTTTGACAAAACTTCTTTGTACAATTCAATATTCAGGCCTTCCAGTTTTCCGTCTTTTGAAATATCGGTGCAAATAACTTCATTTAAACCCAAAGGCAAATAGGTATCCAGCAATTCATCCAGGCTCATTTTAGACGCTTCCATCCATCCACTAACCGCAACCATTTTATTTTTTACATCAGCTCCTAAAATAATTCTCCCCGGGTAAAGGGTAATCCATTGCTTAAATAAATCCGGATTTTTTACAGCAATGCTGCCACCGGTTACTTTTTTAGCACCTGAATCCAATGCTATTTCCAAATCCTGGTCGCTTTTCAAACCACCGCCAAAATCAATTTCCAGGTTTGTTTTTGAAGCAATTTTTTCCAGTACTTTCCAATTGGTGATCTTTCCCAAACGCGCTCCGTCCAGGTCAACCAAATGCAAATACCGTATGCCATTGTCTTCAAATTCCTTTGCAACGTCAAGTGGATTGGCGTTGTAAATTTTTTGTGTTGAATAATCGCCTTCGGTCAACCGAACGCATTTTCCATCAATAATATCAATAGCGGGTATAATTCGCATGTGGTAAAAATAAAAAATCCCGCCAATAAGCAGGATTTTTAAATGACAAAATGCGTGTTTTTCTATTTCTTGATGAACGCCCGTATTTTTAACCGGGTTTGCACAGGCTGTGTATTGGCTATTACTGTAACCGTTTTTTCCTGCATATTCAGGTCATTGCCGGCATTAAATGTTACGGTAATTTTCCCTTTTTCGCCAGGATTTACCGGCTCTTTTGCAAAATCAACAACGGTACAGCCACATGTACCATGTGCATCGTCAATGGTAAAAGGCACGGTACCGGTATTTTCAAACTCAAAATCGTGGGTGTTTTTTGATCCTTGCTTGACAGGACCAAAATCATGAATCATTTCTGACCAGCGCACGGTCGTTTTTTCAGCAGTAGGGCCGGCATTGGTTTCGGTATTACAAGAAACAAAAAAGGCACTTGTTAAAATTGTCATCACAACAATCAACAAAATGCCTTTTTGTAATTTATAAAATTTCATTACTAGTTAAGGTAACCGGTTCGAAATTCGCAATTCGAAATTCGCAATTTAATCCCAGGTAGCTGTATATTTTTTCTTTCCAAAACCACCGCGTTCTTTTCCAGCGCCACTGTTGCCGCCACCATAGCTCTTGCTTTTGTTAAAGCCGCCCCTGTCGCCACCACCGTATGATTTCTTTTCGCCACCGCCACCATATGAACGTGACCTGTTTCCGCCACCGCCAC
>DATGXI010000019.1:0-79399 GCA_035299065.1 Flavobacteriales bacterium
CGGCCACCAAGTCCACCAACGTTGCGGTTAACATCACTGGCTGCTCCCCACGCAGCAGTTCCCGGGGCATCACTGTTAGCATTTCCATTTGCGTTGCTGAATGTATTTCCCCCACGACCACCGCCACTTGAAACCGAACCAACCAGCGATGGAACTTCAAGGGCCCATGCAGCATTGTAAGCGGGGTTGCTAACGCCATAGCCTGTCCACGCGGCAATTGATCCGGCATTTCCACCGCCACCACCACCGGCATTGTGACCATTTCCGCCACCACCAGCATTGGCTGCAGCTCCCATGCAAAATTGTCCGTTAATGGCATTATATTCGGTGGTAAAACCAACAATACCTTCGCCTTTTTCGGCACCTTCAGTACCATCATCATTTGCAAATTGGCCTGCACCGTAACCCGATAAATTTTCACTGGCTACTCCACCGCGAAACCCAATGCCTGTTGATACAATGGAGCCACCCGCATTAATGGTTGTGGATGTTTGTGGTTCCACAGCAATAATTCCTCCTGTGTTTCCATTCCAGTTTTCTCCGGTGAGGCTACTATTTATGGTCAATGTTGTATAGCGTGGAACACGAACAACTTGTACATGCCCGGCCGAAGTGTAAGAATTTCTAAGACCACATAAAATAGTAATGGTATTGGTTCCGGTTACAGAAAGTACCTGTGCAAATTCATAATTACCGCAATTATTGTAATTGGTAACGGCCCCCCAGCCGGTGGAATTCGGAATACTAAAGGTAGCAAACGGGGCACCCAAAGCGGTTGCGTCAACAGTGGCTCCCTGCATTTGAATGATTAGTATTAAATCACCTTGTGCAAGGGCTGCGGTAAAACGGCTGTTTACATTCAGGTTGTTGTTGTTAACCGTGAGTGTGGTTGCCCCAGCCGCAGCATTAGCGGTTAAATAGGTGTATTCGTTTACAATGGTGTTCGCAACTGAAATGGTGCGTGGACCATCTTTGCCAACCTGGGCGTGTGTGTTACTGCAAAAAAAAGATGCAGATACTACAAGAGAGAGTAGAACCTTTTTGCTCATGATAATTTTTTTTATCGTGTTTGTGAACCACAAAGCGGTTTCATGGGTAGAAATTTAGGCAACTGTTTGTCAGAAGGAATGCGCATACAACTAAAACAAGCACATTTCATTCGGGCTTAAAGATAAAAAAAAGGAAGCATTTATGATGTACTTTTCATGGGCTTAATTGACGAAAACGGGCTTAAAAAGGATGAAAGCCTTTATGATTAGCTGGCTATGAAGGGATTTAAATAATACCACATCATTGGTTTCCCAAAAGGAACGTTAAAAAAATCCATATTCCAGCCCCTCTTTAACAGGAAAACCCCATTATTTCGTTTATTTGCATGAAAACATAATTCGTTTAATGGCACGCATTTTAATTAAAAATGGACTGGTGGTAAACCAGGGAAAAATTCAGGAACAAAACATTGTTCTGGAAAATGAATTTATTGCTTCCGTGGGAGGTACCAGTGAAGGAAATTTTGATGAAATAGTGGATGCAAAGGGATGTTTTGTTTTGCCGGGATTGATTGATGATCAGGTGCATTTTCGTGAACCCGGTTTAACTCATAAAGCCGACATTTATTCCGAGTCGCGTGCCGCGGTGGCCGGTGGCATTACTTCATTTATGGAAATGCCCAATACCGTGCCCAATACACTAACACAGGCATTGTTGGAGGATAAATATAAAATTGCTGCTGAAAAATCATTGGCAAATTATTCGTTTTTTATGGGTGCCGGCAATGATAACCTGGAGGAGGTATTAAAAACTGACCCAAAAAATGTGTGTGGTATAAAAATTTTCATGGGTTCTTCAACCGGCAATATGTTGGTTGACAATATAGCAACGCTTGAAGCGATTTTTAAAAACTCACCTTGTTTGATTGCCACGCATTGCGAAGACGAAGCAACCATAAAGGCCAATACAGAAAAATTTAAGCGTGAATTTGGTGATAACCTTGATGCAGCACATCATCCACTTATTCGGTCGGCTGAGGCTTGTTACATTTCTTCGTCAATGGCCATTGAATTAGCAAAAAAATACAACACACGCCTGCATATTTTACACATATCAACCGCAAAGGAAACTACGCTTTTCAGGAACGATATACCTTTAAAGGAAAAAAGAATAACGGCTGAAGCATGCATTCACCACTTATGGTTTACCGATAAGGACTATACCGAAAAAGGAAATTTTATTAAGTGGAATCCTGCTGTAAAAACACAGGAAGACAGGGAAGGTGTTTGGAAAGCATTGCTTGACGGTCGAATTGATGTAATTGCCACTGATCATGCCCCGCACACCATTGAAGAAAAAAACAAAAAATACACCGAAGCGCCAAGTGGAGGACCGTTGGTCCAACATGCGCTGCTTGCATTGATGGAGTTTCATAGGCAGGGAAAAATATCAATTGAAGACATTGTTCAAAAAGCATCGCACAATGTGGCTGACCTGTTCAATATTCATAAACGCGGGTATTTAAAACAAGGTTATTATGGCGATATTGTTGTGATTGATCCAAAAAAACCACAAACTGTAAATAAGGAAAATATTTTATACAAGTGCGGTTGGTCTCCGTTCGAGGGAACTACTTTTTCAAGTACGGTAAAACACACGTTTATAAGTGGCCATCATGCATATGCCGATGGGAAATTCAATGAAGGTAAAAGTGGTTTACGCATGCAGTTTGACAGGTGAAAAAAATAGTATTCATATCAGTGATTTTAATGGGTGTTTTTTCATGCGGGAAAACAGAAGATGAAACTATTATCCCAGAGCAAAAATTCATTTCATTGTTGGTACAAATGCACTTAATTGAGGCTGATTTTAGTTTTAATCCGGAAGTGGATCACCGTAGCATGAAAAAAAATTACGCGCAATATGAAAGCCTGTTTAAGCGTTACAAAACAGACAGTTTGCAAGTGGTAAACACGTTTAATTATTATGATAATAAGCAGGATGACCTTCTGCGAATCTATAAAACAGTGCTTGATTGTTTGAACACCATGGCCGGCAAGTCTAAACCGGCTGTTCCAAATCCTGCCAAATGATTGTGTTGTTTGATGGCGATTGTAATTTTTGCAACTACAGCGTTCAGTTTATATATAAGCGCGATAAAAAAGGTGTTTTCAGGTTTGCCTCTTTGCAATCCCCAAAAGGAAAAGAATTGCTGGAAAAACACGGCCTTCAAAATCTCAGTTTAAGTTCAATGGTACTAATTAAAAATGAAAAGGCATATATCAAGTCGGGTGCGGCTTTACGCATTTGTGGTCATTTAAGTGGATTGTGGCCGTTGATGATTTGCTTTTTAATTGTGCCGCCATTTATTCGAAATTGGGTATATCACCAGGTGGCAAAACGCAGAAAACGATTGATTAAAGATAAATGTGAAATCCCTACGGGTGATTTTAAGGCACGGTTTATTGACTAAGGAATAATAATAACGGTAGTTTTTAAGTCTACAAGATCATAAAATTCATTTAAGTCTTTGTTGTGAAAGCTTACGCATCCCCAGGTTTGAGCGCGTGAACTTTCATTGCTCCAGTCTTCTTCAATCCATCCATGTATTCCCACAGCACCGCCCAGAGCTGTGCTTTGCGGAGGTTTTATCCCTGCCTTTGTAGCCTGTGCAATTTTCATGTACTGGTCTTTGGTAATTTCATTTTTTTCCAAACCCCGTGCAGCATCAAACGTATTCGGATAGGTTAAACAAAGCCATCGGGTTCCTAAATATGCATTTGCCCAGTTTGTTGTGGTGCTGAAGGGGCCTTTTGTTTTTTCACAAATACTGTATTCGCCTTCAGGAACTTTTAAATCACCTTGCTTTTCTTTGGCACCAACCGGTTCCTGCGATAAGGCAATTTCATATGTCTTTTTCAATTTTCCTTTTTCAAACAAATAACATTTGAATTTATTTTTAACCACCATTACCAGTTTGCTTTTCTGAAAAGGCAATAAAATATTTCGGTGGTTTTTTATAAAGGACGAACAATCTTCGTAATTTTCTTTTACCCAAATGGCGTTTTTGCCATTTAAAATCGGATTAAATCCTTCTTCATATCCTTCCAGTGTCGATTTTCGTATTTCGACATATACCTGGGTTTTGAAATCAGGATTTAATTCACTTGAAGCCATTCCAATTTCCTGCCTTCGAAAAACCAAATCACCTTGTTTTACGTTTATCTGGGCAAGGCATGCATACCGGGAATAAATGGTTTTTACTTTGCCGTTTTCCGCGTAGCGGTGTTCGATCAATATGATATTTCCAAACGGTGAAGGATGTTTTTTGGCAAAAATTACTTTACCGCTTCCAATGGCATATACAGCATTGTTGGATGAACGTGTTCCGGGTTTTACATTCCATTTTTGCCCTGTGCATATTTCTTGTTGTGTTGAATCGCCCCATTTGCTGGTTGAAATCCACCCGGCTGCATTTTTGTCACCAACAGGAAAGTCAAATCCGTTACACAGGGTTGAGTCCATGATTGGTAGTGAAACATGCGATGAAATAGGGGAATAATGGTGTTTACCAGCAAAAGTTGATAAGAGAAATAAAATGGCCGTGTAAACCGACATGCATTAAAATTAAGGTCCTACTTTTTTCTTCAACTCGAAATTTTGACCAAGGTAAACTTTACGTACTTGTTCATCAGCTGCTAATTCTTCGGCAGTACCCTGTTTTAATATTTTTCCTTCAAACAAAAGGTATGCGCGATCAGTTATACTAAGTGTTTCCTGCACATTGTGGTCGGTAATTAAAACGCCAATGTTTTTTGTTTTGAGTTTTTCCACAATAACCTGTATGTCTTCAACGGCAATGGGATCTACGCCTGCAAATGGTTCGTCAAGTAAAATAAATTTCGGATCGGTTGCAAGTGCACGGGCAATTTCGGTCCTGCGTTTTTCTCCACCTGATAATTTTAAACCCAGGTTTTTTCGAACATGTGTCAACCGAAATTCACTCAATAAATTTTCTAACCTGTCCTGCTGTTCGGCTTTGCTTAAACCAGTCATTTCAAGAACAGCTTTGATGTTATCTTCAACGCTTAGTTTTCTGAATACCGAAACTTCCTGTGGTAAATAACCCAGTCCCATTTTAGCACGTTTATACACCGGTACATTGGTTATTTCCGTATTGTCTAAAAAGACCTTGCCTTTGTCGGGCCGTATTAATCCTACAATCATGTAAAAGGATGTGGTTTTACCGGCACCATTCGGACCTAACAAACCAACTATTTCGCCTTGTTTTACATCAACAGTTACACCATTAACCACGGTGCGTTTGCGGTAGGTTTTAAATATATTTTCGGTGCGTAATACCATTTTCATTTTTTGGTCGGTTATTTACCTTTTGTATTCCTGTTAAAAATCAATATCAAAACGTACCCTGAATCCCCACTTGGCAATATCGGGGTGATTTAAATACGTTAAACGTTGTACAAAATCAAAACGCAGAAATTTGAAAATATTTTCTATACCCACACTAAATTCCATATAAGGCACATTCAGGCTGTGAAGTGTGCTGGGGAACACCATTTCATTGCGGTTTTTGTCGCTTATTGATCCCCAAACGGCTTTAAAAGTAGCAACCTCACGCCATTTAAGTTTTCTTAACAAAGGAAAGTGGTTCAGAAAGAATCCCTGGAAGTGGTGGTACAAAAATACACTAACATATTGGTCACTTACGAATTCATACAGGTTCATCAGGTTGAATGCATAGTTGTCAAAGTAATAGGTGTTGTTACCGCGATGTAATTCCAAAACAGGATAAGGTAGTGTTCCAAAATACTTTCCTGCTTCAACCCTGTACTTAAAATATCCCATTCCGCCAACGTTAAACCAATGTTGCACGCTGGTCACTACCTTATGGTAATTGTAATCGCTGCTAAAAACATCTTTTAATCCCAACGAGTACTGGGCGTCAAAAACAGGGTAGGTTGTACCCATGCTTGTGCGGTCAAATTCGCCACTCACGTATTTTTCATCATAAGCAAAACGAATATAATATGTTGCTTCCGCAACCTGTACACTAACCGGGTTTAACGTGTCACCTGTTGCATCACTTAATTTTTCGTAATGGTAAACACCCACAGGCCTGATGGTGCGGTGCCGTAAATGCAGCTGGTTATTTAGCCCCTGGAAATATTCGTATTCATAGTAAAATTTGTACTCATCAATAAACGTCATTTTATTGGGTAATGTACGTCTGAAAACGGATGCAAGAATATTATCCTGCCTGAAGCCATTGGCGCTCATGCCTAGCATTTCTACATCGTGTTTGTAATTTATGGCAAGTTGCTGCCTTGGTTTTTTGGTGAGCATTGTCCTGAATCCGCCACCGTATTTAAATTGTTCGTCACGTGTACCATAGGCACAGTAACCGTTAAACTCAATGCGCTTACTAAATGCATTACTTGTGCGTCCGCCTAACCTGAAACGCGGGCCTTCATAAGGATTAAAACTGTAGGTGGTAAAATAAGGGCCAAATTCAAATTTACCAATGACTTTATAGCCGCTTGCAAGCATTGACACCACTGAATTAAAGGTTCTCACTTCAGGTACTTTTAAAATGGTATCCATCATATCATATATCAACCGTTCCTGTGGTGTAAGTGGAAAATGCCTGGCGGTTTCCCAATATTCTTTCGTCTTATCGGTGGCATCATCGGCTACCACAATGTTTTGCGCCCCTGCATAAAAAGCATCTTCACGCGGTTCGTTAATCACAAAGTTTTTATACGTTGTTGATTTTCTGCCGTAACAACCCATTTGTTTGTCAAAAACATTGAAGTCAACAAGCAAATAATCGCTAGTGACCATCCACACTTCTTTTTTGACCTGTTCAAATTCCTGTTTGAATGCAAACGTTTTGATGAAATTGATGTTTGCATCGCCTACCACATCACATTCTATTTTGCGAATGGCATATGTTGTATCGTTCATCCAAAAATGGCCAATAAACAATGGTTCGGCTTTGCGTTTGGGGTAAAATTTAATTTTATAACACCAGGTATTTCCAATAAGCGCACTGTCGCTCAAACGGTAATCGTATGAAAAAAGTCCACGGTCCGAAACAGGGCTCACAAAATTCCGTCCAAAAATATTTACATAGTTTTCATACACATTTATGTTCTGGTACATGTCACCCATAAACTGCGAAACACTCTTGTTTTCAAATCCGCTAACCTGGCTGGCGTTAATGTACTCACGGTGGGCTTGTGGGTTTTTTCTGAAATAATAGTCGGAAACTGATTCGGTTATAAATAATGGTAAGTATGGTTTTTCACTTGTGGTTGAATCAACGTTTTCAAAAATAAATTTGATGGGTTTGAATACTTTTCGGTTTTTAAACTCATCAGAAATGTTGTTTACATCAAACTCAACCTTGCTATAAACCTCGTATTGGTATGACCTTAATTTTTCTTTGTTGTTTACTTCTTTGTAGCGCAATATTTTTTTGAACATAGCAATGGCAGGATCAACATCCGGAGGGCGTATCACAACTTCGGGAATGGTGTCATTGCCTATTGGAAACATTAAGATGTCAATGGTTTGGTCGGCATCTTTTTTGACTTTCACCCGGGTACGTTTATACCCAAATGAGTTAGCTTCAAGCGAGTCGGTTGCATAGTAAGTATCAAAGGAATAATAGCCGGTGTCATTTGACGTGGTTCCAATTTTTGAATCCACAAAGCGAATGGTTACATAAGGCAATAATTCTTTTGTATTGCCATCCATTACACGGCCTTTTACCCGCGTGGTTTGCCCTTGCACAGTAAAAACAAAAAGTACTGCTGCAAAAACGCCAATTATTCTAGGTAAAAAAATAGTCAAGTTAAATTTCCTGTTTTAACTCCTTCGAGTTTAATTAATGTTTGCTGGTAGCACAAGGTTAGTTGGAACCTTGCGTTTCCAATTCTTCCCAATATTCATAAGCTCGCCTTGAATGCGGTATAACAATTGAGCCGCCAACCATAAGCGCAACCTGAAAAATCTCCATAATTTGTGCTCTGCTCATACCTTCATCATAACATTTTCCAAGGTGATATTTAATGCAGTCATCACAACGCAACACCATTGAAGCAACAAGTCCCAGCATTTCCTTTGTTTTTACATCCAAAGCACCGTCCTGGTAGGTCTGAGTATCAAGATTAAAAAAACGTTTGATTACAAGGTTGTCATTTGACAACATGCGTTCATTCATTTTTTGGCGATAATCATTAAATTCGTCAATTTGCGACATAAGTTCCTAAACAGTTAGTTTAAAAAATTTCTAGTTACTAAACAAAACATCTTGTGAAATGAATTTAAGAACTACCTGAATAATTGCAAAAATCCCTTTTCATCAAAAACTGTTCCGTCAATTCCTTCAGCCTTCACAAGGTAGTAATATGATCCCTCACTTACTTTTAAGCCGGCAAGCACGCTATATCCATCCCACCATCCGTTTTTACCGTTATACCATCCTACCAGTTCGCCCCATCTATTAAAAATTTTCACATCAATGGTATCAATTCCTACGCATTCAACATGAAACAAATCGTTCAACCCATCATCATTAGGGGTAAACACGTTAGGAATGGTAATGGTTGAAGGACCTGTTATGACAATTGTATCAGTGGTTGTATCCACGCAAACCCCGTTATATGTAAACAGGGTTACGTAAAAGGTACCGGGTTCATTGTATGTGTAAATTCCATTTGTACCATCAAATCCTGATGCAAATTCACCAAAATCCCAGTGTGAGAATTGCGCCCCTGAACTGGTGTTTGTAAAGTTTACGGTGAGCGGATATACGCCTGTGGTTGTGCTGGGTAAAAACGAAGCGTTGATGTTACACCCCGGGCAAACCAATGCATCAAACCCACAGGTAGATCCCGCGCTGCCGTCAACCACTAAAAAATACGTTGTTCCTGCTGTAGCATTGAAAACGGTGGTAAGCCCAGCCGACCCGGCATCGCAGTTTACGGCTGTAAGTGCTCCGCATGTTCCGCTAAATACACCTGTTTCCATTGCGGTGCTTCCTGAACAAACTAAATTTGAAACGGTAAATGTATATGGCCCGGTTGTACTTGCAGTGAATGTAAACCATACCGAATTATCAACAGTAAGGGCACAAATTTCACCAGGCAGGTATGTGTCATCTGCACCTGTTGTAGCTGCATTGTTATTGCCATTAAAAATTACACATTCAGTAATGGTGCTTGCCGTAGCACAATTATCTGACTGGGCCCGGGAACTAAAACCAGCGCAAATACATATACAAAATAGGAGTCGTTTTATAATCAAGGTTCTACCGGTTGCTTATACAGCTACAAATTTAATTTTTAAGGGCTAACTAACAACCATTTACAAGGTTAAAAACACGATTTATCAACACTAATTATGAATTTTTATGTGTATTATCTTAACTATTAGGCCTTTGCCGTACCGGGGTTTTACTTACTTTCAGCTCAATGTCAAAGAAGAACAACCATAAGAGCAATCCCGATAAGGCCATTTTTGTCCTTTCGCAGCATATTTTAGATTTTCTGAGCGAGCATCCGGGCAAGCAATTCAACCATAAACAAATTGCCTCGGCAATTGGCGCCAACCATGGAAGCAATAAAAACCTGGTGTTGGACGCCCTGTATAACCTGGCCGATACGGGTAAAATAACGGAAGGCCAAAAAGGTAAATTTTTCATCGAAGATAAATCACCACAAACCGAAATACAAGGCCGTATACAAGTTACCCAACGCGGATTTGCTTTTGTAATTACCGAACAGGTAAAAGAAGATATTTTTATTGAACGTAACAGTATTTTAAATGCGCTTGATGGCGATACGGTAACCGTTAAACTCAAGAAAAAACGAAGCAGCGGCAAACCCGAAGGAGAAGTAACCGGTGTTGTACACCGCGCCCACGAAACCCTTGTAGGCATAGTTGAGATCAATAAAAAATTTGCGTTTGTGCGACCTTCCAACCAACGCATACATGTAGATATTTATGTGCCGCTTGAACATTTGAACAAAGCAAATCATGGCGATAAAGTATTGGTGCGTTTAACCGATTGGCCGCTAGGCGCACAAAGTCCGTTTGGACGAATTGTAGAGGTTTTTGGTAAGCCTGGAACACACATGGCCGAGATGCACGCCATTATGGCCGAGTTTAATTTGCCGGTAAAATTCCCAAAAGAAGTTGAAGATTTTGCCAATAATTTAAGTGATAACATTACACCTGCAGAAATAAAAAAACGCAGAGATTTCAGGGATACATTAACATTCACCATCGATCCGTACGATGCAAAAGATTTTGATGATGCATTAAGCGTGAAGTTTTTGCGTGATGATAAAGAGTACGGAAAAATTTGGGAAGTAGGGGTGCACATTGCCGATGTTTCGTATTATGTAATTCCAGGTAATATCCTCGACAAAGAGGCGTTTGAGCGCGCTACATCTGTTTACCTGGTTGACCGTGTTGTGCCCATGTTGCCTGAAATTTTAAGTAATCAAATATGTTCATTGCGTCCTAATGAAGATAAATTTACCTATTCGGTAGTATTTGAAATGACCGAGGATGCAAAAATCCTGGACACCTGGTATGGCCGTACCGTTATACACAGTGCTAGGCGATTTACCTATGAAGAGGCGCAGGAAATAATTGAAACCGGCAAAGGTGACCATGAAAAGGAGATTTTGCTATTGGATAAAATGGCAAAAATCATGCGAAAAGCGCGGCTAAAAAATGGTGCGCTGGAATTGCACAGCCAGGAAGTAAAGTTCAAGCTGGATGAGAACGGAAAACCATTGGGTGTTTTCATGAAAGTGCAAAAAGATTCCAATAAACTGATTGAAGAATTTATGCTGTTAGCCAATAAAGCAGTGGCCACCTTAATGGGGAAACCTGACGGGCATAAACCCATTGTACCACTCTTATACCGTATTCACGATTTGCCTTCTGAGGAAAAAATTGGTGAGCTGGTTACATTTGTAAAAAGTTTTGGTTACAAATTGCCGGTAGGAAATATGAAAGCACTGAACAAAGCGTTGAACGAATTGTTTGAAGAAATTACCGATAAACATACCAGCGAGGTTATACAAACTTTTGCTATACGTTGTATGGCTAAGGCAGTTTATTCACCTGATAACATTGGTCATTTTGGACTTGCGTTTGATTACTACGCGCACTTTACATCGCCAATCAGGCGCTACCCCGATTTAATTGTACACCGTATTTTAACCGATTACCTTGATAAATTACCTCCGCAAAAAGTGTCGCGTTTGGAATTGGCAGGTAAACATTGTTCGGCACAGGAAAAACGTGCAGCTGATGCTGAACGTGCCAGTGTAAAATACAAACAGGTTGAATATTTAAGTGCCCACCTGGGCGAATATTTTACAGGAATTATTTCAGGATTGACAGAATGGGGCATGTATGTTGAGCTTGATGAAAATAAATGTGAAGGAATGGTAAGTCTCAAGGGAATTTCAGATGACAATTATGTGTTTGATGAGCGTACCTATACTGTTCATGGATTGAGAAAGAAAAAGATTTTCAGGCTTGGCGATTCGGTAAAAGTCCAGGTGGTTCGTACCGACCTTGAACTCAAGGTTATTGATTTTGAATTGGCAGAGGAGTAACGAATGTTGCTTCAATTTTTACCATCGAACGCACAAAGAATAAGCAGCGTTTATTGAGAATGCATTGGACTGCTTTGAAATTTAAAAAAGGAAACAAATGGTCTTTGGATGCTTTTTTGGTTAAGTAAATTGGCAGAGGAGTAATGAACATATATAGCTAATTCGCTGTTATTCAGTCCGTTTTACTTAATGCTTATCAACAGCCCGTTTTTTACAATGTGCAAAACTACCATTTGCATAGGCAACTTGTAGAGTTATATTTGTCAGTTCAACAACGAACCCAGATATATGAAATTTATTGCAGCCAGTACCGATCTTTTAAAAAACCTCCAGTCAATCAGTGGTGTGTTAAGTACAAACAACACCTTGCCCATTCTTGATAATTTTTTATTCGAGATAAAAAGCAAGGAGCTTGTTTTATCAGCCAGTGATTTGGAAACAACCATGATTACACGCATGGCGGTTGAATCAAAAGAAAATGGCAGCATTTGTATTCCTGCACGAATTTTACTGGATACACTTAAAACTTTTCCAAATCTTCCATTAACATTTACCATTGATGAAAAATCGTTTGGTATTGAAATATCGAGTGATTTTGGTAAATATAAACTAACTGGGTACAATGCGGTTGAATTTCCGCGCATTCCGCAAATTGAGGGTGCTTCAAACGTAGCAATTACTGCCGATATTTTATCGCGCGCATTAAACAAAACCATTTTTGCGACCGGTACTGACGAACTTCGTCCGGTAATGAGTGGGGTTTATTGCCAGTTGACTGATGCCGATGTAACATTTGCGGCAACCGATGCGCATAAATTGGTACGCTACCGCAGAACAGATTGCAAGTCGGAGCGCGCAGCTTCGTTTATTCTTCCAAAAAAAGCAATTAACCTGTTACGCGGGCAATTGTCAACCACAAATGCGGTGGTTACAGTTGAGTATAACAATACAAATGCGTTGTTCAGTTATGACGATACCCAATTGGTATGTCGCTTAATTGATGGAAAATACCCGAATTATGAGGCTGTAATTCCTAAGCAAAACCCAAATAAATTAACCATTGAGCGTTCTGCAATTCTTGGATCGTTAAAACGCGTATCTATTTTCTCCAATAAAACTACGCACCAGGTGCGCTTAAAAATCGCAGGAAGTGAATTAACGGTTTCGGCCGAAGATTTGGATTTTGCGAATGCAGCAAGCGAACGTTTAACCTGTAGTTATGAAGGTGAAGACATGGAGATCGGGTTCAATTCACGTTTCCTGATTGAGATGTTGAACAACCTTGAAAGCAAGGAAATTCTCATTGAGATGAGTGCTCCAAACCGTGCAGGTATCTTAAGCCCCACTGAATACGAAAATGCCAACGAAAACATTTTAATGTTGGTAATGCCGGTAATGCTAAATAGCTAGTACTGAGCAGCGCATGCTTTAGGGCATGATAGTTGAAGAGGAATAACAGTAATTCAAAAAATTATTTTCCATTTGTTTAGGGGTGTATGCGTGCATACCTGTTTTATAATTATATCAATCAAACAATTTAAAGAGGGAGCAATATGAAAAAGTACATTTTAATTCTTGCAGGTTTTTTAACCATGGGTATTGCAAACAGCCAGGTAAGTGCATCTTTCCAGGCTAAATCAGGTGATACGGAATTGGACGCATCCTTGTCAAATATAAACGCGCAGGCAAAACTGGACCTTTCAGTGTTTAAAAAAGACATGAGCCTGAGTTTTGGAATAAGTAATGGAAAGCTCGATAATTTATTGCTTACCATGCAGCCAGCTGACGTATACATGAGTCTTCAAATTGGTCAATTGGTAAAAAAACCAGTGGAAACCGTTGTAACCTGTTTCGAAAAAAATAAATCAAAGGGCTGGGGCGTAATTGCTAAAGAAATGGGTATTAAACCAGGTTCTCCCGAATTTCATGCCTTGAAAGGAAAAGCTAAAAATAAAGGGAACAAAAAAAGTAAAATTGATAAAGGCAAAGCCGGCAATGGCAACGGGAATGGAAAAGGCAAGGGGAAAAAGAAGTAGCCAGCGTTAATAAAGCAAGTTTTGAGGAAACCGGTAGTTGAATAAGCTGCCGGTTTTTTATTTTTTCTTCTTCATCAGGTCAACAATGCTTTTAAGTAAATCAATACATACCAAAAGTCTTAAGTAAACAAAAATACAATCAGCGGCTAAACGCTAAACTAAAAACTATTTAATATTCGGTATAAACGTTTCCTCATTCGAATTTGCCATGTCATACTGGTAAGCTTCCGGGTATGGGGGCTCCAGCAACGATCCACGTAAAATATAGGGAAATGCCTCTGAGTATGTTTTTATTTCACTGGCACTAATCCTGCGGTACACCATATGCCTGTGCAACTTGCTTGGATGATCAACACCCGCTGCAGCCATTAATTCAACCGCGCTTTTTACGGTTTCATTGTGAAAATTCTTAATGCGTACTTTTTTATCGTCAACCACAAGTCCCTTCATTAAATTTTTATCCTGTGTGGCAACACCTGTTGGGCATTTATTGGTATTACACTCCAATGCCTGAATACATCCCAAAGCAAGCATCATGGCGCGCGCACTGTTGCACATGTCGGCACCCAATGATAAATTTTTCACCAAATCAAAACCGGTTGCAACTTTACCCGATGCAATAATTTTTATGTGGCGTTTTAAGGCAAACCCGTTTAAGGCATCATATACAAAAGCCAGGGCCTCACGCAAGGGCATACCAACCGAATTAGAGAATTCCAGGGGTGCAGCACCGGTACCACCTTCACCACCATCAACCGTAATAAAATCAGGCATGATATTGGTTTTTACCATGGCTTTACATATAGCAACAAATTGGCTTCGGTTACCAATACACAACTTAAATCCTATGGGTTTTCCTCCTGATAAATCGCGTAGCTTTTTTATGAATTGCAGCAATTCCAACGGGGTTGTAAATGCAGTATGATAAGGAGGTGAAATCACATCCTTACCCACAGGCACGTTACGTATTTTTGCAATTTCTTCGGTTACTTTTTTAGCAGGTAAAATACCGCCATGACCTGGTTTTGCACCTTGGGATAATTTTATTTCAATCATTTTTACCTGTGGTGTGGCAGCTTTTTCAGCAAACAAATCGGCATTAAAGGTTCCGTCAAGATTTCTACAGCCAAAATAACCGGTTCCAATTTGCCATATTAAGTCGCCACCCATTTTTAAATGATAGGGACTTAAACCACCCTCACCGGTATTGTGAGCAAAATTTCCGAGTTGTGCCCCTCCGTTCAATGACATGATCGCATTTTGGCTCAATGAACCATAACTCATGGCCGACACGTTATAAATACTTGCACTATACGGTTGTTTGCAGTCAGGTCCGCCAACTGTAACGCGTGGGTCATGGTTTAACGTGTGTCCGTCAAGCGGAACTATGGAGTGGTTCATCCATTCATATCCTACTTCATAAACATTTAGCTGTGTACCAAACGGAGTGGTATCATTTACTTTTTTTGCGCGTTGGTAGATTACGTTACGGTTTAAACGGTTATAAGGCGTACCATCAGTATCGCTTTCAATGAAATATTGATAAATTTTTGGCCGCAAATGCTCCATCCAGTAACGCATGCGCCCAACAACCGGGAAATTGCGTTTAATGGTATGACTGGGTTGGTACAAATCCATAAATCCAACAATAATAATTGGACCCAGTAATAAAAGGCTCCATAAGATAGGTAGCCAAAAATACGAGGCAACGCCAATAGCTGCCAGTGTGAACACCGAGAACACAATAAATCCTGAACGCATATGATTAGGGTTTGATTTTACCAAATATAGTATTTTAATTAGTTACGCAATATTTTAGTTCATTTTATTGGCAAAAAAAGAATATTTTTGGTCAAAATCGCTGCGTAGTTATGATCTCAAAGCTTGCCTGTTTACTTTTATTAGCCGGTATGTGTTTTAATGCGTTAGGGTCGCCAACCGGTGACAGTATAAAAATAACCATGAACTGGCTTAGGTTGTCAGACACGGCTACTTTCAGGCACTTAAAACCGGGTGACTCCCTTCCAAATATTTATTTTTATGATACCAGCGGCAAAAAAGTACCAGCTGATTCGCTCTTAAAAGGTAAGCCAATTATGTTTATTACCGGCACCTATTCATGTCCTTCATTCCGTGATAATGCAAAGCGTATTAAGAAAAAAATAAGAAAAGAAAAGGACACATATGACATCTACTATATTTATTTATTCGAGGCACATCCTGTTACATGGTCACCTTACGGAAAGGAAATGAACAACCTGGAAGTGAACCGAAAGAAAAATATAAACCTGTTGCAGCAAAAAACAATTCCCGAGCGAATATCGGCAGCCGTAAAAGCAAATCATGACTTTAAGTTAAATGCAAACATACTTGTTGATAGTGAAAAAAACAGTTTTTACAGAACGGTGCTCTCAAGCCCTAATGGGTACATGGTGTTCTCTCCTACAGGAATTTTACGTGAGCAACGCATTTGGTTTTATAAGAAAAAAGTTAAAACTAAAAAAAAAGAAGACCAGGATATTTCTTTTTAACTAATGGCCAATTCCAACAGCCCGCTAATTGTTGTGAAAAAAGCACTTTTCGCTTTGATTCTGTTTTTTACTTGGTTTTTTTAAGTAAAAAGTCTTACTTTTGAAAGAATACTTGTTTTATTAAGCATGTTTTTATCATACATACGTATTGCTTTTTTATCCCTTGTAACACCTCTTATGCTGTTTACCAATAGCTATGCGCAGGTAAATGACAGCCTGCGAATAGGTACAGTTGATACAGTGGTTATTAAAGATGATGATAAATTAAATACCGGATTGGCCAGAATGAAAACGGGTGATAAATTCCCATCCGTTTATTTTTATAATTTAAAAGGCGAAAAATACGGTGTTGACTCTATTTTTAAAACCAGACCTGTAATTTTTGTTTCATGCAGCTATTCATGTCCCATTTTCAGGTACAATACAAAGAGGTTATATCGCCATATGCGTAAAAAATCAAAAAATTACGATGTTTATTTTATTTACCTGCTCGAGGCACATCCTCTAGTGGGTTCGCCTTACGGTCAAGTACGGGACAGTAGCCGCCAAAATAAAAAAGACGGTATTTTTGTAACGCAGCAAAAGTATATCAAACAACGTTTAGTTTCTGCTGTCAAAACCCGCCATGATTTTAATTTGTTCGGTAAGGTATTGGTAGACAATGAAAATAATGACTATTTTCGTAAGCTACACGCAGGTCCAAATTCGTATCTTGCTTTTTCAAAGGAGGGAATTTTAATTGAGCAACGGAACTGGTTTCGGAGGCACGGGTATATAAAACCCATCAAAAGAAATGTGAATTCACCCGCTATGGAATTAAAAAAATGAAATTAACACGTTTCTACATATTGTTCGTTTTGTGCGTGCTTCGTGCAAATTCACAGGCACAGCAGGCCGATACGCTTTGCCTACTTGATACAAATGATGTAGCTGTATCGCCTTATTGTTTTGTATGGATGGAGGATAAAGCAAAATTTCCAGACACGTATTTTTACGACACAACCGGTAAGGTTATTCGCACAGCCGATTTATTTAAAGACAAGCCGGTAATATTTATTACAGGTAGTTATTCCTGCCCTGCATTCAGAAATAATGCTACCCGCATTCGCAGGGAGATGCGCAAAAAAGCAGAAACACATGATATTTATTTTGTTTATCTGCACGAGGCGCATCCTGTTAAAGGTTCGCCTTATGGTCCAATAATGGACAATTACTTCCTAAACGTACAGGAAAATGTTTACATAGAACGTCAAACATATTTGTACGAGCGCATGGATTATGCCCGGAGACTTAAACATGATTACAACATTATTTCGCCAATTCTAATTGACAATGAGCATAACGATTTTTTTCTCCAGGTTTTTTCAGGGCCTAATGGTTACATGGAATTTACTGCCGACCGTGTGCTTAAACACCAACGTGCGTGGTATTACAACAAAATTCAAAAACGTAAGACCAAAAGACGCCTCAGACAACAAGCACGAAAAAAATATAAAGAACAAATAAAATGGATCAGAAAAATTTAAAAGGCAGGTTCATTCTGTATTATGGTTTGTTAAGCGCCTTTTTTTGTGGCCCAGGTATTTCGCATGCACAAAAACTTGATCCAAAAACCTTGATTGATACAAACGAAACGGTGGTTTCGCCTTTTGAATTTCTTGTGCTTAGGCCTGGCGACATGTTTCCTCAAACCTGGTTTTATGACACAACTGGAAATAGAATCAGTACGAATGATATATTCAAAGGTAAACCTGTAATTTTTATAACCGGAAGTTATACGTGCCCGGGTTTTCGTAACAATACACAGCTTATGAACATTGAAACACGTAAGAAAGCGCGTAAATTCGATGTTTATTTTGTTTACCTGCACGAGGCACATCCTACAAAAGGTTCGCCTTATGGCCCAAAAATGGATAGCTTCATTGTAAATAATTACGACAGCATTTTCATGGAACAACAAAAAATTCTTGGTCAGCGAATGGAGAATGCTCTTAAGTCAAAGCAAAAATTCATGATCCAGGCACCGGTGCTAATTGATAATGAACACAACCATTTTTTTTTGCAGGTGATGTCGGCACCCAACGGTTACATGGAGTTTTCGGCTAGTGGAGTCCTAATCAAACAGCGCGATTGGTATAACAATAAGCAACAGATGAAGATGCTGAAAAAACGCAGAAGAAAAGAAAAGCACAAAATGAAACCCAATAACAAGGGCTGATTTTTTGGAAGATTTGCGAATTAACGTCCCATCTGAAACTTATCTTGCCGGTCTTTATCTCCCGCGGGTCCATCAACCGCAGGACAGGCATTGGCCTTTGGCGGGCGCAACCAGGCAATGCGCAGCGTTACAATAAATGGCCGGTAACGTAAGTCAAACACACCTAAGGTTGACTTTCCTTTTTCGAAAGGAATAAAGTTTAAAATGGGTGTTTCTATTGCGGGAATGATAAAAAGTTTTTGGTTTATTTTGTACCCGAATCCGAGTTTGTAATGTAAGGCAAAAATCATGCGGTTAAATGTTGATCCTCCAACTCCACCATTATTCTCTTCGCGTTTCCACAGGCAATAATCAAAGTTTAATCCAAGTGAATTTTGAATGAAACTGTAATTGCGTATTTGCATAATATTATTAAGGTTTACATTGGCTCCAATAAAACCATATTTAAATAAATTTGTGCCTTCAGCTTCTGAAAGCGTGGTACTTGAACTTTCAACTTCAGTTTTAAAACTGTATTCCTGTGTAGCTTTTAATTTTTTATAAGCGATGCTCCAGTCAAGGTATTTCCAAAAACGCCCGTATTTTAATAAGTGATACATACCTGCTTCAAAATACAAGCCAACTTTTCCTTTGCCCGTTAAATCGGCCGTTGTAACAGTATCACCGGTACGGCTTAACTCCATGTCACTTTTATTTACCAATGTTGGTGTCCATGTAATTCCCGGAGCAAAGTGAAACCCGCTCATGCGGTTATGTCCGGTAAAATCGGCCAGCTTTTCATACTTGGTGCGGCCAATGCCACGTTGCGCATTAGCTGAGACTACTAAGGCTAAAAAACCCACTAAAAGCACACATTTTTTCATACCTGCTAATGTAGCAAAATTTATGCATATTGAAAAGCCTCTGGCCGGTTAGTTCTTAACGCCCTTTTTTTGATATAAAGGAGATACTGATGATGTTGATCATCATGAAGTTTCATCGAAGTTTAGCTAGTGATAAATCCATACAACACTTTTTGGTCCCAGTATGGCATACAATTCATCAATATCTTTTGTTTTTAGCGATATGCAACCCAATGTCCAGTTTTGCCTTTCGTCAATGGCATAATCATATCCTTCAGGTACTCCATGTATGCCAACTTCTCCACCAATGCTTTCCTTTACACCAATGGTTCCTTTTTTCTTTGCCGCTTTGTGCTTGGTCCACGAACTTGCATTGGGGTAATCAATCCAAATAAATTTTGACCACTTACTGTGCGGATACTTTGCGCGTATACCAAATTTTCCTTCAGGTGTGCAGCCGTCACCCTGCTTCAATTTATCGTCACGCGCATTAAATCCAAATACACATGGGTAGGTTTTTAGTGTAAGTGTATCGTATTTAATTTTCATTTTGTAAGCAGTTTTATAAATGTGAACGGCTATTTGATTTTTATTGAGTTGCAATGAATCAACCAGCCTTACCAGGTTTATGTTTTTTTCTTTTGTAACCAGGTGTGATCCGCTTTTACTGCGTGCAGGTCCCTCGCCAGTGTACTTATAGCCGCAACCCGTGCATGCAATCAACAAAGCAAAAATCAAAACTCTCATAACGTAGCTGTTTTATACCATCCAGTACAAGAAAGGGGCCGTTCGGTTCATGTGGAGCTTTACGGGCCTACCACTCAGGATGCATGAATTTGAGGTTGAGCAGGGTATATTTAAAAAGGTTATCCTAATTTTGAAGACCGTAACTTAAAAACAGGGTTGTCATCATCCTGGCAAAGGTTGTTTTATATACCAACCTATACTCACATTTCTGTAGTGGATACCCGCTTCAAAATCTCCTTCTCCACCTCGTCACTTTCCCAGATCTTTTCAATATTCTTCATTTTCATTATCTCTTGCATAATTTTTTCCTGTTTTGCACCAACAGTATATGCAGTTGAGTAACGTATATGCGGGCTGTATGTAACCATGCTATATAGTGGTATCCATTTGTCGGGATATTTTGCATTGAATTTTGCTTCAATTTTTTTTTGGAGTAAAAACAGCGGATCAGCAGTTTTGTCACGCATTTCAATAAAATTCATTATAGCCAAATCGGCAATGGCATCGCCATCGGGTTTGCGCAATTGCTGGTACTCGGCAAAAATACGTTCCCAGTTATCACCATATTTCTCCAGCAATCCATTCAAAACAACACAGTCTTCAAACCCACAATTCATACCCTGCCCGTAAAACGGCACAATGGCATGTGCTGCGTCACCAATCAGGGCAATTTTATTGTCAAATGTCCAGGGCCAACATTTTACAGTTACCAGGCTCGACATCGGATTTTCAAAAAAGTCCTCAACCAGGGTTGGCATCAACGCAACGGCATCGGGAAACTCTTCATTAAAAAAGTTTATTACCTGCTCTTTGGTTTTCAAATTTGCAAATGATTTTTCACCTTCAAACTGTAAAAATAACGTACAGGTAAAATTTCCACCTGGGTTTGGCAGTGCAATCATCATGTAGCTTCCACGCGGCCAAATATGCAAGGCGTTTTGCTCCAGAATAAATTCACCATTTGGTCCCGCAGGAATTTCCAATTCCTTGTATCCGCAGTCAATATAGTGTTGGCTGTATTCAAACCTGTCACTGTGGTGTTGTATGCTTGAGCGTACACTTGAAAAAGCACCGTCAGCACCAAAAATAAAGTCGGGCTTTACCGTTGTTTTTTTATGCGTTACATTATTTTCAAATTCAATTTCCCCTGTCTTGCGGTTTACGTGCGTACACTTTTCGTCAAAATGAATTTTTACACCAGCTTTTTCTTCAGCAAGCGTCATCAGCGTTTTATTAATGGTTGCACGTGATACGCTGTAAATAGCCTGGCCTTCTTTTCCATAAGGTTGCATAACAGTTGACCCGTCTTTGTGATGTATGCAACGACCATACATGGGTATGGCAATTTTTCGAATTTCTTCGGCAATACCAACACCTTCCAGGCCTTTCCATCCGCGGTCGCTCAACGCTAAATTAATTGATCGTCCTGCCGATATGTTTGCTTTGCGCATGTCTTCCCTGCGTTCAAACAATTCAACTTTGTGCCCTTTTTTTGCAAGATAAATACTCAATAATGATCCGACTAAACCCGATCCTGCAATTGTTAAGTTTTTTGATTCCATGAGTTGATTTAAAGTAACGATTCTAATATTTCACCAAAACGATAAACATCTTCAAATGAATTATATAATGGCACAGGTGCCATGCGTATCACGTTTGGCTCTCTCCAGTCGGCAATTACACCATTGGCAAGTAATTTTGTAAACAAATCTTTTCCGTAACCATGAGCAACAACGCTTAGCTGGCAACCACGGTTTTCAAGCGGTGTAATTATTTCCAGTGTTTTTTTACCGTTAAATTTCTTTTTATTTATTTCTTCAATTACAAATTCCAGATATGCGGTCAGTTGTTTGCTTTTTGCAACAAGATTTTCCATTCCGGCCTCGTTAAAAATGGTTAGTGCAGCTAAATGTGCCGCCATGGCAAAAACAGGCGCATTGCTCACTTGCCAGGCTTCAACTGTATTTATAGGCTTGAATCCTTTTTCCATTTTAAACCGCGTTGCTTTATCATGTCCCCACCAACCTGCAAAGCGGTGCAGTTCTTTTCCGTGATGCTTTTCGTGTACAAATGCACCGGCAACACTTCCCGGACCTGAATTCAAATATTTATACGAACACCAGCAGGCAAAATCAACATCCCATTCGTGCAGTTTCAATGCAATGTTTCCAGCAGCATGTGCCAAATCAAACCCAACAAGAGCCCCAGCCCTGTGGCCTGCTTCGGTTATGCCTTTCATATCAAACACCTGGCCGGTAAAATAATTTACTCCACCAAATAACACCAGCGCCAATTCATTTTTATGCTCGTCTATTGTTTTTAAAATATCCTCATGCCTAATCGTGTGTTCTCCTGCACGCGGTTGTACTTCAACAATTGTTTGGCTGGGATCAAAGCCGTGAAATTTAACCTGTGTTTCCAATGCATACTGGTCACTGGGAAAAGCTTTTGCTTCGCATATTATTTTATAGCGTTGTTTAGTGGGCCTGTAAAAACTCACCATTAGCATATGTACGTTAACCGTTAGTTGGTTCATGCAAACCACTTCGGTTAACAGTCCACCAACCAGCTTTGCTGCATATTCAGTTAAAAATTCATGGTATGCAAACCACGGGCGTTTTGCGTGAAAATGGCCTTCTACACCAAATTGTGCCCAATCATTTAATTCCTGTTCAATAAAACCTTTGGTGGTTTTGGGTTGTAGTCCCAATGAGTTACCCGTAAAATACACTACTGGTTTACCATTGTTTTGCGGAAAATAAAATTGATCCCTGTACTTTTTTAAAGAATCAGCTTCATCTGTTTTTTGCGCAAAGCCTTTGTTATATTCGAAAATCATGGTGTGGTATTATGCCTCCAAATTAACATTTTTGCCACTTGATATTACTGACTTACGTCAGAACTTTCTTAAAATTCGCGAATACGTGGTTGTAACACATGTTTTTACAGGCAGGTGTTTATGATCTTACCTTGCTCTTTGATCAACTAATTAGAACAGACAGTGAATTCACTATATTTGTCACAGAATTCTTATTCATGCTAAACAATTCAAAATCACAGGAGCTTTTTTCAAAAGCCAAAGAATATTTCCCCGGAGGTGTAAATTCGCCCGTAAGAGCCTTTAAATCAGTTGGCGGAACTCCGCTTTTCATAAGTAAGGGCAAAGGTTCCTGCATTTGGGATGCGGATGGTAACAAGTATATTGATTACTGTGCTTCGTGGGGTCCAATGATATTGGGCCATGCCAATGACAAGGTAATTGACGCCATTAAAGACACCGTTGAAAACGGAAGTTCTTTTGGTGCACCTACCGAATTGGAAAACCACCTGGCTGAATTAATTATTTCCAACAATAAATACCTTCAAAAAATACGTTTTGTAAGTTCAGGAACCGAAGCTGTAATGAGCGCCATTCGTATGGCACGCGGTTATACAAACCGCAACCGAATTATAAAATTTGAAGGTTGTTATCACGGACACAGCGACTCGTTATTGGTAAAGGCTGGTTCAGGTTTGGTTACATTTGGTAACTCCTCCTCAGCTGGTGTGCCAAAATCGTTTGTTGACGAAACAATTGTTTTGCCTTTAAACAGCAAAGAAGCGCTTGAAAAAGCCTTTGCTCAATTTAAAGATGAGGTTGCCTGTGTAATTTTAGAACCAATTCCTGCGAACAATGGTTTGCTTTTGCAAGACGTTTCATATTTACAATTCCTGCGCGACATTTGTACAAAAAACAAAACTCTTTTATTGTTTGATGAAGTAATATCAGGTTTCCGTATTGGCTTCACAGGTGCCGCAGGTCATTACAACATTACACCTGATATTGTTACTTACGGAAAAATTATTGGTGGTGGTTTACCTGTAGGAGCTTACGGGGCAAGCAAAGAAATTATGGGTAGCATAAGCCCTGACGGACCAGTTTACCAGGCAGGAACTTTGAGTGGCAATCCGGTTGCCATGGCGGCTGGAATTGCTACTTTAAAGCAATGCCTGGAAAAAGATTTTTACAAAAACCTTGAAGAAAAAACGAACTACCTGGTAAAGGGAATTTTGACGCATAATTCAGTACAAAAACACAACCTGAAAATTTTCAGTATCGGTTCAATTTTCTGGTTAGCGTTTACTGAAAAGGAAAAAATTCAGTGTGCCGATGAAATTGATGTCAATAGCATGCAGCATTTTAAGAAGCTATATCATTTATTGTTGCAAAACGGGGTATACCTGGGCCCTTCTGGTTATGAAGTTGGTTTTATTGGGGCTGCACATTCACAAAACGATTTGGATAACACCATTGATGCTTTTCATAAAGCCCTTGATGGTATTTAAAGATGAGCAAAGGCAGCAAAAT
Organism: Flavobacteriales bacterium; assembly: GCA_035299065.1. Taxonomy (GTDB): domain Bacteria; phylum Bacteroidota; class Bacteroidia; order Flavobacteriales_D; family UBA2798; genus DASPJQ01. Next base: position 24,377 of record DATGXI010000019.1, read on the forward strand.
TTGCTATTGCATACACGATTAAACTACCATCTACCAAAAACGTAAAATTTAACTCGCCAACTTTGCGGTAAATGCAAACCGTGTGTACCGCTGCTACAATCAGGTAAAGTGGAATAACATATTGTATATGTCCGTAACAGACAGTCAGAAGAGTAATGCTCGTAAAAAATACCAGCCAAAACATAAACATGCCATTTCTGGTTAAGCTGTTTGCAAATGTTTTTATGTGTGCTTTATCGGTTTCCAAATCCCGTAAGTCAAAAAGTATACAAGCTTGCCAAACCTGTAAAAATACAACCAGCCAATAGGGCCAGGTAATTTCAAGAGTTGCAACATGAGCGTGGGTATAGGTGAGTGTAAAAAACATTCCTGTCCAGCAAAAAGCAACCAAAAATGTTTTTAAAAAAGGTATGTACCGTAGTCCTGTTAGTTTTTTTTTGGTGGGATGTACAAAAACATACAGGACTGTTGGCAGGCTTATGATGCCCAATAAAATGAATTGTTCGGAGTTCAAAAAAAATGCGCAGGCAACCATACCTGCAATGCTCGTTCCAATTAACACGTGCCACGTTTGTTTGGTTTGAGGTACATAGGGTTTCAGGAATGCATGTAAGTGGTTCTTTCGCCATTTAAAATACCGTTGTAAATTGTATGCGCTTTGGGTGGCAAAAAAAACAAAGCCGGTGGCGTTCCAAAAATTTAATGTGTTGAAAAGAAGAAAACCCGCTAATGAAATAACGGTTGCAATAAATGCAATGTAAATGTTGGTGCCAATTAAAAATGCGGGTATATGTTGAATTTTGTTTACACTCACCGTGCAATAAAATAGCTCAAAATGCCAAGTCCGCCACCTACAATGCTAAAGGTTAAAGCGCCAAATACTTTTTTAGAACGAGCTACTTTTTCAAAACCATCAATATAAGGTTGCTCATTTAAATAGTTTTTGTTACTTACCTTGTTTATGTTTATTTGTACGGCAAAAAGACCAGAAATTACGGTAACGGCAAAAGGTGCAACAATTGAAATTAAGCCTGGTTCTGATTTAAAAAAACCTTTCACAAATTTGCGTGAAACAGTGTCGCGGTTATAAGTGTCCATTAGTGAAATGCCGTAAGTAAGTACCCCGGTAGCAATTTTTAAATTAACAGGGTTATAGTTTTTTCGGGCGTCTTTTTCTCCCAAAAAATAATACTTCATTTCTGAAGGACTTAAAAAATTACCTATGGTAGTGTCGCGTTTGTATAAAATCAATTCAGGTTGATTGGCCTTTTCAATACTAAAAACCCGGTAATTTTCAATAATGCGTGTGCTGGTTTTTGATTTGTTTATAAAGTTCATGGTAATCTTGCCATCAGTGGTGTCGGTAACGGTTCCTTCAAAGGTTTGCCCGTTCATCAGGTTCACTTTGTCAGGTCCTTGGCAAAATCCTGAAAAATAGGCTGTTGCAAAAAATACGGCAAGCAGGATTTTAAATGTTTGCATGCCTAAATATAGGTAAAATTCAATCACCCACCGGTTTAAAATTCTTTAATAAAATAAAGAGATATTGTAAGGCACAGCTTCCTATATTTGCCTTCCTCAAAAATCGCATTATGGCGCACAATAAATATTCATTTGCCGCTAGGCACATTGGTCCTTCTGAAAAAGAAACAAACGAAATGTTAAAGTACATCGGGGTAAATAGCCTTGATGAATTAATTGATCAAACCGTACCTGAACAAATCAGGCTTAAAAATAAACTTAAAACCGGCACCGGACTTTCGGAATACGAGTACCTGAAACACCTGAAGGCGGTAGGCGCAAAAAATAAAGTATTTAAATCCTACATTGGTCAGGGTTACTATGGTACCATTACGCCACCGGTAATTCAGCGCAACGTTTTGGAAAACCCAGGTTGGTACACTGCATATACGCCTTACCAGGCTGAAATTGCGCAGGGCCGTCTTGAAGGGTTGTTGAATTTTCAAACGGTGGTAATGGATTTAACCGGTATGCCCATTGCCAATGCATCGTTATTGGATGAGGCCACAGCCGCTTCTGAAGCAATGACTATGTTGTATGGCAGCCGATCAAAGGAAAAAACAGCCGCCAAAGCAAATGTATTTGTGGTGGCCGATGATGTTTTTCCGCAAACGATTGACGTGGTTATAACACGTGCAAATCCGTTGGGAATTGAGGTAAAAATTGTACCACAGGCCGACATAAAGTTTGATGCCAATGTGTTTGGTGTTCTATTGCAGTATCCTAACCGTTATGGAAGCGCAAATGATTACGCGGCATTTGCTGAAAAAGCAAAAGCAGCCGGTGTTTTCATAGCTGTAGCAACCGATTTGCTTTCGCTGGCCTTATTAAAAGCACCGGGTGAGTGGGGTGCCGATGTAGTTGTAGGAAATTCACAGCGATTTGGTGTTCCTATGGGTTACGGTGGTCCGCACGCGGCATTTTTTGCGTGTAAAGAAGACTTCAAGCGTTTAATCCCTGGTCGTATCATTGGTGTATCTATTGATGCAAGTGGTAAACCTGCTTTACGTATGGCTTTGCAAACACGTGAGCAACATATTCGCAGAGACAAGGCAACGTCAAATATTTGTACTGCACAGGCATTGCTTGCAATTATGGCAAGTATGTATGCGGTTTACCATGGGCATGACGGTATTCAAAACATTGCGCAAACTGTCCATAATAAAACAGTAGCACTTGCAAAAAAATTAACTGCCGCAGGTTTGGCTGTAAAATCACAAAGTTACTTTGATACCATTCATTTAACATTTGATAAAGCATTTGTTTCAACACTTAAGGCAAAAGCCATTGCCGCTGGAATTAACCTGAATTATGCAAGCGAAGCAGACGTAACCATTTCTTTGGACGAAACTACATCAACAACTGATTTAAATAATTTGTTGGATGTGTTTGCCGCAGCCTCAGGAAAAACCATTTCAAAACTAACGGATGAAGAACTAACGAAAAACGAGTCATCATACGCAGGTGGTGTAAAACGCAACACACCTTATCTGCAACATCCGGTTTTCAATACCTACCATTCTGAGTCAGAAATGATGCGTTATATTAAGCGACTGGAGAATAAAGATCTTTCGTTGGTTCACTCAATGATTTCATTGGGATCGTGTACCATGAAGTTGAATGCCGCAGCCGAATTGCTGCCCATTACATGGCCTGAATTTGCCAACATTCATCCATTTGTTCCGTTTGACCAGGCCCAGGGTTATGCCGAGATTATTTCTGAACTAAATAAAGACCTGAGTGAAATAACCGGTTTTGCAGCAATGAGTATGCAGCCCAATTCGGGCGCGCAGGGTGAATATGCAGGATTAATGGTTATTCGTGCTTATCACATGTCACGTGGCGACATGAACCGCACAGTTGCTTTAATTCCTTCATCAGCACACGGTACAAACCCGGCAAGCGCTGCATTGGCAGGAATGCAAATTGTTGTGGTAAAATGCGATGAGCATGGAAACATTGATGTTGCCGATTTAAAAGCAAAAGCCGAGCAACACAAAGAAAAATTATCCTGTTTGATGGTTACATATCCTTCAACACACGGTGTATTCGAGGAAAGCATAAAAGAAATTACGGCTATTATTCATGCCAACGGTGGACAAGTTTATATGGATGGCGCCAACATGAATGCACAGGTTGGGTTAACATCACCTGGTTCAATTGGTGCCGATGTTTGTCACCTTAACCTGCATAAAACATTTGCCATTCCGCACGGTGGCGGTGGCCCTGGTATGGGACCAATTGGTGTGGCAGCGCACCTTGTTGACTTTTTACCTGGCCACGTAAGTGTTAAAACAGGTGGAAATAAAGCAATCAATGCAGTTTCTGCAGCACCTTATGGCAGCTCACTTATTTTACTGATATCTTACGGGTATATTAAAATGTTGGGATCTGATGGTTTGACAAATGCTACAAAGTACGCTATCCTGAATGCAAATTACATGAAGGAAAAGCTTAAGTCATCTTATTCAATTTTGTATACAGGTAAAAATGACCGTTGCGCGCATGAAATGATTTTGGATTGCCGCGAGTTTAAACGTACCGCACATGTTGAGGTGGCCGATATTGCGAAACGTTTAATGGATTATGGTTTTCACGCACCTACGGTAGCATTTCCTGTTGTGGATACACTTATGGTTGAGCCAACTGAAAGCGAAGGAAAAGCAGAATTGGATCGTTTTTGTGAAGCTATGATCAATATTCGCAAAGAGATTGATTTAATTGCTGCCGGTAAAGCAGATATGGTAGATAATGTGATTAAAAACGCACCGCACACGGCTGATGAAATTATGGCTGATGATTGGAAACATGCGTATACACGATCGGCTGCTGCCTATGGAGCTTCATACCTGAAAGAATTTAAATTCTGGCCAAGTGTGAGTAGAATTGACAATGCACACGGTGATAGAAATCTGGTTTGTAGCTGTTTACCAATAGAGAGCTATGTTGAAACAACGGTTGCATAGCCGTTAAATAATGATAGATAACCGTTAAAAATATTTAGACCAATATAAATGCTGTTTTAATTAATGTTTACTAAATTTGCACTACTAAATTAAAAATTAATCCATTATGAAAAAAATCTACGTTGCTGCTGCTCTTTTATTGGGTCTTGGTTCATCTTCACAAGCCCAGATTCTTTTAAATGAAGATTTCCAGGGAACCTTGGCGAATATCCAAATCTCTTATCCTAGTGTTACATCTCCTGACGCGAGCTGGTATACATTTGATGAAGACGGTTTGTCAGACGGTTCAGGTGGTTCACGTGCCGGTGAATGGTTTCCTATTTATGTATTTGCAAATGCTGACTCAATTACTCCAGGTGGTGACACCAACGTTGCCCTTGCTGCCAACTCATGGTTTGTTTCACCTGCACAGGCAAAAAATTGGTTGATCACTCAATCGGTTGATATTCCTGCCGGTGCAACAGGTGCTGTTTTGAAATTTAAATCAGCTACCCGTCAAACTCCATTTTACCTTGATGGTTATGAAGTTTACCTTTCAAATACAGACAACGATCTTCCAAGTTTTACAAACCTTCTGTATACTGCCGCTGAATATGCATCTGGTGCTGTAACATTGGGTAGTGACTTTGCATCGTATACATTTACACCAAGCAGCGCATGGATTCAGGGCTGGAACGGTACAGCTGAAGTACCTTCAGAATTTGAGTATGATGGTGATTCTGCTCGTTTAATTGGGGTTCTTACTGAGAAAACCATTAGCATCGGATCATTTGCTGGTCAAACTATTTTCATTGCTTTCCTTCACAATTCATTTGATGATAACTTAACTTCGGTTGATGATATCGTTATTGATGCAATGACAAATGTTGGTGAAGTAAACAGCGTTACAAGTGTAAGTGTGTATCCTAACCCAACCGTTAATTTGGTAACTGTTGAAATGAACATTAGCCAGGCTTCGGCCGCTTCGGTTGTAACTGTTACCGATATTTTTGGTCGTATGATTCACACCGAAAGTATTGGAATGCTAAACCAAGGTACTAACAAGTTTACCGTTGATGCAACTGAGTACGCAACCGGAACTTATAACGTTACTGTTAAAACCGCTAACGGTGTTGCAAGGACTTCTTTCATCAAGAAATAATACTTTACAATAAAAAATAGTGGAGTCGGGCTGTTACCAAAGTAGCAGCCCGATTTTTTTATGTATGATTGTGTACACAAAAACAGGCTATTACAAACCTTTTTTTACAAAAAAATGACCTTTCGTTAAAAATCGCCCACTTAATTGTGCGAAATAAAGGCAATTGATTAACTTTACCACTTAATTAAAAATCATGCATTTCGTTATGGAAAACTGGCTTAATAACCACACTTCATTTTGACAGGCATGCTAAAACAAAAAAATAATTAAATAAAAAACATGAAAAAAATCTACATCCTTACCTTCGCTTCTCTGTTAGGTTTTAGCAGTCTGAATGCGCAATCATTGGGCACTCCTTCAAAAGGAAGGCCATTAAAAAGCAACGTAGACAAGAGCAAGTACATGCATGATGCTGAAAAGAACCGTGCTACAACTACCTTCTTTATTGACTACGAATTTGCAGATCAAACCCGCCAGGATTTTGAATTTGGTTATTCTGATTGGCAACGTTATATCTGGGACATGAATTTCAGGTATGATACTGCTACAGTAACTTCAGGTCAGTTGTATGGTATAGTTGCTACCTCGCACACAGGTAGTGTAACTAACCAGTTAAATGACTCTTATGGTTATTATACAGGTGGTTCTGCCGTAGCACCTACTTACCCAATTGACATCATTCACAGTTCTGCGGGTGTTACCATTGACTCAGTTTTTGTAAACTGTGGTCATGAGAACAACTCAGGTACAAATGACACATTGGAATTTACTGTAATTTCACTTAGTGGAACTGGTCATCCGGGTGCAGGCTATACACATACTACTCTTTTCACAAAGAAAGTATTTAGCGGTGCTGGAATGGGATTCAATGGCAGTACTGATTGGTTAACTGGTAATGTTGTTGGAACCAGTATGGGCTTTACAGTTCCTGGTGGTACTAAATGGGGAATCTGTGTAAAGTACTACGGTTCTACACTTGATACCTTTGGTTTAATTGCAGGTTTTGCAAATACCGGTGCTCCATGTGCTGGTCCTCCTGCGGTTCCTTTCTTTGCTACACAATCACTTTACTCTACAAACACATACCGCGTAGATATGCAGTATGCTGAATACGGTATATTGCCAACATCTGGTGGTGCTGATACGTATTATGACTGTGACGGTGTACCAGGTTATACTGTTGGAACTGATAGTGACAACACCCTTCAAAACTGGGCATTGTGGATGAAAGTTACAGCTGACGTAACAGGTGCTGTTACTGTTGATAACAACACAGAATTAATAACAAGCCTTGATCAAAACATGCCAAATCCGTTCAACGGAAACACAACTATTAATTATTCAATTGCTCAAAAAGCGCCAGTTGCTTTCACAGTAACTGACCTTTCAGGTAAAGTAGTTATAGCTGAAAATTATGGTACACAAAATTCAGGTCAGCACACAATTTCATTGAGCGCTAACCAACTTGAAAGCGGTGTTTACTATTATACAGTAATTGCTGGTGGTTCAAAAATGAGCCGCAAAATGGTAGTTACAAAATAATTATTCATTTATTGAATAGTAAAAACCCCGGTAGCAATACCGGGGTTTTTTTATTATTTCTTTTTTAGTTGAGATTTAAAAGCCACCCTAAGTTATTTAAAACTTGAAGCCAGTTTTTCCTTGAGAAGCTGCATAAACTCTGACGAGTAAACAAATTTATTTACCTCTTCATTGTCAGTAGTAATAAGGCCTTTTTTATCGCCTTTCCACCACAATTGCCCCTGGAAAAGAAAATTAATGTTTTGACCGATTTCAATTACGGAATTCATGTCATGTGAAATTACCACCGTGGTCATGTTAAACTCTTCGGTAATTTCTTTAATAAGGTTATCAATAACTATGGATGTACGTGGGTCAAGCCCCGAGTTGGGTTCATCGCAAAAAAGATAAGCCGGGTTGAGTGAAATGGCCCTGGCAATACCAACGCGTTTTTGCATTCCACCACTTAATTCGGAAGGATAAAGTGCGTTTTTATCGCCCATGTTAACCCGCTTCAAACAAAAGTTTACACGATCAAGCATTTCCTCTTTTGTCATTTCGGTAAACATTTTCATAGGAAACATAACATTTTCCTCAACAGTCATACTGTCAAACAAAGCGCTGTACTGGAACAAAAAACCAATTTTACGCCTTATGTCCATGCGTTGCTGCTTGTCAAGCTTTACAAAATCCTGTCCATCGTAAAGGATAGCGCCCTGGTCAACTTCCATTAGGCCTACAATACACTTTGCAATAACTGTTTTTCCTGAACCGCTTTGCCCAATGATCATATTCACTTTACCTTTCTCAAAGGTGGCGCTTATGTCTTTAAGCACAGGATTATCGCCAAAGGTTTTTGATATGCCGCGTATTTCTATCATATCAATAACAATTGGGTGAGTAAATAGTTAACCAGCAAAATAAAAATACTGCTTACAATAACCGATTTGGTACTTGACCTTCCTACTTCAACAGAGCCTCCGGACGTATAGTAGCCATAGTAAGAGGCAATGGAAGTAATGATAAAGGCAAAGAAAAGGGTTTTTGTGAGGGCGTATTTTACAGCGTAAGGGTTAAAATAATATTGTAAACCGTAAATGTACCTGCCGGCTGTAACTTCACCCGATAGGTACCCAAAAACAAGCCCCCCAAGCAACCCTAAAAACATGGATATGGCTATAAGAAAAGGAAACATAAATACAGCCCCGGTTATTTTTGGAAGTACAAGGAAACCTGCTGAGTTTACACCCATGATATCAAGGGCATCAATTTGCTGCGAAACACGCATGGAGCCAATTTCACTGGATATCTTAGACCCTACAATACCAGCCAGGATGAGTGATATGATGGTAGGGGAGAATTCAAGTATTATGGACTGGCGGGCGGTAAAACCAACGGTATAGGGCGGTATATACCATGAGTCAATGTTATAGGCTGTTTGAAGTGTAATTACAGCCCCCATAAAAACCGACATTATGGAAACTATTCCTAATGAGCCAATTCCGATTTGGTAGCACTCGTTTACAAAACGCTTGAAAAACATGCTGAATTTCTGGGGTCTTGCAAAAACCTGTCGCATAAACATCCAAAAACGTCCTATTTCAAAAAAGAATCCCATTCAATATACCGGTTTCAAAGATATACAAAATATGCCCGGCAAAGGCTTCATAATGTACCCTAAGTACAGGAGCATGGCTTATAGGCTGTTAAATTATAGTCAATTAAAAACTATTAACTCAAAAATTCGTTATATTTGGTATTATGCTTACCATCAAACGACTTTTTGTATTGTGCTTGTTCTCATGTTTTTTAATGAGTAGCGGCTGTAAGAAAAACGGGTGCCATACGTGCCCGCAATGGAATAAAGCCGAACACTTTGAGGAGCCAGAAATTGAAAAATGAATCAAACCGAGCTTGCAAAAAAGCTCAGGCCTTTTTTACCCGATGGCGTTGAGCATGACATTGCGTACCTTATAATCCATTACAAAGTTTATTTCCGCATTACAAAACCACGTGACAGTGTTTATGGCGACTATACCTCACCGGTATTAAATCAACCGCATAAGATCACGATTAATGGTGACCAGAATAAATATGCTTTTTTTATTACAACCCTGCATGAATTTGCGCATTTATACACATGGGAAAAATACCGCAACAAGGTAAAACCACATGGCATTGAATGGAAAACCGAATTTCAACGGTTAACCGAACCCTATTTTAAACGTGCCGTTTTTCCGCCTGAATTGGTAACTGCACTTAAAAATTACATGGCAAATCCTGCGGCAAGCAGTTGCAGTGACGAGGCGCTTATGCTTGCCTTGCGTTTATTTGACAGAAAAGCCAAACCAATACTGAAAGATTTGCCCGAGAACTCGCGTTTTGTGCTCAATAACATTACTTTTGTTAAAGGCAGGCTGATACGATCAAGGTTTGAATGTTATGGGGTTGAGGATAAACAAACCTATTTAATAAGCAGCACTGCCGAAGTAATTCTTGCCGAGTGATACCATTGCACATTCCATATTATTCACCCACTACCCGTGATGCGGTTAAGAATGTTGTATTGGGCTTAAATGATAAAAACTATTATGCCGAATTATCCACGCAATTTGAAAATGAGTTTGGATTTAAGCACTCTTATTTTACAAAATCATGCACCAGTGCGCTCGAAACAATTGCATTGTTGCTTGAGTTAAAACCGGGTGACGAGGTTATTGTTCCCTCTTATACATTTGTAACATCGGCCAACGCATTTGCCATGTTTGGAGCCAATATTGTTTTTGCCGATAGTCATGAAAATCACCCCAATGTTTCTGTTCGTTCCATCGTGGAAAAAATCACCCCAAAAACACGTGCTATAGTTGTGGTTCATTATGGTGGCGTTGCAGTTGAAGAATTGGAAAATCTTCGCAGGGAATGCGATAAAAGAAATATTTTTTTAATTGAAGATGCCGCTCATGCCATTGGGGCCTATTTAAACCAAAAACACCTGGGCTTATTTGGTCATGCAGCAACATTTTCATTTCATGAATCCAAAAACCTAACATGCGTTGAAGGAGGTTTATTGCTCATTAACCACGAACCCTGGTGTACCCGCGCCAATTACATTATCAATAAAGGAACCAACCGCGCGCAATTTGACAGCAAGCATGTTGCCTTTTATGAATGGGTTGACTTTGGATCAAGTTATAAGCTCGATACCTTACATGCAGCTATATTATCGGAACAATTAAAAAACATAAGGGAAGTAACCGCCAGGAGGCTTGAAATATATAACCTGTATGAAAACGGGTTAAGACCACTTCATGATAAAGGTGCTTTTTATTTTCAGCCCCATGTTGAAAAGGCAATAAGACACAACGCACACATTTGCTGGATTGTTTTACCCACGGCCGAAGAAAAAAACAAGTTACATGCGTATTTAAAATCAAAAGAAATTTTCACCACGTTTCATTACCTGGCCTTGCATAAAAGTCCGTTCGGCAAAAAATACCACAATAAAACAGCCTTACCCAATAGTGAAAAATTCGAAACGAACTTATTGCGTTTGCCCCTGTATTTTCAATTGAGCAATAACGAGGTTAACTATATCATTAGCGAGATTAAAAACTATTACAATTCTTAATTACCAGGCAAACAAAGGCCTTGAGCTCATTAAGGCATGTACTTTTTGTTTTACTTTGGTTAGCTCAGCTTCGTTTTCAATGTTCATTAAAACGTGATCAATAAGTTCAACAATTTGCGGAATCTCATTTACGGAAATACCGCGCGAAGTAATTGCTGGAGTACCCACACGAATGCCCGAGGTAACAAACGGTGATTTGTCATCAAACGGCACCATGTTTTTATTTACGGTTATTTCAGCACGTACCAATGCATTTTCGGCAGCTTTACCAGTAAGGTTTTTACTGCGCAAATCAATTAACATGCTGTGGTTGCTGGTGCCACCTGAAATAACTTTATAGCCACGGTTAATGAATTCAGCCGCCATTTTTGAAGCATTGTTCATTACCTGAACCGAGTAAGCAATAAATGACGGATCAAGGGCTTCGCCAAAAGCTACAGCTTTTGCTGCAATTACGTGCTCAAGTGGCCCGCCTTGTGTTCCGGGAAAAACAGCACCATCAAGTACAGCCGACATTTTTTTAATTTCTCCTTTAGGCGTAGTAAGTCCCCAGGGGTTATCAAAATCCTTACCCATCATGATAACGCCACCGCGCGGGCCGCGTAAGGTTTTATGAGTGGTGGTAGTAACAATATGGCAATGCGGCATTGGATCGTTCAATAATTTTGAAGCAATTAATCCTGCGGGGTGCGAAACATCGGCTAATAACAAAGCCCCAACTTTATTGGCAATTTCACGTAATTTTTTATAATCCCAGTCGCGGCTGTAGGCTGAGGCGCCACAAATAATTAGTTTGGGTTTTACCTCGTTTGCTTTTGCTTCTACTTTGGTGTAATCAATCAACCCGGTTTCAGCTTCAACGCCATAAAAATGCGGTTTATATAATTTACCGGAGAAATTTACGGGCGAACCATGCGTTAAATGCCCGCCATGTGAGAGGTCAAACCCAAGAATTGAGTCACCAGGATTAAGGCAGGCCAGCATAACGGCTGCGTTGGCCTGCGCACCACTATGGGGTTGAACATTTGCCCATTCGGCATCAAATAATTTTTTGAGGCGATCAATGGCCAATTGTTCAACCTGATCAACCACCTCGCAGCCGCCATAATAACGTTTGCCGGGTAAGCCTTCAGCATATTTATTGGTTAACACACTGCCCATGGCATCCATGACCTGCTGGCTAACAAAATTTTCAGAGGCTATAAGTTCAATACCGTTTAATTGGCGTTGTTTTTCGCTGTTGATGAGGTTAAAAATTACTTCGTCTCGCTGCATAGGGCAATAGTAAATTGAGTTATATTCACAAATGTAAAATTATTAGCGATTGTACAAACGGCTATTTTCGCTTTAAAATCCATATGGAGTGAGTAAAAAAACGGTTTTTTTCCTTTTGTTGTCCTTTATTGAAGGGGGTAGCGTTATGGCTGCCGAGTTACTGGGTGCTAAACTGTTGGCCCCGTTTTTTGGTTCATCCCTTTATGTTTGGTCCAGTGTAATGGCCGTAACTTTGCTTGGCCTGGCCATAGGTTATTTTATTGGGGGTACGCTATCAACCCGGCCGGGCAATGAAAAAAGGTTATACGTTGTATTGGTGATTGGTGCAGTTATGATTGCTTTAATGCCTTTTACGGTGCAATTCTGTTTTGCTTTGTTTTCAAAAATGAGCCTTTTGAAATCGGTAATTGCCAGCTCAATATGCCTTCTTGTTCCCCCGGTATTTTTAATGGGCATGGTTTCGCCTCTCATTATTTCATTGGTCGATACTGAAATTAAAAATCCCGGAAAATCATCGGGAACGGTTTATGCTGTTTCAACGGTAGGTGGTATAATTGCCACCTTCCTTTTTGGGTTTTATATCATTCCAAAACTGGGTTTGAGCATTCCATGTATTGCCACCGCAGTGTTGCTGGGGATTATTCCTGCAGCCTTATTGTTGGCGCGAAAAAACCTGTTACCATTTTTATTGGCAGGTAGTATATGGTTTTCACTACAATCGCAATCATTGAAACAAAGCAGTTCAAGAATAAAAGTGGTGGATTTACGTGAAGGTATACTTGGTCAATTGCTGGTTGTTGATTATCCAGGTGATTACTATTATACAGACTCAACACGAAAAAATCAACCCGTTAGGTATTTATTTGTAAACCGTATTTCTCAAACCATGGACGATAAGTTTGCGCGTTCAGCCAAAGGAGAGGAACGTTATTTCAGGTATGTTTATAAAATTGCAGAAGCACTGGATACGTTAGCAGGTAAAAATAAAAAAATACTCTTGTTGGGTTTAGGTGGAGGCAGTGTTGCCAATTACCTGTCATCAAAAGGGTTTAAAATTGAAGTCTGTGAACTGGATGCACGTATGTATGACATGGCTCAGAACTATTTTGGGCTATCAAACAAGGTAAAGGTAACCATTGATGATGCACGGCATTTTATAAACGTATGTGAAAAGAAATATGATGTTATAATTTTTGATACGTTTAAAGGTGAAGAGGCGCCTAATCATGTTTTAACTACTGAAAGTCTTCAAAAAATTAAAGTAATGTTAAATCCAGGTGGCCTTGTTTTTGTAAACAGCTTCGGTTTTTGGAAGAAAAAGAGGGGTAGGGGAATGCGAAGTATTTATAAGACGTTTGAAGAGTCGGGTTTTTCAACCATCATTCAGCCAACACATCCCGCAGAAGAAGAGCGAAATTTACTTTTTATGGCATCGGTAAGCAGAAATTTAACAGCTCCTGCCGGGTTTTTGGAACTGGGTAACGAACTTTCAGATGCCGAAGTGCTAACAGATAGCAAACCGGTGTTTGAGAAAATGAATTCTTTGGCGGCACTGAGTTGGAGAAGGTCGTTTATTCAGCGCTTTTTATATGATTCATTAGAGCGCCAGTTGCCGTTTTTTTATTGAATTGTTTTATTTTTCAGCAAGTGTTCATTTTGCTTAAGCCACAGTAAGGGGAAAAGTAAAATGATAATTAGCGGGGTTTCTATCAATCCAATATCCCAACGGGCCAATTCATAAAATGATTTTTTCCATGGTAAAAAATATCCCAGGCAATAAAAAAAGAATCCCGCTCCAAATACGACCAGAAAAATAATGTTTACGGTTTTAAACCCATTGCCCATAAAGAAAAATTTGATCATGAGCATTGAAAGTCCCCAAAACACACCAATAAAAAAAATGGTGGCTACATAACGCGTTGTTATCAGTTGGTCAAGACTCATTTTTTCCAGGAATGAAAACAACCAATAGGACTCTGGTGGTGTTGCATTGCCCCGGGCTACAATTTCATACCATTGAACACGTACAAAAAATGTTTCACGCAAATAGCCGGTAAAAATTACAAGCAGGGCAAATACAATTGTTTTGTTGATTGTTTTAGACAACATGTTTGTTTTTTGCAAGCGGGCTGTAGCGGTTAATCCAGTAAATCCAAAGTAGGAAAATAAATGCGTACATGATTACTGTAAAAGTATATGTATGATTAAACTCGGTCCAGCTTCGCGAATAGGTGTCCATAACTGCCAGTATCATCATGCGAATGCAATTCAATATAAAAATGAGTATAATGCCTAGTGGAATAAACCATGCTTTTGATATAAGGTTACCGGGAAAACTAATGATGAACCCCGCAAACAAAGCAAACAACGAGATGGCGTTGCAGTTGTCACCAATCCATAAACCTGATGTTCCAGCAATACGGATAAGTCTTCCTTCTATAAACGTGGTATGACCAAATGTTTCAAGCATTCCTTTTGTAATTGTTGCCGTAAGATCAATTACAGCAATATCAAGGTTGGTGTAAGGCTTAAGAATGAAATTGTATAGTAAATACCAGCCAAGGCTTAAGGCTGCAAACAAAATGAGAAACCTGTAAACAGGTGATATGTTTTTAAACTGGCTAAGCATAAAATAAAAAAATCCGGTGTTAAGCCGGATTTTTTTGCGATTTTTTATTTAGCTTTTTATATGCGTAAAGTGAGCCGGCTCCAGCTAATAAGGCTATTCCGCCATCAATGGGGACCGTGCAAGGTGGAAACGGTGGTGTTCCGCAAGGTGGGCTTGGAGGTCCCATACCCATACCCGAACCCATTGCTGCTGCAAGTGCTTCCTGAGCAAGGCCCATAAGCAGAAATATTACAAGAAAAGTGAGAATGTTCTTTAACATAAGTAAGTCAAAATTATAAAATTACCTGAATAGTTTACGGGAAGCTACTCCATTATTGTGATAAGCATTTACTAAGTATACGCCAGAATAATTGTTTGGCAGGTTAAAACGCACTTCCTGTGAAGTACCTGAAATGATTTGTGTTGGTACTAAAGACTTTCCAAGAAGATCTGTAATTGAAATAGTTAACTCGGTTTCAACATCAAATTCAAACTTAACTACCGCTTCATTACCGGCCTGGTATATATCAATTTGACTTGATACTACATTGGCATCGGCACTCTTCAAACAATTTCCACCCTTTGATAAAATCAATACAAAACGGTCTTTATCTATACCTTTTTCGGCATAAAATTCATATTTTCCATTTGACAGGTCGGCAAATTGGCCAAGTGTTTTGTCAAAAAGAGTTACGCAAGTATAGCCTTCGTTAATTGCAACAGCTAAATTTTGAGCTTCAATGGTATGGGTTCCACTTAGACCAGCTTCAATCTTTAATGGGATTGAAAGTGTGTTTTCGGCTGCATTCAACAAATTAATTTTAAGATCTTTTCCCTCTGGTGATACGGAACATAGTGAAGGCGCTTCAGGATGAGGAAGGCGTAAATTAGGAAGGCTCTTTTTTAGCGCATTTTCAGGATCGGCTGAGAAGCGGAAATTGGTGCCTGATGAGAATCTCCTGTCATCTACATTTTTCAGGCGTACGCTAAAGAATTGTTCAAGATTGGATGATCTGAAAACACTTGATGTACTGCTTGACTTGGTTGCTTCACTAAAAATAAATGAAGGTGAACCGCCTGTTACATTTACCCAAACACCCTGGTTTGGTGCAATTAATTCTCCTGAACCGGTACTGACTGTAACAAAGTCGCCAAAGGTTCCATCACCATTATCAACGTTTTCATCAAAGAACATTATGTCAGATGATATGTCATTGGTAGTTGCGTGTAATGCATCCCAGCTGATATTTGCATGGTATGGGTTTCCAAGTAAATTCCAGCCATCGTTCACAGCCGTTACATAACCACTCATGTCAACATCACCAAGATTTGGTGTGCCTGTAAGATCAATAGTAGTGTTGTTGAAAGTTGTTTGGTTACCATCACTATCAAGGTAAACCATATAACCAACACCTGGATCAAGCGTGGTGGAACTGGCCGTTATGGGAACATAATCAAATGAAGTTTCATCATATCCGTAAGCTGTTGGATAAAAATCAGGCGGTGAATAGGTATATGTTAAAATAAGATCGTCTTCCCAGCTGGCAAATGTTTGGTTTGAAATGCTTGAGGCCATATCTGAATAGCCGGCATTACGTGCGCTAATAAAACGTTGAGCAATAAATTTATTACCACCGGTTAATGATCCGTTTGGCGAATTACCAATAACAGCTGTTTTACTGGCATCTGAAACCAAGGTCACACTTGTAGCGGTGCTTATATTGAAATTGCCGTTAGCGAGTGTCAAATGTTCAAGTATAAGATAAGGCCTGGCCACGGTAATTGTTACGCCACTGCCTGAATTGTCAATGGTTAGGCCCTGGAATGTCATATTTGTGCTACAGGCCATTGATTGTGCTGTTGTGCCGTTCATGGTAACCGTAGTGCCTGCAGCCTGTGTAAATACCCCGTTCACAATTACAGTAAAATTATGACCGATGGAGATATTGTGGTTCATGGTAAATATGGCATTATTTCCAATTATAAAATCATTTAGGATGATAAGGGGGTTAACCGTAATGGTGTACCTGTTTGATGGCAATTGCAGGTTATAATATGTGTTTGACAAAACTTTTGGAACACCTTTAAGTGGTGTAAAATCCAATATCACCAGGTTGGGGTTTGTTGAGGCATCAAAAACTCCTCCCGCAACCGGAACATCCATAAGCATGTTGGTTTTAATTTTTAAGGTTGAATTTGCTCCCTGGTTCCACCGCGCACCTGAAGTTTGGCAATTCAGGCTGTAAAGAGTAAGATTGGCGTTATTTGTAATTACAGTTGTAGCTCCATAAACACGAACATAGTAATTTTTTGTAGCCGTTACCGTGCTTGCAATGGTTCGTGAGGAACTAAATACCCATTGTGAATTGGTTCCATGAGAACCTGTGCCACCAACGGTGGTACCTGTGCCGTTTCTGAATTCAATGGTAGAAGAGCAGTTTTCGGTTCCGTTAATTATAAAATCTCCGTAAACACCTAGTACCTTTGTTGCTCCACCGGTGCTGTTCAATGTGCCGCCACTGTTTACAGTTATATTGCGCGCAAGGCTGCTGGCAGAAAATGTAATGGTATGACCACTTTGTATAATTATATCATCGTCAGCATCTGGAATTCCATCCGCATCACCTACAATGGTCCATGAAGTTGCGCCACCTGTCCAAGTAGTTCCACCACCTGTTGATGTGAATGTTCCGCAAATACCTTTTTCCGTTGTAAAGACAAGGGCTAAAAGTAAGATGCCGATTTTTCCTGGAGTATTTAATTTTTTCATAACGTAATTTTATATTACACACTATAAAAATAGCTAAATAAAGTCCATTTATAAGCTAATTTTATGTAAAACTAGTGTTTTATTACCAAAAAACAATTCCAACTGACGAACATAATGCTTCGGTCTCCTATATGTGTAAGTTTGACACATTTTTTGTAAGTTCAAGTTTATAGTTTTTTATCTTTGCCCTTATGTCATCAAGACCACCGTCTATCCAAAAAGCAGGAAACATTATTCAGCCTGAGGACTTTATGTTGGTTCTTAGATTTCTCAGAAAGAATTTCTACATACTTTTTTGCATTCCTTTATTATTTGGACTGTTATCTTATTTCTATACATATCGTCTTCAGGAAGTATATGGAGCAAAATCACAGATTCTTTTAAAATCAAGTGAGGCTTATGACTATCAGAATCCGTTATACAAAGGCTTGGGTTATTATGGTGCTTACCAGGACGTTACAAATCAAATAAGGATTATTCATTCATATGATTTTATAAGGGGAGTAGTTGAAAAACTCAATTTTGACATTACCTACTACATTGTAGGGCGTTTAAAGAATACAGAATTATATGAGACGGCACCATTTAAAATAAAATTAACCTCTATTAACCGGAATTTATATGAAGTTCCCATTGATATTAAGATTATTGATTATGATACGTACTCCGTAAAATACAAAATTAATGAAGTAAATTATTCCAAAACCTATAAGTTCAATGTAGAAGTGCTTGACCCGAGTTTTCAAATGACGTTGTACCGGACACCTACGCTTAATAAGGGTTCTCTATCTAATATTGTTAACAATGATTATCAGTTCATCATTCACTCAGCCGATTACCTCACCAATAAGTACCGTGGTTCGATTTCCATCGAAAACGTTGAGTATACTTCAATTCTTGAACTGAATGTAACTGATGAGAACAAACACCGCGCGCGTATTTTTCTTGACAGTTTGTCAAAAGCTTATGTAAACTACTCACTTGAGTCAGAACTTAAAATTAATGCAAAAACCCTTGAATACATAGATAAGCAGCTAGATACGGTTGTCATGATAATGGATTCCATTGAGTTTTCTCTTGAAAAATATAAATCGGGTAAAGGTGTTATTGACCTACCAAAAGAGGCGGAGCTGTATTTTGATCAAATGGTATCGGCCGATGTCAGGAAAAGAGAGCTGGAAACTAAGTTGCAATCCATTTTTCTACTCCAGGATTACATTCATAATACGGACGATGAGAACCTACTGGCACCTTCTTTTTATATTTTAACGGATGATGACTATTTAAAAAAAATGGTCATGGGCGTATACGAAGCCCAAACGGAAATTAACGCGCTTACAAACAATGTGACGGATAAAAACCTGAACATGGTCCAACGCAGAAAAGCTCTTGATGCTTTAAAGGTTAACATTCTTACCTATTTAAAAAACACCACTAAAGCATATAATGAGAAAATAAACGAGATTACCAATCAGCTTAAAAAATATGAATCAATGGCAAAGTCCATTCCACGTTCACAGCGTGATTTGCTTGCCATAGAGCGAAAATTACAGGTTAACGAAAAAATGTATTTGTTTCTGCTTGAAAAGCGGGCAAGCACGGTTATTGCCAAAGCCGGTATTATTCCACAGGTAAAAATAATTGAATCAGCCAGGCCTGTAGGTATGGTTTATCCCAACAAATCCAAAATCATGTATTACTGGCTGGCATCGGGATTATTGCTTGCAGTTTTTATTAGTTTTATTAGAAGCCTGTTTTTTGACAGAATTGAGTCTACACGTGATTTGAAAATGATTACAACGATGCCTGTTTTAGGTGGAATTTCCTTTAACAAAATTGTAAATGAACGTAACAACTTGTCAATTACTGACCCAAAATCAAATGTAATTGAATCTTTTAGAACCATTCGTACAAACCTGCAATACCTGAATTCAAATAAACCTGGTAAGTCAATGCTTGTTACCTCCATTCACCCGGGTGAGGGAAAAACGTTTTGCACAGCAAACCTTGCAGCAATTATTGCTTTATCGGGTAAAAAAGTACTGGTAATGGATTTTGATCTTCATAAGCCTAAAGTCCATAAAAATTTTGAAATTAAAAACGAGATTGGAGTTACCAACGTGCTTATTGGTAAATGTAAACCCGAAGATGCAATTGTTAGTGTTCCAAATATTCCGGGTTTACATGTTATGCCCTCGGGACCTGTGCCGCCAAACCCATCAGAGCTTGTACTGTTGCCTATAGTGGATGAAATAATGGAGAAGTTTAAGAGCCAGTATGATTATGTAATTATTGATACGCCTCCTTTGGGCCTTATTAGTGACAGTATAAGCCTGCTAAAAGTAGTGGATACGGCCCTCTTTGTCATGAATACCAAATTTGCAACAAAACAAGGGGTGAAAATGCTTGAGGAGATAATTTCCAGGGCAAAACCCGGTTCAAGCGGACTTATACTAAACGGCATCAGGATTAAGAAACTGGCATACTACTATTACAAATATGGTTACGGCTATGGTTACGGCTACGGGTATGGTTACGGTTATGGTTATGGCCACGCTTACGGTCAGGAACCAGAAAAAAAGAAAAAAGGAACCTTCAGGCTTTTTTCTAAATAATGGTTTTTAAAAAATTAATTTGACAGATTTGCATAGATTACTTCGCCAGAATGGAAAGCAGCATAGACAAAAAAAATGAATCCTGGGATTTAGTGATCAAATCCAAAACGAAGTGGTTTAACCTAAACCTGGGTTCTATTTGGAAATACCGCGATTTGCTCATGCTGCTTGTGTACCGTGATTTTGTTGCCGTTTATAAACAAACTATTCTTGGCCCCTTGTGGTTTTTGATTCAACCAATAATTACAACCCTTACATTCACCGTGATTTTTGGAACACTTGCCAACATAAGTACTGATGGTATTCCGCCAATTTTATTTTATTTATCAGGAATAACGCTATGGACATATTTTGCCGACTGCCTTAACAAAACTTCCAACACCTTTATCACAAACGCAAACATTTTTGGAAAAGTATACTTTCCAAGAATGATTGTACCCCTTTCGGTACTTGTATCAAACTTAATTAAGTTAGGCATTCAAATCCTTATTTTTGCCACAGTTTGGATCTACTACCTTGTTTACTCTGATACAATTCATCCGAATTGGTCTTATTTATACCTCTTTCCATTACTTGTTATTCTTATGGCTGGCATTGGTCTTGGATTGGGAATTTTGATATCGTCATTAACAACCAAGTATCGTGATTTCACTTTTTTGCTTGGTTTTGGCGTTCAATTACTGATGTATGCTACTCCAATAGTATACCCGATGTCAATAGTTACCGGAAAATTGAAGTATATTTTATCCTTCAATCCACTTACACCAGTTATTGAAACATTTAAGTTTATTTTTTTAGGGAATGGTGATTTTAATTGGATGGGACTAGGATATAGCGCATCTTTTATGTTTATCATTCTTTTTGTTGGCATAGTGGTGTTCAACAGGGTTGAAAAAAGTTTTATGGACACTGTATAACATGAGCAACATTGTAATAAAGGTCGAAAATTTATCTAAACAATACCGGTTAGGAAGTGTTGGTGCACATACCTTGGCCCATGACGTAAACCGCTGGTGGCATTGGGTTCGCGGCAAAGAAAATCCATATTTGAAAATTGGCGAAGTAAACCAGCGTACTCAAAAAGCAAATTCGGATTATGTATGGTCGCTCAACAACATAAATTTTGAAATTGAAAAAGGTGAAGTACTGGGCATTATCGGAAAAAATGGCGCAGGTAAATCAACCTTATTAAAAATTCTTTCGCAGGTAACCAGCCCCACAACAGGAACGGTAAAAGTGAAGGGCCGTATAGCTTCATTGCTGGAAGTAGGCACCGGTTTCCATCCAGAGTTAACCGGCCGGGAGAATATTTTTTTAAATGGCGCCATATTGGGAATGACAAAATCTGAGATACGTTCCAAATTTGATGAGATAGTTGATTTCAGTGGCGTTGAAAAATACATTGATACACCTGTAAAACGCTACAGTAGCGGAATGTATGTGCGTCTTGCTTTTGCAGTAGCAGCACACCTTGAACCTGAAATTCTGATAATTGATGAAGTGTTGGCGGTAGGTGATGCAGAATTTCAAAAAAAATGCCTGGGAAAAATGAAAGATGTGGCGGGTCAGGGCCGTACAGTACTATTCGTAAGCCACAACATGAATGCAGTTTCAAGGCTTTGTACAAAAGGGTTGTTACTGAACAATGGCGAAGTTGCTTTTGCGGGTGAAGTAAATGACGTTGTAACCCGGTATCTTCAAATGGACAGGGCCCATTATGCCACAACCGTAACCCCCGAACCCCAGGAAGGCAAAGACATTTGTTTGGTTGAAGCAAGCATACTTTCAGAAAACAATACAGTTAGCGAGCCTTACATTGATGTTTCCAGTTCGTTTTATATATATTATAAAATAAAAATCTCAAAAGCCATACGCGTTCCGCATCTTACGTTTCATTTTCAAAACTCAAAAGATGAATTCGTATTGTTTTCTGACAGGCGTGATGACGTAAATTCTGCTGCACCCACTGAGCCTGGCACTTATGAGGTGAAAATTTTTATTAAGCAACCTTTGCTGAAGCCTGACAGGTATTTTTTATCACTCGGTTTTGTTAACCAGGATAATGGACAAACTAATCATTTTCCATCCATTTTAAATTTTGAAATTGAAGACTTAACGAGCCAACGTGCCAATAGGGCTGGTTATATTTATGTTCCTTTTTCCTGGAGAATTAATCAATATCAACCCAGCGTATAAGAATGATTCGTTTTTTTAAAAAAAGAAGCCAGCACCAGGTAAAAAACAGTACCAGTTACAACAGGTACCCCGAAATTTTTAAGGCTACAAAAGATTATTTTACTGAAAAAGGGAAAAATGAAATTACACTGCTTTCTTATGGATGCTCAACAGGTGAAGAGTGTTTTAGCTTAAGGGAGTATTTTCCCCAGGCTAAAATTGTGGGGTTGGATATTGATTTAAAGAATATTGAAACAGCAAATTCGCGTAATTCAGATCCGAACACAACATTTCTTGAAAGTCATGCAAAAAACCTTAGAAAAAGCGGGCCATTTGATTTGATATTTTGCATGTCGGTTTTTTGCAGGTGGCCCGACTCGCAAAACGTTGACGACATAACTGGTCTTTACCCATTTTCAAAATTTGAAGAGGGCCTTGCTGAATTAGATTCCAATTTAAGTGTTGGTGGATTACTGGTGTTGTATAATACAAGTTTCCTGTTCCGGGAGTCAAAACTATACGCAGGCTATGAAGTATTAAAAAGCCCAACCATAACAGAAAGCGGGTTTGTACATAAATTTGGAAAAAACAATATTAAGCTTATGAATCAGCTTTACGATGAATGTATTTTCATTAAGAAACAATAATTAAAATTTTACATGTCTCAATATTACGTCATTTTAACAGGAAGTAAAAATAATGCCGGTGATTATCTGATTAAGTATCGCGCAAAAAAATTATTTTCCGAATTGAGACCCGATCGTTCAATTATTGATTATGATGCCTGGTTGCCTTTTACGCCTGAACAACTGGATATCGTAAATAATTCAAAAGCGTTAATACTTATGGGTGGGCCATCACTAAAGCAAAATATGCGCTCGGTTTATCCAATGGTCACCAGGCTTGATGAAATAAAAGTTCCAATAATAACCATGGGTGTTGGGTGGAAATCACTTGTGGGCGACTGGAATGAAACCTACAAATACACGTTTGATCAACCAACATTAGCGTTGTTGGAGCGGGTTAATGAATCAGGTTATATTTCAAGTGTTAGAGACTTTCATTCGCTTAACGCGCTTCTGAAGGATGGCTTTAAAAATTTTGCCATGACTGGTTGCCCCGCCTTATATGAAACAAATTATATTGGCAAACCCTGTTTAATTCCCGGCCAAATAAACACCATTTCCTATTCACTGGGAGTGAGTTTTGTTGACAGTCCCGGTATGGAAAACGCCATGAAAGAAAATGTTTTGAGCCTTTCTAATTTGTTTAAGGATAAAAAATTCCAGGTTGTTTTTCATCATTCATTAAATAAAGGACTTTATGATAAGTCGGAATCTGATGCCTTATTTCACAAAAAGCACCAGGAATTGAGCCGGTGGTTGGAACAACACAACATTGCGTTTACTGAAATTTCAGGATCAGCAGAAAACCTTATAAATCATTATACAAACTGCGATTTACATATTGGGTATAGGGTTCATGCACATATATTTATGAGCAGTATTTCCAAACCATCAGTTTTACTGTGTGAAGACGGGCGTGGAACAGCCCTTGCAAATGTAATTTCGGGCCTTATATTTAATACCTATAATTTTAAGAACGAGAACCTGAAGTTGGCCGATGCTACAAATAAACCTGGAATAAAAGCCATGAATAAATTGTACGCCAGTTTTGTAAATGTAAATGCAAGGGGTTATAAAATAGAAAGTTTGCCTTGGCAGAATAAGGAATTATTGAATCATCTTGATTACGAAATAAAAACCGGGTTCAACAGGCTTAACCTCACCAGGGCTTCTATTGATGTGCATTTTGAGCAAATGAAAAAATTTCTAAAACAGTTGCCGTGATAGTTTCATATGGAATTTAAGAAAGCAAATATTTTAGTTGTAATTCCTGCACGTGGTGGTTCAAAGGGCATACCGCGTAAAAATTTGCGTTCTATGGCTGGTAACCCGTTAATTTGGTACAGCATTAAAACAGCTTTGGCTTCAGCGTATAACCCGGTGGTGTGTGTTTCAACCGATGATGATGAGTTGGCAACGATTAGTGAAAAAACAGGAGCCCTGGTTATTAAAAGGGAAAATAAACTGGGAACAGATGAGGTTACACTTGATCCGGTTATATACGATGTGTACCAAAAATTAACCTCAGCGGGTCAGGTGTTTGACCTGGTGGTAACCATACAGCCAACATCACCTTTATTAAAAACATCAACACTGGATGCAGCCATTAAGCATCTTTTTGATAACAACGGGATTGATACGTTAATTTCAGCCTGTAATGATACGCACTTAACATGGTCAGAAAAGGAAGGCGAATATTATCCCAATTACGAGAAAAGGCTAAACAGGCAATACCTTAAGCAGGTATTTAAGGAAACGGGTTCCTTTTTAATTACGCGCGCACAATGTGTTATTCCAACTAGCCGTATTGGAAAAAAAGTAGGATTATATTTGCTTTCAGGTTCTGAGGCAATTGATATTGATAACTATGAGGATTGGAGTATTTGCGAATTTTATCTTCGTAGGAAGAAAATACTTTTTGTAGTAACCGGTAATAAAGAGGTTGGATTGGGCCATGCGTATAATGTATTGAGTATTGCCAATGAAATTATGAACCACGAATTGGTCTTTTTGACCGACTTGTCAAGTCAAATGGCCTTTGAAAAAATAAAAGACCATAACTATTCAGTATTCATGCAAAAATCAGCCAATATTATTGATGATATTAAAGATATAGGACCACATATTGTCATCAATGATATACTGGATACACAAAGTCAATATATTTCGGGTTTAAAGTCACTTGGATTCAAGGTAATTAATTTTGAAGATTTAGGACCCGGAGCTGAAATGGCTGATATTGTCATTAACGCTATGTATCCTGAAAGAGTCGAACTAAATGGACACTATTTTGGTCATAAGTATTTTTGCCTTAAAAACGAATTTTATCTTACAAAAATTAAAAAAATAGTACCTCAGGTAAAACGGGTGTTAATTACTTTTGGCGGTGTTGATCCCAATAATTACACCTTTAAGGTATTAAAAGCCATTCACGAATTCTGTATGAATCATCATATAGAAATTGATGTAATAGCAGGATTCGGCTATAATAAATATGATACCATTTCAGGTTTCAGTCAAATCAATATTCATCAAAACATTGGGAATATATCAGATTATATGTTGAATGCCGACTTGGTATTCACTTCAGCCGGGCGCACAGCCTTTGAACTCGCGGCAGTTGGTGTACCTTCAATGGTATTGTGTCAGAATGAGCGTGAACTAACACACTTTTTTGCCGGAAATGAATATGGTTTTATGAATTTTGGCATGGGAACATCTGTTTCCGAGAAAATCATTCTTGATGAATTCATTAAACTTTGTCATGATCACAAGGCACGTGTTGCTATGCATGAAAAAATGGTCAGTCAGGGCATACGGGAAGGAAAAGCTAGGGTGTTGGAGCTTATACAGCAACTCATCAGGCAAAGCTGAAAAGAATAAGCATGAATAAGAGCTTTTTTATTGAATTTTGCTCAATTTTTAGTATTATTGTAAGAAGTAACTATGTTTAGTACCTTGATAAAAGAAATAATTGATTGAACATAAAAAATCTGGAATAAAAACAAATCAAAATGGGCAACAGCCTGAATATAGCTATGAAAATAAACGAAATATTCAACCAATTTAATCCCTTTGATAAGTCACTCAAACGCCCTTATATTATTGCCGAGGCAGGCGTAAATCATGAAGGTTCTATGGAACTGGCAAAAAGGTTAATTGAGGAGGCTGCCGAAGGAGGCGCTCACGCAATTAAATTTCAGACATACAAAGCTGAAACAATTGCTTCTAAAAACAGCCCTTCTTACTGGGACCGCACCAAGGAACCAACTGCATCACAATTCGAATTGTTTAAGAAATACGATAAGTTCTGGAAAAAAGAATATGAAGAATTAAAAAAATATTGTGACAAGGCAGGAATTGAATTTATGTCAACCCCCTTTGATGTTGAATCGGCTACTTTTTTGAATGACTTAATGCCCGTGTATAAAATATCTTCGTCTGATATCACCAATTTACCCTTTATTGAGTACATGTGTGCTTTTGGGAAACCGGTTATTTTGTCAACCGGAGCTTCTTATGTATGGGAGGTTCAACAAGCCATTGAAACAATACAGCGAAGTGGAAATCCCCTTTGCCTTATGCATTGTGTGCTCAATTATCCAACCCAGGATGAAAATGCAAACCTTGGAATGATCATTGACCAGCGAAATAAATTCCCTGATCTTATACCAGGTTATTCGGACCATACGTTACCGGGCAATATGGAAGTGCTGGTTACAGCTACGCTATTGGGTGCTGCTGTATTGGAAAAACATTTTACGCATGATAAAAAACTACCTGGTAATGATCATTATCATGCTATGGATAAAGAAGACTTGAAATTATTTCATAAGCGCCTTGATTATACATTTTCAATTTTAGGATCATTCAAAAAGGCACCTCTTGCCACCGAAGAAATTTCACGCAACAACGCCCGGAGAAGTTTGGTGGCAAAAAGAAAAATTGAAAAAGGAAAAAAAATTGAACGTGAAGACCTGACCTGGAAACGGCCTGCTTCGGGCATTAGTCCACGAAGTATACATGAAGTAATAGGCAAAACAGCTTCCAGGAGTATTGAGGAGGATGAAGTGATGTTCTGGGAAATGCTAACCGCTTAATTGGATCAATAAAATAGTTGGAACATAAACAAGTTATTGAGGTAATTAATCACCTTGAAAAAAAATACCCGGTTAAAGGGTGGGAGGTGAATGGGGTGCAGGTATGGCCCTATGTAAGAATTACTATAGCTATGAAAATGTACTCGCTTCTTAAACCAAAAGCAAGCACTGCAGCCGGTTTACCTGATGCCGGTAAAAATAATTCCCCGAATCTTATTAGCAGGATTAAAAAAAAGATAGCCGTAAAGCGTGTTGATGCAAAACTTTCGGGCAATGCTGAAATTATTTTTTACAGTTTTCCTGCTGTTCGCACTTTTTTTGACAACAAGTGGTTCAATAAATACTTTGATGGCGAAATAGAACGGTTAAATGTACTGAAAAAAAAATCACTCGTACTCGAAGTGAAGGGTGAAAAACCGAATTATTATACAGATGTTTTTCATAAAAATAATTGTGTTTTTATTGAAGATCATTTTGAAAGCAAGGTATGGTCGCTTAACGGTAAAATAAAAGAAGCAAAAAGTTCATTAAACAGCTACAGTGATTTTATAGAAGAATTAGGTGTATTAGTACCGGATTTAAAGCTGAATGATATTTCAGTGACAGGTCTCGAAAAACGATTTTTGCAGTTTAGTAAAATGACTGACTATTTTTCGGATATACTTGAACGCAATAAAACAAAAATAGTGTTTGTTGTGTGCTACTATGAGTTTAAAGCCATGGCACTTTGTTGTGCTGCAAGGTCAAAAAAAATTCCTGTAGTTGATATACAGCATGGATTACAAGGCAGCTATCACGCTGCTTATGGATCATGGGAGTCATTCCCGGTGGAGGGATATAAAACTATGCCTTCTTTATTCTGGTGCTGGAATGAAGAAGACGCAGCTGTTATAAACCAATGGGCTTCCCGTACCAATAATTTTCATGTTGCATTTAAGGGTGGAGATCCATGGCTCAATATGTGGAAATCGCGGGCAAGTAAATTTGTTGCAGATTATGACATCAAAATAGAAAAATTGCAGCGAAATCAAAAAAATCCATTTAATATTATATTTACTGCGCAGCCAATTGATGACGCTTTTCCTTCTACACTGGTTGAAGCTATTAATTCCTCCCCAAAAAATTGGATTTGGTGGATTAGGCTGCACCCCAGGCAAATGGAAACGGTTGAACAGGTAAAAATGCTTTTAAATACCAGTATAAATAAGAATGTAATTATTGAGGAGGCTACAAGTCTTCCCCTTCCGGCATTGCTAAGAAACATGCATGTGAACATTACAAAATGGTCAAGCGTTGTACTTGAAGCCTCCACAATGGGAATACCTTCAATAGTGCTTCACCAGAATGGAGTTGATATATACAGCAGTCTGTTCAATCAAGGAAAAGTGGTCCTGGTAGATGGAAAAGAAAAAAAACTGGTTAATGTTCTTACGGAATATTGTAATGTTAAAAGCAAGGACATAACCGTTGAGCAAAGCCCGGTAGCAGAAGTTTTTGACATCATTTATCAAAAACACTCAATAGCACTGTCAAAATAAGGTACCTTTAACGAATAAAGCATGAAAAAAGTATTGATAATAGGCCAGTCTGAAATCAAAATTGATCCAAGGGTTCATCGCCAGGTAATTGGTTTATTAAATCATTGTGAGGTTCATATTTTAGGCCCCGACCCTTTTCCTGATGCACGTGTTTATTTTCACGATATAAACGTAAAAGTGGAGGATGACCGTTCTATACTTGCAAAAATAAAACGGCTTGGCCCTTATCTTTTTGACAATTTTAAGTATAAGTATTTTAGAAATCCCTCCTATTCACACAATGTAGAAAAATTAAAAAAAATTGATTTTGATCTGATAATAAATAACGAAGTATTTACGCTTCCTTTGGCCGAAGCCATACGGGGCAAAAAGTCAAAAGTACATTGGGATGCACACGAATATTACTATTCTTATTATGCTGACCAGTTGCAGCATGAAAACAAAAACAAGTACATTAATTTTTTGTTAAACCGTTATGTACCTAAACTTGATTCATTTTCAACAGTGTGTGACGGTATAGCCGATTTATATAAAAATAAGTTTAACCGCCCTGTTGCTACACTTGAAAATCTGCCAGTAAAAACAGATATAAATCCGTCAAAAATAAATGGTCGCATTAAGCTGGTCCATCATGGCGCAGGACTACGTGACAGGAAACTGGAAAATATGTTTGAACTCATGAAATTTTTATCGCCCGATAAATTTGAATTTCATATTTACCTTACAAATAACCAGCCAGAATACATGAAAGAGCTGAAATCAACCTATGATTTTGAGCATGTGTTTTTTCATGATCCGGTGCCAATGACTGAAATTGTAAACGAAATAAACCAATATGATATTGGTATTTGTATTGTTCCACACACCAATGAAAACTATCGTTTTGGGCTTCCCAACAAGTTTTTTGAATTTATACAGGCGCGCCTCATGATTATTGTGAATGAGGGAGAGGAAATGCCGAAAATAGTGAGGAAGCATAATTTGGGATTGGTTGTAAATTCGCAGGATCCTAAGGAAATTGCTGAAATTGTTTCACAGTTAACCCCCGAAACAATTGACAGGTTTAAGAAAGCAAGCCATGATCAGGCAGCTTTTTTTTCAGCAACAAAAATTTATTCATATTACAAGACAATGATTGGTGTAAACTAAAGCATAATGGATCCGAAGATAAGTGTTGTAATGCCGTTGTACAATAAACGCCCCTATGTAAAAGAGGCTATAGAATCCGTATTGAACCAATCGTTTGGCGATTTTGAACTTATTGTTGTGGATGACGGAAGCACAGATGGAAGCCAGGATGTAATTAAAACTGTGAATGATAAACGCCTGTTTTTTTTTCAGAATGAAAAAAATTTGGGCACAGCGGGAAATGCCAATAAATGTATTGACTTAAGTAAAGGCAAGTATATAGCTCGCCTGGATGCTGATGACCTAATGACTCCCGGAAGACTCTTCCAGCAACTCCAACTCATGGAAAAAAATTCTGATATTGGAATCAGTTCGGGAGCCGTTGAAATATTTGGAGCAAAAAAAGAAATTTGGAGTATGCCGCTGACTCATGATGAGCTTGCAGCAAATATCTTGTTCAAACCCCCAATTGCTCAAGGGGCTTCTATGATTAGGAAAGAAATGTTGATTAAAAATAATCTTCGGTACGATGAAAATAGTTTAAATGTGGCAGAAGATTGGTTGATGTGGTTTAAGTGTTTTAAAGTAACAAAATTCGCCAATGTTCCTGAGGTTCTTATTCTTTACAGACAATACGATGGCAATATCACAAACAACGCAAATCACAATTTTTACCAGTCAAGAAAATTTGTTTATGATCACATGTTTAAGGATTTGGGTTTGCCGATTGAAAAAACCGACATCCATTTTTTTACAAAGCCCTATTTTTCTTCACCCGTTACTGCACGGCAAGTGCATGAGTATTGTGAGTGGTTAACGTTCTTAAAGAACTGGAATCATTCGAAAAAGGTATTTCACGAAAAATTCTTTGATAAATCAATTGAGGACTTACGCGAGCGATTTTTTTATTTTCTACCGGCTTTTGGAACAAAACCAACTATGGCATGGCTAAAAATAAATGGTTACAATGTTTCAAAAATCAACTATTATATTAAACACAAAGTTAAATCGGTTCTTAAAAAAAGAACTAACTAAAACAAGCGTGCAAAAGGAAAACGATAAAGATATTATTATTTATTCGAAATGGTACCCTTATGGAGTATCTGAACCTTTCTTGCATGATGAAGTTGTGTTGCTTAGTGAAAAATTTAAAAAAGTATATATCTGCCCGCTTGTAAAAACCGGAGAAAAAAAACGCGATTTACCACTAAATGTTGAAGTTTTGGAGTTACCGCAAATAGCACCATCTTCACGTTTCAGAGCGATTTTACATTCGTTTGTGCTAAGCTGTAACGAAAAGGAACGTAAACTTCATTTTAAACATTTTAAGTTTGTTGTAAATTATTACAGGAATATTTTCAGGTTTAAAAAATTTATTGAAAAATTTGTCAAAGAAAAACCAGGCCTTGTCCATTATTCATACTGGGTTGAAGACTGGGCGGTTTTACTCTCGTTGCTAAAAAGCAAATTAAAATTTGAATTTACCTGCAGGGCGCACGGATTTGATGTTTACAGTGAACGCTGGATACATAAATTTATTCCATTTAGAAGTTTACAGCTAAAAAACGTGCAACGAATAATTTTCGTAAGTGATACTGCCAGGATATACATGGAAAAAACCAATCCTGAATTTGTTAATAAATTTGCCGTATCAAAGCTCGGTACACATGATCACGGTGAAGGTAAGATTCCGGAAGGAGAAACGTTTATCGTAGTTAGCTGTTCAAATGTTATTCCCATAAAGCGCGTTGAAGTATTGGCAGAGGCCTTGGATACCCTTGACTTTAAAATCAATTGGATTCATATTGGTGGCGGTAAAAACTGGCCAGCGCTTAATGAAAAAACAAAGCACCTGGGACCTCACATTACAGTTAAACTTACTGGCGAAATAACGAACGAAGAAATTTTAAAATTCTATAGCGAAAACGCGGTTGACGTATTTGTTTTGCTAAGTCAAACTGAAGGTGGGGTCCCTGTTTCATTACAGGAGGCGGCAAGTTTTGGTATTCCATTGGTTGGAACAAATGCAGGAGGTATTCCTGAAATTGTAAATACGCAAACAGGGATATTAATTGGCAACAATTGCCTGGTTAACGATGTTTCCAGTGCATTGAAACGCGTGAAGCAAGAAAATATGGGCAGAAACGTCAATTTTAGGTCTGGGGTAAGGGATTTTTGGGTAAAAAATCACGATATTCAACGTAATTTTCAGATATTTAATGAACTGTTAACACAAAAACCAATTTAATGCATGTTTTCTGAAGAAGAAATTTGGGAACTGTTTTCGGCAAAGTCTGAATATGAATCGGTATTAACCGATGCCTACGGCAGGCATCCATATTGGGCGGCAAAACACAGAAATGTATTTGACCCCGTTGTATCAAGGTATCTTGTGCATCATGGGTTCAAGCCTTTGTACCCTGACAACAAAAATTTTGCATTATGTGTTTCGCATGATATTGATCTTTTATTTGATGTTAGAACCAAAAGCCAGTTGTTGAAGGCCGGATTAAAAAATACGCTAGGATTGAAGTTGGGAAAGGCTGGTAAGGATTTTAAGAATGTAATAAGACCCTCAATTGAATATAATTTTCATATTGACCGAACGCTTGAGCATGGTAAAAAATACGGGGTGCGCTCAAGTTTTTACTTCTTATCATTAAATAGCGATGAGCAGGATTATAATTACTCATTATCAGAAATTGGTAGTATTTTTGATTTGGTAAAAAAAAATGATGGGGAAATAGGTTTGCACGGTGGGCACCAGGCTTATGGTGAAGTTGAAAAAATGATCCAGGAAAAAACAAAATTGGAAAAGGCTTCAGGCGTAAAAGTTAGTGGTTACAGGAACCATTACCTCCGTTTTGAAACTCCACTTACCTGGCAACTTTTGAATAAAGCCGGCTTTTCATATGATTCAACTTTTGGTTATGCTGACTGTGTTGGATTTAGAAACGGCACCTGCCATCCTTTTCAGCCTTTTGACCTGAAGAATAGTAATTTTACTGACTTAATTGAACTTCCGCTTATAATTATGGATAGGTCTTTGTCAACTTACATGAACCTTGCCAGGCAAAAGCAATTTGAAATGTGTAAAATGCTAATTGACATAGTTGCCGAAAATAGAGGAGTTCTCACTTTATTGTGGCACAATAATTTTATGACTGGTGCCGATGGTGAAATGTATGCAGCCATATTAAAGTATGCGTTTGAAAAAAATGCCTGGATGGCCACAGGGAAAGAGATCACCGATTTTTGGAGAGAAAATGGTTACCATGACAAAATGAATGAATTATTGCTTAAAACAAAACGACAATAAAAAATGGACTTATCAGAAAGATATAAATTGAAATTGGTAAGCAATGCCGATGAGATAAGTAAAACGATTGGCTTTCTTGATAAGGTTTTATCGCATCGGATGAATGAAGATATTTGGAATTGGGAGTTTGGGTTAAAACCCCATAACATGGTTATGAGCATAATTTATGACGAACAGGAAAGTGCCGTGGTAGGATCCCAATTTATGTTGCCCATTTACCTGGTTATACAAAATAGTAAAATTTTAACTGGTAAAAGTGAAAACAGCCATGCTGACCCTGCCCTAAGGGGAACTGGCCTTTTTGAAAAGCTATACGCAAAAGCAGTTGAGGACTCGGTTCAAAAAAACCTTACCTGTTTATGGGGTTTTACACCTGCATTAAAGGTTTTTGAAAAAAAGTTGGGCTTTTTGGTGGACCCGGGTGCTATGTACAACTTTTCAATCGCAATTGGTAAACCGTCACTTGCGGAACTTAGTAAAAAAGAAAGTTTTCCAAAGTACATTGCGCGTTATTTCTACAATTCAAAAAAGCACAGAAAATATAAAAGTGTAAGGGCAATACTTGAGAAAAATATTGATTATTTAAATGAGATTTCCAATATTAAAATAAGTAACCAGCCAGTTAATTGGAATGACTTGCATTTTCTGTATGAAGAATTAAAAATAGCAAATGGTGATTTTGTACATCTTGACATGAACCAGCAATACGTTGAATGGCGTATACTTAAAAATCCGAATCTTTCTTATACCACAACTTTTTTTTACAAAAGCAATGTGCTTATAGGTTATTATGTTTTTTCTATTTCAAATAGGTCGGCAAGTCTGGCCGATTTTACAGGTCTTAATCAACATGTTCTTGAACTAATGTATATTCACCTTTTAAAAACGTTGGAGGAAAAAAGTGCAGTAGTATTAAATTACTTCGGAAATCGGAACAATAAAGTAAATGCAAAAAACTTTGCTCTTTTTGAAAAATTAGGAGGACTTACCCAACCCAACCCGGGAATGGCCTTTGTATACAGAGACCTGCTTAAAGGAGAAACAAATGCAGATTACCTTTCTCAAACGAATAATTGGTATTTGAATGGTTTGTGGACTGAAGGATTCACCTATTAGACATAATTTAAAATATGCGCGTACTAATTATATCGGCTTTTTTCCCACCGCTAAATAATATAGCCAGCCAGCGCATAGCCGCTTTTGAAAAGTACCTTAAACAAATGGAGCACCAGGTTGATGTTATTACACGTTATTATGACCTGGAGTTAATATCAGATCCCAAAATGAACGTGTATGAAAAGTCTCCTTCAGGAATGAAAGATCCTTATATTCGAAAAGATAATGTGATTTATACAAATTATGATGAAATAACACCAAAAAAGAAAAAATTTGACCGCATGCCTCCACTCATTAAAGGCTTATACAGCTATCTATCAATTGATGTATACTCATATGGTTGGTTGAAGTACGTGGAAATGGCATTTGCTAATGAATTTTCAAAAAATAAATATGACTTTATTATTGCATCATATGGACCACCCATAACACTTTTAGCTGCAAAATCGATTTCAAATAAATACAACATACCATTTATAGCTGACTTCAGGGACATTTTCATCAACGAGAAAGATAAAGGCTATCATTTGTCAATGAAAAAATGGCAACAGCGGTTCTTGCTTTCAAAATCCAGTGGATTATTGTTTGTGAGTGAGGGCATGAAGGACTTTTTTAAGCAAAAAGCAGGAACGCTTCTGAATAAAATTCCATCAGCAATGGTAATGAATGGATGGGATGAGCCGGGTACTTCAAAACCTGAATTAAGCGTGGAACTAATGGAACAATTAACTTCCATTCAATCCAGGCACAGTGTTCTATTGCTTCACACCGGTACGGTATACCCTGACCAGGAAATGCGATTTTTTACCAGCGCTTTAAAAAAACTAAACGAAACGCTTACAGGCAAAAAGGCAGCTATACTTTTTGTTGGCTTACCGGCCGACATAAGGGATTCAAAGGAGCTTGCTGGTGAAAACGTTTATTTTATTCCAAAAGTAAATCTTCAAACCAGTTTGTATTTGCAAAAATTAGCAACAGCATTACTGATTCCGGTTTGGCATGGTCGCTATACCGGTTTTTCAGGTAAATTATTTGAGTATATTGGTTCAGGAAACACGGTTTTGGTTGGTCCCGGTATGCAAAAAGATGTGGTTGATTTTACCAGCAATTTCCGAAATGTGATACACCTGAAAGATTATAATGATTTTAATATAATTGTTAGCGATTTAACAGAAAGCACCCGTAAACAAAATATACCCGTAAACCACGAAAAACTGACAAGGGCTTATTGGGTAAAACAGTTAGAAATATTTTTAATTGCATTAAAAAAACAAAATTGAAAATAATATGATTATCGGTTCAGGTCTTATAGCGGGTAGGTTTAGTCAGTTTAAGCACGATAATCTTTTGTTATTTGCATCAGGAGTATCAAATTCGCGCAGCAATAATAAGAATGAATATAACCGGGAACTCGAGTTACTTGAAAAACATAACGTTGCCAACCCCGCTAAAACGCTAATTTACTTTAGCACATATAGTGTGGTTGACCCTTCACAAAAGGACACTTACTACGTAAAACATAAATTAGCAGTTGAGGAGTATATTAAAAACCGAAAAGGAGATTATCTAATAGTAAGAACCAGTAACATTGTTGGAAAAACAAGCAATCCAAATACCATTACTAATTTTTTATTTAACCATATAAACAATCAGCAGGAATTTGAATGCTGGCAAAATGCTGAACGGAATTTATTGGACGTTGATCATCTTGTAAACATGTGTATGCGGTTGGTTGCCCATAATTTGATAAACCGTACTGTTTTCCTGGTTAATCCAATTTCTTATCCGGTTCCCAAAATTGTTGCGCAATTTGAAAAAATAACAGGAAAAACCGCCTTATGTACGTATGTTGATAAAGGTGCAGTTTTCGATTTTGATAAAAGTGTTTCTGAACGTTTATTCAAAGATCACTCGGTTGAAACCAGTAACTATCTTGAGATGGTAATTCAAAAATATTATGGAAAGGATTAAAACCATTTTAATCACAATTGAGTCGCCCGGTTTCAATCTGAATAACCGTTACTCGGCAGTAGCGGCTGTTATTTCTTCTTTTGCCGGAATGCTGCAGGAGCAAGGATATAAAATACTGGTGAATGGGCAGCCGTTAGAGGAAGCTGCTAAACAACAGCACAGTTCAATCCCCTCGTCAACAGGAAAAAAAAACATATATCGTTTTTTCCCGAAGCGGGTTAGGGAAATGATAAAGGATTTATTGTTATTTAAACGTTTAAAGCGGCTAAACCAACAGCTTGATTCATGTGAAAGGCCCGATTTGATTATTGCGTGGATAAGTTACGCAGGTTCGCACAGTGCTTTATTGGCACAAAAATGGAATATTCCGTTGGTGAGCATTTATGACAATCCAGTTAGCGAGGAATACAAATACCTCTTTAAATTCTATCCTTTTTTTCGAAAAAAAATTAAGCGTGCCGAGTCTGAAATGGTGAAGGCAGCAAATGCGCTCATTGTTTACTCCAGGGCTGTTGAAGAACATGTGAAAAAGGAATATGGTGTAACAACCAGGTGCTATTACAAAGCCTTTACTGATTTTAAACGCATGTCCTATAAGCAGTATAACAGGCCAACCAATGAAATTCGTTTTGCATACATTGGGTCTTTTTTTAATTGGCATAAGATCGAAGATCTTATAGACGCGTTTGTTTCATTGAAAAATGAGGGTTCGGGTGGAAAATTGGTGTTAATTGGAGATGGTCCTGAGTACGAAAGAATGAAAAAACTGGCTACTGATTCGGGCTATGGCCACGCCATCGAGTTCACAGGAAGGTGTGATTCAAGTGAACTTGAGAATAGAATTGCTGAAATACATGTTGGTATTATTCCAAATGCCCTTTTTTGGCAGGGCCCGGTTAAATTGTTTCAGTATTCAGCAGCACAAATGCCGGTAATTTGTAAAGCAACTCCTACTATAGTAGAATTAACTCAAAAAAACAAAGGATACCTGTACTTTGACACTAAGCAGGAATTGAAACTACAAATGAAATATATATTGGAAAACCCTGCGAAAGCCAAAGAGCTTGGATTGGAGACCCAGGAATTTGCCAAAAAACATTTCAGTGAAAAGGCCTACGCTGATTTTTTTTCAAAAATTTTTGCAGAACTTGAATGACAGCAACAATTAAAAATGACTATTTTAAGCAGTTAGATACCTTAAGGTGTATAGCGGTTTTTATAGTTATATTTCATCATCTGCCGGTTTTTTCATCTGACAATTTTATAAGCGTTTTTTTTCACCAGATAACAGGCGTTGACATATTCTTCATTCTTAGCGGATTTTTAATAACCAATATTTTACTGAAGAGTCGTAATAAGC
Organism: Flavobacteriales bacterium; assembly: GCA_035299065.1. Classification (GTDB taxonomy): domain Bacteria; phylum Bacteroidota; class Bacteroidia; order Flavobacteriales_D; family UBA2798; genus DASPJQ01. The sequence continues at coordinate 61,755 of DATGXI010000019.1, forward strand.
AAACTTCGGCAGGTAGAGCGCTTAAGACGTTTTACGTAAGAAGGTTTTTCAGGATTTTCCCAATATACTACTTAACTATTCTTGCGCTGGTAGTAATAAACCCGGCACATTATCGCGATTATTTTTTGTTTGATTTATTTTATGTTTCAAATATAAAAATGGGTCTTGATGGCCATTTCTCAACGGTTAGTCCTCACTTTTGGAGCCTTGCAGTGGAAGAACAATTTTACCTTTTCATGCCGATATTGATTTTTATAACTCCAGTTCGTTTGCTGAAATATCTCCTTGGATTACTTTTTGTTAGTGGCATTGTCACGTTATTTACGTTTTATGGCACAAGCTACAATTTTTTAGCCATGCGAACATTTAATAACCTTCTGTACTTAGGATCAGGGGCTTGGCTGGCATGGATTTTTCAAAACAGGCAAAGTATTTATGATTTTTTTCACGCCATTTCCATATATGTTCTGCTTCTTTACGTTATTCTAGTGATCCTGATTTTTTTTAAGTCTATTGAGCTTCCATTCATGGTACAGTATCTTTTTAAATTTGTTTTTTGTTTTTTCCTGGTAGTCAAATTTACAGTTGGCTTCAAGGCTATTGCAGGTAAAATTGCTGAATTTCCACTTTTTATATACCTTGGAAAAATTAGTTATGGATTATACTTGTATCATTTTCTTATGATTATTCCTGTTTCGTTGTTAAATAATCTAAGTGTTAAATACCTGAATATCGCATTGTATTCAAATGTTTACCAGTCCAATGTATGGAAAATTATATTTACACTAATTACAGCAGCAATTTCGTGGTGGCTAGTTGAAACGAGAATGAATAGGCTGAAGGAAAAGTTCGCTTATTAGCGTTTGTAATAGTCGAAGGTTTTGATGAGCCCTTCACGCAAAGTTGTTGTTGGTTTAAAGCCTGTAGTTTCAAATAATTTTGAAGAATTTCCACATCGCCTTTCCATTTCATAATCGTACCGTTTTTTGGGAGCATCAATGTATTTGATTTTTGACGAAGAACCAGTAATAGAAATTATTTCATTCGCAAGTTCATTGATACTGCTTTCATTTTCATTGGCAATATTAAAAATTTCGCATCCGCGAACTTTTTCGGTTAGTTTAATGCATGCTTCAATGGTATCATCAATAAAAGTAAAATCCCTTGTTTGCTGACCATTACCAAAGGCTGTAATGGGTTCGTTGTTTATGGCTTGTTCAAAAAAACGTGGTACAACCATGCGGTTATCCTGTTTGTGCCCAAAAACATTAAAAAACCTTAAGGAAATTGAATTCAGGCCTTTTTCTTCATAATGAGAAGCTAAATATATTTCATTGTACCGTTTGGCCATTGCATAGCTTGTACGGGGATCAACAGTTATATTTTCAGTAGCGCTTTTTTCAATGGCTGAATGGCCATAAATTCCACTTGTAGATGCATAAATAAGTTTTTCAACATGATGAGCGTGTGCAGCCTCAGCTATATTTTGCATCCCGGTAACTTCAGTATCCATAGTAATAACCGGATTATCGGCTACTACATCAACACCAAGAACAGCAGCAAAGTGATAAATAATTGAGCAACCTTTGCTCAATTCCACCATCTTGTTCTTATCGCGCACATCGGCTTTATGAAATTCTATATGAGGAAGTAATTCTTTATCAATTTTATTACCCCGCAAAAGTGTGTCAGCCACAACCACCTCGTGCCCTTGTGACACAAGTTTTTTAACTAAATGACTACCAATAAATCCAGCTCCACCTGTAACAAATATTCGGCCCATGAATGCTTTTTTTGTTAAATTTAGTACTTATTTTGAACTTTGAACCCATTTATTCTATTCCACGTTAATTTATAGCCTGAATTTTGAAGGGAAATGTAGAAAATATACGGGTTGGGATTAATGCTGACGGGTATCCTGAAAAGCGAAATATCATTGATGTAGCCCCCTTTCAAATTGTAAAAGTCAGGGATTTGATGAAAACCTTGGATTATGCCTACTTCAGGCTTATGAAAAAAAACCACCCGGTTTGGCACAACAGGTTTACGGATGCAGGTTTAAGCAGGGTACATATTTTTCATTTTTTCAATGCAATTTCTACTGGAAAGAGGCCTTGGGTAGTTACTTTTGAAAACGAATTGCCCCGGTACAATACCACATCACGCTACCTTATGGAGGCCCTTGCCCGGGATGCCTGTAAAAAAATAATTGCCATTAGCCAAAATGCGTTTAATATACAGTTAAAAGTACTGGAAAATTATCCTGAGCTGAAGCATAGCATTATTTCAAAAATGTGCGTAATGCACCCTCCGCAAAAACTCCAGCTACCAAGTAACAGCATTAAAAATAAAACCTTAACTAAAATCCATTTTACCTTTGTAGGCGCTGCGTTCTTTCGGAAGGGAGGCAAACAATTACTTGATGCTTTTTTAAGATTGAAAAAAGAGAAGCCGGAAGTACATTTGCATGTTGTAACAACTTTTGCAAAGGACCATTGGCTTGATGAAGAATATGGGCCGGCCGACATTGACACGTGCAAAAAGCTAATAAATGAAAATGCCGGTTTTATTACGCATTATAATCATTTGCCAAATGAGGCCATAATTGAATTGCTGAAAAAAACCAATGTTGCTGTTTTTCCGTCTTTTGGTGAAACTTATGGCTACTTCACACTTGAGGCACAAGCTTGTGGTTGCCCTGTTATTACCACCAATTCATGGGCCTTTACCGAATGCAATAACAATGAAAGAGGATGGGTCTTGGATTTACCTATAGCCATGGTTAATGGAGGCAAACGGGCCGATATTGGAACAGCAGAAAAAAAGAAAGCATATTCGCGTGAACTAACTGATAAAATATTCAAAACAATGCTGGATATTTGTAACAACCCGGCTGTAATACATCAAAAAAGCCTTAAATGTTTGGAATATATTGAAGAGAACCATTCTCCTGAAAAATACAAAGAGGAACTTGCTGGTGTCTATTTATCGGCTCTAAATAAGAAAGTAAAATAATGGTTCTAAAATATCATAAAGGCAGAAATTTTGGAGATGCATTAAATCCGCTCATTTTTAATCACTATTTACCGGATTTTTTTGACCAGGATAAATCAACAGGCTTTTATGGAATTGGGTCTATACTGGGTTTTGTTGATCAGCACGAAACAAAAAAAATAATTTTCAGCTCAGGATTTGCCCATGGAAATGTATCTACCTATGGTCAGAAGCCAATTATTGATGAAACGTACGATGTAATTTGTGTGAGAGGCCCGTTAACAGCAAAATTATTGGAATTATCTCCAAAGGTGGCTGTGAGTGATGGAGCTCTTTTATTGAATGAAATGGTTAAGCCTTTACGCGAAAAAAAATACTTTTGTTCTTTTATTCCTCATGTTGGGAGCTTGAGTTTTTATAGCGAATGGCAATCCCTGCTGGAATCCCTCAATATTCACTTTATTGACCCGTCAAATGAGCCTGAAAGTGTTATTCATGACATACAGGCGTCACAGTTTGTTATTGCTGAAGCTATGCATGGTGCTATAGTGGCTGATGCGTTGCGGGTGCCCTGGATTCCGGTAAAGCTTTATAAAACCATCAATGATTTTAAATGGAAGGATTACCTTCAGTCGGTTGAACTCCCATATTCACCCACAATCATAAAAGGCATTTATAAAAAAGAAGCCCTAAGGAATATGTTTGACCAAAAACTTAAAATAACAAGGGGCGTTATTAATAAAGGATTTGCAGGCTCGTATAAGTTGTACCAGGATTTAACTGTAAAGAAAAAACTCTATCAGTCATTTAAGCGCATTGTATCCGAACAAAATACATTTCTTTCAGCTGATGCTATTATGCAGGCAAGGGTAGGCGAGCTAAAGGGGAAAATTGAAGAGGTAAAAAGAAAGTACAGGGTTTAAATATGTTATTTAATTCTTTTGAATTTCTGATTTTTTTTCCAGTGGTAACATTGGTGTATTTTCTTTTACCACATCGGTTCAGGTGGATGCATCTTTTAGCTGCCAGTTGCGTTTTTTATTGCGCTTTTATACCAGTTTACATCCTCATACTTTTTCTTACCATTATTATTGACTATTTTGCAGGTATTGCAATTGAAAGCTCCCACGGAAAAAAGCGAAAACGTTACCTGGTCATTAGCATTATTTCCAACATTGGTATTTTGGCAGTTTTTAAATATTACAATTTTTTTATAGAAAATATAAATGAATTGCTTGGGTCCGGGATTAAAGATTACCACCTCCCAATGCTGAAAATTATTTTGCCAATTGGCCTGTCATTTCACACATTCCAGGCCATGAGTTACACTATTGAAGTATACCGGGGTAATTTTAAAGCTGAGCGGCACTTTGGAATATATGCCCTTTATGTTATGTTTTATCCGCAGTTGGTTGCAGGTCCAATTGAACGACCACAAAACGTATTGCACCAATTTAGGGAGAAACATAATTTTAATCCTGTATTATTTCAAGCTGGCTTAAGGCTTATGCTTTGGGGTTTGTTTAAAAAAGTAGTGATTGCCGATAGGCTTGCAATTTATGTTGACGGTGTATTTGACAGCCCTGAACAATTAGGATCTTTAAATTATATACTTGCAACAGTTTTTTTTTCGGTGCAAATTTATTGCGATTTCTCGGGTTATTCAGATATTGCTATTGGTTCTGCACGTACAATGGGATTTGATTTAATGACCAATTTTAACAGGCCGTATTTTTCCACCAATATTCGGGAATTCTGGTCGCGGTGGCACATTTCTCTTTCTACATGGTTTCGCGATTACTTATACATTCCCCTTGGCGGTAACCGTGTTTCAAAATCCCGCCTGTATTATAATACGGTAATTGTATTTATGCTTAGTGGATTCTGGCATGGTGCAAAATGGACCTTTGTTGTTTGGGGTGGGTTGCACGCCATATATTCGGTAATTCACATGGCTACTAAATCGTATTTTGAAAAAATGAAGAAGCGTTTTGGATGGTACCGCCTGGCAGCTGTGTTCACCACTTTTGCCCTTGTTTCTTTTGCGTGGATATTTTTCAGGGCAAATAACCTGCATAGTGCGGGCCATGTTATTTCAGGTTGGTTTTCAGGTGGACAGGGATTCACCCGGGTTCTGGGTCCGAATGAAATAATGATTATGACTTTTATAGCAATTATGGTTGCATTTATGTTTTTTGTTGAAAGTCGCACAACACCTTCGTTAACCGAATTGAATACGAAATTTAATGTTGATCTTTTACTTTCAACAACAGTTTTGATTCTTATTATCTGTTTCGGAGTGTTTAACCGTAACTCATTTATATATTTTCAATTCTAATGAAGCGGTTAATCATATATATTTTTGTTGTGACAGGAGTGTCTTGCATTGTTTCTGCAGTATTTTATTTTAACCTGTACAGGTTAGAAATAAAAAAGAAAACATATGTCAATAAAACATTTTCTTACATAAGGCATTCGGTCGAGAAAAATGATATTCTTTTTGTGGGTTCGTCAAGGGTTTGGGTGCATATTGATCCGGTTAAAATTGAAAAGCAAACCGGGCTTCGTGCATATAATCTTGCCCTGGATGGGTCAGGACTACCCGAACATAGGGCTATGATTGCCCGTTACCTTAAAATACATCCCGCCCCAAAATTTATTGTATTGAATGTTGACTTTCTTTGTTTTGACGCGTGGCATGAGACCTATAATTTTCCTGAGTATTTTCATTTAATGAATGATTCAGTTATTGGCAGATATTTAAAACCTTATAATGTAAAATACCGGTCAAGTCCCAGAAAAATAGTGTACGCATTAAAATGGTTGAGTTCTATGCCTGATGAAGACAAGTTGGCCTCACTTTTTAAGCAACAGCATTTTGACGTTGATGCGTATAAGTCTTACAAAGGTTTTAACCCGGTAAACCGTATGTGGGATAAAGAGGCAGTGGAGAAATTAAAGCTCAAATTTAAGCCAAACCTTACTCCGGAAGGATTCCGTATTTTTAATGATATTGTATCTATATGTAACCAAAAAAACATAAAATTAATAGCAGTTATAGCGCCTTTTTATAAGAAATACACAAGCATAGTAATAAACGCTAAGGAATCCATGAACAAGATAAAGCTTGCATGCAAAAAGAAAAGGGTTAAGGTGTGGGATCTTTCAACTTTACCGCTTAGCGATACAACCCTGTATTTTTATAATTCTACCCATCTTAACGCAAAGGGAGCGGCTATTTATACGGATTCGCTTTCCCAACGCATAAAAAAGGAGATTGGCGTTGGCCAACACTAGGAAAGCCCGCTCGTCCCTAAAAACAAGGGCTAATCAGCCCATATGGCGTTTTTGAATAAATCCTTGTACGCTATCGTCAGAAACCGGAAATTTCTTACTTTTAAGGATCTTTATGGGTGCAAAAATATTGGTAACAGGAGGAGCTGGTTTTATTGGTTCAGCCATCATTCAAAAGCTGCAAAACAGCAATCATCAAATTTTTGTTATTGATGATCTTAGTTTTGGTAACCGTGATTTCATAAAAATACCAGACTCTGATTTTTTAAAGGCGTCTATACTTGAAAGGAAAGAATTGATGGCATTTGTGGAAAAAATACAACCGGAATGGATTCTGCACCTTGCGGCTGTACATTTTATACCTTATTGTAACCAGCATCCATATGAATCGGCACGCATTAACATTGAAGGAACAATTAACGTAATGGATGCAGCCGCATCTTGTTCAAGTGTTAAAAAAGTATTTTTCGCTTCCACTGCTGCTGTTTATCCGATTTCGAATACAGCGGTTGATGAACGTCATGAAACCGGGCCAATGGATATTTATGGTCTTTCTAAACTCGCGGGTGAAAAAATTTGTCATCAATTTCATCTTTCATCAGGAATACCAACAGTTATTTGTCGTTTTTTCAACGCGTTTGGTCCTAACGAAACCAATCCGCACCTTATCCCTGAAATACAAAATCAGGTTAATTCAGGTCTAAGAACCATTAAATTGGGTAATTTAACTCCAAAGCGTGACTTTATTCATACGTATGATATGGCTAATGCAGTTGAAATGCTTATGAATAAAGTAGAAAGTGGTTACGAAATTTTTAACCTCGGTCGTGGAATTGAATATTCGGTAACTGAAATAGTGGAAGCGTTTGAAAGGCAATTGGGCGAAAAAATTACTATTGAACAAGATCCGTCACGCATTCGAAAAGTTGAACGCATGCATTTATTGGCTGATGTTGCCAAGTTAAAAAACATTGCAGGTTGGGAACCTGTTTGGACACTTGACGATGGTATTAAAACGTTAGTGAAGTGAAGGAAAAGCAAGTTGTAGTCTGTACAGATGGCATTTTCCCACATGCGGTTGGTGGTATGCAACGCCATTCCAGGTTGCTGATTGAAAACCTTGCCGCATTAAATACCTGGAAAATTATTGTAATTCATCCCCACCCAGAGAAAATATTTTCCTCATTTACAAATATTGAAGAAGTTAATATTAAAGGAATTGATCCAAAAAAAAAATACCTGCGTGAGTGTTACAACTATTCTAAAAGGGTTTACAATGTTATTCAGAATTATCCGCACGCTGTTATTTATTCGCAAGGATTATCTGTTTGGTATAAACAGTCGACTTTTTCTAAGAGGTTAATTGTAAATCCGCATGGTCTTGAGCCTTTTCAGGCAATTGGTGTTAAAGACAAACTGGTTGCAATTCCGTTCAAGTATATTTTTAAAAAAATATTCAACAAAGCAAGCTATATTATTTCGTTAGGGGGGCGTTTGACCGATATACTTTCATCTATTGTACCTGCACAAAAAATAGTTGTAATTCCAAACGCAGTTGAACCTGTACAGCTGGCTGAGCGAAGTTTTGATCATGAGCCACTGCGTTTGCTCTTTGTTGCACGCTTTGCACATAATAAAGGAATTCATATTTTGATGAGAGCAATTAAAAATCTGAATAAGGAAGGCAGCGGGTCACGGTTTCAATTTCACCTGGCAGGAAAAGGACCTCTGTTTAAAAAATATACCAGTGAGAATAATGAAAAGAACATTGTTTTTCACGGTTTCGTAACGGATGAGCAACTACATGATTTATACCGTACGTCTGACGCCTTTGTTTTTCCAACTTTGTTTGAGGGGATGCCAACCGTTATACTTGAGGCTATGACTAACGGTTTACCGGTGATTAGTACCGATACAGGTGCTGTTTCAGAACTTGTAGATTCGAACTCAGGTTGGTTGATTCAAAAAAATAGTGTATCGCAATTAGAAGATGCATTGAAATGTTTTGCAAATTCAAATACAGAACAAAAAAAAAGCATGAGTAATTACGCTAAAAATAAAGTGCTGGAAAAGTTTACATGGCAAAGGGTTGCTCAGGCACATGTTCTGTTGTTTGATACAATTTATCAATCAAAAAATAAAGAGTAATGAAGTTATTTCTTCGGAAAATACTCAAATGGTGGTGCTCAGTTGTAAAGGTACGGGGTAGACATAAACTTGCCAATAAGCTGGGAAACATAATACAACCAAAGGGAGGTAAAGATCATGTGACAATCGGTAAAATTGTTTTGCCAATTGATCATTCTATACCCATGTACAGGTATGTATATTATGGTATATATGAAGAAGACTTTGTTTCTTTTTTAAAACGAACATTAAAACCCGGTGATGTTGTTATTGAACCCGGTGCAAATGTCGGATATGTAACAGCAATCATGTCTGAATTGGTGGGCGAACGGGGATTGGTAATCTCGTTAGAACCATCGCGAAACTGCTTTTCAATGATTGAAAAATACCTTACAGAAAAAAATATACATCTTTTAAATAAAGCATTATACAATGAAATCACAACAAAAAAGTTTGTAGATAAACCCAATGTTGTGCGAACAGGCTATTCAGCGTTTAATGATTATACCGGTGCAAAGGAAGGTGACGAAGTCTACGATATTGAAACAACAACTGTAAAACAACTAGCACTGGATTTTAATACAAAACGAATTGCGTTCTTAAAGTTGGATATTGAAGGAGCTGAACTTCCGGCTATACAAGGATGTGGTGATTTACTCGAAAAAAAGCAAATTGATTATATTTTGGTTGAAACTAATTTTATTAAAGGTCATGCTGAAATAAATGCTACCATACAGCAAATCATGGAGCGCAATGGATATATTCCTTATTTGCCAGGTCGAAAAAGCATTCGTAAAGTAAACCTTAATGAGTTAGACGGCAAAAGACTTGACATTATATGGAGTCACATAGCGGTTTAAGTTAATGCTTGGGGTTCAATACCAGGTAAACATCTTCAAGGGAAATATTTCGTTTTTCGATTTTTCCGAATGAATTAATCAGGTAAATAGTAGGTGTTTTATTAACCAGGTACTTTCTTGCAGCTGGTGACTCCCACCCCCCCGGACTGTATAAGTTTATTATTCCTTTTATTTTTGAGAACGGTGATCGCTTCCATTCATTAATGTCATCATCAATGTTAATACCAACCAACTGCATATGGGTCACGGCCGATTTTTCAAGCATATTCATTAGCTCTTTGCAAAAGCTGCAATGTGTTGACCAAAAAAACAGCAAAGTACTTTTGTTACTTTTTTTAAAAACATCGCTAGGAACAATGGAATCGCCTTCATAAGAAATGCATTTTTCCAACAACGGGGCGTCCTGCCCGGGCGAAAGAACCTGCCACGATTCAATTTTTTTTCGAACATTGGATGATACATGAACATTGTCGCAAGCATTTTCCAGATAATACGTTTCAAGAATGTACTCGAAAACTATTTCAGGTCCAGCCTGCTGAAACAAGTCCATCAGGTATTCCAGGCTTAGATTATAAACAAGTTGATTTGCTTTTGCTCTGTTTAAGATAAGGTCAATAGCGTTTTTAAAACCCTGCTCATCGTATTGTACATATTTGCTTAAGTAGCGCATGTATAAGTTGGGTAGAAGAGTAGTTCGGCAAAGGGCTTCGTTGGAAAAATCAACATTGTCAAAAAAATGGTCTTTAAAATAAGTTATGGTGTCTTGTTGATAGCTTGTGAAAGTTTTAGAATCAATTTTTTCGGGCATAGCCAGCAAGGCTGTTGTGACAAACAAAGTGCCTTTGTATTTTGACATCACTTGGCCCGTTTTTTTTGCGTCTTCTTCAATCAAACGTTTGATTTCGCTTTTTGTCAAATCAGTTAATAGCGTATCTTTTTTCACAAGGTCTTGTAATGCAGCTCTCAATGTTAACTTTTGTTTTCGTAATTCGATTAAGCCTTTTTGATCGATTCCGCCTTTCACTTCAATTTCATCTCCGGCCTTTTTACCCTTAAAGTTAATCTCAGTACATTCATTTTCATTAAAAATAAAATCAATGCCGTCATTAGCGGTTTTAATATTGTAGAATCCGGCTCTGTATTTTTTATTTAGAAAATGGAATTTGCCAGATGCAGAAACAACAACCGAGTCTAACGGAATCAACTTTATACCATAGTATCCAGATAATACAATTTTTTTATTTGCGGCATTTGCAAATGTGGCTTTAAGCATGTATTTGCAATTTCCTGCAAAAGCAAGGCTGCCAGAAAAAATCAGTATAATTAAGAATAAAAATCTTAGCATGTTATTTTGAATAACAGCAACGAAAGAAATAAGGGGTAGTATTAACCGATAGCGCTTTGAACAAACAACCACCATTGCCAAGAATAACAACCTGGTTAGTGCTGTTTGTGGCGGAATCAATCCATTCATAGTTATTGGTCATGTTAACCAATCCCAAGCCCGACTTTTGACAAGCATAGTACCATTCGTTCCATGTACACAAACGTGCATTTTTGTTAGAGCAGGTAACAATGGCACTAAAAAAATTAACCAAAGGACTTTCGTTTTTTTCAATGCAATAATGCTCGTTTGCCTCAACAAAACCTGCCGGGCAGTTGGACCTCAGAATCGAGGTTATTTCGAAATCAGAACCATTATAAATGGTCTCAATCATTTGTCCCTGCTTAAGTGCAAGTGAAAAAAGTTTTGTGTTTTTATAAAGCAGCTTTTTCCATCCAAGCCCATTAACGTTTATGTATACTGAATCGTTGGTTTGAGCCGGTATTTCAAATGTAAACACTTGTCCGTTCTTATAAGCTGTAAATGTAACTGGCGAGGTGAGTAAAATGGAGTCATTGGTAAATGTACCAGAACTGGCAAATGCAATTGAATTTTTTTGAAAAGTCATTGCAGATACAAGGTTGGTTGTATCAAGCATTGAATTTACCTGTCGAACTTGTAATTCAGAAGAATCATTACCAGTTAGTACAATGTTTTTATCGATTTCTACCTGCGATAAAACTTCTCCTGAAAAGAGAACTAAAAATAGTATAGTTGTTATATATCTCATTTTCTGTAACAGCAACGGTATGGACGTAAGGCGGTGCCTGCATTAAGGCTTGTGAATAAGTTGCAAACGCCACCACCACCTACCATTCCAACAAAGGTGCCATGATCGTGGGCATCATCAATAAATTCATAATTATTTACCATGTTAATTAGGCCAAGCCCGGATTTTTGACAGGCATAATACCATTCACCCCATGTACAAATTTTAGCATTCATGTCCTGGCAAACTTTTGTAGCATCATAAAATAAAACTGCAGGTCGGTCAGTTATTTCAATACAATAGGTTTCATTTACTTCAACAAATCCATTAAGACAGCCACGATCAGTGTCTGACAACAATACAAAATATAAACCATTGTATACAATGGTGTGGATATTGCCGGCAACCAGGTCGCCAAATTTTAATCGTTGATTGTGTATGGTCAAAAGCCTTTTCGCGCCAAGACCATCAATATTAACCATGACGCTGTCGGTATTCGATGATGTTACTTTAAAAAGAAAAGTCATACCCGAACCGTATTCCTGCAAGGCAATATTGGTTGTAATGGATATGTTGTTAGTTCCGCTTGCCTGGTAGTAACGCAGATATGAATAGGCAACAGTATTTACATTAATGGCATCGGCACTATCAATGGGATAAGAAGTATTTGATATTTGCCTTTTTGCACTATCAGCCGAATTTAAAATAATACTGTTGCTTATTTCAACCTGACCGTAAGTCAGGAAGCATATGAAGGATAATATGGTGCAAAAAATAAGTTTCATTTTCGGTAATAGCAACATCTGAACTTGTTAAGATTTGTGTTGTTAACAGGAATACTGCTCGGAGTTACACAATCAGGACTCCCTGCTACACGTGCATTTATTGCTGAACTTGTATAATTTGCGCCATCGTCAATCCATTCAAAGTTATTAGTCATATCATTCAGGCCTAAGGCTGTTTTTTGACAGGCATAATACCACTCACTCCATGAACATATTTTGCCATTCAAATCACCGCAGGTTTTCATGGCATCATAAAAATTCAAACTGTCGCGCTCATTTATTTCAATGCAATATTTGGCATTCACATCAACAAATCCAGAAGGACAAGGTTGGTTTAACCTGCATGTAACCTGGAAAGCATTTCCATCAAAAATAGCTGAAATAACGCGTCCTGCCAGTATTTCGGCACTGTCAATATTCTGATTTACCTCTTTGAAAAGAGGAACAATTCCAAGGCCATTTACATTAATTTTGACTGATGAAGTGTTTGTTGACGGTGCTTTGAAATAAACAACCATGCCTTTGACATAATTTAAAGGAGCAGGATGTAATGTCAGCAAAAGGGTGTCGTTTCCTGTGGCGGCACTATAAACAAGTTGCCCTGATTGAACAGCCGAGGCATTAACTGCACTTGAAGGCGAATCAGGATAAGCAAGGCCTTTAACCTGGCGTTCGTTTGGATTCGGACTTGTAAGAATTATTTTATCTTTTATTTCAACCTGGCAAAAAACAGAAGCACCGGTTGTAAAATACAACAGGATTAAACAAGCTATTTTAAATGCAATTCGCCTCATTATGCTACAATAATTTTATACGTATATAACGTTCCTGTGTCATCGGTTAAAAACAACATGTACGCTCCATTTGGCAAAAAATGAATATCAATTGCATTTTGTTGCGTCTTTCCTTTCGCTATTTTTTTTCCATCAATCCCTGTCAACTCATATAACATGTCCTGAGTACTGGTCACGTGCAGAATGCCGCCTTGTTTAACAGGGTTCGGATAAACTCTAACATAGTTCTGGGCTGATTCGTTAATGTCACTTCCGGTAAAATTCAACATACCTGTACTTGTACATCCTGATGCGTTGGTTACGTTTACTGTATAAACGCCATTAACCGCGGCTGTAATTGAAACGCTGTTGGATCCGCTAATGGGTGATCCGTCAAGGTACCATTGATAGGAAACCCCACTTACCGAACTGGTGAGTGTTGCGCCTGTTGCTGTTATTACGGGGTTTGCAGGAGAACTGTTTATAGAAGCAACAAGCGTATCGGAATTAACACAACCAGTAAGTCCATCGGTATATATATACGCAATTGAGAACGTTCCGGTGCCAGCAAGTGAAGTGTTATATTCCCCGGTAAGTGTATCTGTTATTCCTGTTCCATTCCAGTATCCACCTGCCGGACTTGAAATAAAAGTAAAAGAGGGTGTATTGTCACATAATGCAGTATCGTTTCCGGCCATCACCACAGGTAAAGTATTAACCGTAAACATTAAACTGTCATAAGAAACACAGCCAAGGCTGTCAGTATATGTGTAAAAAACCGTATCAGTTCCACTGTTAACCGGACTAAAAACCGAACTGGTTAATCCAAATCCTGAGAACGTGCCCCCCAAAGGGCTTCCGGCAAGGTTGATGGCGGGACCACCCAGGCAAAATATTGTTTGGGGTGAATTTAACGTTACAGCAGGAGCAGCATTTACCATTGTAGTGTCGCTAACAACAGATGCGCAGCTGCTATATGAAACGGTATACGTTACAATATGCGACCCTGGGCCGGCAATATCAGGGGCAAACGTAGTGCCAATTATGCCGGAACCTGTTAAAATTCCACCAGCAGGAGATGTTGTTAAAATAGCAGGAGTGTTATTTGAACAATACGCGTTGGCAAGACCGGTTAGCGAAACAACAGGGTATGAATACACAATAACGTTTCCTGCTTGAATGTTATTCAATGTTGGGTTAACCGAAATTATACGGAGGTAAATAGTGTCTCCAAGGGCAGAACCTAACGGTAAAATTCCTTCAAAGTTTCCGCTGGATGTGAGTGTATCAAAATTGGTTAATGGAGAAAAACCTGTGTCCATTGAATATTGAAGTATGAATTGCGAATTGGTATTGAATAATCCTGTGATGGTAAATGGTACAATAAGCGAATCGTTTGAACAATAAACACTATCGGAAAAATAAGGTGACGTTAATGATGCGTTGAATAGGGTAAAGTAGTTATTTCCTGAACTGTTTTCGGCACCAGTTACACTATGGTTTAAAGGGTAACCTCCAAGGTTTGACCACAAGACTGAATCAGTTGAGTTGTAAATGAGCATAAGTGAACTGTCAAGCCCATTTTGCTCCGTTGAGTCGTATTCAAAACTTACCGAATACGTGTCTGATACGTTAGTACAATTGAGGTGAAAAACTCGTTTGACTGAATTATCACCCATCTGGTTAGTGGTTGCAACATGCCATCTTTTCAATATTATTGGTGATGTAAAGGAGGCTGCATTTAAATTTAATCCAAGTCCGTTTACGTTTGCTGTAGAGCCAATTATAGTTACATTTTTACTAACGGTTTCATAACCCGATCCGGTTATCGGAAAACCTTTAAACTCTGAAACAATAGTAGTTGTATCAAGAAAAATGGCTCCATTGTTAAGTATCTGTGTTAGGGTATCTGTAATTAAACTATCGGAAGTACTGCTATTAAAGCGAAGTGTAGTTCCGGTATGAATGATTATACTGGTTCCTGGTAAAACCTTGATTTGAGCCTGTAAGGCCGTGTTAATCAGGCAAAAATACAATATAATAAGTCGATTCTTATACACAGTTCTAGTTATCGCAAAGCTAATAATAAATAAACAGGTAAAGGTATTTTATACGGCCTATTCATCACTAAAAATGCCTTATTCACATAATTCGATGATAAAGATAAATGTACACAGGGTGTAGCATGCCTAAAAAAACCTGATATTTGACAGGTAATTTGTACTTTATGTTTCAACGTATTTTAGCCGATGCTTTTGGTGGATTTACACCACAGGATATTCCTTTTTTAACGATTCAATTAACCAGTTCGGCAATAATTGCGTTGGTCATCCGGTTTTTTTGGCTACGTGAAACACCTGGTGCAGAAGAGGAGTGGTTGACCAGGTACCTGGTTGTTTTGCAAGTGGTGTTAACCTTAATTGCTGTTTTTGCTTTAAGAAGCCCTTGGTTGGCCGTTTTATTTGGGTTTTTCTTATTGGTTTTGGCATCCGCTGGTGAAAAATTATCGATTCGTTCCCGTATCTTGTTTTTACTTTGTTCAGGAGCCGCCTGGGGTTGTGGAGCAGGCAATTTAGCGGTAACAGGTAGCGTGTATGTTTTTCTTGTTTTCCCTTTGTTGTACTTTGCAACACCAAAAAGGTAAATTAAGGCATGAAAAAAGAAGCTGCTTATTTATTTTTTCTACTGGTTTTTTCTACAGTATATTTTGCGGCTAACTATGTAGGCGTTGCGTCACAGCCACATGTGTTTGAAAACATAGATCACTTGGCAGGTTTTGTACCGCATAATTGCTATAAGATTCCTCTCAATCGCGATAAAAAACTTTTTTATTCGAATAAAGGGCATTTTTTTAAACAAAAGGGCCAGGGTAATTTATTTCATAATGTTACAGGAATTGATAAAATACCAACATCGCCCATTTGGAAAACACCATCCATAAGCACAGAGTATGCAAGCCTGGCGATTTTTAAAAAAAAGGGTCCAACCAAGAACCAGGTTGCATGCTTAACAATAACAAATAAAGCAGCCTCAAAAGGACTTCCTGTTGTTTCATTGATCATAAACCCATCCGATTTTTTTAGCAATTCTAACGGGATATATGTTCAGGGAAATAAGTCTTTTTTCATTACGCGTCATGATTTTTATCCAAAGCACTGGACATCACCTGCAAATTACTTCGAAAAATCAAAGGAAAATAAACGTAAGGGCTTATGTACTTATTATGATTCAGCCGGTGAGGCATTGTTTAGCCAAACAGTTGATGTTTCCATTGCTGGTAATGCCACTAGGTACTTTCCTCAAAAATCGCTGCATTTGAAAGCAGGCAAAAAAAAAGGAAAAAGAAGGTTTGCGTATGATGTTTTTGGTGACTCTACTTACTATTCCTCTATGGTATTACGCAACGGTGGAAACGATGGACTAAAAACATTGATAAGTGATGGTGTTATGCAGCAGGTTATGCAGCATGCCGGGCTTGAGACACTTCCCTTTAAATTGTGCACTGTTTACATAAATGGCCTTTATTGGGGCGTACATTCAATTCGTACGCGCAGTGATGAAAAATGGGTTGCCGAAAAAAGAAATATTAAATCCCGTTATGTTACTTTTATGGAAAACTGGGAATTAAAAAGCGGGAAAAAATCTCAATTGGATAGACTTTTAAAAGTAGTGGAGGAAAGCAATAATCCGTCTCTGGAAGCAATGCATGACATTAGTGAGCAGTTGGACATGGATAATTTTGTAAAATACCTTTCGGCCCAGATTTTTTTCTGCAATACCGATTGGCCGTCAAATAACATAAAAGCATTTAAAATTCAAAACAGTAAAGAGGAAACCAAGTGGAGGTTCATTTTTTTTGACCTTGATTACGGTATGGGGTATACGGGTTCAAAAGCAGTTGAAACAGATATGATAGCATATCTCAAAGCTAGCCAAGGGCCAATGGGAACTATTTTTCGTTGCCTTATGACTTCCGGAGCCTTCAGGTTAAAATTGAAACAAACACTTGTTACACTAATGAAAAACGAACTGAGTGAAAATAACCTGTGTAAAACCATTGATAATTACGTTTCATTGCTAAGGAGCAAAATGACTTTTCATTTAGAAAGGTGGCGCAAACCCGTTGATGTTGATGAATGGCAAAGGAATGTAAACGCGTTAAAAGCGTTTGCCCATTCGCGAATTAACTACATAAACCAGCATATAGCAAAACATTTGAAATGAGGGTAAGTGAATTAATAAGAGGTAATTTTCAGCTTATCATGATCATGCTAGCCTGGCTGATTGTAGGAGCCTACCTTGGTTCGGTTCACTTCATCTTTATAACGGCTACCCTGGTGCTTTTTAATTTTAAAAACCTTACGGCCGATATGCTTATGGGGTTCATATTTATACTTGTTTTATCTGATAGCCTCGAAACGGGCACTTCGTTTGCCAAATCTTATAAAAACATTTACATAATTCTGTTATTCTTATTTTTTATTGCCGATGTAAATAACAGGCAGGTATTTGTAAATTATTACCTTCTTTTTATTCCTTATTTTATAATGGGACTTATTGGTTTGTATTATTCGCCTGCAATGGGTACCTCAGCTCAAAAGTTATTATCCTATGTTTTATTGTATATAATTGTGCCAAACTACGTGATTGGGGCTTACCTGAAGGGAGGAAAATACTTTTTTGGTGATCTTATCTTTTTTCTTTTTATAATTATGGCGG